>NZ_JBMOUI010000006.1:0-341274 GCF_049319765.1 Paenibacillus sp. S29 | reverse complement strand
GCGCGCGACTCAAAATCGTGAGGGAAACCGTGGAGGTTCGAGTCCTCTCACCGGCATCTATTTCGGGATGTAGCTCAATGGTAAAACTCAGCCTTCCAAGCTGGTAGCGTGGGTCCGATTCCCATTACCCGCTTTATATAAATGAAAAAGGAGAGATGGCTTATTTTTATGCCATCTCTCCTTTTTTACTTTTAAACAATTCCTATCGACATGACAACCAGTAGAAACCTCAAGGCAATCTCCTCCGTTCCTTTGCGTTATTAACATACACAGGCAACTTCCAGAATTTTTATTTTCTGATCTTCTTCATATACTTAAGTTTCAGCTCGTAGTTCAGTTCTTGAAGGCAATATCAGCATGCAGACAGAAATTGCCCCCGCAACCTAACTCTGGTATCGGCGAGAGAAGCAACCGCTCCAGATCCAGAGTTTCAATCTGCTTAACTATCGGTTAATGGGCTTTGAGCGAAGCACTGACCGGAGTCATCTTCGTCTGAGAAGCAACTGGACCTGGTGACCATGGATATCACGATGCCAGATATGACAGGTACACACGAGGCTTTCTATGGATAGGCGTAAAACTAACGAGGAACGATAGTTAAATAACACACAATGTTGAGCAGGCGCTTCAAGTCTGCTCTTTTTATTAAACTAACGGGCAGGATAGTTATAAATATGTTAAAATAAGGGAGAATAAAATCAGAGGTGAGCTAATGTTCAATCCGAAGATCTTCTTCTATTAGTTGTGTCTAAGGTCATGGCTTCAAATGCCAAAATCTAACCCGGCACAACGGGGATGAAGATGTTTACACGGGAAGAGATTCAATTCTGGGAAGATGAGAAACAGCAAAGTCTGGAGATCAATAATAAGCCCAAAGATCCAAGAAAAGAGAAGCTTAAGGATTTCCGTAAAGGAATCAAGAGTGTTCATTACAACAAAGAATGTAAAATAGCAAGAAAAGATGATTATCGTCTGTATAGAACAAAAATGAAACGACTGATGCGTAGTGAAGAATACGAGCTCCTACACAGTTACAAACGAACGAGTGGTTGGATTACTTGGTAAATGAGGTAGCCTTTGAATGAACTCATCCTATTGTTGAAGTGAGTAGCAGTAGGGCAGTTCATGAGGGGCTGCTTTTTTTTCATTGAGCTAACGGGCAGTTTAGTTGAACAAGATAAGTGGAGGTTTTATGTCGCATTTGACGCAAACTGTGAAGGAGGAAGCTGGGAAAATGATAGCTAAGTGTAAAGTGTTGAGTTAACTATCCAGCTTGTTTGTTGATGTCTTTAATGTTTGTGCAGCCTCATCGAGATAGATATCTAAATAAGTACCATCAGTAAATTTAATAACCACAGCATTAGTAGTGATGGCGACATCTTCAATCGTCCTACCTTTAAGTTTTTCAGGTATAACTTTGAAATTAGTCGATTCCACATTCATCAAATCCTTTCATTGATTACACATCTTAGTAATCGGTAATAAGTATATAAAACCTATATTAGTCTAACACTTCTCATTATAAAAGTAAAAGATGAATGATAGAAATACTGAACAGTACGAAGATATTGTGTAATAAAAGAAAGCGTGCTTATTCAACTAACGAGGAACGTTAGTTAAATAAAGAACAGCGGTAGTCTAGGACTTTCTCCTTTTTTAGTCCAAGGCTGCCGCTATTACTATATTCAATTCAGTCTAATACTATATTTTTATCAGACACCGGCTTTCAGAACGGCATCAGAGGTGGGGAACTCCAATAAGGTTTCCAACGACACCGCAGAATGAAGATCCCCGATAAACACCCTTGTATTCAGGAGACATCTGATCCAATGCGGTTTGGACTGCAGCTTAATTTGAATATATAGACCGGTAAACGCGTCATGCTGTCGCGTTAAGTTTCGGAGATTCAAGCAACTGAACGCCCCTTGTTTTATAATGCTCAAAGTCTTCTTTGTAGAACTAGGATCATCATCGGTTGATTACTCCTCGGGTAAAAGTTATGAACGGTTGACCTTGGCTTCAAAACGCTTTTCCAACTGGTCCCAGGGTGTAGGGACCCGGGACTGTTCCTTCCAAAGGTGAAACACGCAGCTCAAAGCTACGATTTCCCCTACGGATCCGTCAATCAGCCGGCTGATCGGCATCCTATAATAAATTTTCATAAAAAGGCGCATCAACGCCGGTCGTTTGCGGATTAGTAAAGCTTGCACGGCCGGCGTTAGCGGATAACGTAAGGCCTCAAACACGCGAAAGCCTTCGTCCATAGCCGCGATCATCTGCCGCAACAACTTGTCATCCCAGGCGATCTTTTCCATTTGGCGCTCGTGTATAACCGTTATAAAGTTTAGCGCAATTACAGGCACGATATAATTCTTCAACCGTGCATCTATATTTTCATGATAGATAGGTATCGTACTTATTTGGTTTACATATGCGGGTACGCCCCCTTCCATGCAGAGGGTCTTTCCCAAACAAACATGGACTAACGGCCACCATCATGAATGAAAATGTCTTGGCTTGTGAATCTGAACCTCCTTAATGGAGTACAGTGCACAGGCCGAGAGTTTTTTGTTAGGACATACTCTGAATCCTTAATTTCCCGGCTTCGAGGAACTATAGGCAGCATCGTATTATCTCGCTGGTCGAATATTAAAAGCGGTGTTTGTGAATACCAGTCTATGTGAACACTATTTAACAAACTAACAAATTCGCCATTCAAAATCTTCTCTTGAATCAATTTTGGTATACTATGTGGTAGATAAGAGAATTGAGAATTAATTTGAAGTCCGGCTATAAGTGTGTTTCTACAACAACTTGAAAAATGAAATCGATTTTGGTGAAATGCGGAAGCTGTTAGGGCGTAAAGAGAGAAGAGGAGGAATGAAAATGTCGTATCTCGTTGATTTTAAAGATGTATCTACGGTTGGTTTAGAGTCTTCACCTGTAGCAGAAGCGCTTGCTGGTTTACGTGCTAATGAGGCCCGTTATTTTATGAACAAATACAAGTATGAATTTACGGTTGTACCAGCTAGCGAAAGCCAGGAGAGCCTTGATTATGTGAACCGAATTTTGAGAGAAGAACGTGATATTGCGTTTGCGGCTAAACCTTTAGAAACGTCGCGTTTTCAAGTGGAAAATATCCAATTTACCTACGTTTTTTATGAGGATGGTCTTGCAATCAATGTCATGTATACGGTGGATGATCCTAAAAAGCGGGCTGTTGGTTTTAAGCTTTCTGAGGGGATGGAGGTACCAAAGGAGCTAGAAGGGAAGTTTAAGTTTGCTAGGCAGAAATCTAAACTAGCTGGAACAATTCGGGGTTCGTTTTTTGTAATTAAAGGACAATATTAAAGTAAGCAAAAGCGCAAATGGAGGAATCCAGCCCCTTATTCTCTTTGCAAAAAAATGTGAAATTAAAGCAAGGGCTATCCCGCAAAAGGATGGCCCTTTTTTGAAAGAATGATGAAAAGCTACCGCTTATCGTATGATTATCAAACAGGAAGATCGCGGATAGTCTCTGATAAGGAGACTATTTTTTTGAGAACTTGCCCCTTCAGACAACGCGGTGAACCATGCCATAAGTGAAGATGAAAAATTTCCTTGTGGGAAGTGACCTAACAATACGATTAGCCAGAATAGTTTGCTGCGAATGAAGGTAACAACATTTAGTGTGGTATGCGCTCGTGTTGATCTTGTTTTAATATCCAAACTTCTATTTCATACATGTTGTTGTTAGTCCATGTCTTGCTTCGCTTTTCTCAAGTGCTTTATTAAGCGGCCCATGATCGATTCTCGATCTCGTCTCCAATCAGTTGTTGAAGTAGTGAGACTGTTCGAGGTCGTGGATCAGTGCAGGTTGCACAGGCCGCCATCCCAGAAGTTCCTGAGTTGCAACGCTTGATCTCGGGATATCGAGCGCTGCAAGTGTGCTGAGGAAGCCGAAGTGGGTGTCTGCTTCTTCACGTGAAATGCTGACTACAGGCACGTTCAGGTGTTTACCGATAACACTTGCGATGTCGCGAAATGGCACGCCTTCATCTGCGACCCCATTTAGTCGTGAACCGGCGGGTGCCTTTTCTAACGCAAGGCGGTATAGATATGCGGCGTCAAGGCGGTGCACAGCCGGCCAGCGGTTGGTCCCCTCTTCTACATAGGCTGAGAAGCCCTTCGTTTTGGCAATGTTGATCAGTCTCGGCACAAATCCTGTGTCACCCTCACCGTGTACCGAAGGACAAAGCTCTACGATCGATGTCCGCACTCCGCGCTCAGCCAGCAATAACATTACGTTTTCTGCTGCCACTCCATTGGCGTGCGTGGTGATCACGAACGGCTTCCCGGACCCTTCCAGCGCCGCCCCCATCGCTTCGACGGCGTGCAGATCTGCTGTGAGTGCCCTGGCGAAGTTCGAGAAGTCGTGATTGAATGCCAGATGAATAATGCCATCCGCAGCAGCCGCGCCACTACGAAGGCTGTCGAGATCGTCAATGTCACCGCGGTGCACTTCGGCCCCGGCCTCTTTTAGTTTCGCAGCGCTATTGTCTGAGCGCACAAGACCGACGACCTGATGACCCGCATCAATGAGTTCACGGACGACAGCGGAACCGATGTAACCTGTTGCTCCTGTTACGAAAACACGCATCATGAAATCCCCCTTAGGCTACTAACCATTGTTGTATAAATTATAATTACCACGCGATGGGTCCATCCTCATCTGAGAACGTTCCTGTTGGACCGTCCGCACCAATCATCGCAAGCCGGACCGCTTCACGCGCCCCTTGTTCAACACTACGAGTGCCAGCAAAATTATTGAGCGCAGTCGATGTAAAACCTGGACAGGCCGCATTGACCTTGATGTTTGTCGATTCAAGCGCAAAGGCAAAGGCAAGTGTCACCGCATGAACAGCCGATTTTGATGCCGAATAGGCCCCAAACATCGCACGATGTGAGTTTTCCGGAATGGAATTCCAGCTAAGGGAGCCGCCGGTGCTGCCCATGTTGACGATGCGTGCTGCCGGAGCCTCACGTAAAAGTGGCAACATGGCCTGGGTGACTGCAATGACACCAAAAACATTAGTTTCATAAACCGAACGAATGTCTTCGAGCGAAGCTACGGTCAAAAGACCGCTCGTCGCGCCACTGCTCGGAAACGGATGGTCCGGTTTACCTGCGTGTGATATGGCCGCATTGTTCACAAGTACATCGAGACGACCAAATTCGTTCCGAATACGCTCTGCTGCAGCAACAATGGAGTCCTGATCGGTAACGTCGAGCTGGAGAGCGTGCGCATCCGAACCGATGCTTTCGGAGGCAGTTTCTCCATTCTCGAGGCTGCGTGATCCAACGAGCACGGTGAAGCCGTGTTCCGCTAGATCCTTCGCAATCTGTGAACCTATTCCTTTATTGGCACCGGTGATCAAGGCTACGGGTTTGTCCTGCATGGTCGCAATCTCCTTTTTGGTATGGGGCACCATCTATATATTTCCCGTTGGATGTGGGATAATGATATTAAATCACACAAAAACGAAACTGTAAAGTTCCGGAACTAATGAGTTTCTTAAAATATATATTTTAAAAGGAGCTAAGTTTATGAGTAAAATAAAAAAGGAAATGTCTGAGAGGGGCGAATTATCTGAGGTTGTGGCAGAAAAGCCTGCGCAAACATTGGGACGCAAGAGAGATCACACGAGGGATGATAAAATCCTCGAGGCGGCAATCGACATCCTCGCCGATACGAGTTTCGATGGTATGACAATGGACATGGTCGCGGCTCGAGCAAAGGCTGGGAAGGCGACGGTTTACCGCCGCTGGTCTTCCAAGGCGGAGTTAGTCCGAGACGCCTTGGCATGGATGAATCGAAATCATCTTGAGCTCGAAAGCTTGCCTGATACAGGAACCCTGCGCGAAGATCTCCTCGTGCTTTTGAAGCCACAATCGATCGCGGAAGAAGAACGCAAATTTCGAGTCCTAGCGGGCCTAGGCTCCTTTTTGCAGCATCCGGAATTTGCCGAAGCAGGAACAGCCGGGATTTTCGAGCCATGGGTTGTTGTAAACCGCGAGCTTATGAACCGAGCCGTCGTCCGCGGTGAAATTCCTGCTCACGCGGACATTGAGATGGCTTGCCAGGTCATTACTTCAATGGCTTCTTTTCGTGGACTCATCCAGCGCAAACCGTTCGACAAGTCTTTCTTCACAGCGCTAATCGATGGTATTCTACTGCCTGCACTCAAAAACCCGCGAACAGCTCCAAATATCATGGACCGATGATGACCAGGCGCTTACCAGAAGAATCTACAAGGTGGATCAATGATGTGAGCAGGATTGGTTTCAGGATAGTGAGCCTAGGAGAAAAATATTACGGAGTCGAACGCTTTGTTGTATTATCACAGAAATGATTCAATTACCGGGAACGATACTTGAATTTAGAACAGGGAGCACACTGCCACTGTAAGGTACAAAAAAAGAACCAAATGTGATTTTGGTTGACGCAGTGAAGGACGATTTAAATTATGTAATTATACTGAAAGAGTGGTGTGGTTTGTGGTATAACATCACCCTACTTAACACCCAATATTCTAAAAATGGATTTTAGCCTAGCGAATAACCGGCTATTCGTCCATGCCTAAAATAAACAACTCGCGTACACTGAACCATATTTATAGGGAGGTGTCGTTGTTGAGTTGTCCGGATAAAAAAAAACGTGCAAAAAGAAAACCACAAATGTTTGCCATCCAAAAGAAAAGAAAAAAGAAACTGTTGAGTTTTCTGGATAAAAAAAAATCGTGCAAAAAGAAAACCGCAATTGTTTGCCATCCAAAAGGAAAAAAAAAGAAACGACGTCTTCTAGTTATTAAAAAAATAGTGCGGGTACCGTGTCCCCCACCTAAAGGTCAGCAATTACTTCAAGGACTTGCGGGAGCAATTGCAGAAGCTGGACCTCAAGGACTTGTAGGAGCACTTGGCCCCCAAGGATTGGCAGGGCTTGCAGGAGCGATAGGCGCACTTGGTCCCGAAGGACTTGCAGGAGCACTTGGCCCCCAAGGATTGGCAGGGCTCGCAGGAGCGATAGGCGCACTTGGTCCCGAAGGACTTGCAGGAGCACTTGGCCCCCAAGGATTGGCAGGGCTTGCAGGAGCGATAGGCGCACTTGGCCCCGAGGGACTTGCAGGAGCACTTGGCCCCCAAGGATTGGCAGGGATTGCAGGAGCACTTGGGGCGCTTGGCCCCCAAGGACTTGCAGGAGCACTTGGTCCCCAAGGACTTGCAGGGATTGCAGGAGCGATAGGCGCACTTGGCCCCGAAGGACTTGCAGGAGCACTTGGCCCACAGGGACTTGCAGGGATTGCAGGAGCAATTGGTGCAGCTGGATTGGCAGGACCAACAGGAGCAGCAGGACCAGCAGGACCAGCAGGACCAGCAGGAGCAGTGGGACCAGCAGGACCAGCAGGAGCAGTAGGACCAGCAGGACCGGTAGGACCAGCGGGACCAGTAGGAGCAGCAGGAGCAACAGGTCCAGCGGGACCCGCAGGGCCGGCAGGTGGAGTATTAGGCTTTGCAGATTTCTTTGCCTTGATGCCTCCTGATAATGCAGCAACTGTTGCTCCCGATACAGACGTAAGTTTTCCGCAAGATGGTCCAATCAGTGGGACTGCAATTACCCGTATAAATGCGAGCTCTTTTAACTTGGCTACAATTGGCACTTATCAGGTTTTGTTTCAGGTAGGTGTAAACGAACCGGGTCAACTCATTTTAACACTCAACGGCGCTGATCTGGCTTATACGGTGGTCGGGCGTGCAACAGGTACTTCTCAAATAGTAGGAATGGCTCTTGTGCAAACAACGGTCATTAATTCAGTACTCACAGTGCGAAATCCTGCTGGCAATGCCGCGGCACTCACGATCACTCCATTAGCTGGAGGAACAAGACCAGTTTCCGCGCACCTTGTTATTACGCAGGTTGCATAGAGGGAAAGAAATGCAGTATTTTTCGATAATAATGCCAATATCAACGATAGTTCAATAAACACGAGGAGACGGCAGACGATAAAGTGGCTGTCGTTTTCTCAAATAACGGGCAGGTTAGCTTAATAAATACATTGATACCGCAAACGAAAAAGAGGAGTAGATATCCTTAGGGCATCTACTCCATACTTTTAATTGTTGGTTCTTTTGGCGTAATCAAAACCTACGGGTGATCTTTTAAAAGATGGTTAGATATCGAGTTTACGGGTACCGATCCATTTCACCATGTCAGGATCGCGATGTGAAAAGAACAGGCTCTGTTTCGTATCTAACGTAGTAATCGACTCCATATCCTCCTGGCTTAACTCAAAGTCAAAGATATTGAAGTTTTCGATAATTCTTTCTTTACGAACAGACTTTGGAATCACAACAACTTCTCTTTGTGTCAACCAGCGTAAAACCACCTGAGCAACGGATTTATTATACTTTTCAGCTATGGATACCAATATTTCATTCTGGAACAAGTTATTTTTCCCTTCAGCAAAAGGCGCCCAGGATTCGATCTGAACATTATTCTCTTTCATGAATTTTGCATTTTCAATTTGCTGGTTGAATGGGTGCGTTTCAACCTGATTCACGGCAGGAACTACTTCATTATGAATAATCAAATCGATCAGGCGATCCTCATGAAAGTTACTAACGCCGATTGCACGGACCTTTCCTTCACGGTACAAACAGACACCCACTTCACATCTTTATTATGCACCAGATGACAAAGCGATCGTTATCCCGTTCGTGCCAAATGTTTGCCTAATCCTCTCACTACCACCTATTTAACAGATAAATATGGACTATAATCGAACTTTAAAGAATGACGGCACGGGGAGGATCAAATGTCTGAAATAATCACTAAGCAGCAAATACCCCATACCCTATCCCCAAAATTCTTTACATACGCAGACTCCAAATTCTACCTTAGGAGCGAATCTATCTTAATAAATACCCTCGCTCTGGAAAACCCAACGTATCGATTAACCACTACAGCAACTCAAAATAAATTCTCGATTTTAAGTGTCCGTTTGTATAATCTGATCACACCCCGATATATCTAAAAATGCCTCCTTGCTCTCTATCTAAATTTCTTTCTCTCCATCCTCTGTAATCTTAATTCAGATAAATCTGTCGTAGCTTGGTTGATTGCCGATCTAACAGTATCCCTCTATTAGGTTGAAATCCTATATAAATCGGTTGAAAATGTTGATTTTACCAATGGACAAGGATTTGTACAATATAGTTGTAGCGCTTACATTTCCAAGGAGGTTGCGGCGAAATGAAGAGAATTCAGCTGATTGGCAAACAAATCAGGACCCCGAGATCCAAAAGGAGGCCGTGTTGATGAAATTTAAGGGAATATTGGCGGCATTTTTGTTTTTAACCACAGCGTCTGTGTTGTTTGGGACGCATACGGCAGAGGCCCATGAACTATCCAATGACAAGCTGACGATTCAGACAGGCGAGCATGGCGAAATTTCATCCATACGTATCAAGGGAGATGCTTTCCCGACAGAGTATGTCATGAACGCAACGGTAACACCTGAACAGAACACCGCAGATCATCAGTGGCTAGGGGAGCTGATGTTCACGTACCGATTGGATGGAGGCAGCTGGACGAAGGCATGGACGAACAAGTCGGCAGATGCACGTAAGATCACAACCAGTGGGAACCGTGTCACTGTCACGTACGAGAATTCTACTCATGCAGAAGGCATACGCAATTTTAAAGTCATCGAAACGTATTCGGCAGAGTCGAATGGTTCGGTGTTGTGGAATATACAGGTACAGAATACCAGTGGGAAAAAATTGGAGATTGGCGATTTCGGTTTGCCTCTGCCTTTTAATGAGCAGTGGACCAATGGTGATGCGATCTACGAAACTAGAGTGGTGACGCATTCCTTTGTCGGCAATAACAGCTCCTACATCACAGCTGGGCGTCCCAGCGGCATTGGTTCTTCCCTGCTGCTGATTCCTGATTCCACAACGGGTGCGGGCTTTGAGTATCAGGATCACTGGCGGGATGAGGAGCATCCGGGCAGTAAATGGGCGTGGAACCCGGCTAACGAAGGCAAATGGCTGGAAGGACTCAATGTATTTTATATTCATTCCAATGTCATCAAGTCCACCAACCGGGGGTATTTGCCCAATACAAGCCTAATCCTGAATCCCGGTCAAAGCAAAAACTATGGTTTCAAGTTTCTGGCGGTGAAGGACGAGCATGATGTAAAAGATACGTTGTACCAAGAAAACTTGGTGGATACAACAGTCGTACCGGGTATGATCGTGCCTACGAATCAAAAGGCGAAGGTGGACCTGCGCTCCAAGCAGGCGATCAGCAAAGTAACCTATCCAGACGGAACCGCTATTCCGCAGACGGATAGCAAGCCCGGAGGACATTACATTTATGAACTGAAATTTACTAAGCTGGGTCCAAACTTCATAACGGTAGAATACGGCAACGGTAATAAAACGGTGTTACAATTCTATGCCATCGAGCCGATTGATCTCGCGCTGCAACGGCATGCTACATTTATGGTCGACAAAACCCAATGGAATGTACCGGGTGATCTGCGCGACAAGGTATTTGACGATTGGATGATGCATACCAAATCCAAACGCAACATTTTTAACGGCTATTGGGGCTGGGGGGATGATTGGGGTCTGACCCACGGGCAGTTCCTAGCTGAGAAAAACACACTGTCTCCCGTCGCCAAAGAGGTGCGGGCAGTAGACGATTATTTGGAGACGGCGATCTGGACGAATCTGATGAACGGACATCATGAGGATTATTTAATTCATGATTTCTTGATGCCAGAGCCTAACGATACACCGACCTATCGAGGGTATGCTTATCCGCACGTATACAACACGTATTTCAGCATGTACAAGATTGCCAAGGAATACCCGGATCTTGTCACTTACAAGCATCCAAAGGAAACCTATTTGCTGCGGGCGTATAACATTTTCAAAGCATTGTATGAAGGGCCAGTCGCGTACAACTGGGAAACAGGTTTGATGGGCGAACTGACCACACCGGATATTATTCAGGCACTTCATGATGAAGGCTATGATGATGAAGCGAATGATCTCAAGGAAAAAATGGATCGCAAATATAACAATTTTAAAAATACAAAGTATCCTTACGGTTCTGAATATAGCTATGACAATACAGGGGAAGAGGCTGTATATACGTTAGCCAAACAGAATATAGATACAGAGGGCGAGCAAAGCAAAGCCCTGGAAATGATGAGTAAAATTAATGCCAAAACCCGTGCGGCACGCGGTCATATGCCCGTATGGTACTACTACACCGATCCGGTGACGATTACCGGGGAGAACTGGTTTAACTTCCAGTACACGACTTCGCTTGCTGGATATGCGATGGATGACTGGATTCGCCATCATGAGGACAATCACCGCGAGGAACAACAACGGCTGTCTTATGCAGCTAAAATTGCCAATGTTGGAGCGATTAACTCCGGGCAAATCAGCTCGGACCCTGAGAACATCGGGGCGGTCGCATGGACGTATCAAGCGGAAAAAGGCAATAACGGCACGAACGGCACTGGCGGCGGTAAAAATGTTCCGCTCTTTAACGGCTGGCGCGGCATGAGCGGTGAGGCTGATCTCGGATTGTTCGGTGCACTCAAAACGTTAAGTGCTGATATCGCGATTGATCCTATTTTCGGATTGACGGGCTACGGTGCAGAGGTGAGCAAAAACGGCAACGTGTATACGATCAAGCCGCTGGACGGCCTGTTCAAGCGCATCAATCTGATCACGGAAAAGCTGTATATCGAGCTGGAAAAGGACCAATATACAGAAGCCAAGCTGGGAACATCCAAGGATTACGTATGGCTCCAACTGAAAAATCAAACACCGGGTCAAGCCCATTCCACGTACGTTACATTTGACGGTTTGAAAAAAGGAACGTATTTGGTTAAAGTAGGCGGTCAATCACAAGGGAAGTTTAATGCGTATGCGCCTTCCAACAAGCTTAAATTGGAGATTGGTACAGCATCCTCCTACACGGTAGAGCTGACACCAACCACACCTGATCCGAACAAAGCACCTGTCGTGGATGCCGGCAAAGATTCGAAGGTAAAGCTGCCGGATCAGATCATTCTGAAAGGCACGGCTACGGATGATGGGCTTCCGCAAGGAAAGGTGACAAACGAGTGGAGTCTGGTTGAAGGACCACAGGACGCGAAGGTCACATTCAGTAACAAAACATCGCTGCGCACGAAGGTGGATGTTTCCGAGCCGGGAACGTATGTGTTCAAGCTGACAGCCAGCGATTCTCAATTGTCAGCGGAGGCTAAAGTAACGGTGGTAGCTGAACCGGCGGCTCCGTTACTTGAACAGCTTGCAGCTTACAAGTTTGATGAAACAAGCGGTTCTGTAGTTGCGGATTCATCAGACAGCGGTAATGATGCTGCCGTGAAGGGGACGGCTGCATGGGCTGCGGGTAAAACAGGCAATGCTGTCAGTCTGAACGGCAAGGACAGCTATGTGCAGCTTCCGGCGGGTATTGTCAGTCGGGCACAGCAATTGACCGTATCCGGCTGGGTTAAAGCGAACAGCCTGAGCGATTATGTGCGGATTTTTGACTTTGGCTCCGGGACGAATGAATATATGTTCCTGACGCCTAAAGCAGGAAATACCATGCTGTTTGCCATTACCAACCAAGGCAACGGGCAGGGACAGGAGCAGACGATTGAAGGCCCTGTACTGCCGACAGGCGTATGGAAGCATGTTGCGGTCACGCTTTCGGGTTCCACAGGTATTTTGTACGTGGATGGAAAAGAAGTGGGACGCAATACCAACTTGACCTTAAATCCTATCAGTCTGGGTCAGACCAAAAATAATTTTATCGGCAAATCTCAGTACCCTGATCCGTACTTCAATGGTCTGGTGGATGAATTCCGTATCTACAGCCGTGCTTTGAATGCAACCGAGGTGGCAGGTCTGGCCTCCGGTACAGCACAGAATCTGGCGGCAACTGAGAAAATTACCGCGTTAAAAGAAGTAAATGTAACGACACATGTCGGTGAAAAACCGGAACTGCCAAGCGTAGTGGAAGCTACGTATGGAGAAGGCTCCACTAAATGGGTGGCTGTGGAATGGGAGGATATAGCCCCTGCACAATATGCTGCTCCAGGTTCGTTTGAGTTGAAGGGCAAAGTAGAAGGGACAGAGTTAAAGGCAATTGCGAAGGTAACCGTGATTGAGGCAGGAGGGGCTGCGGTTCCATCGGTAACACCGGTTAGCCCGGAGACTTTAGTAACCCCGCCAACTACGACACCCTCGGTAACATCTGCCTTACCGCCTCGGCCTATCAGCTCCGCTAAATCAGCGGGGGTATCCTGAATGGGAGGCAACAACGCATAGTTATGAGTAACCTTTCCCATCGTCACTTTCCTCCTGTAAAGGGGAGAGTGGCGGTGGGTATCCTTGCATTTGGAGTGCAAAGCTGCGAACAAAAATGTGAATGGGGGAAAAAGTATGAGCAAGATTACATTTCTGGGTGCAGGTAGTACGGTATTTGCTAAAAATGTGCTTGGCGATTGTATGTTGACGCCTGCATTGCAGGGCTTTGAACTGGCGTTGTTTGATATTGATCCCATAAGGTTGAAAGATTCGGAAAATATTTTATCCAATTTGAAAAAAACAACAGGGAGCACCTGTGTGATTCGCTCCTACACTGACCGTAAGGAAGCGCTGCGCGGAGCGACCTATGTGGTAAACGCCATTCAGGTAGGCGGCTATGATCCATGTACGATTACGGATTTTGAAATTCCTAAAAAATACGGCCTGCGCCAAACGATTGCCGATACGGTAGGTATTGGCGGTATTTTCCGCAATTTACGTACAATTCCGGTGATGCTCGATTTTGCGGCAGATGTGCGCGAAGTGTGCCCGGATGCATGGTTTCTCAACTACACGAATCCGATGGCAGTGCTAACGAATGTGATGAACGTTCATGGAGGTGTCCGTACGGTAGGGCTGTGTCATAGTGTGCAGGCGTGTATACCGGAGCTGTTTAAAAGCCTCGGGCTGGAGCAGGAAGGTGTAAAGGCAAAAATCGCAGGCATCAATCATATGGCGTGGTTGCTCGAAGTGAGCAAGGACGGTGTGGATTTATATCCTGAGATTAAAAAACGAGCCGCCGCTAAGCAGCAGGAAAAGCATCATGATATGGTGCGCTTTGAAATGATGCTGAAATTCGGCTATTACATTACGGAATCGTCCGAGCATAATGCGGAGTATCATCCGTATTTTATCAAACGGGCATACCCTGAGCTGATTGAGCGCTTCAATATTCCTTTGGATGAATACCCGCGCCGCTGTGTGAACCAGATTGCACGATGGGAAACGATGCGTGAGGAGCTTTTGGGTAATCAGGATCTTCGTCATGAACGGTCAAATGAGTATGCCTCTTATATATTTGAGGCGATCGAAACGAATCAGCCTTTTGCCATTGGCGGCAATGTGATGAACACAGGCTTAATTACCAATCTGCCGAAAGAAGCCTGTGTGGAGGTACCTTGTCTGGTGAATCGTAACGGGGTTACGCCAACCTTTGTCGGGGATTTGCCACCCCAATGCGCTGCGCTGAACCGGACGAATATTAATACCCAGCTGTTAACGATTGAAGCTGCAATCACCGGGAAAAAGGAGCACATTTATCACGCTGCTATGTTGGACCCGCACACGTCCGCAGAGCTGTCCATGGATGATATTGTTTCTCTGTGTGATGACCTGATTGCAGCCCACGGGACATGGCTCCCAGCCTATGTGTAAGGGAGGCAGATGAATGGGAGGCCGGGGTCGTCAAAAGTTCGCCGGGATTCCTACAATCCGTGGGAAATTTATTGTACTGACGCTGGTACTCACCGTCATTCCGATGGTGGTACTGACCTTTACCTTTTACCGGATCGCGGCCCATTCCCTTGGTGAGAAGTCGGAGGCACTGGCTATGCAGTCCCGGCAAATGAGTGAAAATTACGTCAATGCGACGCTCTCCGATTTGAATGATCTGACCAATTCCATTCTCAGCAATCCTGATGTGCAGTCTACGCTGGAGACCAAGCCGGAAGATGATTATGAATATTTACGGAACGATGAAACACTCAGTATGGTGGTCCGTACGCAAACCCAGACCAAGCCGTATATCACGTCCTCTCTCATATATGCCGCCAATGGCGGGCTCAAGCATTCTCTCTATCAAGGGAATGTTTCGGTCCGTTTTGGCGGCCTTCCTACATTAGAGGAAGCACGTGTGTACTATCGCCGCCTGCTCGCTGAGCGGCCCATGATGTGGATGGCTCATTCGCCGTTTGAATCCGGACGCGGGATGGCGGAGGATCGCATCTATGTGGGGAAGCTGCTTCGAAAAACGACTGGAGATTATGCGCCCCTCGGATTTTTGATGCTGGAAATCGACAAGGCCAGTCTGTTTCGGGGGCTTGCTTTTCATGAAACAGACGGTAATACCCAGATGTGGGTGCTGGATCAGGAGGGCGAGCCTGTATACCGATTGCCGGAGCAGGGTGTTGCGGACCAGGCGCTATTGCGGCAGATTGCCAAATCGGCTGTGGATAGGCCTGTGCTTACGAAGGACTGGAGAACATGGAACGGCCGCCAGACGATGATCTCTTACGGCCCGTTAAATGAAGGACAATGGACGTTGCTGCAAAAAGTTGATCAGTCCGTGCTGTTCGAGGATGCGCGGAAAATCGGCGCCTGGACCATCTGGACTTTTTTGATTGCATTGATGCTGGGCTGGATGCTGTCTTATCGGCTAAGTGACACGATTCGTCGCCCCTTGCTTCAATTGAGCCGATTGATGGCGGTCGATGGGAGTGTGAGCGCTACAGGCTCAGCCCAAGCTTTCGAAGCTCCTACTTCCGTTGTTTTTAATCCTAAGGATGAGGTAGGGCAGATCGGGGAGCGTTTTCTTCATATGATGCAAAAAAATCATGAACTGTACGGTCAGGTCTACGAAGCATTGCTGTCGCGTAAGCAGGCTGAGTTTCGCGCGCTTCAGGCGCAGATTAATCCGCATTTTTTGTACAACACGCTAGAATCACTGAAGGGAATGGCATTGGCGAATGGGCAACGGGATATGGCAGAGGTAATCGGTGCCTTTGGTAAATGTTTTCGCATTTCGCTAAGTTATGGCCGAGAGCAAATCAGCTTGGGACAGGAAGTTGAGCATGTAAGCGCCTATGTGAAGGTGCAGCAGTTCAGATTTAGGAATTCGTTCGAGTGGATTTGCGAGGTCGAGGAGGATATTTGCGGATTTTATGTACCCAAACTGATCCTCCAGCCACTCGTCGAAAATGCTATTTACCACGGCTTAAAAGGGCGTACCGACCGTGGATATATCATGTTATCCGGTAAAAGGGAAGGGGATATGTTGCGTTTGACGGTCAGTGATGATGGGGGCGGTATTGGAGCCGAGCGTCTGAACGATATCCGGAAGTCGCTGGATGCGGAACGAGGGAGTGCTATTGGCTTTGGGCTGCGGAATGTGCATGAACGTCTTCGGCATTATGGTCCGCAATATGGACTGTCCGTGACAAGCGAGCCGGATCAGTACACCTCGGTTACCTTACTGGCACCCATTCGAACCGAATAAGAAAGGGGAGGATGGCATGTACCGGCTGCTGATTGTGG
Organism: Paenibacillus sp. S29; assembly: GCF_049319765.1. Taxonomy (NCBI): domain Bacteria; kingdom Bacillati; phylum Bacillota; class Bacilli; order Caryophanales; family Paenibacillaceae; genus Paenibacillus; species Paenibacillus sp. S29. The sequence goes on along the minus strand of NZ_JBMOUI010000006.1, from coordinate 324,579 downwards.
ACGACGAATATCATATTCGGGAAGGACTGAAGCTGATGGTGGCGGAAAGTGGCCTGTCAGTGGAAGTCAGTGATGTGGCGGAGGACGGCGCAACGGCATTACGTTTGTATACGGAGCAGCGACCGGACATGATTTTACTGGATATTAATTTACCGGATATGAGTGGACTGGACGTAGCAAAAACCATTCGGGAAAAGGATCAGCGGACCCCGTTATTATTTCTAACAGGGTACGAATCTATGACGTATATTCGTCAGGCAGTTTCGCTTCAAGCGGTCGATTATTTGCTCAAGCCGGTGACCAGCGGGGATTTTGAAGCGGCATTGAGCCGGGTTGAGGATCGCATTGCACAATGGCGAAGAAGCGAGGAGGATGCCATTCACCGCCATCGTTCATTGGAGCCATTGTACAGGGAGCATCTACTGCTGGATTTGCTCCAGCAGCGGCGTCCTGCAGCCGAGGTCATCCGGGAGATGGACGGGCTGAGATTTTTCGGCGAGACGAGTGGGCCGCCTTATACTGTGCTGTGCTGTGAGCTGGAGGAGGCGTCGCAGCAGGAGGCAACCGCCACTAGCAAGCCACACGGTTCCATGCATAAAAGCAGCCATGTATTCGCCGGACTGGCGGGGGAGGCTGCGGCAGCAGCCGGGGCGAAGGCGCATGGTGCGGCGGTTTCCCGCGATCGGCGTGTTGTGCTGCTGGCGACGGCATCTTGCAGAGCGGCGGAGCGGACGGCACAGCAGATTCGGCAGGCCGTGCAGGAACGATTGAGCCAGGGCGTGTCCATCGGGATTAGCCGTCCCGTACAACGGATGGAGCAACTTCCCGAAGCGTATGAGGAAGCTGTGCAAGCGGCGGAGCATCGGGGGTGGGTGGGCTATAGCCAGATCATTCCCTATGAGAGCATTCAGGCGGCCGAGCCGAACAGCAGTCAATTACTGGAGAAGGAACTGCTGATGATTACGGAAATTCGAGCGGGCAATGATGCTGCCGTACATGCGATTTTACAGGAATGGTCAGGACAATTGGCGGGCTTGCCTGTCAAGCAGGTGAAAATGATTGTCACTCAGCTCGTCCTGTTCGTCATGCGCATCGTCCAGAGTGATGCATCTGTAGGACAAACGTCCATGCAGGAACAGGACCCGTTGCTGGAGCTGTCCCGATTGCGGCATGGGCCCGAGATGATTGATTATGTATCGCGCTATTTTGTCCGAGTGGGCCGCCATGTCCGAGAATCACGCGAGAAGGGCATTCCACGCAAATTCCAACGGGCCAAGGAATGGATTCGGGAGCATCTTCAGGAGGATGGCGGGCTGAACCGTCTGGCAGAGTACATGAATATGAGCCCCAAGTATTTGAGTGCCCGTTTCAAGCAGGTTACAGGTGAAAGCTTCGCCGACTACCAGACGCGTGTTCGCTTTGAGCGAGCCCGAGAACTGCTGCTGGACCCGAATCGCAAGGTGGCGGAGGTAGCGGAGGTAGTGGGATTCACAGATACGAACTATTTTAGTATTGCCTTTAAAAAGCATACCGGACTGACCCCGACGGAGTTTCGTAAAACATTTTTGTAAACGCGCTGTTAAAAAAATCATACCAAAACAAAGAGAGTCTGGAGTCGTTGGGTGGTCGGCTCTGGGCTCTCGGCGCATAATAGGCTTGTAAGGAGAAACCAGTTCAGGAAGGGGCCGGTTGATTTGCTGAAACGAAGGTTACGGACATGGATGGCTCTCGTGATGACGGCGATGTTGACAGGGCTGACGGCTTGCAGTGGTAACGCTGGCGAACCGGCTAATCCCAATGCGGTCGAACTCAAGTTCATGTACTGGGGAAGCAATGACGAGAAGCAGGCGATGGAAAAAATGATTCAAAGCTTTAATGCATCCCATCCGAACATCCGGGTGAAGGGCGAGCATGTCCCTGGTGACTACACGACGAAAATTAACACGTTAATGGCTGCCAATCAGCTTCCTGATATCGCCTACCTGGGCGATTCCCTCACGATGAAATGGGCAAGTGAAGGCAGACTCCTGGATTTATCCTCTTATTATGACGAATATCCCGAATTAAAAAACAAGCTCAAATCCTCCTATCTCTACAGCGAACCCGGCAAGTCTATTGGAAATTACACCGCATTGGAAGTGATGCAGTTATTTTACAACAAGGAGTTGTTTACAGAAGCAGGGGTACCCGTCCCTCCGGCTGATCCTCAAAAAGCGTGGACATGGGATGAATTTCTGGAAATTGCCAAAAAGCTGACCAAGGATCAGAACGGCAAGCATCCGGGAGACAGTGGATTTGATCCGAAAAATATTGTGCAATACGGCTTTGCCTTCGGCAATGACCGCAGCTCCTGGGGGCCGCTTTTAGCGAGCAACGGTGGAGGTTTGACTGACAAAACAGGCAAGAAGTACACCCTGAACAGTCCTGAGTCGGTGGAGGTTTTTCAGAAGTTGCAGGATCTGGTTTTCAAGGAGCATGTTTCTCCTGATTTGATCCAGCAGCAGGACATGCCGTCCAATACGATTCGGCTTCAGACAAGAAAGGTCGCCATGGTGGTGGACGGGACATGGTCCCTGCTCGATTTTTCGAACAACAAGCAACTGCAATGGAGTATCGGCGTTCTGCCGAAGCTAAAAGAGCCCAAAACGATGATCGTTGCGGGAGCCACGGTCATTTTCCAGAGCACCAAGCACCCGAAGGAAGCGCTCGAATTTTATTTGTACCATAACAATCCCGAAAAGGTGGATTTGTTCAAGTCCGGTCTGTGGATGCCTATCGAGGAAAAATATTATACCGATGAGCAGGCCATCCAGTCATGGACCAATAATGCCGCACATCCACCGGAATTTCAAAAGGCTGGCATTGAGTATGCCAGAGATTATGCGATCAAGCCGTCCACTTCGACCCTTCGCAACTGGCCTGATATCGGTTCCAAGCTGACCCCAGGGCTGGATCTGATTTGGACGAACAAGAAGACGCCGCAGCAGGCGCTGGATGAACTGGAGCCTATCATTCAGCCATTGCTTCAAGGAGTATACCCGGATGAATAATGCGGCGGACAGCTGCGAAAGGAGAACAGCCCATGAAGCGACCAAAATCAGGAATGATGCGCATGGAGCGAAACTGGGGTCTGCTATTCGCGCTTCCTGCCATCCTCGGATTAATGATATTTACAATTGGACCGATCGCGGCCTCGTTCGTATTCAGCTTAACCGATTGGACGATTGGCGGACAGATGACCTTTATCGGATTGGACAATTATCGAACCATTTTGACCGAGGATGCTACCTTTTCCCAATCCATGTTCGTGACCACATATTATGCACTGGGCAGCGTACCTCTAGGCTTGGCGGCAGCTTTTATCATTGCGCTGTTATTAAATCAAAAGGTGAAGGGTTTGTCGGTGTTCCGTACGATTTATTATTTACCTACCATTGTGCCGAGTATTGCCAACACGATGCTGTGGCTATGGATGTTCAACCCGGATTTTGGTCTGTTAAATTCGCTGCTGGAGGGCGTTGGACTGCCAGGGAGCAAATGGATTTATGACGAGAGCACTGCAATACCCTCGCTGATTATGATGAGCACCTGGGGGATCGGGAACACGGTCATTATCTTTTTGGCGGGACTTCAGTCGGTTCCCACCCATCTGTATGAAGCAGCTGAGGTAGACGGCGGCAATAGGTGGCATAAATTTTTTCACATTACCATTCCTTCGATGACACCGACCATCTTTTTCAATCTGGTCATGTCTTTAATCAGCACCTTTCAGGTATTCAATCAGGCGTATGTTATGACTAACGGGGGACCTAACAATTCAACCCTGTTCTATGTGTTCTACTTGTGGCGTACGGCCTTTACGGAGACTAAAATCGGCTACGCCTCAGCGCTGGCCTGGATCTTATTTTTCGTCATCATGGTGCTAACAGTTCTGATTTTCTCCACATCCAAAAAGTGGGTCCACTATGAAGGAGGGGAACGTTCATGAATCAGGTCACTTCTTCTGTCAATCCTTCAGAAACACCACAACATCCGTTGCCACAGCCTGAACGCTCCCGAAGTCCTGCTACCGCCATCCGTTCCAAACCATTCCCAATCAGCCGTGTTGTACTGTATGTCGTTTTAATTATAGGTAGTGTTTTAATGCTGTTGCCATTTGCATGGCTCATTCGTAGCTCCCTGATGGGGACATCCCAAATTTTCGTGTTCCCGCCGGAGTGGATACCCTCTCCTTTTCAATGGAGCAATTACCCCGAAGCGCTGACTTCAGTACCGTTCGGCAGGTATTTTATGAATACGTTCATGATTGAGGTATGTGTGCTGGCAGGAGTGATGTTGACCTCGATTGTATCGGCGTTTACCTTTGCCCGCCTGCGCTGGCCTGGACGTAATCTGATTTTTTCCCTGCTGATCGGGTCGATGATGCTGCCTTACGCGGTGACGCTAATTCCCACTTTCGTGATGTGGCGTGAGCTGGGCGGTCTGAATACATTTCTGCCACTGATTGTTCCTGCATGGTTCGGTGGAGGGGCGTTTAACATCTTTTTGATGCGACAATTCATGCTGACGATTCCACGCGATTTGGACGAAGCGGCTTATATGGACGGAGGTACGCCTCTGACTGTACTATGGCGCGTCATTATTCCTTTATCTTCGCCTGCATTGATCGTGATCGGAATATTTACATTTATTGATGTGTGGAATGATTTTTTGGGTCCGATTATTTACTTAAGTGACGAAAAGCATTTTACGCTAGCGCTGGGGCTAGCGACTTTTCGGGGATTGAACAATACCAACTGGCCTTACCTGATGGCGGCTTCCAGCACGATTTTGGCTCCCATCGTCCTGATATTTTTTATCGGACAACGCTATTTTATCGAAGGCATCACATTGACAGGGATTAAAGGCTAAAAGGAAGCTCAGACGCGCTGGTGTGCTGGAAAAAGAGACGAAGGAGTGGGCGCAGGACTTACGGGAAAGCGGCAGCGAGAAGAGCATAAATTGTGTTCAAAAGCAAGTGGAGAGTGTGTTCTAAGGTATATGCCCTGAAAAGAGATGTGGAATAAGGAGGCGTACGAGTGAAAGAGGAAGAGAGTCAAAAGACAAAACCGTTACAGGGTGTTCCTGGCAGACTGGCCCGGTTACGCTCGGAATTCCCGGCTCTAGGGATAGATGCACTGCTTATTACACATGGGCCTAATCGAAGATATATGACCGGGTTTACAGGCTCCGCTGGAATTGCGCTTGTTACGCAGGAAGAGGCTTTTTTAGTGACGGATTTCCGCTATATGATGCAGGCAACAGATCAGGCAGTGGAATATCCAGTTATTCGGCATGAGGCGCAAATCTTCCACACCGTGGCTGATCTCACAAGTAAATTGGGTGTCCACAGACTGGGTTTGGAGAGCCGACATGTCACACTTCAACAGTCGGGACAGCTTCAAGCCGCGCTGGGCTCGTTGGAGTACGTACAAACGGAGGATGTCATTGAACGGCTGCGCGATGTGAAGGACGAAGAAGAGATTCGCACCATTAGCGAAGCTGCGCGTATTACCGATGCTGCCTTCACGGAGGTGCTGAATTATATTCAGCCTGGGGTTACAGAGCGACGGATTGCAGCGGAACTGGAATATCAGCTTCGGCTCGCAGGCGCGGAATCAGGCGGTTTTGCGTTCATTGTCGCTTCAGGTGAGCGTTCGGCGCTGCCGCACGGACTGGCCAGTGACAAGGAAATTGGTCAGAACGAGTTCGTCACAATGGATTTTGGCGCAAATGTGCGTGGTTATCTATCCGATATCACGCGTACCGTATTCGTAGGCCAGCCCTCGGAACAACATGAGAAATTGTATGCCATTGTGCTGGAGGCAAATATGAAGACGATTGCAGGGCTTCGTCCCGGCTTAAGCGGTCGGGAGGGAGACAGTCTGGGGCGGGATGTGATTGCCTCTTACGGCTATGGGGAGCAGTTTGGTCACGGTCTGGGCCACGGCTTTGGTCTGGAAATTCACGAGCAGGTACGTCTGTCCCGCGAAAGTAAGTCGGTGCTCGTACCAGGTCATGTCCTTACTGTGGAACCGGGCATTTATATTCCAGGCTTCGGCGGGGTTCGGATTGAGGACGATGTGCTGATCACAGATGACGGTGTCAAGGTTCTGACCTCCTCACCCAAGGAGCTGCTTTTGTTATAAAACGCAGTGGCGCTATAGGTAACTATCCATAGTTTGTAAGTCATCCAAAAACGAGATGGAGGGATTGAATGAACACGTATAAAAGATGCACCAAAATATGGCTGACCGCGCTGGCGGCTTCTCTCATAGTGGCTTTGACACCAGCTATTCCTGGGCAACAGACGGCTTATGCCGAAGCGGAGTCGGATGTAAAAGTCATCGACATCTTTAGTCGGACGGTGAACGATTATGGTATAGATCTGGTTGATTGGCAAGGGTATCTAGCCAACCCGTATGTGAAGCTTAAAGTGAAGCCGCCAGCGGATGCTACTTTTCCGTTAACGGTTACGTTAAATGCGCAGGGCACGTCCCGGCTGATGATGGATCTGCCAAGTACGTTGTCGGCGCAAGGTGCAAGCAAAACGCTGACTTTTGCCAATGCACAGGAGGAAAAAGATTTCCGGCTAGCCATCCATCCTGACCGGATTGGAGGAAACGGTGAAATAGAGAACTATACGCTGTCTATGTCCGTTGCTGGAAATGATGGTCACACGACTACTCAGTCCATTCCGATTCGCGTGCTGGATCAGGACGATAATAAAGAGCCCACCGTTCCCCTCCATTTTGACTATAGATTCGATACGATCAGGCCTTATTTCAATGATGCAGCTACCAAAAAAGCCGCAGAGCTGGCGGTAAAGGACTGGTTCTATTTCTTTGATCTGGCTCCTTTCGATGAGGTTCCTGCCAACGCGGAGGTAAACCATCTGCCAGGAGACGACTGGCAAAATGAAATACAGGTGACAAATGATAAGCCCTACAAAGGCATGTGGGTGTTTATGAGAGGGCTGAACGGGCCTTATTCTACGGGCTTTCCAGCCACGAACGGCAATTATCATACACGTAACGGTGTGACCGTTCCGGGGAATCTGAACCGTTCCTATAGTCTGATTCTGGATTTCTATGATGATGCGATTCCATTCACATCCGTGGACGATGAAGAATGGTATCAATCCGATCTGTCCAAAGTGACGGATGTGCATGGGCTGATCATGCATGAATTCGGTCATGCGATTGTATTCAGCGACACATTCCCGGGTGTCAAAGCGCTGAAGGAAGCGGCGGGCAATGACCCGGATATTATGGCTTATCAGCACAGACCAGCCGCGCTGGACGACAGCTATCATCTCTCTGGAGAGCTTGCAGAAGTCGACAGATTGAGCGGTCAAAATGGAGGCTGGCGCCATCTGTTCCCGACCCGGCGTTGGATGAACACGAAGCTTTCACTGCTGGTAGCAGAAAAAGCGGGCTGGCCGCTGCGTAAGGATCTGACTCCTTTCCTCGCGCCGGAAATATTGACCAAGGAACTGCCAGCACCCGTCAAAGGCAAAGCGTACACGGCCAAGCTGGAGGCCAAAGGAGGCGTACCGTTTTACGATTGGACGGTGACAGGCGGTCAACTGCCCGCAGGCTTCACACTGGACCGCTTTACAGGAACGATTAGCGGAACAGCAGGCAGCGGAGCAGGCAACAAGACGTATACGTTCACCGTACAGCTGCGGGATTATGATGAGCTAAGCAAGCCTGTGACACAAAGCTTTACGATTAAGCTGTAAAAAATACCTCTCAAACAGATTAAAACGGTCGAAGGGAGGGAAGCGAATGAAACATGATGCCGCGGATCTGGTGATTGTAGGCGGTGGAATCATCGGTACAGCCATCGCTTATTATGCGGCTAAAACCGGGTTGAAGGTCGTGCTGGCTGAGCGAGGGGAGATTGCTGGAGGCACTTCGTCCCGTTGTGATGGAAATATATTGGCAATTGATAAAGAGCCCGGGTTTGACAGTCGAATGTCGTTGGTATCGCAGGAGCTGGTGGCAGAGCTGGCTAGGGAACTGGAGGATGAGTTCGAGTATCGTGCGCCTGGCAGTATTCTGGTCTGTGAAAACGATCAGGAGATGCAGGCGGCTGAGCAATGGGTGGCCCGTCAGCAGCAGGAAGGACTTCCGTTTCGCATGCTGGATCAGCAGGATTTGCGAGAGGAATGGCCGCATTTAGCCAAAGATTTGCCGGGCGGACTGGAGTGTGCGACAGATTCCACCGTAAATCCGGTGTTGATGACGTATGCGCTGGCCGGGGCCGCGCGTCTTATGGGAGCGAGGCTAATGCCCCGCACACCGATACAATCTGTCCTTAAGGACGAAGGGGGAAACGTCCGCGGGGTAGAGACGCCCAATGGCGTTATCCATGCAGGTGCAGTGGTATTGGCGGCAGGTGTGTGGACACGCAGCATCGGTCATTCACTCGGTTTGGACCTTCCGATCATGCCGCGCAAAGGACATATACTGGTGTCTGCCCGAATGCCTTCCATTGGGAACCGCAAGGTAATGGAGTTCGGCTATCTGATGAGCAAGTTTGGCGGTCAGCGGAGTGTGGATGAGCTTTATGAAAAATACGGTGTAGCGCTAGTGTTCGAGCCAACCGCATCCCAAAATATTCTGATCGGCAGCAGCCGTCAGTTTGTCGGTATGGACACAAGTGTCGATCAGCAAGTGATTCGCTTAATCGCCCGCAGAGCCATTCGTTTTTTTCCTGCTTTAGCCAATATACCGCTGATGCGGGCGTATACCGGCTTGCGTCCATGGACACCTGATCATTTGCCGATTGTATCAGCGGTGGACGAAGTACCAGGGCTGTATATCGCTTCTGGTCATGAGGGGGATGGCATTAGTCTTGCGGCGGTGACGGGTAAGCTGGTGACTGAAATGGTACGGGGTGAATCCACTTGTATTCCAGTGGAGCCGCTGCGATATGACCGATTTGGTGAGACTTTTTCCAGCTACGAGGTTCACGGGGAGGTAACCGGATGAGTGTACCGGGCAGAATTACTACCATTGATACCCATACCGGAGGCAATCCGACGCGGACGGTCATTCACGGCGCGCCTAAGCTGGTAGGTCATACGATGCTGGAAAAAATGACTTATATGGCAGCACATCATGATGATTTTCGCCGTCTGCTGATGTTCGAGCCGCGAGGGCATGAGGTGATGTCGGGCTGCATTTTAACAGAACCTTGTAATCCAGGTGCAGATATGGGTGTGGTCTTTATAGAGACTGGCGGCTATTTACCGATGTGCGGTCACGATACGATTGGAGTATGTACAGCGCTGATGGAAGGCGGGCTGATTGCTGCGGATAAAAAATCGATATTGCTGGACACTCCGGCAGGCCCGGTTCAAGTGCGGCTGGAGGTGGATGCGGGCAAGGTGCGACAAGTAACGTTCACAAACATCCCTTCTTTTGTGTACCGCCGTGAGGTGAAGGTCCAGGTAGAGGGTATCGGGCAAGTCACGCTGGATATTGCGTATGGAGGCAACTTTTACGGCATTGTAGAGGCGGCTTCCATCGGTCTTGCACTGGAGCAGAGCAATGGGGCAAAAATTGTACAAATAGCAGTGCAGATTCGGGAGGCAGTAAATGCTGTTGTTGAGGTAGTACATCCTGAAAATCCGGTTATTCAAGGATTGACGCATATTGAATTTTACGGGGAGCCTGTGGCTCCACAGGCCGATTGCCGCAATGTCGTCGTCATCCCACCGGGAGGGATTGATCGTTCCCCTTGTGGTACAGGAACCTCGGCCAAGGTAGCGGTGCTGCACGCCAAGGGAAAACTGGGCTTACATGAGCCGTTTGTACATGAAAGCATCACAGGCTCCATGTTCCGGGCTGAAATCGTGGGCGAGACGCAGATAGGTCCTTATCCGGCAGTCATTCCACAAATTACAGGCTCGGCTTGGGTGACGGGACATCATCAATTTGTGCTGGACCCCGAGGACCCGCTTAAAGAAGGTTTTTTGCTGATGTGAGCATTTTACATTATTCCCGAATGCTGAATTTGAAAATAAAGATGGGAAAGGGTGGGTGAGCATATGGCACGTTTTGAAGGTGTATATGTGGCCTTGGTTACACCGTTCACGGCAGAGCTGGAGGTAGACCATAAGCGTCTGACCGAGCTGTGCGAGCATCTGATTGCAAGCGGCATTAGCGGACTGGTTCCTACGGGGTCGCTGGGAGAATATGCGGCTTTGTCCCCGGAGGAACGGTCGCAGGTTGTGCATACCGTAATTGACGCTGCGGCAGGGCGTGTCCCGGTTGTTGTCGGCTCGGCGGCTCCGTCTACCAAACAGGCGGTGCATTGGATTCAGCATGCGAAGGATGCTGGGGCTGCGGGTGTCATGGCACTGCCGCCCATTAATTATAATCCACTGCCTCACGAGGTAACGGCCCACTATGAAGCATTATCGGAGGTGGGCTTGCCGATCATTGCGTATAACAACCCCCATGATTACAAGGTTGACTTGACTCCAGATATTCTTGCGGACTTGTCGCGAATTGAAAATATCGTAGCAGTCAAGGAATTTTCCGGTGATGTACGGCGTATTCACGCTATTTTGGCCCAGACAGAGCTGGAGGTTATGGTCGGAGTAGATAATCTGGCGATGGAGGGGGCGTTATTCGGCGCGACAGGTTGGATTTCGGGGGTGCCGAATGCGCTGCCGAAGGAAGGGGTAGAGCTGTTCCGGCTTGCGCAGGCGGGAAATATGGCGGAAGCGTCCGCGTTGTATCGCAGGCTGCTGCCGCTGTTCCACTATGATGCCAGCCCGCAATTGGTACAGTCCATCAAATATATGATGGAGCTGGCTGGATTTCCGGTCGGCCCGACACGTCCGCCCAGACTTGCGCTGCCGCAGGCGGATTATGACCGCATTCGCGAAGCATTTGAGGTGGCGGTTCGTCCAAGCGAAGTATCATCCTGAATGGAGGTGAAGACGATGGAGAGCCGAAATTGGATCGGCGGTGAGTGGCTGAGCCCTTCCGGCGAGGAAATGGTGGTTCACAATCCTTCGGTCTTGAAGGAGGAGGTGGGAGTCGTCCATTTTTCAGAGACGGGCGATATTACACAGGCCGGGGATGCGGCACGGCTGGCTCAGACGGGCTGGGCCGCGCTAAGTCCCGCAGCGAGGGGAGCTTATCTGTTCAAAGCAGCCGGGTTACTAGAGGCAGCATTACCTGAATTGGCTGAACTGGCTAGCCGTGAGATGGGCAAGCCGATTACCGAGATGCGCGGAGAGGTCATGCGAGGTGTCCATCTGCTCCGGTACTATGCGGCAGAGGGCGTACGTTCCATCGGTACAGTCATTCCTTCGAATGAGCCGGGAGTGCTCCAATACACGAAGCGCATTCCGCTGGGGGTAACGGCAGTCATTACGCCGTGGAATTTTCCGGTAGCTATTCCGCTATGGAAAATCGCCCCTGCACTTTTGTGCGGAAACACGGTCATCTGGAAGCCTGCCGAACATGCTTCATTAACTGCAGTACGGGTCGCCGAGCTATTCGAGGCGGTGCAGCTTCCGCCCGGCGTATTGAATCTCGTCGTTGGGCAAGGTAGCCACATCGGCGATGCCTTACTGGAGCATCCGGTACTGGATGCGGTAAGCTTCACGGGTTCTACTGCTACAGGTTTGGGCATTGCGGGACGGTGCGCACGCCGTAATATCAAGTACCAGACCGAGATGGGCGGTAAAAATGCCGCTGTGGTGCTGAAGGACGCGGATGTGGCGCAAGCAGTAGCGATGATTGTTAGCGGAGCTTTCCGTTCAGCCGGGCAAAAATGCACGGCCACCAGTCGGGTGATTGTGGAACAGTCTGTCTATGAGACGTTCACGGAAGCCTTACGCCAAGCGGTGGAAAAAATTCAGATCGCTCCGGCGCTTGACCCCAGTGCGTATCTTGGACCTGTGGCATCCGCAGGTCAGTATGAGAAGGTCATGTCCTATATATCACTCGCCCGCCGGGAAGCCGACATTTTGGCTGAAGGCGGAGCCACCGGCGGGACGGAGAACGGGTATTATGTGCGCCCACTGGTGGTGACTGGACTTGATTCGTCCCATCCATTGATTCAGGAGGAGATTTTTGGACCCATGCTGGGTGTGGTGCAGGCAGTCGACTTCGAGGATGCGATTCGATTGTGCAATGATTCTATTTATGGATTAAGCGCCTCTCTATTCACCCGCGATTTACGGCTGGCTCACCGGTTTCTGGATGAGGCGAACGCCGGTATGGTCCGGGTTAATCAGGAGACGGCTGGTGTTGAATATCAGGCTCCGTTCGGCGGTCTGAAGCAATCCAGCTCACATACTCGGGAGCAGGGCCAGGCGGCGCTGGACTTTTATTCAGCGATTAAAACCTGCGCGATTAGCTATGAGTAAACGGGTGACGGGACGAAGTGAGACGATTGGGAGTGCATCAGGTCATTTGCTCGTATGTCGCTGCGAAGAAGTGAGTATCGCACAGATGGAGCAGGCCTGCCGCATGGGCGCGGACACCGTGCGCCAGCTTAAAATGACTACGCGAGTGACGATGGGGGCATGTCAGGGTAGGGTATGCCGACAATTGGTGGAGTCATGGTTTTACAATCAGTATCCTGCCGCCCGCCGGGAGGCGGAGCTGTTATCCCAAAGGCCTCCCGTGCGTCCCATAACGTTCGGGCAGCTAGCAGAGGGAGGTTCTTTATGAGCCGCATGCGTATTGTAAATCATCCTATTTTGGGAGCAAAGCCGGAACGGCGGCAGGTATCTTTTATTTTTGACGGTCGTCCCATGCAGGGATTGGCTGGAGAGCCATTGGCAGCAGCGCTGCTGGCCAGCGGTGTCCGTTTGCTGAGAAGGCATGAGGAATCCGGTACGGCCAGAGGTGTATACTGCGCCATTGGGCATTGTAACGAATGCCGCCTGACGGTTCATCCGTTCGGTACTGTCCGTTCCTGCCTAACCAAGCTGGAGGAAGGTATGGTGGTTGAAACCGGACGGCAGCTTTCGAATGAAATCACAGGGAGAATTGTGACATGAATGAAATGGCGCATCTCATCGTCATTGGGGCGGGTCCCGCCGGATTGTCCGCAGCGGTATCGGCTGCTGAGCAAGGATTGCCAGTCACGGTACTGGATGAGTTTACAGAGCCGGGTGGACGTATGCCCGGGCAATATCATGAGGAAGGCAGTCAAGGCTGGTGGGTTGGAAAACACATTTCGGATGAGCTGATTACCCGTTGCAGGGAACTTAGGGTAGACATTCGCTGCGGCGTTTCCGTACATGGTATGGAATATACGACAACGTGGGAAATTTCCACTTCCTGTGGATTGTTCACTGCGGATTACGTATTGCTGGCGACTGGAGCTGCCGAAATTCCCGTTCCGCTGGATGGTTGGACATTGCCCGGCGTAATGTCCATCGGGGCTGCGCAGGTGATGACCAATGTTCATTACGTCAAGCCGGGAGAACGCGGCATCATAGTGGGCATGAACGTATTGTCGATGGCGATTGCCCGCGAGCTGTCCGTCGCCGGGGTGAAGGTGGCAGCGATTACACTGCCGTGCGCCAATCCGCTGGCTGGTGCGGCGGCAGATCCGACAGCCTCCGCGAAGCTGCTGCTTCAGTTGTCGGGGCTGGCCCCTGCCGCCTGGATGCGCGTCGGCGGCAAGCTGGCAGCTGCGATACGGATGGAGAAACTCATCGCGTGCTGCTATCCCCACAGAGGCTTCCGTCTGTGGGATATCCCGATCCGGTTGCGGACGGCGGTGCTGTCCGTCAACGGGCAGGACCGGGTCGAATCCGTGACCCTGGTCCACGTTAAACCGGACGGCTCGCCTATTCCCGGCAGCGAACGCGTCGAACCCGCCGACTTCGTGGCGCTGAGCGGCGGCTTGTATCCGCTCGCTGAGCTGGCGGCGGTAGCCGGGTGCAAATTCGTGTACAGCCCTGAGCTAGGCGGGCATGTTCCACTGCATGGTGAGCGAATGGAAACCTCGCTCAAAGGGTTGTACGTTGCCGGCAATATTACCGGCATCGAAAGCGGGCTGGTCGCGATGGCCCAAGGTCGGTTAGCCGCCGCTTCTATGCTCCATGCCGCTGGACTCGGCGGAACAGGCGGAGAACAGCGGGTGCAGGAGGCGATCCGTGAGGTCCATTTTGCACGGAAGCATGCGCTGATTCAGTTTCATCCCGGCATTACAGAGGCGAGAACGCAGCTGTACCAGCAGTGGGGGCAAACCTCTGGCAGTGGCGCGTAACGGCTCGTTGTGTCTGGTATGCGTTTTTTATCCCAAATTCGCCTTAAAGGAGGAACGGAAAGTGACTCTTAAAGCAAAAGCCCATATGAAAGCAAGGCCGTTCGCACTGAACGAGGTGGTATTGGCTGAAGGTCCCTTCAAACAAGCGATGGAGCTGAACCGATCTTATCTGTTGGAGCTTCAACCAGACCGCCTGCTGGCGCGTTTTCGGGAATATGCCGGACTTACGCCCAAAGCGCCTCAATATGAAGGCTGGGAAGCGATGACTATTTCCGGTCATACACTGGGACATTATTTGTCCGCTTGCTCCATGATGTATGCTTCAACAGGCGATGAGCGTTTTAAAGAAATCGCACATTACATTACGGATGAACTAGACGTTTGTCAGGCGGCGCATGGTGACGGATATGTATCCGGTATTCCAGGGGGAAAGGAACTTTTTGAAGAGGTGTCTGCTGGAAATATTCGCTCGAAGGGCTTTGACCTGAACGGTGCCTGGGCCCCCTTGTATACACTACACAAGTTATTCGCTGGCCTGCGGGATGCGTACCATTTGACAGGCTGTAATAAGGCATTAGATGTGGAGCGTAAGCTGGCGGACTGGCTCGAAGGAATTATGAAGCCGATGAGCGATGAGCAGATGCAGCAGATGATGTTTTGCGAATATGGAGGCATGAATGAGGTATTGGCCGATTTGTATGCGGATACCGGGGAAGAGCGCTACTTGTGGCTGGCTGAGTGCTTCTGGCACAAGCTGGTGCTGGACCCGCTTAGCTCGCAGGAAGACTGTTTGCAGGGCATTCACGCCAATACACAAATTCCGAAGCTGATCGGGCTTGCCAAGGAATATGAGCTCACGAATGACACGAAGCGCCGAGAGACGGTGGAGTTTTTTTGGGAGCGGGTGGTGGATCATCATTCGTATGTTATTGGCGGGAATAGCTTTGGAGAATATTTTGGAGCGCCAGATGGCTTGAATGATCGCATCGGGCCTCATACGACGGAGACGTGCAACACCTATAACATGCTTAAGCTGACCAATCATCTATTTCAATGGAATGTTTCCGCCAAGGAAGCGGACTTTTATGAGCGAGGTCTATTCAATCATATTTTGGCTTCGCAGGACCCGGTTCACGGGGGAGTAACGTATTTTCTGTCGCTGGCGATGGGCGGGCATAAGCATTTTGAAAGCCAATTTGATGATTTTACGTGCTGTGTCGGCACAGGGATGGAAAACCATGCGAGCTACGGCAGCGGCATTTATTTTCACGATTACGATAAGCTGTATGTCAATCAGTTCATTGCCTCCACGCTGGAATGGAAGGACAGAGGCGTTACGCTAAAACAAAATACTTCCTATCCAGAAACGGATCATACGACGCTGGAGATTCAATGCGATCAACCAGCTCCATTTACGCTATTCATCCGCTATCCATATTGGGCTGAACAAGGAATTACCATTCGTGTAAATGGCAAGGAACAATCGGTTGCATCGGAACCGGGCAGCTTTGTCTCTATCGCCAGAACATGGATTGATGGTGATGTTGTAGAGGTGACGATTCCGATGTCGCTGAGGCTGGAGCAGATGCCGGATAATCCGGGTCGGGCGGCTGTCATGTATGGACCGCTGGTGCTGGCAGGCGACTTGGGACCCTTGGAAGATCCTAAAGCCAAGGATTTCCTGTACACACCCGTATTCATTCCCAAAACGGAAAAGCTGGATGCCTGGATACAGCCCGTGGAGGGCAAGACGAATACGTTTCGTACCTTGAATGCAGGGCATCCCCGGGATGTGGAATTGTCTCCTCTGTATAAAATGCATGACCGTACGTATTCCGTATACTGGGACATTTTTACGAAGGAAGCTTGGCAGGAGGCGGAACAGGAATACACAGCGGCACGCGAAAAGCTGGCGATTCTGGAGCAGTGCACGATTGATTTTGCCCAACCCGGAGAAATGCAGCCGGAGCGGGATCATAACTTCCAGGGAGATGCTTCGACTCGCACCGGATATGTGAATAACCGACCTTACCGGAATGCGGGAATTGATGGCTGGTTTTCTTTTGATTTAAATACAGATCCATCTGCTCCGATGCTGTTGGTCATTACCTACACAGCTACGCTGGAAATGCCTAACTGCGGTTTTGATATTTTGATTAACGGTCATCCGCTTGAGCATTTTAGTGAAGGTTTTGATGAGGCCGATAAGTTTTACAACGTTAATGCCGCTATTCCGGCTGCATATCTGGAGGGGAAGGATCAAGCGACGGTGACCTTCAAGGCCAAGCCGGGACAGCGTATTCGCAGATTGTTTGGGCTGAGGATGGTCAACAAGGACGTGTATGAGCAACTCTATCAAGCTGGAAGTTCAGGTATACATGAATGATCTTTGAAATGTTTCGTGAGAGAAAAGTAACGTTTGATTTTTAGTCCGGTATGATTTATGATGTAAGAAATATTGGATGATGCTGGAATAATCCATATGGTGGTATGAACTGATATATTCATAGTTTTTTTGCGCGTGAAGCACACGGGCTGTTTCTTCCTTGATAGGGGAGAGGCAGCCTTTTTTTGTTGAGATTGCGGAAATATAAAACTTTTTAAAGAGTCAGTTCTATGATTTAGGGGGGAGGGGGTGCTCAATAGAGTCTATTTGTTTGGAATGCTTTGTATTAGAAGCTTTTCTTATAGATTTTGTAATAGGGAAACCCTATAATATATAAGTTGTATCCAGTATTTTCCGAAAGTGGGGATGCGATAAGTTTATGAGATTAGAGATGATATACATAGTTTAAAGTTTAAGCTGACAAAGGGGATAGAGAGATGAGTATGAAAAAATGGATGTTGAGTTTGACCGCAGTCACGTTGCTATGGGGGGCGACAAGTACGATTCCAACGACGGAGGCAGCAGGCAACACCAAACCCATTGAAGTTTTGTTAAACGCGAAAAAAATACAATTTCCAGATGCTAAACCTTTTCAGGATAGTAACGATTATGTGATGGTTCCCATTCGTTTTGTATCCGAAGCGCTAGGGGCTAAGGTAGGCTGGGAGAAAACAGGCGGTCAATTGGCTGTGTCGATTAAAAATGATGCACATGCCGTTAACATGACAGTGGGTCAAAATACCGCTACCGTGGATGGACAGACCAAAACGTATGAAACGAAGATTATTTTGAAGCAAAACCGTACTTTTGTACCGCTGCGGTTGGTAAGTGAGGGTCTGGGGCAAACGGTAGAGTGGGATAAGGTCAGCCGCTGGGTCTGGATTGGGAAGAAGGAAATTGCTGCGCTGGAGGATACGGGGCATAAGGCGGTGAGTATTGAACCGTATAAGAAGGCGATTAACACTATACCGAACCTCATTGATGATGTTGCAGGTAAGCCATACGACAAAGTAGTGATCTTCAAGCAATCTGACTTGCCTATTGAGCTACTGAACAATATTTATACTGTTGAACCTTACACGGCTTCTAGCGGCGTACCATATCTCCAAATAAGGGTAAAAACGAAGTCTACAGCAGGCAGCATTTTTTTCATTACCAAATACAATGATACCCGTTTTCGCGCTCCTTTTAGAGCAATGACAAAAGACAATGGGGATGGTACAAAGATGATCTATTACCCAATTTATTCGTCTGGAGACGAACTCTTTCAAGGCATAAAAAATTACAAATCTTTTAAACTCCAAGACATTGAATATATTGCATTCGGATTAGCGTCAAGGGAGTATATTCCAATGATGGTCAACCCATGGAAGGGTAATTAAGCGCATGAAGAAGGCACAACGCATTCTGGCCGTATTGCTGGTGGGGGTACTGCTACTATTGCAGCTCCTACCTTTTTCTTTTCTCACAAATAAGGCAGTAGCCGATACGGAAATTACACCGTTGTCTTACTTCGCAGACAAGAATGACCGTTACTTTGTCGGTATGATGTACTTCGACATGTGGAAGAATACCGCGGGTAAATGGGTTACAGACGGCGGTAAGGAACCTTATAAGAATATGCAGGGTGAAGCCACATTCACTTACAAATTTAGTTTTCCGGGTCGTAAAATCAAGGCAGTTACAGCAAGCCTGTATACGAAAAATGACAATGAGAATCACCCGGAATACTTTAGAGAATCCCGTTCTGATAACTACGAACAATATGCCTACTCGATGAGTAAAGGCACAGATTATGATAAGGATGTTCGTCCTTTCCAGAAACAGGGGCTTGGTACGGATACCACAATTATTCCGATTACAGTAAACATAAGGTTGAATCCAGAAGTACGAGCTGAAAACATCAAAGAAGAGAGCTGCCCGAACTGTGCCAAAGAGGTAGAAGCCTGGCGTATCTACCAACCGATCCTGTTCAAGATTGAGCTGGAGAGTGGTCTAATCGTCAAGCATTTTACCACTGATGGGAAATCACTTAACAACGTATTTTCGCCAATAGAAGATGAACTGAAAGCTGATCAACCGTATGATTTTACCCCGCCAACCAACCCGAAATATGAGTATGTGGGTTATAAGAAAAGCACGACAGGTAAACCGCCAAGCGGAGATATATTGCCAGGAATTGTACCTGGGTTTACCTATGACGGTTCTTTTGAGCAGTTTACCGCTTATTTGTATTACAAAGAAACTCAGGGCTGTCCGAAGCCTGGAGAAAGCCAAGAGGGAGCACCCTCAGATTGCCAAGATAATGAACAGCCAACAAAAGGTGTTGTCTGCTCCCGCCCCGTTCCAGGTCTGCGCTTGGAAACTACCGAACTGGACCCGACAGTATCTGCCGTTATCAAAGCAGATCAGCGTGGTAGCGAACGATTTGACGTATCCAAAGGTATTCCTACATCTGAAAGCCTATACGGTCATGTGCAAGCGAAGAGATACCTTTTTCAACATAAGTTTGTGAACATGACAGGCCAGTGTACATATACGGTGAACGTAAAACGAGAATATCGATTGACCTGGCGGCCTAAGAAAAAATCTCGGCGGAATGAGACGGTGAAGCGAACCTACACTTACCAAATCGTTCGTCCGTATTCATATTGGGCGATAGACAATTTGGAGGTGTATGGCATCAAGGAGGCTACGCTCCGAAATTATGCGTTACCTAATGAAACAATCACCCTGCGTCCGCAATCCTATACAGCCCCTTCCTATGTTGCAGCGACTCAGGGCAATTTTTATCCGCCCCCTGCACCCGGGACAGTGGATGGCGGCAGTCGTAGCAAAAACGGTGGCAGCAGCAAGCCAAGTGTGCCTGATGACCGCAGTGCACTGAAATCCAAGGCAGAGGGGGCGGTAAAGGAAATCGAAGTGGAGAACGATACTCTGACCTTTGAAAATAAAATCATTATGAATCCGGAGCGCGTCAAGGTGAATGGACCTAAGCCAGGCGTTATACCCTCTTCCAGAGCGATTGGGCCGGATGTGCTGTACAGTCCGAATCATGTGATTGATAAGCATAAGATAAATAAGTCCAATACGCCCAGCAGCGGTGACATCACTTACGCTATTCTCAAGGGAAATATCAATGGAGGTGCGGATAAAACGTTCCCGATACAGGGAATTAATACGGTGACTGTCCACACTCCCGTAGTGAATCTGTCTAGTGTGTCGGACGATGCTGCTCATAATCAGAAAACCCAACCTACGAAGGGACGATCCGCGCTTATTTTGGAGCGCCCTTTCCGGGTGACGATCTCGACAGCAGGTCCGCATTTGAACATTCCTGGCTATGGTGATCGGGAGTATGCCAAATATGTACGAACCAAGCAGGTGCGATTTCCGTTCGATGTCTACAACAAAGGAAAGACACAGTTTTATCCACGAGGTACCTGGATCGACATTCCGGTGCTGCAGCTCGACACAGACTTTTATTTGCCCGTATGGGTGGATGAAGGCAACTATACAGTAGAGTTCCGTACCATTGCCGAAAATGCACCGGACGGATTCACCGAACAGCGCCATGCCAACATGGATATAGCCCATCATGTTGCCAATGATGTGGTGAATATTGAGGTCATCGGACGGATGTACGATTTTCATATCACGGATATTGCCGATTACCATTGGGAGCGGGTATTTCGGCAGCGAAAAGGAAGTCCAACGCATAGCGGTCTGTCCTATTGGACGGGGCTTGGCAATATTGACGGGTTGCCTAGAGGGAACCCGGAGCCATTCACCTTGCCCGTTCGCCCCGGTAGTCACCCATATGAAGGTTATGCAAATGTGGCGGTCAAGACAGGCTATCATTTCAAGTTTGACCTCAAAACCAAAGGGAATATGTTTAGCGCCAAGGACGGTATTCGCATCACGCCATCGTTCTATTGGGTGAGCAAAGATGGGCGACAGCGGGAAGAGGTGGATCTGTATACACATTCCGGCAGTCGAAAATTTATCCGTTTGGGATCGGCGGAGGACCGGGAAAAGCGATATGTTATTTTGAATGAACGGCTACGCAATGTGCCGATGGAGGAAATGCAGGACACGGCAGCCTACCAATACAAGCATGAGCTGAG
Source organism: Paenibacillus sp. S29 (assembly GCF_049319765.1). Taxonomy (NCBI): domain Bacteria; kingdom Bacillati; phylum Bacillota; class Bacilli; order Caryophanales; family Paenibacillaceae; genus Paenibacillus; species Paenibacillus sp. S29. The sequence continues at coordinate 303,768 of NZ_JBMOUI010000006.1, read as the reverse complement.
TGAAGCACAGCAAAGCCAGTTGACACTGGAACGCTATGTTTCTCTGTATGCCCACCGTATTGCACGCAGCAAGACCTGGATTGGACGTTACGACTGGCTGGTACTGCCTGCGGCTGTGCGTACCTTGATTGGTCCGAAGACAGAGCTGCCGAATGGGGTCAACGTGGATCGCGCTAATGCGTCGATTCAGCGCTGGTATGGTGAATATAGCCTGCCTGCTGATGTTTACGCAGTCACCAAAGGCACGGATTTGCGCGAGGTCAGTCGCCGTCAGGAGCTAAACGAGCATACAGATATATTCAAGAAAACGGGCTTTATCGTCGTTCGCTTTAATGTGGAGTCACTGCGTCAGGGGGACGCTGAGCATCCGCATTTACAGTATATAAATGGGCCGCTACTGAACCAGTGGCAACTGGAGGGTTACCGCCGAGAGATAAAAGACCCGTACGGGCATACCTTTCATTTACAGGACGGGGATGTAGTATTCTATCATGCGGATCAGTCGAGCAGGGACGATTTCAGTTCATTTGTCCCTCACTAGCTTGTAGTAACCAGGACGAATCCTAATCCATAGCAAGCGCGAAAATACGAAAACGGACAATGGTAACAATCCACTGTCCGTTTTTTTATATTTCCTTTTGTGTTTTTGCAGTCCTCTGCCTTCATGGGGAGTTTGGCGGTGTTCAGCCCTTAACATGCCGTTTTCATACAGGCTTGGTGAGGGCTGTTTTATTTGGAATGAGTAAACAACACGGATTTGTGTAGAGAAATCCTCGGATATTTAAACGCGTTTGGGGGAACGGCAAAACTATAATAGTAAGGAAATTTAATTTATGTAAGCGCAATCATTTCAGGTATTAGCTTGTCATCACAATACAATTGAGGAGGACGACCTGAATGGCTCGAGGGAAAGGCGCATGGCGAAAGGGAAGCTTGACCGCCGCGTTGGCAGCGATGCTGGCGATGACGGGGACGACTGGAGGAGTGGCTGCGGAAGACTTATCCGAACCCACACTGCAGGCGGAATCAGCAATTGCAGTAGAACAGAACCGTAGCGGCAGCATTCAGCTGGAAAAGCTGGATCGCGGATTGGTAGCTGCGGTGACGCAGGAGGGGATATTTTTAAGCTGGCGGTTATTGGCTCAAGAAGTGAACGGTTACGGTCCAACAGGGCTGACAGGAGCAGACTTTAACGTATACCGTGACGGTAAGAAGATCGCGACGGTGAGCGACAGCACCAACTATGTGGATAAGGAAGGAACCGGAAATGCGGTGTACAGAGTAGCTTCAGTCGTAAAAGGCAAAGAAAAGGATCGTAGCGCCAAAGTGAAGCCATGGCAACAGGGTTACTATGAACTTCCTCTCCAAAAGCCTGCCGATGGCGTAACACCCGCAGGTGAATCCTATACTTATTCGGCCAACGATATGAGTGTGGGGGATGTGGATGGAGACGGGCAATATGAATTTTTTGTAAAATGGGACCCGTCGAACTCCAAGGATGTATCTCAGAAGGGGTATACCGGAAATACGTATGTCGATGCGTATACGGCCGAAGGCAAGCTGTTGTATCGGATCGACTTGGGCGTGAATATTCGATCAGGTGCACATTATACCCAGATGATGGTGTACGATTTTGACGGCGATGGTAAAGCCGAGCTGATGTTCAAAACGGCTCCAGGGACCAAAACGATTTCTTTTGATAAGAAGGGCAAGCCGAAAAAAGAAAAGTATATTACTCTGCCACGTGAGGATCGCAAAGCAGGGATTACACATGAGGACGATTACCGTTTGAGTCGCTCGGATTATTATGAGCATGTGGTGAACATGTTCATGAACTGGACGAAGCATGAAGAAGTGGTCAAGGGACAATGGCCTGCTACGCTGGAGGAATGCTTTGGCATCGCTCCGAAGTACAGTTATCCGTTATCCCGAAAGGATGCGGAAAGCCTGACAGACTACTTTATGGATGTATATGCACCATCACGGAGCGACAAAAACAAGCTGAGAGAGTTCGAGGGCTTTATTGTCGATGGACCGGAGTACTTGACGATTTTCAAGGGGAAAACGGGAGCTGAGCTGGATACCATCCGCTATGAGCCGGAGCGTCATGACGATGGACTCATGTGGGGCGACTACGCTATGGCCCGAATTGAACCCGCCAACCGCGTGGACCGCTTCCTAGCAGGGGTGGCTTACCTGGACGGGCGCAAGCCGTACGCTGTATTTGCACGGGGCTATTATACGCGTTCCACCTTGGCTACCTACACATGGGATGGTCGCCATCTCCAAAAACATTGGATGGTAGACAGTGGCTGGGCACCAATGACCAATCCATTTAACGATAGTCCGCATGGGCGTGATGGAACGGACCCGAAATTTGGCACCTTGACCACACAGGGAGCGCATTCTTTGAGCATGGTGGATGTGGATGGTGACGGCAAGGACGAAATCGTATACGGTTCTGCCACGATTGACCATGATGGCAACCTGTTGTACAGCTCATTTGATGTCATGCCTCCTGAAAGCGCAACTCCGGGCCAAACCGCCAGATTGGGACACGGTGACGCGCTGCATGTAACCGATATTGACCCGGATCGCCCCGGCAAAGAAATCTTTATGGTACATGAAGGTGGCACTTACGCTCCATATGGCTATTCTTTGCGGGATGCCAAAACAGGTGAAATCATTTACGGCGCATATTCCGGCAAGGATACAGGTCGGGGAATGGTCGGTGACATAGACCCGGATCAGCGAGGTCTGGAGACCTGGGCCATAGGCCTGTGGACCGCAGCGGGTAAACAGCTGGATACAAAGATGCCGGGTACCAATATAAGTATCAAATGGGCAGCTGATATGACCACACAAATCGTAAACGGCGCAATTGATGTAACCCCAACCATTGAGGATTGGAAACGAGGTACATTGTTGACCGCCACTGGAACCAAAACGAACAACTATACGAAAGGAACGCCATCGCTGGTAGCCGACATTTTCGGAGATTGGCGCGAGGAAATGCTCGTCCGTACAGCGGATAGCTCAGCAATCCGTATCTATCTGAGCACAGAACCTACGACGCATAAATTGTACACGTTGATGCATGATCCGCAGTATCGCACGGATGTGGCGCGTCAAAATACCGGGTATAACCAGCCGGCCTACACGAGCTTTTATTTTGCATCCGATATGGATTGGGCGAATGTGCCGATTCCCAAGCTCTACACGCCAAAAGCCTTGATGGAGGAAGAGAGCAGTGACGCAGCGGATGAAGTAGAGGCAGCAGAGGTGGATGAGGCAAAGGCAGCAGAGGTAGATGAAAAAGAAGTCGATGGAACGAAAGTCGATGGGACGGAAATAGATGTGAAGGAATGATAAGCGGAGACCATTTCCCAAAATATATAATGAAATTTCTTGTCTCAAAAGGAGAGCCGTATTTACGGACTCTCTTTTTTTACGTCTTGATGTTATTGAGAATATGAAATGTAACCGCGCACATGTAAAGGGTATGATATATTACTTGACGCAAAATTTGACACATATGTGAAATGAGGATAAATATCAGGGATTTCATGGAGAAGCGAATTGACTGTATTTGTCTCTGTCTCTAAGATGTAATTATATTCCAGACAAAAACAGAGAATTGTGTAAGGGAATATAACGTAGAGAGGAGGGAATGAATGGACTCTTTAGCTGATCTCTCGGAAACCCCCTTAGCCTTGGAAACCCTTAGACGACATCCCTGTTATAACGAAGAGGCACATCGCTATTTTGCGCGCATTCATCTTCCAGTAGCCCCGGCGTGCAATATTCAGTGCCATTATTGCAACCGCAAATTCGATTGCGTCAATGAAAGCCGTCCCGGCGTTGTTAGTGAACTGCTCACGCCGGAGCAGGCGGCGAACAAGACCTATGGCGTAGCGGCACAGCTGATGCAGCTGTCCGTTGTCGGCATTGCGGGACCTGGAGATCCGCTGGCCAATGCGGAGGCAACCTTCGATACCTTCCGCCGGGTCCGTGAGACAGTTAAGGATGTCATATTCTGTCTCAGCACGAATGGCCTTACCTTGATCAGGCATATCGACAGGATTGTAGAGTTGGGTATTTCGCATGTCACGATCACGATCAATGCTGTAGATCCAGTGGTGGGGAGCCGCATTTATGGATGGGTCTACGATGAAGGAAAACGCTATGCAGGAGAGGAGGCCGCGCGGCTGTTGATTGATCGCCAGCTGGCAGGCTTGAAGATGCTGGCTTCGAGAGGCGTATTGTGCAAGGTAAACTCGGTTCTGATTCCAGAAGTCAATGATGCCCATCTGCCAGAGGTAGCCAGGGTGGTCAAGGAGCACGGCGCGGTACTGCACAACATTATGCCGCTCATCATCGCACCCGGCAGTCAGTATGAGCAGGAAGGAATGCGGGCCCCCCGTCCCCGTCTGGTCCGGCAGCTGCAGGAGCAATGTGCTGAGGCGGGAGCTGTCATTATGCGCCATTGCCGTCAGTGCAGGGCGGATGCGATTGGACTGCTGGGCGAGGATCGCAATCAGGATTTTACATGGGAGAACATTGCGGCTGCTCCTCCCATGGATGAAGAGGCAAGGGCACAATTTCAGAAAGAACTGGATGAGAAGGTGAGAGTGAGAATGGAACGCAAGGAGGGACAATCGCACCACAAACAACCGTCAACCGGGGGTGGATGTAGCTGCCCGTTATCGGAGGATAAGCCTGAAGCAAGCTTTACCTCAAAGCCAGTCCTAATCGCTGTGGCCAGTCGTGGCGGAGGGAAGGTGAATCAGCATTTCGGTCGTGCCAAGGAATTCATGATCTATGAAAGCGACGGGACTATCGTAAATTTCATAGGCATTCGTAAGGTGCAATCTTACTGCCATGGGAAAGCCGATTGCAATGGAGACAAGGTCGAGACGATGAAGGAGATCCTTTCCATGGTGCATGACTGTGCATTGCTGCTGTCGTCCGGCATAGGCGAAGCCCCCAAAGACGCATTGCAGGAAGCTGGCGTGCTGCCTATTGTATGCGGCGGGGATATTGAGGAATCCGTTCTGGAATATGTAAAATTTCTGCGTTATATGTATCCTGTGCAAAGCAATAAGGGAAGTAAGCGCAATAAGGGAGTTAAGGGCAATCATTCGGATTTACCCATTGAACATTTTGGAGGCTGAGAAAATATGAGACAAATTGCGTTTTACGGTAAAGGCGGTATCGGCAAATCGACAACCTCGCAGAATACACTGGCTCAACTCGCGACCAAATTCAAACAAAAAATTATGATCGTAGGCTGTGATCCCAAGGCAGACTCCACCCGTCTTATTTTGAATACGAAGGCCCAACAGACCGTGCTACATCTGGCTGCTGAAAGGGGCACGGTAGAGGATTTGGAGCTGGAGGATGTTGTACAGAAGGGCTTCGGTGACATTCTGAACGTGGAATGTGGCGGGCCAGAGCCTGGTGTCGGCTGTGCAGGACGCGGCATCATCACAGCCATTAATTTTCTGGAGGAAGAGGGAGCCTACGAAGGGCTGGATTTTGTTTCCTACGATGTACTGGGGGACGTCGTGTGCGGGGGCTTCGCCATGCCGATCCGGGAGAAGAAGGCGCAGGAAATCTACATTGTATGCTCAGGCGAAATGATGGCTATGTACGCTGCCAACAATATTGCGCGCGGGATATTGAAGTATGCTAACAGCGGCGGGGTGCGTTTGGGCGGATTAATCTGCAACAGCCGGAATACGGACCTGGAAGCGGAATTGATTACAGAGCTTGCAAGAAGACTGAATACGCAGATGATCCACTTTTTGCCGCGTGACAATGTTGTGCAGCATGCTGAGCTGCGCCGTATGACTGTTACCCAATATAACCCGGAACATAAGCAGGCTGCGGAGTATGAAGAGCTGGCAGGTAAGATTTTGAATAACGATATGCTGACGGTTCCTACTCCTATTTCCATGGAAGATCTGGAGGATCTATTGATGGAATTCGGCATTATTGAGGATGAAGAAACCGCAATTAACAAAGCTGAGGCGTCTGGGCAGTAGGCTGTAGCCAGAAGGCTTAATGACGGAATCATCGTGTGATGGTGGGGGAGCTGAACGCACAGCTCGCAGGAGGGAGGAATAGGCCAAATGAGCAGTATTGTGGATAAGGGAAAGCAGATCGTAGAGGAGATACTGGAGATATATCCCGAGAAGGCCAAGAAGGACCGGACCAAGCATTTTGAGATCGCGGATGAGGAGCTTGTGAACTGCGGAACCTGTTCCATCAAGTCCAACATGAAATCACGGCCCGGCGTTATGACAGCAAGGGGGTGTGCTTTTGCAGGCTCCAAGGGTGTGGTATGGGGCCCGATTAAAGACATGGTGCACATTAGCCATGGTCCCATCGGCTGCGGGCAATACAGTTGGGGTACCCGACGTAATTATGCGAATGGGGTATTGGGCATCGATAATTTTACCGCTATGCAGATTACAAGTAATTTTCAGGAAAAGGATATCGTGTTCGGGGGAGATAAGAAGCTGGAGGTGATCTGCAGGGAAATTAAGGAGATGTTCCCGCTGGCTAAAGGCATCTCCGTACAATCTGAATGTCCGGTCGGACTGATTGGTGATGATATCGGGGCTGTGGCCAAAAAGATGACAGAGGAGCTGGGCATTCCGGTCATTCCTGTACGCTGTGAGGGTTTTCGCGGAGTGAGTCAGTCTCTGGGGCATCACATTGCTAATGATGCTATCCGCGATTTTCTGATGGGGCGCCGGGAGCTAAAGGAGTGCGGGCCTTATGATGTCTCCATTATTGGGGACTACAATATCGGCGGTGATGCCTGGGCCTCGCGCATTTTGCTGGAGGAAATGGGACTGCGGGTCATAGCGCAGTGGTCGGGTGACGGTACGATCAATGAGCTGGGAATTGCCCATAAATCCAAGCTCAATCTGATCCATTGTCATCGTTCCATGAATTATATGTGCACAACGATGGAGCAGGAATACGGAATTCCCTGGATGGAATATAACTTCTTCGGCCCGACCAAGACGATAGAGAGCCTCAGAGCGATTGCTGCCCGCTTTGACGAGACGATTCAGGAAAAATGTGAGCAGGTCATCGCCCAATATATGCCGCAGATGGAGGCGGTTATCCGTAAATACCGCCCACGTCTGGAAGGCAAAAAGGTGATGCTTCTGATTGGCGGGCTGCGGGCAAGGCATACCATCGGTGCCTATGAGGATCTGGGTATGGAAATTGTGGCTACAGGCTATGAATTTGCCCATAAGGATGATTACGAAAAGACGTTTCCCGATGTAAAGGAAGGCACTGTTTTGTACGATGATCCAACGGCATATGAACTGGAAGAATTGGCCCAGCGGCTGAATATTGACTTAATGGGCGCCGGAGTCAAGGAGAAATACGTGTATCACAAAATGGGCATTCCCTTCCGTCAAATGCACTCTTGGGATTACAGCGGGCCTTATCATGGTTTTGACGGCTTTAAGATTTTTGCGCGTGATATGGATATGACCATAAACAGTCCAGTATGGAGCCTGCTGCCATCTCGGCAGACTGCGGAGGTGTCGGTATGAGCGAGCGTCTCAACATTGTCGATCACAATCAGTTGTTTCGGCAGGATAAATATGTGCGCCAGCGTGAGGAGAAACGGGCTTTTGAGGCCCCTTGCTCGCCAGAGGAGGTTACCGCCACCCTGGAGTATACCAAGACCAAGGAATACAAGGATAAGAATTTCGCTCGTACAGCCGTAGTTGTGAACCCGGCCAAGGCTTGTCAGCCGCTGGGAGCGGTCATGGCTGCGCTGGGCTTCGAAAAAACGCTCCCGTTCATTCATGGCTCACAGGGCTGTACGGCTTATTTCCGCAGCCATCTTGCCCGCCACTTCAAAGAGCCTGTTCCTGCCGTCTCCACCTCGATGACCGAGGATGCCGCCGTATTCGGCGGCATGCGCAACCTCATTGACGGTATAGAGAACTGCATTGCCTTGTATCAGCCGGAGATGATTGCGGTATGCACGACATGTATGGCAGAGGTGATCGGGGATGATCTGTCTGCCTTCCTGGCCAATGCCCGTCAGGAGGGAGCCCTTCCCGAGGATATGCCGGTTCCTTTTGCCAATACCCCCAGCTTCTCCGGTTCACATATTACAGGCTATGACGCCATGCTGCGCTCTGTGCTGGAGACGCTGTATAACAAGTCAGGCCGGACGCCGCAGCCTGGTCATGAATTGAAGCTGAATGTACTGCTCGGGTTTGACGGGTATACAGGCAATTTTGCGGAAATGCGGCGCATGCTGGGGATGTTCGGCGCTACGTATACCATTCTGGGTGACCACAGCAGTAATTTTGATTCAGGGGCTACTGGAGAGTACAGCTACTATTACGGGGGAACGCCGCTTGAGGATGTGCCCAAGGCCGCAGATGCTGCCGGCACGTTGGCGATCCAGCAGTACTCTCTTCGTAAAACATTAGGTTATATGAAGCAAACCTGGGGGCAGCAGGTGTCCTCCATTTCCACACCGCTGGGCATCCGGGCTACAGATCGGTTGCTTGAGGAGATTAGCCGCTTGTCTGGAAGAGAAATTCCCGAGGCGTTGAAGCAGGAGCGCGCCCGAATTGTGGATGCCATGATGGATTCGCATGCTTATCTGCACGGCAAACGAGTAGCTATGGCGGGAGACCCGGATATGCTCATCGGCCTGATTGGCTTTTGTCTGGAGCTGGGCATGGAGCCGGTGCATATTGTTTGCTCCAATGGGGACCGGAAATTTGAGAAGGAAGCAGAGCTTCTGCTGAAGTCCAGCCCTTACGGTGCAGAAGCCACGGTTCATTCCGGTCAGGATTTGTGGCATATGCGTTCGTTGCTGTTCCAGGACCCAGTAGACCTGGCTATTGGTAGCTCCCACCTGAAGTTCGCGGCGAAAGAAGCGAAAATTCCATTGCTCCGTGTGGGCTTTCCGATCTTCGACAGGCATCATCTGCATCGTTATCCGATTATCGGCTACCAGGGTGCGCTGAATCTGCTTACCCAATTCGTGAATACCGTACTGGATGTCATGGAGGAGCAGGCTCCGGATCATAGCTTTGATCTAGTGCGCTAATTGCTGTATCGCGTAGATGGAAGTTGACAGCTTGGCTTGTGATTTCAATGGATTCTATCTAAAATAAGGGGGTTTGCGGATGGAGCCGGCTGTGTCTAACGGAAGGCTGGAGGTATCCTGCGGCAAAAAAATTCCCAAAAGCACGCCCTGTCCCCGGCCTGTGCCGGGGGAGGCTTCGGGTGGCTGCTCCTTTGACGGGGCCCAGATTACACTGATCCCCATTGCAGATGCGGCTCATCTGGTGCACGGGCCGATTGCGTGTCTCGGCAATAGCTGGGAGAGCAGAGGCAGCCTGTCCAGCGGCCCGGAGCTGTCGGCGTATGGCTTCACTACTGATCTTGGAGAACAGGACATCATTTTTGGTAGTGAACAAAAGCTGCATGAATCGATCCGCTACATTGTCAGCCGCTTTGCTCCTCCCGCTGTATTCGTCTATACCACATGCGTCACAGCCCTCACGGGTGAAGATATCGAGGGAGTTTGCAAGGCTGAATCAGAGCAGCTGGGAACGCCGATCATTCCGGTGAACAGCCCGGGATTTGTGGGCAGCAAGAATCTCGGGACCCGGCTGGCCGGAGACGTGCTGTTCCAGCATATTATCGGCAGCACCGAGCCGGAACAGACAACCTCCCATGATATCAATCTCATTGGGGAATACAATATCGCCGGCGAGATGTGGCATATCGAGCGGCTGATGCAGCAGGCGGGAATGAGTATCCTGTCCCGAATTACCGGAGACGGTCGGTTCCGTGAGGTGGGATGGGCGCATCGTGCCAAGGCCAATATGGTCGTATGCAGCCGGGCTTTGCTGGGTCTGGCAGTCCAAATGGAGCGTAAATACGGCATTCCTTATTTTGAAGGTTCATTTTATGGAGCAAAGGAGACGAGTTATTCCTTGCGACAGATGGCTTACCTGACCGGAGATCGTGATGTGGAGCGACGGGTGGATAAGCTGGCCGCACGGGAGGAAATGAGGCTATCGCTGGAGCTGGAACCCTACCGCAAGCAGCTGAAAGGAAAGCGGGCAGTGCTCTATACCGGGGGTGTAAAGAGCTGGTCTGTCATTACGGCTTTGCAGGAGCTGGGCATTAAGGTGGTTGGTGTAGGCACGAACAAAAGCACTGCCGAGGATGTATCCCGGATTGCTGACCGTATCGGAGATGATGCGGAATACATCCCGGAAGGCGGTGCCCGGCAGATTCTCAAGACTGTACGGAGCCGCAAGGCAGACATGGTCATTGCCGGGGGCCGGAACATGTATATGGCGCTTAAGGAACAAATTCCTTTTGTGGACATCAATCAAGAACGTCACAAAGCCTATGCGGGCTATGACGGGCTGTTATCTCTGGCGAAACAGCTTGTGCATACGCTACAGCATCCGGTATGGGAACTGACCGCCAAATTGGCTCCATGGGAGGAGGAGACGGAATTTGCCGATTAAATCCGCCACGAAGCCTGTCAGTGTCAACCCCCTCAAGGTAGGACAGCCTTTGGGCGGCGTGCTGGCTCTGCAGGGGATGTATCGCTCAATGCCTTTGCTGCACGGCGCTCAGGGCTGCTCGGCCTTCTCCAAGGCGCTGCTGACTCGCCATTTTCGAGAGCCGATTGCCGTTCAGACCTCCGCGCTGCAAGAGATGGACGTTATATTTGATGCAGACCGGAATCTGGAGGAGGCGCTGGATCATATCTGGTCCAAACACCATCCAGATGTCATCGGCGTTATCAGCACGGCCCTCACTGAGGTGGCAGGCGTTGATTTTCAGTCTAGGGTAAAGGCGTTCAAGCGAGAACGGGCATTGAAGGACAGTCTGCTGTTTTCTGTATCGCTGCCTGATTTTCACGGTTCTCTGGAGACGGGCTACAGCAGTACAGTAGAGTCGCTAATGGATGCCGTACTCGGGTTGGCCGGAGGCAAGTCCCCCAAAAAACAGCGCCGGACGCAGGTCAATCTGCTGCCGGCTTCTTATCTGACTGCCGGAGATGTCATGGAAATCAAGGATATTATTGCTTCCTTCGGCCTAGAGGTTATTACACTCCCCGATATCTCCACTTCCTTGTCCGGTCACCTGCTGACAGGTTTTTCCCCTTTGACGAGAGGGGGGACTCCGCTGGATTCAGCCTGCCAGATGCTGGAGTCTTCCTGCACCATTGCCATTGGCGCGAGCATGGAGCGTCCGGCGCGCAGGCTGACTCATGCCGCAGGTATTCCCTACCACTTGTTCACGGGTCTGTCTGGCTTGGCCGCGAGCGATGCGTTCATACATTTTCTGCAGAAAATCAGCCGCGAGCCAGCCCCTGTTCGCTTCCGCTGGCAGCGTGAAAATCTGTTGGACAGCATGCTGGATGCCCATTTCTATTATTCCGGCGCTTCCGCTGTAGTGGCGCTAGAACCGGATCATATGCTGTCGACCGCAGCCTGGCTGGAGGAGATGGGAGTGGAACTGAAACGGCTAATTACACCCTGCAGCACGCCCGCACTGCAAAAGACAGAACGGGAAGTCTGGATCGGTGATCTGGATGATGCAGAGGAGAGCGCGCAGGGCGTTGATTTGTGGATCAGCAATTCGCATGGAAGAAAGGGAGCGGCACGGGCTGGCGCCTCATTCGTGCCGGCAGGCTTGCCGGTGTATGACGAGCTGGGCGCCCACACATCCGTAAGCGTCGGATACCGTGGAACCATGGAGTGGGTGAACAAAGTAGGCAATGTATTGCTTGCCGAGGGGGGGAAGGGAGGATGAAGGTTGCATTTGCGACGGAAGACGGTGTGCTTGTGAATGCTCATTTTGGGCAGAGTCCTATGTTCACTGTATTCGAAATCCGGCACTCAGGCGTCCAGTTCCTGGAGCATCGGCGGATAGCCCTGGGGAGCGATGAGAACGAGGCGGGCAAGATCGCCAGCCGAATTGGCTTGATCGAGGATTGTACATTGATCTTTCTGGTACAGATTGGCGCTTCGGCCGCCGCACAGGTTACCAAGCGGACCATTATGCCTGTGAAGGTGGCCTTCGGCAGCACCATTGAGGAGCAGGTCCAGCGTCTCCAGAATATGCTGGCTCGCAATCCGCCCATGTGGCTTGCCAAAATCCTGCATGCTGAGGAGGGCAGCGGCAAAGCCGGATCATGAGTCTTCAGTAAGGAAGAATAACCGAAGAACAACCAGACATGGTGTCAAGATCCTGCGGACCGAATATCTTAAAGGCGGGAGCCGCACATGGAGGGGGAGACGAATGGTACAGCTGCTGGAAGACAGTAGATACGGACGCCAGTTGAAGCTGTTGGGAACGGAAGGTCAGAACAGGCTAAAGCAGGCTACTGTTATGGTTGCAGGCATCGGAGGATTAGGAGGGACAGCGGCCATGTACCTGGCCGCTGCCGGAGTGGGAAAGCTGATATTGGCCCATGAGGGCGTAATCCATCTACCCGATATGAACCGGCAGGTGCTGATGGACAGCGGACGAATCGGGGAGGAACGGATGGAGACGGCATTGCAGCATTTACAGCGTATCAATCCGGAGACCGAGCTTGAGGGCCACGCCTACAGAATCACGGAAGAATCCTCTGGACCATGGGTAGAAGCGTCGGATATCGTGATTGATGCACGGTATGACTTTCCGGAAAGATATGCGCTGAACAGACTATGTGTTCGACATGACAGACCGATGATAGAAGCGGCCATGTACGCCTATGAAGTATCATTGATGACCATTGATCCCGGTAGGACGGCATGCCTGGAATGTCTCTACCCGGAAGGCGGACAGCCTTGGGAGCCTCTGGGATTCCCGGTTCTGGGAGCTACATCGGGTTTGATTGGCTGTATGGCTGCACTGGAAGCGGTCAAATGGATTACAGATGCGGGCAATTTGTTCACTGACCGTATGTACCGTATGAATGTGCTGGATATGAGCAGCTGCACCATAGCGGTCAAACGCAACCCGCGTTGTCCTTGCTGCGGAACGGGAGGGGATATAGATGAGTCAGTTGCATATTTGTGATACGACACTTCGTGACGGAGAACAGGCTCCGGGCGTTGCCTTTTCGGCCGAGGAGAAAACTGAAATTGCCATCATGCTGGACTCGGCGGGGGTGGAGCAGGCTGAGATCGGAATTCCGGCAATGGGAAAGGCGGAGTGCAGGTCTATTGCGAGGATTGCTGCTCTCGGACTTCAGATGAAGCTAATGACCTGGAATCGGGCGGTGTTCACGGATATTGATGCAGCTGAATCGACAGGCGTCGGCTGGGCCCATATTTCGGTTCCCGTGTCGATGGTGCAGATGAAGTCCAAGCTGGGTATGAATCCTGAGCAGGTGACAGAGCTGATCCGCAAGTCTGTTGATTACGGTCAGTGTAAAGGATTGACTGTTTCCGTAGGCTTTGAGGATGCTTCAAGGGCAGATGACCTGTTCCTTGAGCAGTTGGCGAATCAGCTCTACAGGGATGGCATCCGGCGCTTCAGATATGCCGATACGCTGTCTGTTCACCATCCCGCTGCGATAGCTGCCCGTATAGACAGGCTTGTATCGCGCGTGCCGCAGGATGTGGAGCTTGAGATTCACTGTCATAATGATTATGGTCTAGCGCTTGCCAATACTTTGGCAGCTTTGCAAGCGGGAGCTGTCTGGGCCAGTACCACAGTGTCGGGCCTTGGGGAAAGGGCAGGTAATACGGCGCTGGAGGAAGTGGTAATGTCGTGGAGGGATCTATATCAAGGAACCTGCGGCGTCCGTCCCGAACTGCTGAACCCGCTGGCTGCACTGGTGTCCAAAGCCTCCAACCGAATCATTCCTGAAGGCAAGCCAATTGTGGGAGACATGGTATTCGCCCATGAATCCGGCATACATATCAACGGTCTGCTAAAGGAGCGTGCCGCCTATCAGACCCTTGATCCAACCGAGCTGGGCACTGACCATTCGTTCGTACTCGGCAAGCATTCGGGCAGAAGTGCAGTTCAATATATGCTGGAGCAGGAAGGAATCGAGGCGGGCTCCGGTGAAATCAAGTTTGTGCTGGAGCGACTTCGCCTAGTCGGTGAAGATCCCAAGCGTGTCATACATAGCGCGGATTTAAGGCGCTGGCTGCAGTATTATCCGGCAGAGCTACCGAAATAACCGAAAAGGCGTTCCCGTCCGGTAAGTGTGACCGTGACTGGAACGCTTTCTTGTATATCTTTTAATTTCACAACCGGAGTCTCCAATTTGCTGGTTAAACGAAGCCGTTCAGAAGGGTATAATAAAATATAGTGCTGTATAAAGTGCGTATATATGGTTTTACAGCAGACAGGTTCGAATCTTATAACCATGACACGCTGATCTGGAAGGACGGCTATGGGCAATTGGAGGAATGCTTGTGGGAATGATGTTTTCTTTTCTAAAAAAATATCGGGTTCCAGCCATCGCAGCGCTCGTGATGATGTTGCTGGAATTGACGGTAGAGCTATCGCAGCCATATTTGATCTCCAAAATCATTGATGAGGGCATCCGACAGCAGGATTTGTCCGTCGTCTGGTTATGGGGCAGTGTACTGGTAGGGAGTGCCGTTATCGCTTTTATGGCGGGGATATCCAGTTCTTTTTTTGCTTCACATGCAAGTCAGGGCTTCGGCTATGATTTGCGGGAAAAGCTGTACCGTAAAGTGCAATCCTTTTCGTATCCTGTGTTTAAACGTTTTGCCACTTCGTCGCTGATTACGCGCCTGACCGGGGATGTCACGCAAGTACAAGATACGGTGTTTATGAGCCTGCGGTTTATGACACGGGTTCCGCTTGTAGTCATCGGCAGTATTGTGATGGCACTGGTTGTACATTTCAGGCTTGGGCTGCTATTGGCGGTTATGGCCCCGGTGCTGTTCGTGTTTGTGCTGGTGATGATGCGGCGAACGGTCACTTTATTTAAGGGTGTCCAGCGTCGCCTGGATGACGTTAACGGAGTGATTCAGGAGAATCTGACAGGCATTCGGCTCATCCGGGTTTTTGTGCGGATGCGGCATGAAATCGAACGTTTTGCCCATTATGGAGGCGAATTGATGAAAGGGACGGTGTCCGCTCTACGCTGGACAGAAACGACGATGCCGTTCATTTTGTTTACGATGAATGCAGGGATTATTGCAGTACTTTGGTTCGGACGCGGCCAAATTTCCACTGGGGATGCCAGTGTAGGACAGGTGGTTGCAGTCGTCAATTATTCACTGCGGACGATTGGGGCCTTGTCTGCCTTGTCGGGTATCGTTGTTGTATTTTCCCGAGCTACTGCATCTACCGGGCGGGTTCGAGAGATATTGGACACATCTAATGAAGATGGGTCAGAGATGGAGTCTGTTTCAACACATCATACACGGATTAAGGGACAAGTGGAAATGGACCGGGTGAGCTTTCATTATCCGGGCAGTGATTTGGCTGTACTAAAGGATATCTCTTTTAGGGCGCGACCGGGCGAGCGGATAGCTATTATGGGGGCCACTGGCTCGGGAAAATCCTCACTTGTGCAGTTGATTACACGTCTGTATGAAGAAGATGAAGGTCATGTGCGCTTTGACGGAAAGGACGCTCGTGAACTGGATGCGTCCATATTACGAGAGGCGATTGGCTATGTCCCTCAGGAGGTACTGCTATTCACCGGCTCGATTCGGGATAATATTGCTTGGGGGCTGGAGAATGCGAGCCTGGAGCAAATTCAGGAAGCCGCACGCATGGCGCAAATCCATCATATGATTGAACGCTTGCCGCAAGGCTATGACACGATGCTCGGGCAGCGTGGCGTCAATCTGTCTGGCGGACAGAAACAGCGGCTTTCGATTGCCCGCGCACTGGTGCGCCAGCCGGCAGTGCTGATTTTGGACGACAGCACAAGTGCGCTGGATGTAGGGACAGAAGCAGCACTACTGAATGCACTCGATGGTCTGTCCTGCACGACATTTCTCATTACGCAGAAGATCAGCTCGACCGCATCGGCAAATCAGATTTTACTGCTGGATGAGGGTCGCCTGATGGCAAGTGGAAGCCATGAGCATCTCATGGATAGTTCGGATCTGTATCGGCGTATCTATGAATCACAATATGGAAAGGAGGAGTCGCATGTTCAAGGAACTCATTGAACCGTTCCGTCAGCCTACACCGCCGTCTGGTGTGCTGCGAAATCCAGCGGGAGCTGAAGGACGCCACAAGGCCAAAGCGAAGAACTGGTTTGGCACCTTAGGACGGATATGGGCTTATCTGGCTCGCCGTAAGGCCAAACTGATGCTGGTACTGTTCATGGTCCTGCTCAGCTCCGGGCTAGCTCTGCTGGGTCCATATCTGGTCGGCGTAGCGGTGGATGATTTTCTCGAAGGTCCGGGTGGACGCATGTGGATTTATTTTTTCATCGGATTAGGAGCTGTATATCTGCTCAACTCGCTGACCTCCTGGCTGCAAAATATCTGGATGATCGAGATTGCCCAAGAGACGGTGTACCGCATGCGTTTCGATCTGTTTTCACATTTGCATCGACTACCGATTCCTTTCTACGGCAAACGTCAGCAGGGAGAGATCATGAGCCGTTTGACCAATGATATCGAAAATGTCAGTTCTACGCTGAACAGCTCCGCGATTCAGATTTTTTCGAGCATATTGACGCTAATCGGTACACTCACGGTGATGCTGTGGTTAAGCCCGCTGATGACCCTGCTGACCTTTATCGTGGTGCCGTTAATGGCTGCCGGGATGCGCTGGATTACACGTCGTACCGGGCCCTTATATAAGGAACGCCAGAAGAATGTGGGCGAACTGAACGGATACATCGAAGAAACGCTGTCCGGGCAGCAGATTATTAAAGCATTTTCGCAGGAAAAGAGAGTCATCCATGGTTTTGGCGAGCGTAATGACCGTATTCGGCTGTCGGGCTTCTGGGCCCAAACGATTTCAGGCTTCATACCGAAGCTGATGAACGGACTGAATAATCTCAGCTTTGCTATTGTAGCGGGGATCGGTGGGATTTTGGCCATTCGCGGCTCCATTACTATAGGTACAATTATTGTATTCGTAGAATATGCCCGCCAGTTCACCAGACCGCTGAACGATTTGGCTAACCAGTGGAACACCCTGCTGTCTGCCATTGCCGGAGCTGAGCGTGTATTTGAAATATTGGATGAAGATGAAGAGTCCAAGGATGAACGCGGCGCAGTGGAAGTAGGGCATGTAGAGGGGGCGGTGCGGTTTACGGATGTTTCCTTCGGTTATGATGAGGGAAGCGCTACGCTGGAAGGTATTTCCTTTGAAGCCAAACCTGGTGAAATGATCGCACTAGTCGGCCCGACCGGGGCAGGGAAAACGACACTGATCCAGCTCCTTTCCAGATTCTATAGCCCCGACAAGGGAACGATTACGCTGGACGGGCGCGACATTATTACCATCCGGCGTGAAAGCTTGCGTTCCCGTATGGCATTTGTGCTACAGGACTCCTTCCTGTTTCAGGGGACAATTCGTGAAAATATCCGCTTCGGCAGACTGGACGCCACCGATGAGGAGGTTGAACAAGCATCGAAACTGGCTAACGCCCATTCCTTTATCATTCGGATGAAGGACGGATACGACAAGGTACTGGAAGTGAATGGAAGCGGCATCAGTCAAGGGCAAAAACAGCTGCTGGCTATTGCCCGTGCTATTTTGGCCAACCCTTCTATCCTTGTACTCGACGAGGCAACCAGTAGCATTGACACCATTACAGAGATGAAGATACAAGAAGGACTGGAGCGGCTTATGCAGGGTCGAACAAGTTTCGTCATCGCGCATCGGCTGAATACCATTCGTCAGGCTGACCGGATTCTGGTCTTGAAGGATGGCCGTCTGGAGGAGCAGGGTTCTCATGATGAACTGCTGGCTCACAAAGGCTTTTACAGTGATTTATATTATGGTCAGTTGAGAAAGCAAAGCTCTTAAGTCGGCTCTCGATCAACAGCTTTGCAGGTATACTTAAAAAGGGCTACCCCGGGGTAGTCCTTTTTAAGTATACCTTTTTACAGGTACGTACTATTAAAGGTTTACATCATCAAATATACCCATACCCCGTATATGTATGTTAGTATAGGTGTGCAAGAATAAAATCCCACTTCAAAGGAGAGAGCATCATGAAAATCGCAATCATGCTTTTCGATGGAATTACAGCGTTAGATGCAATAGGTCCATACGATGTGTTTGCTGCTACACTGAAATGTGAAGTGAAGTTTGTCGCTAAGCAAAAAGGGTTAATCAAGCTGGACTCAAATATGGGTTATTTGCATGCCGATTACAGTTTTTCTGAAGTTAATTCAGCTGATATTCTTGTTGTTCCTGGATGCAGTCCGCCAAATTATAAAACCCCAATGAATGATGAAGAAACGTTGAATTGGATTCGCCAAATACATGAAACTACGAAATGGACCACGTCGGTTTGTAACGGCTCTTTGATTTTGAGCGCAGCAGGCTTGTTAAATGGAACCGTAGCCACCAGTCATTGGGGTTCCTTAGACCTGCTCCAATCTCTTGGAGCCATTCCAACAGATGAGAGAGTGGTTCGTCAGGGCAAAATGGTTACAGCAGCCGGTGTCTCCTCTGGTATTGATATGGCACTCCAGTTAATAGCTTGGGAATTGGGAGAAGACATGAGTAAAGGAGTCCAGCTGATTTTGGAATACGATCCTCAGCCTCCGTTTGACACGGGTTCACCCAAGAAAGCTCCTGCTAAATTGGTAGAACAAATAAGAGGCATGTTACAGGAGTTTGCAAAACAGGAGCCCAATAGCTAGGCTTAATAGGTTTGTATTTTTATTTACAATGGCCCCTATTTCAACTAATATGGTTTACACATAGTAAAGGGTTACATAGTGTAAATGGTTGGAGGGGGTTACAAACATGAGCAGCTTACCTAAGTCTGCTACATTTCCACTTTTCATTCTGATGCTTATTGGGTCAAGGTATGGTGATTCCCATTCTGCCTGAACATTTGAAACAATTTAATGCGGCAGGAGCTGCTGCGGGGTATCTTATTACCGCTTTTGGAGCAGCTCAGTTTATTTTTTCGCCCCTAGGTGGGCAGCTTTCGGATAGATGGGGACGAAAATCCATGATCATAACGGGGCTGTTTTTAACCGTCATCTCGGATCTCATGTTTGCTGTTTCTACGACATTGCCTCTTCTATATATTGCCCGATTTATCGGGGGGATAGGTATTGGACTAATGGTTCCTTCCAATATGGCCTACGTCGCTGATATTACCACTTCTGAAACCCGAGCTAAAGGAATGGGATACTTGGGCGCCTCCATGAATTTGGGTATGGTGCTTGGTCCGGGTTTAGGCGGTATGATCGCTGAGTTTGGCATCAGGGTGCCCTATTTTTTTGCTGGTGGACTTGGACTTGTAGCTACGCTGCTTAGCTTGTGTATGCCAGAGACATTACCCAAGGAAAAACGAAAACCCGCTAGCCAATGGGGCCGCCGGGAGCCAATTCGCAGCCAAATCCTAAATTCATTTCGGACATCCTATTTTCGTTATCTCCTCCTCATTCTGGTCATGACATTAGGTTTGATGAATTACGAAACAGTGTATGCTCTTTTTGTAGAACGAAAATACGGTTTTGATGCCACTAAAATCTCAATGATCATTACGGTTGGTGCAATTATAGGCATCGTTGTGCAGATTTGGCTGCTCGATTATCTCATCAAGAGACTTGGAGATATGAGGCTAATACGTCTCTCTTTGATCATGACAGCCATCGCTTTATTGTTAATGTTACTTAAGATCAATTTAGGTTATTTGCTGGCGGTATCGGCACTGTTTTTTGCTTTTAATGCCTTCCTAAGGCCAACCGTAAGTACAATGATCGCGAACTCAGCTGGTGATCGTCAAGGATATGCCGCCGGATTGAATACGACGTATACTAGCCTAGGCAATATATTGGGGCCTATTTTAGCGGGTTTGTTGTTTGACAAGCACATTCATATTCCTTATATTTTTGGTGCACTTATTCTTGCATCTGCCCTTTTCTTAACCTTACAAAAACCAAAAAATGAGAAACGGATGGTTGCTAATGACTGAGAACTGGCACCAGAATTTGAAAAACAAAAATCGGGAAGAGCTCATTGCTGCTGCGAAGGAACTTTTTATGAAGCAAAGCTTTCTCAAAGTTAATGTTAAGGATGTATGCAACGTGGCTGGTGTAAGCCGGGTCACATTCTATAAGCACTTTCAGTCCATGAACGAACTGATCTTTGAGGTTCAGATGGAAATCCTGGAGAGCATGACCGAATTTGTTAGAAGGGCGCCTTCAGCCGAAATGAGCGGTAAGAAGATGCTTACTTCGATGCTTGATGCATGGATTGATTACGCTTGGCAACATCCGGAATACATCAAGTTTATTCTTTTATTCGATCTGCATTACGAAGCTTATGATTCAAATCAAGAACTCAAAGTACAGTACAAAAATTTTGTTAGCAGGGGAAAGGAACGACATTTCCTGATGGATGCTCTGGAAGCTGGATTCCAAGATGGATCATTGAAGTCTGATACGGAACCCTTAAAGACCGCTCATTTTATCTTCACGTCTATGATGGGTATACTCCAGAAAATGAGTCTGACGTCCAAGGACGATTGGAATAACGAA
This sequence comes from Paenibacillus sp. S29, assembly GCF_049319765.1. Classification (NCBI taxonomy): domain Bacteria; kingdom Bacillati; phylum Bacillota; class Bacilli; order Caryophanales; family Paenibacillaceae; genus Paenibacillus; species Paenibacillus sp. S29. The sequence continues at coordinate 283,054 of NZ_JBMOUI010000006.1, read as the reverse complement.
CTTGAGGATATACAAATTGCTAACCGATTTGTGGGAATGTTGATTCAGTATTTAAGTCCAGAAAGTGATAAATCCCCAACCTTGTAGGCAGAAGTCGCCTGTCATATTCCAGAGGATTTCAGATCGTCCGATGGAGTGAAATAGAAGTACATGGCTCAGTCTGTTAAACTGTGAAAATAGAGCGGTTGCAGATACATTGCTGTGTTAGCCTTATCTATTTTGTGGAGGTGCGGGGATGAACGGAAGTCTGTTTGAGCCACAGCTGCGTGACGGGGATTATATTCCCCGTTTTTTTGCTTACTATTACAAGCAATGGCATGACTATACCATGTCTTATCACGATCATCATTCCACTGAAATTATGTACATGATTTCCGGTTTTTGCAGGGTAGATGTACAAACGGGAGAAAATGTGGAAGAAAGCATCACGCTGCGTAAAGGCGAGTTTATTATGCTAGACGCAGGTGTACCGCATCGACTGGTGGTGGAGGGAGAACAACCGTGCCGGATGCTAAATGTAGAGTTTGGTTTTTCGGAGGGAGTGAGAGTAGGACCGTCTATCCGACAAATGGCAGCAGAGGAGCAGGAGGTCACGACGCTCATGTCACGTCCGTTCCCGTATTTGGTACTATCGGACCCGGAAGAGGTATATTATGCGCTGAAAAGTCTTGTGCTAGAGCTGGACCAACGAAAAGCACAGCCGGGTGCAATGGCTGAGATGCTTTTTATGCAATTGCTAGTACGAATTGCACGTCTACGGGAAGAGGCAGAGCGCAGCAACACGCAGCAAACGGATATGTACATCAAACGATGCATTGAATTTCTCCATCTAAACTATGACCGAGATATTGTGGTTAAGGACATGGCGGCAGCCGTGAATCTGCACCCAGGTTATTTGCACCGTATTTTCAAAAAACATACTGGGCAAACGCTTACCGCGTATTTAACGATGCTGCGAATGGACAAGGCCCGTATGCTTCTTCAGCAAACGGACATTCCCATTCAAGAAATTGCCGATTATGTAGGCGTGGCCAGCAGGCAGTATTTTCATATGTTGTTCAAAAAGCACACAGGCAAGACGCCTGTAGAATACCGCTCAGCTGTGGAGCGCAATGTGAGGAACTATGCGGAGGAGGATGGGAGCTGATAATAAGAAGCCTCTGAACCATTGCCGATTTAAGGTCGGTATGACTCAGAGGGCGTGGCTAAAGTTGGGTCATTTCCCAAGCCACATATTTTCCATCTGTTCAAGTGATCTCCCCTTGGTTTCGGGAACCTTGCGCCATATAAAGACTACGACGAACAACGAGATGGCTCCGAATAACCAGAAGGTATTGGACGGGCCGGCTGAACTCAGCAGAGGAGGGAATGCCTGCGATACTAGATAATCGCCGGCCCACAATGCCATCGAAGCGATGGCCACCGCTTTGCCGCGAATGCGGTTCGGAAAGATTTCCGAGATCATAACCCATACGATCGGCCCAAGCGATATAGCATAGGAGGCCACGTAGATCAATATCATGATGAGTACGAGCGGTCCGGTGGTCAAACCCATTTTGAATGCGGCGCCAATAATAACCAAACAGCAGGTCATCAACGAGGTGCCGATGATCAGCAGGACTTTTCGTCCCGCTTTGTCGATCAGCCATACGGATACGATGGTGAACAACACATTGATCAACCCGATCCAAATGGTTTGGGTCAAAGAAGCGTCCGTACCGAGTCCCATTCCTTTAAAGATAACCGGCGCGTAATACAAAATGGCATTGATGCCGGTAATATGCTGCATAATGGCGAGCATGACACCGATAAAGAGAGCGACCCGAATACCGGGAGCGAACAATTGCTTCAATGAGTCGTTCTCATTTTTGAATGATTCCTTGATATCAAGCACTTCCTGCTTAGCGGCTTCTTCACCGTGAATTTTCAGCAAAATCGGCAGCGCTTCATAAGGCCGATTTTGTTTAATAAGCCATCGCGGGCTTTCGGGTATGAAGAGCATCAAGAGCATAAAGATCAGTCCCGGAACGGCTCCCACTCCGAACATCCAGCGCCAGGCTGTTGAGACACCCCAGGCTTCATCCCCCAGGCTGACGATCCACGAATTCTGAAAATAAACCAAGAAAATCCCTGTTACGATCGCCAACTGATTTAAAGCAACCAAACGACCTCGGTATTTGGCGGGAGCAATTTCCGCGTTGTACACCGGACAAACGGTGGAAGTGATGCCTATGCCAATGCCGCCGATCATGCGAAAGATAACATACCCGGTGAACGTGTCTTGAAGCGCAGAGCAGATCGAGCCGACGACGAATAAAAATCCGGCGGCCAGTAATACCTTTTTTCTGCCGATCTTTTCACTCATGTAGCCGGAGAGAGCCGCTCCGGTGACACTCCCGACAATCAGACTTGACACCGCCCAACCAACCTGAAATTCGCTCAGCGAAAAACGTTGCTGTAGGAATTCGACTGCTCCCGAAACAACCGCGATATCAAAACCGAACAGGATACCTCCGAGCGCAGCTACGATGGATACCAACGTCACAAAAAGCATATTGGGTTTTTCTGATTGAAGCGCTTTCTGTTGAGCGCTTTCATTATTGATGATTACTGCCATATGATCATCTCCCCTCCAGATCTCTGGAACCTCATTCCGTTCTTCGAGGAGAAGTATAACATGCGCTTATAAAAGAAAGGCCAGTTATCGTCTTCAATAAACGGACCTTTTCATGCACGATTTTGGCTTCGGTTCCCGAATCGGAGATAGAGGGGCTGAACCTAGCATTACCTTGTCATTCGAGCTTAAAAAAATCCATGCCGATAGTCGGCATGGATGAATCTCACTATTTTTGGCCTTTAAACTCAGTGGGAGGAACGCCCGTTATCTTTTTAAAGACGCGGCTAAAATAGTTCGGGTCCTTATAACCCACTTCAAAGCTGATTTCCTTAAGAGTAAGGTTGCCAGCCTTAATCAGAGAGATGGCTTTATCAATCCGCAGCCGGGTTACAAAGTCGATAAATGTTTCTCCGTATTCCTGTTTGAAAATTTTGCTGAAGTAGTGAGGATTCAAATGGACAAAATCAGCCACTTCTTCCAGCGAAAGATCATCGTTGAACCGTTCCTCGATATACATTTTCGCCCTACCCAGCATAGTCAGTGTTTGAACCTCTCGCTGTTCGCGTATCCGTTGCAGTGCTGACATGACGTACGTCTGCTGAAGCATTCCATTCTCCGCTTTGATGGCAAGCAAAGAAGCGTTTCCAGCCTCTGATGACTTCAGTTCGTCAAAGTGGCAGAAACCTCCATCCCGCTTGCGTAGGGTGGAGGCAAAAACGGCTTCGAAATAGGACTTGCGAAGTCCTTCCTCGCCGCTATGCAGCGATCCGATTCCAATGGCCGTCTTTATACCAAGTTGCTGCTGGGCAAGCTCGGAGAGCTGCTGAACAAGGTGATTCACCAACTGCCGCCAGTCGTTTTCGCCGGTGACAGGTGGCTTTCGTAAAAAAGTGGCTACATGATGGTCGATCAAGGAGCTTACAATGGCATTCGGGCCATGCGTTTTTACATAGCTTCGGAAATGATCGTAAATTTTCTTTTTATCCTGCTCGTCCGTATATCCGTCAAAGGCGGCAATGATGGCGCTTCCCTGATCAAGAGGAAAGTCCAGCCATTCCGATAGCTGGGAAGCGCTTGAATCCACGGTCTGGTCGACCATAAGCATTAAAGCCAGCTCATTTTCTGCGAGCGGCATCAGCTGTGAGATTTTGTGCCTAAGCTCCAATTCTTCCGTACGTGCCCGCTTCTCGCACTCAATTTCTTCAATCAGTCGTTTCAGTGTACCGATGATCAGTTCTCGCTTCGCTGGCTTCAGAATATATTCTTTCACACCCAAAGAGAGCGCCTCCCGGGCATAGGCAAAATAATCATAGGCAGTAACGAGCACGAATCGGGTATCGGGAAGCCGCTCCTTTAATTCACGAAGCGCCGCAAGCCCGTCAATTCCAGGCATATTGATATCCAGAATGGCAATATGGGGACGGTGCTCTTCCGCACATTCAATCGCCATGCGGCCGTTGCCGGCATGAATAAACCGGAATATCCCCGGCATCGCCCGTTCCACTGTCAATTCCAGTCCTTCTCTCTCCAAAGCCTCGTCATCCGCGATCAACAACCGATACATCAGTCTGCTCACTCTCCTTCTTGACTGGAATTCGTATTGTTATGGTAGTACCTCGTCCGATATTGCTATTGATTTCAACCATTCCTTCCTTTCCGTAGAACAACTGCAGCCGCCTAAACACATTTTGCATTCCAAGTCCTGTTGAACTGCCGCTTTCGACTTCGCCTTTAAGATGGAGTACCGACAGTCGGGTTTCCTCCGTCATGCCCTTTCCGTTGTCCGAAATTTCAATTTGTACATCTTCGTTTGCTCTCGATAGCGTTAACATGATAATGGCTCCGTCTTCCATATCTGCCACACCATGAAGAAAAGCGTTTTCAATAAATGGCTGGATCGTCAGGGCCGGAATTTGCTGCTGAAGTACGGAAGCGTCAAAGTGAAGATCAAAGCGAATTCTGTCCCTGAAGCGCGCCTGCTGGATGGTTACGTATTCGCGGATATGATCCAGTTCCTCCTGGAGAGTTACGGGTTTGTCCAGCTTCTGCAGGCTGTACCGTAGCAGATTGGACAGCGAAACGATCAGGTCGCTGGTTTTCTCCGCCCCTTCCAGGATCGCCAGCTTGGAGAGCACATTTAAGGTATTGAATAAAAAGTGCGGGTTAATTTGATTTTGCAGAGCCAGAAGCTCCAGTTCCTTCACAAGCCGCCGCATTTCCAGACTCTGTTTATCCTTCTCGATAAGGATACTCAAATCGGTGGACATTTGCGAAATGGCGTCCGACAGTACGCCTAGCTCGTCATCCCGTCGCGGTTGGGGCCTAATATTCAGATCACCTGTGGCGATTCGCTTCGCCAGTCCGACAAGTCTGCCGACAGGGCCAGTAATGCTGCGCGAGACCCAGATTGCAAGCAAAACCCCCATCAGCGCGTTCATGCCGAACAACGCCACTCCCCATCCGTTCATTCGCTCATTCTTGTTCCGGATGTTCTCAATGATTGGCCGGTAATAAGCCAGTTCAGCATCGATCAGTTGCTGACCCTCCTCATGAATATAGCTGACGGTTTTTTCCGCTTCAATATAATGTTCAAAAGCCGATTGAGGATCTTGTACCTTTGCATCCAGAACTGCGGCTTGTTTCTGTTCAAGAAATGTGGCCAACAGATTCATGTAGTCCTCTTCGGCGAAAGAAGGGTCGGTCGAGTCGGAGACTTCCTGAATTCTGGCTTTCAACTGCATTAATTGGTATTCTGTCGGACCCTGCACAGCCTTATCGCCTCTTGGATTAAGCAGATAGGCATATAGGAGCTTTAAGTTGCTCTCCGCCGATTCGGAGGTTTGCTCAATGAGGAGAATTCGGCCAAGCATTTCATCGTAGCTCTGTTGTACGACCTTTCCGCTTTGGAATACAAAATAAGCGATGATATTGGCGAACACAACTAGAAGAGGGATGAACAGAAGCAGCTTCGTTCTGATCGTCATCGTCTGTCATCTCCGGTCATGTTGTCGGGAGTGTCCGCATGCATCTCATATACCCTGGTGTAGGTTAATTCCTGGGGGGCATTCCCCTTTAGATAATCATTCAGCAATTTTATGGCCTTAGCCCCCATTTCCTCTGGCTGTTGAACAATGGTCAGTTCGATTTTGCAATCTCTGATGGCTTCTAACGTCTCGGTCATATCGTCAAAAGCGAAAATCTGCAAACTCCGCGCGCCGCGCCGCTCCGAGGCTTCCAGAATGCCAAGGCCGTCCAGCGCACTGAATCCGACCATGTAGCGGATCTGCGGATACCGGGTGAGCATGTTCTGAGCTTGCTGTGCTGCCTGAAGCCGTGAAATATTTGAGGAGCGAATCTCCACAATGCGGAGCTTGGGATAGCGACCGATCACAGAACGAAATCCAGCAAGCCTGAGTCGCTGATTCTCAACACGCTCGCTACTGATCATAACTCCGATGTCGCCACGCTCTCCAGAGGCTTTCGCTAACAGCGCGCCCATCCGTTTTCCTGCTCCTTCGTTATCCGTTCCCACGTAAGCTAGTCTACGGGAGCCTGGTTCATCCGTATCGATCGTGATGACGGGGATGCCAAGTCCGGCTGCTTTGTCGATTAATCGGCGATACTCTGGATCATTTATCCCTTGAACCAGAATTGCATCCGCCTTACTGGCGATCGCTTTATCCAGCAGTTTGACCTGCTCGGACGGATTAATGCGGTCCGGCCCGATATAATCGAGCCGCATACCGTACTGTTCCGCTTCCTTTCGGGCTCCTTGTTCGATTGACCGCCAGTAATAATTATCCAACTCCTGTGATATCAGTACGACTTTTGTATCGGAAACCCCGTCTTTTGGAGAAACCGTCTTCAATAACTCTGCAAATTGGTGAATTTGAAAAGAAGACAGAGTGAACTGAAAGAGCAGCCAGGCAAATAGCAGGAAGACGGGGATAAGGATAAATGTCCATTTACGGTTTGACATGTATTGCTCCTTTGTCAATATTTAGAGACTTAACTCATTATACAGCAACAAAAGAAGCGTAGGCAGCTATCGTCAACGGCAAGCAGCATTTATTGATGCGAAAGTTAGGATTTTTGACACCTAAATACGAAACTGGTCATGATTTTGATAACGCTTTCTACGGGCCTATTGCTACAATGACGGTATATACCCATTCTAATTACCGGAGGTTGAATGCCGTGTCATTTAAAGTAGCGTTTATTGGAGCAGGAAGCATCGGTTTTACCCGTGGAATTTTGCGAGATCTGTTAACGGTGCCGGAATTTAATGATATTGAAGTGGCTTTTACAGACATCAGTCAGCACAATCTGGATATGGTTACTGAGCTGTGCCAGCGGGATATTCGGGAGAACGGTTTATCGATACAAATACAGTCCTCTGCGGACCGAAAGATAGCTTTGAAGGATGCCAAATACGTCATTTGTACGATCCGGGTTGGCGGTCTTGAAGCCTTTGCGACCGATGTGGATATTCCGCTGAAATATGGCGTGGATCAATGCGTGGGCGATACCCTGTGTGCAGGAGGCATCATGTATGGTCAGCGCGGCATCGCTGAAATGCTGGAGATTTGCAAGGATATCCGCGAGCTAAGTGCACCGGATGTATTGCTGCTGAACTACTCGAATCCCATGGCGATGATGACGTGGGCCTGCAATAAATACAGCGGTGTGCGTACAATCGGTCTATGTCACGGCGTCCAGCATGGGCATCACCAAATTGCCGAGGTGTATGGTCTGGAGAAGCAGGAGGTGGACATTGTATGCGCCGGAATCAATCACCAGACGTGGTACATTCAGGCGTCTCATGAAGGCAAGGATCTGACAGCTGGACTGCTGGAGGCTTTCGAAAAACATCCTGAATATAGCCGCACCGAAAAGGTACGCATCGACATGCTTCGTCGTTTTGGCTATTACAGCACAGAGTCGAATGGTCATCTCAGTGAATATGTACCTTGGTACCGAAAGCGTCCGAATGAAATTATGGACTGGATTGATCTAGGCAGCTGGATCAACGGAGAAACAGGCGGCTATCTGCGTGTATGTACAGAAGGACGTAATTGGTTTGAAACAGATTTCCCTAACTGGATGAAAGAAGACCCATTGGAGTACAAGGTGGAAAATCGCGGTGAAGAGCATGGTTCATACATTATCGAAGGTCTGGAAACCGGACGTGTATACCGGGGGCATTTTAATGTCGTTAATAACGGTGTGATTTCCAATTTGCCGGACGATGCGATTATTGAAGCGCCTGGATACGTGGATCGGAATGGTATCTCCATGCCACATGTAGGAGATCTTCCGCTCGGTCTTGCTGCCGTCTGCAATGTAAGTATTTCCGTCCAGCGTTTGGCTGTCGAAGCGGCTGTACACGGAGATGATAAGCTGCTGCGGCAAGCGTTTATGATGGATCCGCTAGTGGGCGCGGTGTGTAATCCGAAAGAAATTTGGCAGATGGTCGATGAGATGCTGGTGGCGCAGGAAGCATGGCTGCCGCAATATGGAGCAGCGATTGCCGAGGCGCGTCAACGTCTGGCTGCAGGCGATCTGATTCCAACCCGACCCTATGAGGGAGCAGCACGACTTAAGGTGAAGACGGTTGAAGAAATGCAACTGGATCGGGATGCCGCCAATAAAAATGCAGGGCAATCCGACAAAGGCAAGGATCGCGAAAAAGTGTAGAACAATAAGAGCGGAGATTGTCTTCACAACAATTAAAGGGTGTTTTCATGGTCATGAGGGCCTGAAAGCACCTTTTTGCTGTCGATAGATATGACGATTTGGCATAGTTGGCGTGCTGAAGTTTATCATTGTCGATTTAGGCTGACGGAAATTAAAGAATACGGTCTTACTTTTTATGAATTTGCTCTTTTGCCGTCGATCCTAAATCTCCCGAAAGCTTGTTATAGCAGGGATGTTCAACAAATGAAGAAACCGACTTCAGAAAAAGAGGGGCCGCGATGAACCACTAGGGTGGCAATTCATATGCCTAATTAATAATGTAGTCCTTAATTTATTCAATTTACAGCAGATTTCCAGCTCACTATAATCTAACATAGGAGGTGACAAAAAGGGGAAAATGTGAGCGCATGAACAAATAGAAAGCGCTTACCTTTCACAGCTATGAACGCCGCTTTTTTTTGGAGAGAGTAGGCGTAACTCACATTTAATCATGTAACAATCAGGTGCCGACATAGGAAGATTCAACAAAATCCACGGAAAGATAGGTGAAGCAATTGAAAACAAAGCAAGTGCTTCGTAAAAGCATGAAGTATGCTTTTGCGCTATCACTCGTCGCAAGCAGCTTTCTACCAGGTGCAGGATTTACGGATAAAATACATGCAGAATCCCATGTGGACAATCCTTACCAAGGGGCGACAAAATATATTAGCCCTGATTATGCGGCTAGTGTCGACACATCGATTGCCAAAATTACGGATGCCAATCTGAAAGCAAAAATGCAAACGGTCAAAACATTCCCGACAGCCGTATGGCTTGATCGTATCGCTGCTATTAACGGCGGTGGAGGCAAGCTTGGCCTGGAAGCGCATTTGGACCAAGTATTGGCGCAAAAGAAAGGCAGCACACCGATTACGGCGGAATTTATTGTGTATGATCTGCCCGGACGGGATTGTCACGCCTTGGCTTCCAATGGTGAATTGCCGCTGACCCAGGCAGGTCTGGAAACCTATAAAAAGGATTATATTGACAAAATAGCTGCTATTTTTGCAAATCCCAAATATAAGGATATTCGTATCGTAGCGATCATTGAACCAGACAGTTTGCCAAATCTGGTAACTAATCTGGATGATCCGAAATGTGCACAAGCCAAGTCTACAGGAATCTATGAAGCTGGCGTGAAGTACACAATGAATAAGCTGAACGAGATTCCTAACGTGTACAAATACGTAGATATCGGTCACTCTGGTTGGTTAGGTTGGGATAACAACCGTTCAGCAACGGTATCCCTGTTTACAACCATTTTCAAAGATACTAGCAAAGGTCTGGCCAGTGTAGATGGCTTTATCACGAATACAGCCAACACTTCACCGCTGACAGAACCTAATTTGCCTGATCCAAATCTGAATATCGGTGGACAGCCGATCAAATCGTCCAAGTACTACGAATGGAATCCTAATTTCGATGAATCGGATTTCGCAGAGGCATTGCATAGAGATTTTGTCAGCGCAGGCTGGCCGAGCTCACTCGGTATGTTAATTGATACAGGCCGTAATGGATGGGGAGGACCTAACCGTCCGACTTCCGCAGTCGGCAGTGATATTAACTCCTATGTAAACTCAGGCCGTGTTGACAAACGCTCGCACCGTGGTAACTGGTGTAATAACAGCGGAGCAGGTATGGGAACGCCGCCACAAACGGCTCCAGCTGGCCATATTGATGCCTATGTATGGGCGAAACCTCCGGGTGATTCCGATGGTTCCAGCTCACTCATTCCGAACGATGAGGGTAAAGGCTTTGACCGTATGTGTGATCCTACCTATACAACCAAGGATGGCACATTAACGGATGCTTTACCGAATGCACCTATTTCAGGAGCATGGTTCCATGATCAGTTTGTGATGCTGGTACAAAATGCGTACCCTGCTATCGTGCCTTCCACTGGTGGTGTGGACCCAGCGCCTACAGCTCCGGCTGTACCGTCAGGCTTAAAGGCTGTTGTGGGCAATGCTCAAGTAACGCTGACTTGGAATGCGTCTACGGGTGCCGATAGCTACACGGTCAAACGTGCTACTAGCGAAGCAGGTCCTTTTACAGCCGTTGCGCCTCTTGTAACGGAAAGAGAGTACACGGATAAGGGACTGACGAACGGAACAACTTACTTCTATGTTGTAAGTGCTACGAATGCGAAAGGAACAAGTAAGGATTCCGCAGCGGTAAGCGCTGAACCTAAAGGTACACCGACTGATCCAACAGACCCTACAGATCCTACAGAACCAGCGGGTGATCTGGTTGTAATGTATCGGGCCGGGGACACTGATCCAGCGAATAACGCAGTCAAGCCTTTCTTTAACTTGAAAAATAAAGGAACAACACCTGTGAAGCTGAGTGAGCTGAAAATTCGTTACTATTTCACGAAAGATGGCAGCCAGGAGCTGCAATCTGCAGTAGACTATGCGCAAGTAGGTAATGATAACGTGCTGCGTACCTTTACTGACAACTATATTGAAATTGGTTTCAGTCCTGCTGCCGGTACGCTTGCTGCCGGAGCGCAAACAGGTGATATTCAGATCCGCATCAACAAAAGCGACTGGTCTAATCTGGACGAATCCAATGACTACTCCTTCGATCCAACCAAAACCTCTTATGCAGAATGGAACAAAGCAACGTTGTTCCACAATGATAAGCTGGTGTGGGGAATCGAGCCTTAGGATTTGGTCAGAACATGTGCCCTTGAATGATTGAAAAGTATTAAAAGAAGGTTACGGCATCACTGTCGTAGCCTTTTTTACGTCTTCGAATAAAGAATTTGATGACCAAGGGAATAAGCATTGAAATTGTGTATAATGAAAAAAAGAATGCTGTTCTACTGTGGAGGGTCATCATGAGCAAAAAGTTAATCTTAGATGTAGATACTGGCATTGACGACGCGCTTGCTATTGCGTACGCGGTCCATTCGCCGGAATTGGAGCTACTCGGTATTACAACCACCTTTGGTAATATCTCGGTGGAGGAGGCAACACGTAACTCACTGATTCTGCTGGAAAAACTGGGGGTAGAGGCTCCCGTCGTGTCTGGCGCTCACAAGCCGTATGCTCGGGAGCTGTTCAAACCTTATTCCCGGCATATTCACGGCGAAGACGGTATTGGCAATCAGTTGAAAGGAGCACCCTCCCGTCAGGCTGCGTCTGGGGATGCCGCTGATTTTATAATCGGACAGGCTCGTCGCTATGAAGGCAAACTTACCCTGGTAGCTGTGGGACCGCTGACCAATCTTGCGATTGCATTGGATCGCTGTCCCGAATTGCCCCAATTGCTTGACCGCCTGATCATCATGGGCGGCGCGGTCACAGTGAAAGGGAATGTAACTCCGACGGCTGAAGCGAATATTTACGCCGATCCAGAAGCCGCAGCCTATGTGCTGGGAGCGGGCTTTCCGCTTACGCTCGTTGGGCTGGACGTCACGATGCAAACACTGCTTCCACAGCAGGATGTGGACAAATGGCGTGAACAAGGGACCGAGCTGGGTGCGTTTATGGCAGATATGACAGACTTTTATATGGAAGCTTATCGCAACTTCAGACCTGGTATTGCAGGCTGTGCTTTGCATGATCCACTGGCTGTAGGATTAGCGATAGATTCCAGCTTTGTGGAGACGCGTCCAATGCACATTGCCGTTGAGGTGGGCGATTCCGCCGAGGTTGGCCGCACCCGTGAGGTGCAAAATGAGAACGAAGCTCAAGCACTGACTACGGTTGACGTGGCACTTAAAGTCGATGCGGAGCGATTTTTGCGTCATTTTCTTAGCCGGGTGGTATAAAAAAATAATTCGAAGATTGCCGATGAACCTGCATCGGCAATCTTTTGTGCATACATGTTTTAAGGGCATTCATCTAGAGGCGGACTCACCGTTATAAAAATTCCATATCATGTTAGAATAGGTATAGTTAGAAAAACTGCCGGACCACAAAGGAGGAGATTCATTGTGTTTTCTGCTGCTCGACGACTGCCTTTGCTGGAACATATGTATAATCATGCCCCGACAGGAATCGTGATTTTGTCGAGGGAGGGGAAGTGCCTGTACGTCAATCCCGCCTTTTGCAAAATGGTCGGATATGAGCAGGAGGAATTACTGGATATCCGATATTACCATCTCTTGTATAATGAGGCTCAGGATCAGCAAGGGCTGAGGGAGGCTTACGCAGGTTGGCTTAAGGCTACAGATCAAGTCTATAAGACAGAGCTGCGTTTGAAACATAAACGGGGAACATCCGTCTGGCTATCGCTGGAATTAACCATATTTGATGATGAGGCTACCGAACAATCTTACTTGATTGCGTATGCAATGGATGTCACGGAGAAAAAGGACATGGAGCAGGTGCTTTCGGACAATGAGGATTTGTACATGTTGATTACCGAAAATACGCCGGATGTCATCTCTTACAGCACGGCAGACGGCATACTTCAATATATTTCTCCTTCGGTGGAAAAACTCCTTGGTTATACGAAGCAGGAAATGCTCGGCAAAAAACGGCTTCAATTTTACCATATCGAAGATGCCGATTACATGCGTGTACATGGAATGTTCAAGGAAACAGGCATCATGAAGCGGCGTGTACGTCATAAGGACGGGCATTATTTGTGGCTGGAAGTATCGTACCGTATTATTCGGGATGAACAGGGCAAGATCAAGCGAGTTCTATCCATCGGACGAAATATCACAGAGCGCCAGAAGAGCGAGGAGAACCTGGCAAAAGCTCAACAGTTGGCGATGTTCGGCTCATGGGACTGGGATCTGGTCAACGATGTTATGCATTTTTCCAAGGAATTTCGCAGCATATTTGGCTATCGTGTCAAGCCGGTTGAAACAAGTATTGACGCGTTCATGGCGGCTGTTCATCCAGAAGATACAGAGCGCATGAAACAGATTATCACCAACGTTATATTAAAGGGAATTCACGAAGAAACCTTTTACCGGATTGTATTGCCCAATGGGGAACAAAAGGTACTGCGTTCAATCTGGGAAGCTGAAATGGACGAGCATGCAGGCAAGCCCGTTCAAGTGGTTGGTATGATCCAGGATGTTACAGAGCACCGGGAAATGGAGCAGCGTCTGCGCGAAAGTGAAAACCGTTATAGGTCACTGTTTCAGCATAATCCACTTGGGATATGCGCCGTGAATATGGAAGGTCATATCTTGAGTGTGAATCCGAGCTTGGTGGAGCTTACGGGCTATACGAAAGATGAGCTGCTTGGGGCTGACATACTTATCGTGGCTTCCTCTGAGGAACAGGACAAAATCAAGCGTCATATGGAACTGGCCAAGCAGGGTGAGACGCAAACCTATGAATCGGAATTCATACATAAGGAGGGGGAGCGTCTATTCATTAAGATGACGAATATCCCGATTTTCGTGCAAGAGGAAATTGTAGGCTGCTACGGGATTATAGAAAACGTTACCCCTCTCAAAAGCTACATTGCTCAAATTGAAAAACTTAGTAATGAGCATTCGCTTATTTTGAATGCCGTATCCGAAGGGATTGTGGGTTTAAGTAACGAAGGACATGTCCGCTTTATGAACCCGGCAGCTGTCGAGATGTTCGGCATTGGATCGGCTAATCCGCTGAACGGCGCATGCATAGATATCATTCGCCATGCAGACGAGATTGGCAGCCATTTTCCGAACGAACAGTCCTCTATTCTTCAAGCGATTCGAAGCGGAGCTTCTTATCAGGCAGAGGAAGCAGTATTTTGGAAAAAAGGCGGGTCCAGCTTTCTGGCCTCCTATCGAATCAGTCCTTTGATGGATAATGGTGAGCGAAAAGGGGCTGTGATGGTTTTTGTAGACAGGACGAATGAAAAGGAGATCATTCGGGCCAAGGAGTCTGCCGAACGCGCCGATCGAGCCAAGTCAGAGTTTCTCTCTGTGATGAGTCATGAACTCCGTACACCGATGAACGGCATTATAGGCATGGCAGGGTTACTGGCAGATACTGAATTGGATGAGGAGCAGCGTAGCTATATAGACATTATTACCAGCAGCAGCGGTGCTTTAATGCAGATATTGAATGAGATACTGGATTTGAGCAAAATCGAAGCTGGCAAAATGTCTTTGCTGCACGAGCCCTTTGTGCTAGATGATGTGGTCGGCAGTGTGGCTGACCTATTCATGACGCAGGCTATGGAAAAAGGCATTGAGCTGGAATGGCATGTGGATCAGGAAATGCCGGGGATGCTGGTCGGTGATCATGTGCGTATTCGACAGGTGCTGGTGAATTTGGTGAGCAATGCGATCAAATTTACGGAGCGAGGGTGTGTAAATATCTTTGTGGAAAGAAAGGCTTACAGCCGTCGTAAAAATAGATGCCTGATTGAGTTCAGTGTAACGGATACTGGAATCGGTATTCCAGCAGACCGCCAGCATCTATTGTTTCAGCCTTTTTCCCAGCTTCATCCGGCACTGAACCGAAAATATGGAGGGACAGGACTGGGATTGTCCATCTGTAAAAACTTGGTTAAGCTGATGGGGGGTTCCATTGGTGTGGATAGCGATGAGGCTAGAGGAGCGACGTTCCAGTTCCAGCTGGATCTTAAGCTACCGGAAGGTTCAACGCTTGCGAACATAAGCCGTGATGAGCCTTATGAGTCAAAGGAACGCTAAAAAGAGATAACCGTGATGCATGATGCATCACGGTTATTTTTGTAAGGAATACCCAAAGAAAAGATTGACAAACTGTTCTAACTGTACTATTAATGATAGTACAGTTAGAACAGTTCAGTATATACAAGTGAATCAGAATAAGTCTTGAAAGGAGGAAGTCCATGTTCGAGCTGGATATCCGCAGCCGCAAGCCGATCTACGAACAGCTTATGGACAGGGTAAAGGAAATGATCGTGTACGGATCACTTCAGCCGGATGAGCAATTGCCTTCCGTACGGACATTGTCCGCTCAGCTCACGGTGAATCCGAATACGATTCAGAAGGCATATCGAGAGTTGGAACGAGAAGGATACATTTATTCCGTTCAAGGCAAAGGCAGCTTTGTCACACCTGCCCAGCATCAGCCACAACAAATCAAGCGGGATGAGATTCGGGTGGCATTGTTAAACCAGATGATTGAAGCCGTCCATTTCGGTTTTACACAGCAGGAAGTGGACGACATATACGTGGAAGCTATACAAACAAAGGAAAGGGGGATGTCCCTTGATTGAATTAAGGGAAGTCACAAAGACATTTACAGAAGAAAAAGCTGTTGATCAGCTAGCCCTTACGGTAAAGAAGGGCTCCATTTTTGGACTGCTGGGCTCGAACGGAGCTGGGAAAACGACCTTGCTCAAAATTATTGCCGGGATTTACCGACCCGATGTTGGCAAGGTGTTAATCAGTGGACAGCCGGTATATGAGCAGCCTGAAGTCAAGCAGCACATTCTGTTTTTGCCGGATGCTCCCTATTTCTTCCCACAAGCGACAATTCGTCAGATGGCCCGGTTTTACCGCTCTATTTATCCAAGTTGGAGTGAAGAACGCTACACACAGCTAACAGGTATTTTTAAGCTGGACCCGAAGCGCAAACTTCACCGATTTTCCAAAGGGATGAAGCGTCAAGCCGCTTTTTTGCTTGCCTTGAGCTGTATGCCTGAGCTGCTGGTTTTGGATGAACCCATTGATGGTCTGGACCCCGTGATGCGCAGAATGATCAAAAATCTCTTGTTCCAAGAAACCGCTGCACGTGAGATGACCGTCGTAATTTCATCTCATAATTTGCGTGAGATTGAAGACATGTGTGATCATGTGGGCATTATGCACCAAGGACGGATGCTGTTGGAAAAAGAGGTCGACGACCTCAAATCTGATACGCATAAGGTGCAGGTTGCTTTTCGGGACAGCATGCATGAGGAAGCTGTCTGTGGCCAACTTTCGGTCGTACATAAGGAGCGGAGGGGCAGTGTTCTGCTGCTTATTATCCGGGGTGAGCGAGAGCGGATTGCAGAGACAATTGAAGCGTATGAGCCGCATGTATTCGATTTGTTGCCGCTGACGCTTGAGGAAATTTTCATTTATGAAATGGAGGACGCAGGTTATGACATCCAACCGATTCTTCTGTAGCGGCGGCGTAATTCGCCAATGCTTGAGACAGCATGGCTGGATCGGTCTATTGTACTTGGCGGGATTGCTGTTTACAGTACCGCTGCCATTGTTTATGAGCATTGGTGATGAACAACCGCGAGTGGTTTTAAAAAGCTTGTTCGATAGCACAAACTCGGGTAATGAATTGCAAAAATTAATTTTAATGACCGTACCGGTGCTGGCAGGCGTGATGCTGCTTCGTTTTGTTCAGCGACAGGGGCCATCCGATTTGTATCATAGCCTACCTTTGCGTAGAGAGCATCTATTAACGGCACATTTCATTAGCGGTCTTATTCTTTTACTTGTACCTGTGTGGCTGACGGCGGGAGTAACTGCTTGGGTTAACACGTCAGTCAAACTGCCTTATATTTTCCATATCCATGATATTGGATCGTGGGCTCTGGTCGTATCAGTCCTTACGATTTTCCTGTTTACCTTTACCGTGTTTGTAGGGACTTGTGTGGGACAATCGTTGCTACAGACCGTAGTGGTGTATGTTTTGCTGCTATTGCCTCAGTTTCTATTCATGATGATGGGGCGTTTTCTGGAACGTAATTTATACGGTTATGTGCGGGTGCGAGAAACCGTTGTCCAATATATTAACGGTTCGGAGTTTCGTAGCAATAATAATGTTTGGGAAAACTTATCGCCGTTTGTACGCATTATGGAGAACTTGCCGCAGCGCGCCTTTTCCTACATAGAGCTACTTGCCTATTTAGGTATCTCTCTGCTGTTTGTCGCCTTGAGTTATGGTTTGTATCGTATACGCTTGGTCGAAAAGGCGACTCAGGCCATAGCATTTCCTTTCTTACAGCCTTTGTTCAAGGCAGGGGTTATACTATGCGCCATGCTAGTACTAGGTGATTATTTTTATAATGCAGGTACAAGAGGAGTAAATTGGTCGATTTTTGGGTATACACTTGGAGCTATTTTAGGCTACATCGTTGTAGAGATGGTCATCCGCAAGACGTGGCAAATTGTGCGTGTTCGTGCTTTGGTGGAAATGGTTGTTTACGGTGTGATCATGGGGCTGGTACTATATATCCCGATTTCAGGTTGGTTGGGTTATGAGGGACGGATTCCAACAGCTCACTCCGTAGAAAAGGTTTATGTGGGGCAAGAGGAGCCTCTAGGGGGAGATGCACAAACAGAAGCTTATTACTCCCAAGACAGGGCTTATATCGCCTCTGTGCTAAATTTACATCGTGAACTTGTACGTGCACATGCAGCTGGCGAGAAAACGTTGTCCAAAAACCTGGCCGTCGAATCGGCAGTCATAGTCTACCGTTTGGATGATGGTTCCACCATGACTCGCCGCTATACATTCCCGGAGAAGCCCTTCCGGACAGAACTGACTAAAGTGATGGAAGCAGAGCCTTACAAAATGGTGAGGTACAAGTTGGATAAGCTGCAAGGAAAAGCAGAGACGATTAATATCCAATCCGTAGATGATAATGAAAGACGAGTGGTTTTAACCAATCCCAAAGAAGCACGTGAATTTGAAGATATACTCAGAGAAGAAGTATTAAATATGAGTTATAGCGAAATGCAATCACATCGATATCCCCTAGGGAGTGTTTCTATTACAAACAAAGAGTCATCCTTTACCAATAACGAACCGAGCTGGACTCGTGAATTTTCATTTGATTGGCCGGCTTCATATCACAAGCTTACAGGTTGGCTAGAGCAAAAGGGGTATGCGGATAAGGTGATCATTGATGCCAAGGATATTTTTTCGATACGGGCTGTTCCTATTATTACTGAAGAGCTTGAACCTTATCAACCCAATCAGTATATTGAAGACTATAAGCTATTTAAAAGCATCCAACAGAAGCATAAAGCAATAACGATTGAAGACCCGAAGCTGTGGAGCACTGTACTGGAAAAGCGTAGATCTAATAGCTATACTCCAAATATGACGAAAGGCACTTACCTGGTTCAGGTCAAGATCAAACCTTTATTTAGTTCAGATCCCCATACACGCTATTACTATTTTACTCCGAACGATATGACACCGGAGCTTGCAAAGGCTTTACCAGCAATTCCTTAAGCCCACGATATGGCTATACAGGATGACAAATCCCCTCCGTTTGGCGATGCCGGGTTCGATCTTGTGCTGAATAAGCATGAGTCATTTTCGCCAACGGAGGTACGACGTATTTTGCACTTGTTTACTATTTAAAAGCCATTGAATGGCAGATTGCAGACTTTCAGCCAGAGAAATATATAGAACAGCTGTATGGCTGTATTTGGATATCCAACGTGATGGGTACTGGGACGTGAAGCAGCACCGTTTTTTGATCCATGCCAGAGCGATATAAAGAAGATTCGATACCAAAAAGGTCTTTCCCGTGGGGGAGGCCTTTTTTGCCATACGCAGCTTGAGTGCCTCCTCATTCGGATGATCGGATAAGGACATTTTTATCCTCCTCTCGTATACTAATCTTTACCATAATTGTACAATGAAGAAGCAATGGCTTACAGTCTCATTTCATTCATTAGATATAGGGGGATGTACATGTCTGATCCAAAGAGAGTTATAACCAAGCCGGAAAAGGATGAGTCTGTGCGGATAGCATGGTTTTGGCCATGGCTGGGCGGTACGTTTATGTTTGGATTGTTTTCAGTCATGTTTAATGTAGTTTGGAGTATGGTTGTGGCACCCCAAGTGCAGCTTCTGCTGAGGCATGAAGGTGTCACAGATACAACTGTGTTTGTAATATTACTTCTATATGCATGGATTATCGGTCTCATTTTTGCAGCTTATGGTGCCTTGAGTGCGCGTATGTCTAGCATGGGCAAGCTTTCGCTGATGCTGACTGGGCTATTATCATTATTATGTGGGCTGTGGTTGTGGATTGTAGGCATACAAGGGTCTGGTGGCCAACCTGCTGAAGTGGGAGGGGCGTGGGAGCTGTTTTCACTTTATCACGCTTGGGCAGAACCTGTACTAGAGGTATTGGGGTTATATACACAGCGTAGCGGAATCTGGTTTTTGCTGATCGCACTGCTACCCATAGCTGGCATGGTAGTCGGGGTTGGGGTAGATCGTTATCCTGCGGTGACCGACAAGCACGGAAAGGTGGACCATAGATGGCAATGGGTTGTAGCTGCAATATCTGCTGCGCTCATTATTGTGCTGGTGATTACGATCATGCTTCCTCAACGTCCGTACATTGCGGAAAGGGATTTCCCGGTAGTAGATGGAGCTACAGCGGCCATTCCATTC
Organism: Paenibacillus sp. S29; assembly: GCF_049319765.1. Lineage (NCBI taxonomy): Bacteria > Bacillati > Bacillota > Bacilli > Caryophanales > Paenibacillaceae > Paenibacillus > Paenibacillus sp. S29. The sequence continues at coordinate 263,386 of NZ_JBMOUI010000006.1, read as the reverse complement.
GCGCAGGATATGCTGCATGAATTGACCGGAATGAACAAGGTTCGTGCGGCTCACGAACTGAGATTCAACACAACACATCAGGCTTATGTCAATCTGATTGAAAAGAAGGCGGATTTGATACTGGTGGCGGGTCCATCTGATGAGGAATTACGCCTGGCAAAAAGTCGGGGAATTCAAATGAAGCTTACACCCATTGGGTTGGATGCTTTTATTTTTCTCGTTCATAAAGGCAATCCAGTTAACGGACTTTCTTCGGAGCAGGTACGCAGCATATATGAAGGATCTATTCGTAACTGGAGTGAAGTAGGGGGAAAGCATCAGCCGATCGTTGCTTATCAGCGGGAGGAGAATTCAGGAAGTCAAACATATATGCAAAAGAAAGTGATGAAAGGTCATGACATGGCTGAACCTCCTCGGGAACTCCGAATTGGTATAATGGGTGAAATGATTAATGCAGTCGCAGATTTTAACAAGGATCACAATGCGCTCGGTTATTCATTTTATTATTTCGCAAATGTGATGCATAATCGTCAAGAGGTCAAATTTTTATCTATTGATGGAGTGGAGCCGAACAAAGAGCACATTCGCTCGAAACAATATCCATTCACAGCTCAACTGTTCGTGGTCACACGGGAAGGCGAGAAACCAAGCCCTTCGATGCAACGATTACTCGAATGGCTGCAAAGCGAAGCAGGAACCCGGGCCATCGAAAAGGGTGGCTTTGTTCCTGTAAACTCGTAATCCTGTAACGATGATTCGCATACAGTCACCGTATATTCACCTTAAGAGTGAAACGAAGACAGCAGGGTAATACATAGAATATACATGGCTGTGAATACAATACCCGCACAGCCATGTATATCACCAACATAAGGGGATGAACGAAAATGAAGAAAAAAACATCGGTCTGGGTGCTTTTACTCGCCGTAGCCATAGTGACAGCGGGGTGTGAAACAGGCTCACAACCAAGTTCGCAAACAGGACAAACGGCTCAAAATGAGCAAAAGGGTGCCGCCTCGGCACAAGCGAATGGTTCGGGAGCGACTGTAGATACACCGAAAACAGGAGGACAAGCAACCACAGATGCTACTCAAGCGAAGGTCCGCATGGACAATATTACCGCGTTGCGTTTGATTGACGGCCAATCCGGCTGGATCGGCGGAAATGGCTGGATTGCCCGAACGGACGCGGCTGCATCCGGTTCAGTCGGATCGACGTGGAATGTGCAATATCAGGGCCAAGGTACGGTTCAGCAGATTTTTGCCTTGAACGGGCAGCAGGCTTGGGCTGTTATGGCAGATAGCGGAACGCTGCTGGCCACTCGCGATGGCGGCAAACGCTGGGAGGTTGTCGGGACTGTACCTGAGCAAGGGCAAGCGGGCTTTTTACACTTTGTATCATCCAAGGAAGGGTTCAGTGGCAACCAATATACGAAGGATGGCGGGCAAAGCTGGTCCTCGCTCCCCGTGCCTGGCCACTTGGTAGGACAGCCATATTACCATGATCAGCAAAACGGCTGGGCAGTTACGCAGGACACAGACCGTTCGTTTCAGATTTTACACACGGTTAACGGGGGCCAAAAGTGGACTACTGTCATGTCACGGACAACGGAGGCGCCACTAAATGGAGCCATTATTCGTTCGGTAGAACGTGGCAACGCATGGATCGAGCTGGTTGGCGATACGGGGATGAATCAGACGTCGTATTCGCTTTGGCATACTGCCGATAGTGGACAAAGCTGGCGTGCTGTGCTGGCGAATACCACTGCTGGCGGCGGTCCGGCACCAGGTATTAGCCAGCAAGACAACCAGGTTCCCAAAAATGAAGGGGCTGCACCAGGTATGCTCTATGCGGTTAATAGCAATACCGCATGGATGGGCGGCTACTGCGCACCGTGCGACAAGCCCAATACCATCGGCTGGACGACTGACGGCGGCAAGACGTGGAACAATGGCAAGCAAGGCTTTGACGGTTATGGTGGTCAGCAAATCGGGATGGCAAATGCCAAGGAAGGCTGGGCTATTTTCTCGGATTCAGAGCAGGCCCCAGTCATGTATACCACCTCGGATGGTGGACAGCATTGGGCGCAGAGCCATGTATTTGACAAGCCTGTGGCATCAGGCTCCTAAGGAGGGAATGCATATGAGCCAACATAAGAAAAGTGTGATTACCTGGACTGACGGTCGTGATGTGCCGCTAATCGGGCAGGGCACGTGGCATATGGGTGAAAAAGCGTCACTCCGGCAGGAAGAAGTGCGCGCGCTTCAACTTGGCTTGGAGCTGGGCATGACGCTGGTGGACACGGCTGAAATGTATGCGGAGGGCGGCGCAGAAGAGATCGTCGGAGAGGCCATTCGGGGTCGCCGGGATGATGTCTATCTTGTTAGCAAGGCGTATCCTCATCATGCGGACCGCCAAGGACTGGCTCAAGCGTGCGAAGCGAGCCTAACCCGAATGGGAACGGAGTACGTGGACATGTATTTGTTGCATTGGCGTGGGAATATTCCGCTGGAAGAGACGATACAAGGTATGGAAAAACTGCGTGAGCAGGGCAAAATCCGCAGCTGGGGAGTGTCCAATCTGGACAAGTCCGACATGGAGGAGCTATGGAGCCTGAGTGGAGGCGAAGCCTGCGCTGTCAACCAAGTGCTGTATCACGCAGCTTCGCGGGGCATCGAATATGATCTGCTACCTTGGAGCCGTACGCATGGGGTGCCTGTGATGGCCTATTGCCCGATTGCCCAAGGTGGCCGCCTGCGACGGGGGCTGTTGGAACATCCTGTTATGGTAGACATTGCTGCCAGCCACGGGGTAAATCCATCCCAAATTGCGCTCGCTTGGGTCATACGGGACGGTGATGTCTGGGCAATTCCGAAGGCGGTGCAGGAATCGCATGTACGAGAAAATGCAGCGGCAGCAAGTATTCGGCTCACTCCTGAACAACTTCAACAAATAGACGAAGTTTTTCCTCCGCCAACGCGGAAGCAGCCGCTGGATATTGTTTGAGGAAGGAGGAGCCCATGACAGAGCGAGAGACAGAACTGCATGAGGTAGATGATCATCTGGATTATGGATTATCCGTTGTATTCATCGGCTTTAATCCCAGCTTGAAATCAGGCGAGGTAGGACATCATTATGCGAATCCGCGCAACCGATTTTGGCGCATACTGGAGGGAGCAGGCTTGACACCTCGCTTGTACGATCCATCGGAAGATCGGGAGCTGCTAAAGCTGGGCTTCGGCTTTACGAACATTGTTTCCCGTCCCACGAGGGGAGTAGAGGATATTGCACGCGAGGAATACGCCGAAGGACGTCTGAAGCTATACGAGAAGCTAAAGGAATACCGCCCGAAGGTTGCTTGCTTTGTCGGCAAAGGCGTGTACACCGAATACAGTAAAAAATCCAAAGTAAATTGGGGATTTCAGCCTGAACCGCTCATTCCCGAGATGCATGAATTTGTGGCGCCTTCGTCTAGCGGACTGGTGCGCATGTCGCTAGACGAAATCACAGATATTTATCGCCATCTCCAAACGTTCCTTTCGTCAGAGATCGTCTGAAATGCAGTAAGTACGGTGGATACAGCTAGCACAAAAAGAACCACACGCTTCAGTCCCTGCTGGGAAGAGCGTGTGGTTCTTTGAGTTGTTTCTATTCTATTGTAAGGCTTTCGCCTGCCATGCCTGTTCCACGGGAACATAAGGATATCCCAGATCACGTGCAACCGCTTCGTAGGTAATATGTCCGTTCAGGACATTGGTGCCGCTAAGCAGTGGCTTGCTTCTGCGAAGCGCCTCCTGCACACCCAAATCTGCGAGCTGGAGAGCAAAGGGGAGCGTCGCGTTCGTCAGGGCGAGCGTCGAGGTTTGCGGTACCGCGCCCGGCATGTTTGCTACCGCATAGTGAATGACGCCATGCTTCACATAGGTAGGCTGATCGTGTGTGGTGATATGGTCAATCGTCTCGACTATGCCGCCCTGGTCGATGGCCACATCCACAATCACAGAGCCGGGCTGCATCGTCTGTACCATGGCTTCCGTTACGAGCCGCGGAGCTTTGGCACCAGTGATCAGGACAGCACCGATCAGCAAATCACTTTGCGCCACGGCTTCAGCAATGTTGGACGGGGTGGACACCAGCGTATGGAGCTGATTGCCAAAAATATCGTCCAGTTGGCGCAGTCTTTGCAGGCTCAGGTCGATCAATGTCACATCTGCCCCGAGACCGATGGCGACCTTGGCAGCATTGGTACCGACCACCCCTCCGCCAATAATGGTCACTTTACCGCGTTTCACCCCCGGTACACCTGCCAGCAGAATGCCTTTGCCACCCTTTGGTTTTTCCAGCAGTTGTGCTCCAATTTGTACAGCCATTCGACCGGCAACCTCACTCATCGGAGTAAGCAGCGGGAGGCTGCCTTCAACATCTAGCGTCTCATAGGAAATGGCGGTTACGCCGTTGTCTGTTAAAGCGCGGGCCAGTGCTGGCTCGGCAGCCAAATGTAGATAGGTGAATAAAATCAATCCTGGTCGAAAATATCCGTATTCAGAGGAGAGCGGCTCTTTTACCTTGATAATCAGATCCGCCTGGGACCACACGTCCGCAGCTTGCTGCACAAGAGTCGCACCCGCAGTGGCATATTCTCCATCCGTAAAGCCGCTTTCAACACCTGCATGGCTTTCCACAAATACGTGATGTCCGTGTTGAATCAATTGAGCTGCACCTGCTGGCGTTAGAGCGACACGATTTTCATTGTTTTTAATCTCTTTCGGAACCCCAATTTTCATTTCATTCACCTCTCCTAAAAATAATTGTTAAGAAAATTACACTATCATTTTTGCGCAGCCCTGCCGATTAGTTACATGGACTCAAGCCGATAAATGCAATTCATGTTAGATTAGGTACAGTTTACAAGGGGTGAAGCTCCTTGACATCATACATTTTGTCGGATTATCTGACTTAAAGGCTCGACTTTTTGATGAATATATGTCATATAAAATGACATAAAGACATATACATAAGGAGAATGCCGATGAACGGTAAAAAAACATTTACCATTGTGGATGTGCTGGAACGTCCCGTTTTCCGGCGGGCGAAACTGGCGGCGGGGGAACAGGGTGTACATCGCCTTGTGGGTTGGGTCCATGTGCTAGAAATCACAAATGTTTCTCCGTTTGTGAGCCGTCATGACTTGATTTTGACGACCGGCCTGTGGCTCACCCGGAAGGGGGAAGAGCGTGCCGAGTATATGGAGCAACTGATCCGCTCGGAAGCCGCTGGATTGTGTGTGGAGCTGGGCACGAGCATTCATGAAATCCCCTCTGAAATTCTGGAGTTGGCGGAACGACATCACTTCCCGGTCATCGTATTTGAGCAGCCAGTGCGTTTTGTTGAAATTACACAAGATATTCATTCCCTACTTATTAACCGACATCATGAACTTCTAAAAGATCTGGAGCGATTTTCACGTCAGCTTCAGCAGGAAACCCTGCGCAGCACTGATATGAACGCCCTCTTGCATGTGCTTCATGACTATGCAGCCCGGCAGGTCATCTACATGTCTTCCATTGAAACCAATCGATTCGTACCTTCCGTCCAGCCGGATCTAGCGGACCGTATTGCAGATTTTTATGCCAATGAAGTGGAATCTAGTATGACCGCCGATCGGGAGGGGCATCTGCTGTTTCACCTGAATGAATCCACTGCCGTCTTGTTCCAGCCCGTTGTATGCTTCGGTCAGGTGTTTTCCACAGTAGGTTTGGTACTGCATAGTGAAATGCCGACGGAAGAAATGTCGCTGCTACTCGATTACACTGCCAAGGCAGCCGCTACATTGGTGCTGAGAACACAGTTTCTTGAAGACCGATTGCTGCGTAATCATAATGAATTGATTCAGGATGTACTGAGCGGGCAGCTTCCCAGTGAAGAACAGGCTCAGACCCGGATGGGCCTGCGATTGTTATCGAAGGGGCAGTATTTATTTTGGGCAGGGGTCATTGAGGTAGAACATCAGGACAAGGATGCCAGTCAGGTACGCAAGGAATCCATCAATCAGGATGTGCTAGTGCTGCTTCGATCATTGTTGAAAAAAGAAACGTTGCACAACCTGCTGATGATGAAGGGAAGTCAATGCTACATCCTTTGTGCCAAGGAGGAATTAACACTGCGTTCCGCAGCGCAAATGAAAAAAGTGCTTGCCCATACTGTTCAATATATTCAGAACTATGCCGCAGGACAGCTTGATAAGGTGCGCATTCATGCAGGCTTTGGTAAGGTAAGGCATCGCATGACGGGGACGGATCGCAGTTTTGAAGAGGCATATGAGGTCATTGAAGTGGCACGAAGCGTCCCAGTCATGAAGGATCGGTTATTTTATGACAGCATCGGAATCTATCAATTGTTGAAGGCGGTGCCCCGCATTCCTTTTCTACAAGAGTTCGTAGAGGACCATTTGGGCGAGCTGATTGCGCATGATCGTGAGCACCATATGCAGCTTTTGGATACACTGGATGCCTATTTTCAATCCCATGGCTCCAAGCGTGATACCGCCGGAATTTTGTACATTCACAGACAGACCCTTTATAATCGGCTGGATAAAATTAATGAAATCATAGAGGGAAATCTGGCAGACCCTGACAAACGTCGTTGCCTGGAAATGGCACTACTGGCTTACCGGATGCTTCAGGCTGAAAATTGATTCTAAATAACTAGTTCTATTTTCCATTCTACTCATTTACAATGCGTGTTAACACTGAGATAATAGAAGAGATTACGGAAATATCTTGAAAGGGGATTAATATGAATATAAAAAAATGGATCGCCGTCCCTCTTATTCTGTTAATGGTAGCTTTGACAGGTTGCCAGGCAGTAGGTGGATTTGATGTAAGTAAAAGTTTATTGGGAACACTTGATGTGAAATCCCAGCAGACAACGGAGAAAATCTCTCTTAAATTGACTCCAAAAGAAGGAATCACGCAAGGAGATAAAGAAATCGTAGATTTGATTAATTCGATTTCTGTCACTGTGGATGAAGCCAAGGTACAATCAGAGGAACTTGCTTCTGCCAAAGGTACATTGCACATCGATAAGTATAATTTGCCGTTTGAACTTGCATTAGACCGCCAAGGTTTGGCTATTCAACTGGAAGGTGCCAAAAAACCTTATTACATATCTTTGAACTCGCAAGAGAGTTTGAGCGGTCTGCCTGCTGGATTTGATCCATATGTATATTCCAAAGACGTGAGAGAACTGACGAAAACAGCCGCTGCACTTATGCTCAAGCATGCGCCTAACCCTTCTACCATTTCTGCAACGTCTGTAACCGAGGAAGTATACGGTGAGAAAGACAAAGTGAAACTGACCCATCTGCATGCTGAACTTCGTGGTGATGAGCTGGTAACATTGGTAAAACCGTTCCTGGCGAATCTGGCTAAGGACGAAGCAGGCTTGAAAGAGCTGATCGGGCAAGCCATTGATATGACTAAAACAATTGCTTCCGGCATGAATATTGAAGGTAGTGATAAAGTAACAGCGGAACTGAGTGCTAACAAAGAAAAAATGGTCAATGAGGCTTATACCGAAGTTAAAAAGTATTTGGATCTGGCCGTTGATCAGTATGATGTAGGCGTTAGCACCATGTATGCACAGTCCCCTGAAATCAAAACGGTCCTGAGTGCTAACACGGTTCTGAAAAGCGACATGTATTTTGATGAAAAAGGAAATGTTCGCAAAGCGGCGACAGACCTGACGGTTGCTTTGCCAGATGTGGACGGTCTTCCGGTGAAGTCCTTCACAATTCTGACCGAAACTCAATCCTGGAACGTCAATGGTAGTGTGACGGCTGATAAAGTGGATATTTCTAACGGTGTTATTGATTTGAATAAACAAGCTGAATTAACTCCGGGAGCAACGCTGCGCAATTTTGAAGCGAATTCTCCGATCTACAACATTTTAAAAAATGATTTGGAAATTACAAAAGTAGAAACCATTTTCGATCCTAAAGACGATTACTACGTCTTGGAGAATCGTGGTGGTACTGCCTTTATTCCATTGCGTGAACTGACGAGCGAACTGAACTCCGAGTTAAAATGGGATGCAGCTGCCAAACAGACTACTGTAATTGATGATATTACAGGTAAGACGATTAAGCTGAAAAGTGGCTCCAAACAGGCTGTATTGGAAGGAAGCACATTGACGCTGCCACAAGCTCCATATACGGATGAATATGGTACATTGTATGTTCCTTTCAAATCAGTTGCCGAGGCGCTTGGCGCCACAGTAACTCGTAATAATGATGGGGAATATGTACTGAAACGCGACTAAAAAGAAATTCAAGGAACCGGCCCAATTAGGGGCTGGTTCTTTTTTTGTTATATTGGTAAAATGCTCAGTAAAGCGATTAAAATAAGCGCTTACAAATTTTAAAAGTGCCATACTTTCATACAGGGAAAATTGAGATAATGATAGTATCATTCCAGCATAGGAAAACACATACAATTAGGGGGATATACGATGAAAGATATGGAACTATTGAATTCCAGAGAGGGACAAATGGTGCTTGCCCGAATGTACGGTCAACAGCAAATCTCTGAGCAAACGACTCGATATGAATCCCTTATACAGGCGTATCGGGAGCATTTTGGTGTAGGGGATATTGAACTGTTTAGTGCTCCGGGGCGCTGCGAAATTGGTGGGAATCATACAGACCACAATCACGGGAAGGTGCTGGCAGGCAGTATTACACTCGATACCATCGCTGCAGCTTCTAAAGTGGAGGAGTCTGTAATTACATTCTTTTCTGAAGGCTACAAGACGAAGTACGTCATCGATTTAACCGACTTGTCGCCAAAACCGGAGGATGACAGTACGATGCTGCTGATCCGTGGCATTGCCGCTGGTCTACTTGAATTCGGATACCGTATCGGGGGATTCCAAGCTTATATATCAAGCAATGTGTTCTCTGCTTCAGGTTTAAGCTCTTCCGCTTCTTTTGAAATGTTGATATGTACGATATTAAATCATTTTTATAACGAGGGAGCGTTAGATGCTGTTGCTAAATCCAAAATTGGCCAGTATGCGGAAAATGGCTATTGGAACAAGCCGTCGGGGCTGCTCGATCAGATGGCTTGCGCGTATGGTGGCTTGATTTCCATTGACTTTGAAAATCCCAAGGAACCGATCATAAATCCTGTTCATTGGAATTTTGAACAAAACGGATATTCCCTCGTTATTGTAAATACAGGTGGAAATCATGCTGATTTAACGGACGATTATGCGGCGGTGCCCAACGAAATGTTTGCAGTGGCTCAGTCTTTAGACGCTTCGGTTTGCCGTGACTTATTGCCGGAGGATCTATATGCCAACCTTAAAATGGTCAGGGAAAAAGCAGGAGACCGTGCAGTACTGCGGGCGTTGCATTTTTTTGAAGAAAATAGACGCGTGGATGAACAGGTGAAATCACTGGAGGAGGGACGCTTTACTGATTTCCTGAGGCTCGTTACCGAATCTGGTAATTCCTCATGGAAATGGCTCCAAAACGTATATAGAAGTGGGATTGCGCGGGAACAAGACGTATCGGTTGCACTGGCTTTAACCGAAATGTATTTAAAGTCAATAGATAACAGCGCATGCAGAGTACATGGTGGTGGCTTTGCTGGTGTCATCTTGACGATTCTTCCGAATGATCATGTGGATGATTATAAGGAGTGGATCAGCGGAATGCTGGGAACTCCGGTACTTGTTGTCAACGTCCGTGAGGACGGTGCCGTTAATGTTAGTGATTTGATACATGTTGAACGGACTCATTGCGAGTCTACAAACTAGTCAGTCAGTAGAAGACTTTAACCCATGGGTTAAAGTCTTCGTCCTTTTTATCGCCGATACAGCTTAGGTTTGCGTTATAATAAAGAGATGATAGTTTTAATGAAGGAGGGCCTGTCATGGCTATATACCCGTCCTGGTCCTATTCGCAATCGAGGGCTCAAACGTTCGATGAATGCTTACGCAAATACTATTATCATTATTACGGCTCGCATAATGGCTGGAATTCGGCACAGGGCACTGAAGAGCAAGTTACGTTGTATCGGCTCAAGCAACTGAGCAACTTATATATTTTATTCGGGAATATCACGCATCAAATGTGTGAATCAGTCATACGTGGATGGATGGAAAAAGGGGCTATCCCGCGCACAGCATACCTCGAGACAGCTATGAAGAACATGTTGAATAACAGCTACAAGGAATCGCTACACCGTGAGCTATGGCTACAAGATCCGAAAAATCGCGTCATGCTGGCGGAGGTTTATTACGACGACGAGGTGCTTCCGGAACGGATCGCCCTTATTAAGGAGCGACAGCACGCGGTGATACACAATTTGTACCGTACTGCGGTTTGGCGTGAACTGCAACAGGGAAAGGCCCGAATTGTAGAAGTGGAGAAGTGGGATACGATGCTCCTTCATGAGACGAAAGTGTATGTCAAAATGGATTTGCTCTACCGTAGAGACAATGGAGACATGGTCATCGTGGATTGGAAAACAGGCAAGGAAGGCGATTTTTCCGACCAACTTTTTTTGTATGCTTCCTATGTGCAGGAGCACTATCAGCTTCCTTTAGAAAAGATTGAGGTACGTGTGGAGTATTTGATGACAGGAGAGCATGAGGTATATCGTCCCGCGCAAGAGGATATCGACAAGGTAGTTGGCAATGTCGGACGATACATCGAGGAAATGAAGTCCTGTCTCGATGACGATTACTATAATCGCCCCAAGCCCGAGTCTTTCTTCACTCCGATGCCTTCACGCAGAGCGTGCGGAGGCTGTAATTTTCGTGAGGTGTGTAAGTACCGAGCGGTGTGAGGGGAATAGAGTAAAAGAAAGACACTCCTTTTAATTAAAATGGGTGTCTTTCTTTTACTCTATTGAGTTAATGTCCAATTTATATTAAAAATCCTGCATATATTACAAATAGAATTAGTAGTCTTTTAAGACTGGAATTTAACTGTAATATCTGAATATAGGAGGTTTCATTTAAATGGCCATTCTGTCAACTGGACCTATTAATAATAGTGCTGTCAGTGGTATAAGACCCACTCAAGAGGTGACGATCAAAATCGAAAACCAGGATTCTGTCAATTTTTCGACTCTAATGATAGAAGGCTATATATTAAACGGATCGAGAACGTCATATGTACTTGAGTCTTTCTCAGTCGCTCCGAATCAAGTCATTACTAAAAATTATTTTGCAAATTTTGATGCATATTCATTCGTTTTTACAACGGGAAGTGTTGCCGCAAGTCAGACTGAAATTTCCGTTTGGGGAAAAAATGCAGCTGGAGAGTTGGTTACGGCTCATCGGCTTGTATCATCTGAGCTGTTAGGGGCTGGGGCAGAGTCCGGCCCCCTATCAATCAATCGCATTTTTGTAGCCAATTTTGATAGTAATGATGTTTCTGTGATTGATGGATCGACCAATGAGGTGATCGTGTCCATTCCTGTTGGCATTAATCCCGCGGGAGTAGGGGTTAATCCATTAACCAACCGAATCTATGTAGGAAATTTGAACAGTGATGACGTTTCCGTAATTGATGGATTAACCGATACGGTGATTGCTACCGTTCCTACTGGAGATGGAGCAAGCTCAATTGGGGTCAATACTGCAACCAATGCTATATATGTAGCAAATTTTAATGATAGCACAGTTTCCGTAATTAACGGTTTGACCAATACAGTAATTGCTACCATTATTCCTGTCGGAGGTCTGTCTCTTCCAACGGGGATAGGTGTCAATTCATTAACCAATCGCATTTATGTAGCAAATTTTAATTTTGATGTCGTTACGGTCATTGATGGAGCAACAAATACTGTGATTACCCAGATTCCAGTTGGGGTGAATCCATTTAGAATAGGTGTCAATTCACAAACTAATCGTATTTATGTGTCAAATTTCACGGGTAACAGCGTTTCTGTAATTGATGGAGTAACGAATACGGTGATTGCTACCGTACCAGTTGGGACGACTCCAGGTGAAGTGGGGATTAATCTCTCTACAAATGCTATATATGTAGCAAATCGCGATACGGATAATGTTTCCATAATTAGTGGGTTGACGAATACAGTGCTTGCTACGATCCCGGTCGGGAATAATCCGAATGGAGTAGGTGTCAATCCAATAACTAATCGTATCTATGTAACAAATCAGGATGATAACAACGTTTCCGTAATTGATGGAGTCACCCAAACTACGATTACTACCATCCCGGTGGGAGCTCGTCCATTCGCAGTAGGAGTAAATCCTTGAATTAGAAAGGGGTCTTGGGAAGAACTCAACCTAGGAGCCGAAGAAGGAGTATTAGTGATAGCCCGTGTGACGACGGGCTTTTTACTTGCGACTACAGATAGCAAGGTGAACAGAAATGTATATCATAATGCAAATCTGTAATTCTTCTATATTTTGAAACCGCTTTCTAATTTAGAAGATACGAGGTATGATAAGGGTATTATTGGAAAATGCGAAGGAGGAAGTTAGGAAGATGATGAGTACAGAACATGCACGTATTCTTTTTCAGGGAGATTCTATAACAGACGGAGGAAGGGGACGAAATGAGGATGCGAACCATTGGCTGGGTCAGAGCTTTGTGTATCTGATCGCAGGTGCATTGGGGAGCCGTTTGACTACTACGCAGCCAGAATTTGTGAACCGGGGAATTTCGGGAGATCGAGTTTCGGATTTGTATGCACGCTGGAATGAGGACATGTTTAGTCTGAAGCCAGACCTGCTCAGTATTCTAATCGGAGTGAACGATGCCTGGCGGATCGTCGAGCAGGAGCCGTCCGGGGTGACGGACCGATTTGAACGAGCCTATCGCCACCTTCTGGAAGAAACGCGTGAAGTGATGCCCGATATCGGGCTGGTGTTGTGTGAACCGTTTATTTTGAAAACGGGAGCTACCGAGGCGCGATGGGACATTTGGCAAGAAAAAATAACGGGGTATCAGCGTATTGTACGTAAGCTTGCGGACGAATTTGGGGCCGTATTTGTGCCGCTCCAGAGCATGTTGAACGAAGCCGCTACCCAGGCGGACGCCTCCTATTGGCTGCATGATGGGGTTCATCCGACAGCGGTTGGGCATCAGTTGATAGCTGATCAATGGATAGATATCGTGCAAAAGAGTCCGCTGGCGATTCGCTAACAGGGTCATACATAGTCTACTCCTTGTCATTTTTGGGTAATACACGATTATGGACATCATTACTTATGTTATGGTTCCATCCAAAAATGAATGTCAAAGGGGGTGCTTCTTGCTTCGTTATGAACGGAGCAAGAGAGGGCTATGGAAACGATAAATATCATTCTGGTTATATTACTTATCGCATTAACTGCGTTTTTTGTGGCCTCGGAGTATTCCATTATTCGTGTGCGGGTATCTCGCATCAATCAATTGGCCTCTGAAGGCAACAAAAATGCGAAAGCCGTTAAAAACATTTTGTCTCGGCTGGACGAGTATTTATCTGCTTGTCAGCTCGGAACCACATTAACCTCAATGGCGCTAGGCTGGCTAGGGGAATCTACTGTTGAACATCTGCTACACCCCCTGTTTGTATTGGCTCATATTCCGGCAGGCCTGACGGGAGTGCTCTCCTTTTTGCTGGCTTTTTTGATCTTGACCTATTTTGAGGTGGTCATTGGGGAGCTGGTACCGAAAACATTCGCCATACAGATTGCTGAACCCATGGCCTTGTTTTTTGCCCGTCCGATCACGATATTTTATAAAATGACCTATCCCCTGAATTGGGTGCTCAGTCGTTCATCGCGTGTCATTACGGGTCTCTTCGGGCTCAAAAAGGTATCTGAAGAAGATGCAGCACTCAGTGAAGCCGAGCTTCGTTTGGCGTTATCTGAAGGCTTTCGTAGTGGTGAAATTACACCGACAGAATATCGATATCTGAACAATGTATTTGATTTTGACGACCGTGCGGCGCAGGAAATTATGGTACCGCGCATCCATATCCGTTCCATCTCCCACCAGGCAACAGTGGCCGAGTTTATGGAGCTGATCGAGGATAAAGTTTATAATTTTCTACCTGTAGCTGAACATGGAGACCGGGATCGTATTATCGGAATGATTCGCGTCAAGGAAGCCCTGCATGATTTGGCACGTGGGCACAGCACAGGGAATACGACGATGGCTTCTTATATTCACCCGGTGCTTCAGGTTATCGAGACGGTTCAGGCTCGGGATCTGCTGATTCAGATGCAAAAACGACGCATTCCAGTAGCGGTGCTGGTGGACGAATATGGTGGAACATCTGGACTTGTCACACTGGAGGATATTATGGAGGAAATTGTCGGAGATATTCCTTCCTATACCGACACCGAACCCCCCGCAGCGTTAACTCCACTCATTACAAAAACAGATGATCATCGTTACATACTCAAATCACAGGCGCTCATTCATGAGGTCAATCGGCGCTTGGAGACGGATATTGAGGCCGGGGACGTATATACGATTGGCGGATGGATGCTTTCAGAGCGTTTTGATATCCAGCAAGGAGAAAAGCTGACCATTGGTGTATGGGAGTTTACCGTACTGGAAAAAAACAGTCACCAAATAGACACAATTGAAGCGATTAAGAAAGCAGTCGTTGAACAGAAAAATGACAATGATTTTTAATAATGGAAATTGACTTTGTCGGTAACAGCTCGCTTAAGATGTGACGAATGGCCTGTAAAACTTGTGACAGCGCGATTCGTCCGTTTTAAGATGCAAGCTGCTACCTGGTAACATATTGTTTTTTGTAATTAGGATATGGGACTTAAGACTCTGTATCTTTATGCTCATAAATATATCTGTCTGTGAAAAATTCTACTAGAAATGTAGCAATTTTATGGTAAAATGGAATCAAATTTGAGTTTTTTGGGGTGGGCTACAGTACATGAAGATGTCACTAGGTACGAAAATGGTTACTGCATTTGTCTCAATTTCTGCAATAACCTATGGAACAAGCGCTTTTTTTATTTTTGTACTCAAGGACTGGCTTGCTCAAGGTACACAAGAATGGGTGTACACTTCGATCATTCTGTTATTGGGTGTCCTGTGGAGTGGCATTTTGGGCTGGTTGATCTCAAAATTACTCACACGGCCAATTGTTAGGTTGGCAAAGGCGGCAGAGGAAGCTTCGGCGGGGAATCTGTCTGTTGTAATTCCTGAACGTCGTTCGGAGGATGAAATCAAAGTTCTGTATGATGCATTTCGGCATATGATGCTGAACATTAAAGATATGTTCAATGAGATCTCGTACAGCACCAGAACAACTTCGCAAAGTGCGGAAAATCTGAGCTTGGCTATTGTGCAGGCTACCACACAAATTGAGTCCATGTCTTCGGTGGTAGAAGATATTTTGAATGGCGTGGAGCAGCAAAAGCAAGCATCTGCCCAATCTATTAAAACAGCAGACCGAATGCTGGGCGATTTTAAAATGATGCGTAGCAAATCGGGGCATATGCTGGAACTGTCAGGCCATATGGAGCATTCAGTAGATTCGACGCAGACTGTATTTTCATCCCTGATGGATGGAATGGGAGAGCTGACAGCATCACATGGTCGTTCGCAGCAGGTAATTGCACGACTGGAAAAAGAAGCTTCCCAAATTGAAGCGATTACAAGCACCGTGAAGGATATTGCCGAACAGACCCATCTGCTGGCGTTGAATGCTTCCATAGAAGCGGCGCGTGCGGGAGAAGAAGGGAACGGGTTTGCGGTAGTGGCTCACCAAATTCGCGCACTTGCCGCCCAAAGTACGGAGTCTGTGCAGCAAATAAATGCCATCGTTAGCCGTGTCCAGTCACAAATCGTAGAGACAGTGCAGTTGATGCATCAGCAAACGTCATTGGTCAGTGCTGAGGCGGAACGGACAAGCTCTGTGGATCAGACGCTGAACCGTTTGAACGCTATTGTACGTGAATTTGTCGAGAGCATCCGATTAATGGAAGAAGCCGTGACGGAGCAGACGAATCGGGTAGATCAAACCTTTGAGCAGATCCATCGTATTCAGCAAATGTCAGGGGCCTTCTCTGAAGGAGCTCATAAAATTTATAAGGCTGCTCATGAGGAGACAGCAATTATGCAGGAAATTTCGTCTTCTTCCGAGGATTTGAAAGTGCTTACGAATAAACTCATGATGAAAACACGTGGAATGCAACTATAACAGAAACCATCATGTGAGGCATGATATATACAAACAAAATATAGCCGCTATACACCGGAAAACGCAGCAAAATGGTTCCCCGGTGTGTAGTGGCTATTTTTTAATTTCAAAAAACTCACATTGTTTTCTGGGGTGGTAAGCCAGATCACTGACGCTGGATTGCACGACAATGGTTTGATCGTCAAAACGGATTATGATTCCGCCAGAGCCAATCAATTGGTCATCCTGAAATACCCGGACACGCAGATGACGTTCCAGTGCCTCGCTGAAATCCTGATCTGTAATTAATCGGCGATTAATGGCCATGAGGGTTCTCCTTTGAATATAATATCTTTTATCATAAAGGTAAGGTATGGAACAAGCAAGAAACACGGCTAGAACATAATCGGCTATTGGGTATAAAATAGAATGCAACGAAGAGAGAAAGAGATCAAAGGGGGCTAGCTATGGATAGGTCGTGGTCAGGGCCTTGGTTTGATGCCAACGCGCCAGAAGGGTTCGAGGCTTTTACTCCATCACATGGGTTGGCTATATTGGGACTCATTGTATGCGCTTTGATGCTGTGGCTGACTCGGGGATGGATTCGGTCGAACAAGCCTATAAGCGAGGGAATTCGCTGGTTGTTAATTACAGTCCTCATTCTGTCAGAGGTGACTCTGAATATTTGGTATGTGATGCAGCATATTTGGGATATCCAGACCTCATTGCCATTAGAACTGTGCAGTGTGACACTGCTGCTATCTATCCTGATGCTCATTTTTCGAAGCCGCTGGTTATATCCGATCATCCTTTTTGCCGGAATTGGAGGGGCGCTTCAAGCCGTACTCACGCCTAATTTGGCATACGCATTTCCGCATTATCGTTTTATCCATTTTTTCATAGCTCATAGTGCTATTATTCTGGCAGCCTTGTATATGACCTGGATAGAAGGACTCCGACCGACGTGGAAGAGTGTGGGAGGAGTGATGCTTTTTCTGAATGGTCTGGCGCTGAAGGTGTGGATCGTAGACGATGCTCTCGGAGCTAACTACATGTTTCTGGCCGGAAAGCCGTCAACACCGTCGATATTAGATTTTTTAGGGCCATATCCTCTGTATATTGTGGCAGAAGAGGCCATTGCGCTCCTGTTCTTTTCTCTTCTGATGCTGTTGTTCGAGGTGCTTCCGGGAGGCAGGCTGTATGTCCGCTCGCGTAAAGGAACTGTGCATAGTGCTGACAGGTCGTCATAGAGACGACATAGAGAGGTTGTAGAGGCGTTGTAAAGCCATATAAAAGCAGCCTTTTCCACAAGTATATGACTAGGGATAAGGCTGCTAAGAAGCCTAAACAGTTGTACGAATGGGTATAACGTTCCCCATTCTAATACTTAACGCAGTAGTGATTCTGCTCCGTCTACATAAATTTCCGTACCCGATACATGAGATGACTCGTCTGAGGCGAGAAACAGGACCAGATTGGCAACCTGCTCTGGCTCACCAGGGGCATCCTCTAACGGATGCTCTCCGCCCTTTGGAAATTCGACTGGAATTTGTACCTTCTTCAAGTCTTCGGAAGGGTACGTGTTATCGTCAATTTGCGTGTCGATAGCTCCCGGGCATATCGCGTTGACCCGGATTTTGTAACGTGCCAGCTCCAGCGCTGCCATTTTCATAAAAGCAACCTGAGCTGCCTTGGTGGAGGCGTAGGCTGAGAATCCAATACCCGAAAAGGTTCGATTACCGTTGATGGAGCTGGTAATGATAATGCTGCCACCGCGTTCTTTCAGGTAAGGGACGGCATATTTAACGGTAGCAAAGGTGCCGCGAAGATTAATGTTGATCGTGCGGTCCCATTCCTCCAGTTCCAGTGTCTCGATAGGGGCCATGGTGCCGTTAATGCCTGCATTGGCGAACACGATATCCAGCTTTCCGTACGTTTCCACGACTTTAGCGAACCCCTGCTGAATCATATCCGGCTTGGATATATCACATTCCAGTACAAGCGCCTCGCCGCCAGCCTGCTCGATGATTGTTTTGGTCTCCTCTGCATGCTTGGGTGTCCGATCCAGCATGACCACCTTGGCGCCTTGTTCTGCAAAACGGATCGCGGTCGCCTTGCCAATTCCTGAACCTCCACCACTGACCACTGCTATCTTTCCTTGCAATCTCTGCTCTGCCATTGACTATTCCTCCCATTCCGTTCATAAACTAAACCTGACTCGTTATTCCATACCTCTGGACGTTGATGGTGAAACAGTCACAGCTGGATTTTATCCCATTTGCGAAATATGGTAACATAGGCGAACCAGCAGGAACTTGTAGCAAAAATATATAGCAGAAACAAGTATGGAGAAGACCGAGTGACGGAGGTGGATCGAATTGAGCTATAACGCAAATGACCGACCCGAATCGACAGACGCTATAGCACTGACCCGAAAAATGAAACCGTGGGCACTAAGCGGCCCCAGTATTCAAATCGATCCGTTGTTTCCCTATTACGCCAACCGTTCGCGGGACAGTATAGCAGATGAGATCGCCCTTGCGGGCTACCAGACCGTTCATTATTTTGTCGTGCGTGAAAATGAAGTGGATGGAGCGCTTGTTGCTGCTTTTCAACGCAGAGGCATAGCGGTGTGGGCAATGGTGCTAGGCAACGGCTCTTTTGGCGTGTCCCAGCTGCCGCCGGAGTGGAAAGAATGGCGCATGGAGCTGCTGCGCGAACCAAACGACGGATTTCAGCGGCTTTCGCATTTTGCCCAGGAGTATGTGGAATGGAAAAAGAAAGCCGCTGCCCGGCTCGTCACCGACATTCCGTTCGACGGGTTCGAGGTGGCGGAGCCTTATTTCCCCGAATGGAACGGGCTGCGCAGTGGAGTGTACGGGGATATTGGGCCGCATGCACAGCGTGTCTTTCGCGAGCGCAGCGGTGAGAACATTCCGGATTTCCGCGACAAGCATGCGCGTAATTACTACCGGAAGGTTCCGAACCTGTACGCGCAGTGGGTTGATCTGCGTGTGGACGCCGTGAACGGCCTGATCAGCGAGCTGGTGAACGGCGCAGGCGGTGTGCGCGATGTCCGGCCGGACATCTGCGTGGCGACATGGTCGCTTGCTGTGAGCGGGCGCGGCGATGTTCCCGGCCAGCTGCGGGAATGGCAGGGTCTGGACACGGTAGCCATGATCGGGTGCGTCGCCCCGGATATGCACGTACTCCAGACCCATTGGCCGGACTGGATGCGCCGCCGTCTGCCGCCACAGTATATTCGCGGCTACGCCCGCATCGCGCAGTCGATTCGCGCCGCTTATCCGGGCCTGCCCCTCGGGGTGCAGGCGGATATCGGTTCGCTCGCGCGGATGGTTCGAGACCGCGAGTGGACGCGGCGGTTCGGGGCTACCGCCCTGGAGGGCGACTACGACGCCTGGACCGCCTATGAATACCATTTGGGTGGTTACATGTACGATGAGCCGCCCAAACCGCTAAGGGCGGAACGTTCAGCCGAAGATGAGGTGGTTATTTCTTTCAGCAAGCGAATTGCCACGCCGTCTGTAGATGAGCTGCGTATTTGGAGCCGGGAGGACAGAGCAGGTACAACATGCGACCTGAGCCGCCACCTAAGGAACGATTCACTAACGCTGCTGGAGCTTGTGGATGCCGTAGCAGACGGAAACCGTCTATTGCTGCGTGTACGCAATTTACCAGCGGGGGCGTTCAGCTTGCGCCTTGATGGTGTGCAGGATACACCGCAGCTATGGCTGCTCAAGGGAAGGAAGGCACATCGCAATCTGCCAGAGGATGAAGTGAGGGTTCCTTAAAATTTGGGTAATAACAAAATAACAGCTGTATAAATGGCTCATTTGCCGTAGCATTTTTGAATTGTATACTTTGAGGCAACATCTTTCAAAACATAAACTATAGTGGAGTGAAAAAAGTATGTGGGATTGGGATTATCTGATTCGGGTTATGTTTGCAGGATTATGCGGCGCGTTAATCGGCTATGAGCGCAAAAGTCGGATGAAGGAAGCGGGCATTCGCACGCATTTCATTGTCGGTATTGGCGCAGCGCTCATGATGGTGGTATCCAAATATGGTTTTCAGGATCAAGCCGTCTGGTCTAACCTGTCGCTGGACCCTTCCAGAATAGCAGCACAGGTTATAAGTGGAGTAGGCTTTATCGGCGCAGGGATGATTTTTACACAAAAAAATAGAATTAAAGGACTGACCACTGCCGCAGGCATCTGGACTACCGCCGGAATCGGTATTGCCGTAGGTGCAGGGATGTATGGGCTTGGTGCAGGTGTAACGTTGTTTATTTTAGCGGCTCAGTCCTTGCTCCATAGTCGTTTTTATCAGATGGCTACCCCGTCCACGCAACAAGTAGTTGTTCAGGTCGACAATGAGCCGGGCGTACTGAATCGGATCAAAGAACTGCTGAAGCACAAGAAGCTGACGATTCACAGCTTTCACGTCGAGCGCATCAATAACAGTGAGCAGTTGGTTATTCATATGCTCTTAAAGCTGTCCCGGTCAGAGGGAGTGGAGGAACTGCTGTCACTGCTTCAAGAGATGGAAGGTATTCGTTCAGTCGAGACCAAGTCCAATTAGACGAATTTACTGCTCATACAGTAGCTTTTTTGTCGAACGCTGACGGCTTTTATAACGGAAAAAAACTTTAAAAATAATGATTGAAAACGCTTCCTTTTGTGTATATACTCTTACTACATCATAGAGGCAGCAGCTTAGAGAGCATCAAGGGATAAGCAAAAACGACCTCATGCGTATGCACAAGGTCGTTGCTGTTATCCCGATTTGAAAGACTGATTTGAATGTCTTACTTTACTTTGACTGGGGCTGGATATTTTTTACCCAGCGTATCCACAGTGACTTTTTTCATCGTAGCCGGTTGGATCGGTTTGTCATTGCTATCCCGTTTGGAATTGACGATAGCATCGACCACATCCAACCCGGACGTTACTTTACCGAAAGCGGCATATTGACCGTCGAGGTAGTCCGCATCGGCAACCATGATGAAAAATTGCGATCCGGCCGAATCCAGATCCGCTGAGCGGGCCATGGATAATACGCCACGTGTATGTTTGAGTGTATTGTTAACACCATTGCTCTTGAATTCGCCTTTGATACTGTAGCCGGGGCCACCTGTACCGTTACCTTGCGGATCACCACCCTGAATCATAAAGCCTGGGATAACACGGTGGAAAATGGTACCGTTATAGGCTCCCTTTTGCACCAAAGAAATGAAATTGTTAACCGTGTTCGGTGCTACTTCCGGATACAGCTCAAGCTTAATTTTCTTGCCATCATTCATGACAATCGTGACAATCGGATGGGAAACAGCCTTGTTCTTGTCTTTAGTCGCAGCAGGAGTTGTAGTGCTTGTCCGGCTGGCAGCTTCCACATCGGCCGCTTTTGTACCGCATCCAGCAACCAGCACGAGCATGATGGTCAGTAGGCACAGCGTGTACCATGGGCGTATCGTTTTTCGGTTCATTGATATTCCTCCTGAAAGGTTGGATGATGTAACATCCTAATTTTAAAGTTTGGGGGCAGCGCAGAACACTTTTCCATTTTCTATCATACCTTTTTTGCTGGGGATAAGGAAATACGGGTTTGAAAGCCGTATTCTTGACCCATACTGCTGCTATTCCCAAGGAAAGGGGCAGGATCATGATGGAGGTAGACAAAAAGCTGGCGAAAGGTCTCATATGGGGTATGGCGTTCAGTCTGCCGGTTTGGGTAGGGGTGCTGTACTCAGTACAACATATTCGTGACTGGCTATAACATACAGTGTAAAGATAGGCCAAAACCGTTATGGTTTTGGCTTATTTGTATTTGTGCCAGTCCAAATTGCTGTTATTCAGCAGATGCTCAAAGTTGTTATCCAGCTTCTTCTGTTCAGCTTTTTTTGCTTCGACGGCACGCTGCCGTTCGTCTTCTTTACGCTTGTCCTGTTCTGCTTGGGCTTCATTGGCTTGAGCCTTAAGTTTATTCAGCACATCCTGACTCAACAGATCCTTTAACGTAGCAGGTTTGTCCTGAGCCGCAGGAGCAGGGGAAGACGAATTTCTCTTCTTAGCCATGTCATCAACTCCATTCCATTCGATTATATCAGCTTCTTCACGGTTGTTCCACGATTGAAGGATGAGGGGGCGGTAGACTTTTCTAATTTAGAGGGTAATAATGGAATGAGCAGAAGGGACGTGTGGCATCATGCATCTATATTGGAAGCGAAATCTGGTCATTTTGTGGATTGGAGTATTGTTTTGCAGCATGGCCTATTCCGTGTCTATTCCGTTTTTACCTATATTTCTGAATACGGAAATGGGTGTAAATGATCATCTGGAACTGTGGTCGGGGATTGCCTTTGGAGTCACTTTTTTAGCCAGCGCGCTGATTGCCCCATTTTGGGGTTCGCTTGCGGATAAGTATGGACGTAAGCCGATGCTGATTCGTTCAGGCTTTAGCCTGGCGGTGTTGTACCTGATATGTGCTTTGGTGACAGATCCATATGTGTTCGTAGGAGTACGGTTGTTTCAAGGCCTACTATCCGGGTTTATTCCTGCTGCGATTGCGCTGGTCGGAACAGGTTCGCCTGAGGAGAAAACCGGCTATGCACTCGGTATTATGGCGACCGCTGGGGCAACAGGCAGCATTATAGGTCCGTTAATTGGCGGTGTGGTGAGCCATTATTATGGCAATCGGAATGCCTTTTTTTTCTCTGCGGCTCTTGTACTGGTATCTGCGTTAATCGCGACCTTTGGCGCTAGAGAGGACAGCTTCAAGGGAACCAGTACCCGCTCGCATGTTCGTGATGATATCAAGGAGGCTATTGCTAATCGGCCTTTGTGCTTTTTGCTTATTCTGGCAGGATTAAGTACCTTTTCCGTCATGATCTTGGAACCGTTAATTACGGTGTATGTGCTTGAAATGGGAGTTGACCGTAGCCAGGCGTCTTTAAGTTCCGGGATTGTATTCTCAGCCGTAGGCATCGCGGCGGTGCTGATGGCTCCCCGATGGGGACGGATTGGAGGACGGACCGGATTTGCACACGTGCTGCTGATTGGGCTGATCGGTTCGGGAATCGGGAATATCTTACAATTTTTTATAACCAACTTTGTTGGTTTTGGTGCGCTTCGGTTTGGATATGGATTGTTTTATGCGTCCGTCATGCCTGCTATCAACGCGATGACTGTGGAGGTCACCAAGCCGGAGTTTCGCGGACGAGCCTTTAGCTTGAGCCAATCAGCCACTCAACTCGCGACAATGGCAGGGCCGTTGATTGGCGGTATGCTTGGCAGCTGGATGCCGATCCGCTGGATCTTTGTGTTAAACGGTGGCATACTGCTGCTTGCAGCGTTGCTGCTAGGGGTGAAGGGGAAAAACGTGTTCCCGGTTTCAGCCAAGAAGAACGTCACGGATCAGGATATTCATTCTGCCGGATAAGCGAATCACACAGGATTGTCGAAGAGGACAACCTTAGAGTTCATAGAGCAGGTCTTTTTTTGTGTTATTAGATAATTATCCCAAACCTTTACTTTTAGTATACTTATTCATAACCCTCTACACTGATAATATGACAAGGAGGGATATATTATGATAAGAGACGACATTTTGTGTCAACAGCTTGAGAAAGCTCGTCAAAAGCTGTATATTTTGCAAGCAAAATATGGTTTTAATCATGCCAGTGTGCTCAGACAGTCTGTAATTATGGATAACCTCATCAATCAATATAACCACCTTTTTTATATAAAAGAAAAAAAGCCAACTGCATAAATGGAACCGATGGGCGAGAAACTTTTGGTGAGGTCACTCGCCCTTATATTGTAGCGCTGATACTTATCACAACGATGCTTGTCTTAACTTTTATAACTAGTGTGCAATCTTTCATTTTAGGTACGGTTTGTTTGATGTGCACTCAGTAAAACACCGATAATAACGACCAAACCGCCAATGATTTGGCGCCATGTGATCGTTTCTTGCAAAAGCAACACAGAAAATAAGACTCCAAATATCGGAACCAAATTCATCAGAGAAACGGAACTACTCGGTGACAGCTTGATTAATCCATAATTGTAGAGCAAAAATGCGATAACGGAGCAGAATACTCCCAGATATACTAACAACATAAACGATCCGGTTGTCGGAACTTGCCAACGATCCTTTTCTAATAGAGCCAACGGTATGAAAAAGATACTCCCTGCAACGGTTTGATAAAAAGATAACGTCACAGGCGGATATTTGTCCACAACCTTGCGCGTCATGAAAGTGTAAAACGCCCACGCAAAACCCGTCCCGATTAATATTAAATTTCCGATTAGTTGATTCTTACTATCCGAACTTTCGCCCACTGAAGTCAAGAAATATACCCCGATTATGGCCAGTGCTATGCCGCAAATTTTATATTTGGATATTTTCACTTTATACAAAATAAGTTCAAGCAGCGACGTAATTGCGGGATATGATGCAACAATTAATGCTGCGTTGGAAGCGGTAGTCAGGCTAACCCCTATATTCTCCATTGAAAAGTAGAGAGTGATCCCCAAAACACCACTAAACGAAATCGTAGCCAAATCTTTTGGCTTTACTTTGACATGTTCCTTTTTAATCAGCAAAACGATACCTAGCACAACGGAAGCTATAATAAATCTGGATAGACCCAAGGTAAGAGGGGGAAACGTCGTGTAGGCTGCTTTGGTGGCAATAAACGATGTACTCCAGATCAATAGGGCTAGAATCGTAGAACCGTAGTAAATGCGGTTGCTTTCGCTGTGATGAGCTATGACTTTGTTCAAGTTAAATCCTCCCTGAGGTAATTCCCTGTGAAATATAATAGTTGCTACTATAGTGACTACTATAAAAACGTTACTAAAAAGATAGTGTGTATATCAGTTTTTGTCAAGGGGAAGTGATATAGTAAGGATGAACACGAATTGAGGAGAAGACGTCATGAAACCAAAACCAAATATATTAGAAATTCTACGAGATTTGAATTTTAGTGAATATGAAGCCAAGGCTTATGTGACCTTATTGGAAAGCTCTCCACTTTCGGGATACGCCGTTTCATTGAATTCCGGGGTACCGAGATCCAAAATTTACGAGGTTTTGTCTGGAATGGTTAACCGTGGGGATATCATGGTCAGTCAAGAAAATACGCCTCTGTATGTGCCGCTTCCTCCACATGAATTGATTGCCCAGAGAAAACGCAAAGCAGAGCAGATTTTCAATGTGGCGCAAGAGAGTTTGGAGCAGTACACAGCATCATTTCAAAATAGAGAGAATATTTGGAATATTTCGGGGTATGAAGCCATTATCAATCGCATAAATGAAGGGGTAAAGGGAGCAAAACACCGAATTTTATTAGAAATTTGGAAAGAGGATGCCGAGGTGTTCCGAGATGCCTTAGAGCAAGTCGCTCAGCAAGGAATTGAAGTGATCATTGTAGCGTATGGGGAGCTTAACTTTGATTTCGCTACTGTTTACCGCCATGATATGAGTGAGGAGATTACGTCTGAAATTGGTGGTCGGTGGATTGTACTTAGCGTAGACGACCGGGAGGTCGTAGCTGGCATACTTTCACTTGGTGATGACAGCCGCGCTGCATGGACGTTGCATCCGGGGCTGGTGATGCCGATTACTGAAGTGATTATTCATGATATTTATATCATGGAAATCCTATATGAGTTCCGTGAACAATTAGAGGAGAAATTCGGCCCTAATCTAATTCATCTTCGCAATAAATTTGCTATGGGCCCGAATGGCAAAGGATATTATGTTCCTTTGACTGAAAAAAGCATTAAACGTGTATAGAGATTGTCCGAGGTTCGATGTGCAAAAATAAACAGGCCCATGGAGTGTTATTCCATGAGCCTAATTTTATTGATGTTGTGTTCTATTATTTTACGGTTACAATCACACGTTGATAATGCTTTAAAGGATGTTTACCATTGTCCTGTACCTCTGCGATGATATGAATTGTATTTCCAGACTTGGCATCTGCAGGAACTATGAAACTTGCTGTATTTGTGTCACTTCCTTGCAAGTCAATTGTGTTTACTTTCTCGCCTTTAGCTACTTCTCGGTGAAGCCCGAGCTGCATATCACCCAGCAATTCAGGTTTAACTTGTGCGGGTTTTACTTTAGAATCTTCATACGTGTCGGCTTCAAAATATCTCCACCATTTGTAAGTCAATTGATCACCGTCTGGATCTGCACCTTCTGCATGCAGGGTTATTTTCTCCCCTGGGCTAGCCGTTAGGTCTAATCCTTCTTTAATGGTCAATGTTGGATTATGGTTGGCATCTTTGTAGTCGGACGCAATAGCCCAATCTGCACGAGCAGCAAAGTCATTTTGAATATCATCAAACCAACGCATCAAAGAATATTCTGCTTCGAATTTTTTCGTATGCACATCATAATCTAACACAGTATTTCTAAACAATTTATCGTTAACGACACCGAAACGACCTCCCCAGCCACCATAGGTTGGGTTTTCCATACTCCGCAATCCGTTATCAATTAAATAGAAGAAGGATGGAGAATCACCTTCAGAAATAAAGTCATACTTGTCGTATTGTGGATTTTTCTTTAAGTAGGCTTCACTGCCTCTTTGTTCTTCATCCAACTCGCCTTTGATGATATTGCCATCGCCCATCAAGGCATACATATTGAGCAACTTGCCATGACCCTCTTTAATATTTTTGAAATTCCATTCCCCGTGCAACTTGCTGTTTACTTCTTCTGTGTGCATTTTCCAAGCATAAGCGAAATGCCAGAAGTTAGATTGATCATTAATAATTCTGATGTCAGGCCAATTTTTAGCGATGTAATTATTGTAGCTATCGTCCTGGTCCAGAATGATGTACAGTACGAGTTTATCACTTATTTTTTTACGAATCGTTTCCCATTGATCTGTATTTTTATATTCGTCTTCAATGGACTTTAAAGCTCTGGCCGTGGTATTGGTTCCACCCCAAGTTTGTACGTATAAATCTCTTTTGTCATCGTCCAGGAAAAGCGTTTTAAGGAAATTGGAGCCTTCCGTTTCTTTGTCCATTTCACCTTTATTTGAAATGTTACCTATTTTGGTAACGCTCTTGATATATTCAGGCTTTGGATATCCTTCGGCATGTTTAATTAAGTTGGGATAAATCTCTCCGTAGGCATCAATCATGTCCGTTACCCATTGGGTTCCGGTCCATCTAAATGGTTTGATGCCAGCTTTTTCATCACCTGCATAATGATATACAGAGCTAGTCAGTACAATCCCGGACAAATCCATTTCATTGGAGTAAAGAAGGAAGCGAATGACAGAGTTCATATCATCTACTTCTCCATCGGTAGTGATCACCGTTCTGGCCTTGGTAATTTTATTTTCTACTTTATTTTCCGTTTGTTTTTCTGTTGGAGCAGCCCTTTCATCTTTCACAACGGCGGGCGCCTTACCACTGCAACCACTGATGATCAGAATACATATCATGGCTAATAGAAAAATGCTTAACCCTTTTCTTTCTCTCATTTCTGTTCCCCTCTCTGAACGTTCCTATGATGTTTTTTGTGGATTATAACCATGTAGGTATTCTTTTTATTCAAGAATTAGGCATAAAAAAAACCTAAACATATATATGTCTCAACAAAAGTCGAGCATATATACATTTAGGTTTTGCCTGCATGATCAGTCACAATCCTGATCCAATTTTACATCATTATCTGAGGAAATGAAAGCGGTTTATGAATGCCGGCATAAAATTAGTTTTACGCTTTGAATAAACCGGATTCTTTGACTTCAGACAGGAAGTTGTGGAACTCAGGAATGTTCAGCTGTTGCTGAGCATCGGACAAAGCGACTGCCGGGTTCGGGTGAACTTCCACCATGATACCGTCAGCTCCAGCAGCTAGGGCAGCTTTGGCGCAAGGGGCCAGGATGTCCTTACGTCCTGTAGAGTGAGTCACGTCCACCAATACAGGCAGATGGCTTTCCTTTTTCAAAATCGGAACAGCGGAAATATCCAGCGTGTTACGCGTCCATTTTTCGTACGTACGAATACCGCGTTCAATCAGCATGACTTGCGTGTTACCACGGGAAACGATGTATTCAGCAGCATGAAGGAACTCTTCCATTGTGGCAGCCAGTCCCCGCTTGAGCAGAACCGGAGTTCTGGTTTCACCCGCAGCTTTGAGCAATTCAAAGTTGTGCATGTTGCGCGCACCAATTTGGATAATATCGATGTATTGGATCGCTTCCTCCAAATGTCTTGGATCGACGATTTCACTGATTGTAGCCAGCCCGAACTCGTCGCCTACACGTTTAAGAATTTGCAATCCTTCTACGCCCAGTCCTTGGAAATCATACGGGGACGTACGTGGTTTGAACGCACCACCACGTAGAATCGGCACACCGGCTTCCTTGAGAGCCGCACCTACTTCGCGAGTTTGCTGGTAGCTTTCCACCGAGCAGGGACCTGCGACCATAATGGAGGCTTTGCCGCCCACCAACGTATCTTTAACCTTGATAACTGTGCTATCCGGTTGATTTTTGCGGCTGACGATCAGATGTTTTTTGTGTTCTTCTTTTTGATAGTTCAAAGAAGCCTTGAAAATATTTTTGAACAGCTGGCGAATCGTAGCATCGTCAAATGGTCCACGGTTAGCCGCGATCAGCTTGTCCAGCATTTGTTGCTCGCGTACCGGATCAAAGTCAGGTACCCCTTGAGCTTCCTTCAATTTTCCAAGTTGTCCCGCCAGTTCAGCGCGTTGGGACAGCAACTCCAGCAATTGCAAATTTGTAGCATCGAGCTGTTCACGCAGCAGCTCCAAAGAATTTTCATTTGTAGACATACAGTACACCCTTCCCGAATTTAAATTTGTTTTTTCTGTTAGCCCATGGACTTTTTTTTGCAGAAAATAACACAAAAAGGCATTCGCCGCAAGGGACGAATGCCGTGGTACCACCCTAATTACAGAAGTATACATACGAATCGTCAACGTCGTTCAGTCGACGGCAGTAACTTCTGATCTTGATGCCCGTAACGGGGGCTTCCGGAAACCTCTACTGCGGACAAAGGAATGAATCCTTCTGTCGGTTCAAGGCTCGACTCGGGAGTGAATTTCAACGCGGGATTGCGGTACGCTCTCAGCAATTCGTACCTTTCTGTGGGAATCCGTTAAACGTCTACTTGTCTCCGTCGATGTCTTTGTTCATGGTATTCAAAAGATTTGACCTTATTTTAAACAAAGTAGGTGCAGAAGGCAAGCCCTGATTATCAGGTTCAAGTTTTTGACCTTGAAATGCTGCCATTGTAAACATGTGAAGTTCAAAAGGGTGCACTCAAGCCATGTGTATCATTTGTGTGGCTTGGGTAGCACCCTTTTTGCATTCTTTATCTGTCCTTTCATTTATCTTGATCCCTGGGTTCGGGCTTCGCAGATGCGACTCCTCGTGGGTTATCTTCGGCCGAGATATCATCTGTAGTTGTCTTGTCCGCAGACCTGCGGTCATCCTCTTCCACGGGATTCAAGGCTTTGTAGCGCTTATACTCCATATCGGCTTGAGACATCGGATCTTTATACATAGGAGATCAGTCAACTCCTTTCGGTTATACACTTCATTACCCGCATAGCAGAATAGGTAACCGTTTTCTTTCACCTGATAAAATGAAGTGTTTAATCCAGCATATCGTCGCTGTCCAGTTGCTCTTCTTCGTCCCCATCGGTACCATTCAGCAAATCGGTACCATGTAGGAATTCGGCAGGAGCAGAAGGGTCAACAGGACTGTTCGGTGTCAGTTCATCGGCATCTGGGACGTCTTCGAGAGGAGTATCTGGGCCCTCGGTTAGATTCTCCCAGTTGGTTTCTGCATTTTGCAGAGAAGGCTCAAAATCATTGTCATGTAGCTCATTAACTCGATCATCACGATTGGCCATGTTGCTCAGCTCCTTTGCTTTTTGTTGCTTATTCCGACCTTACCCAAACAGTAGAACGGCTAAACCTTGAGTTAGTGTGTCTGTAGGAAGTTAAAATCATGCGAATAGGGATATGCCCATTCTCAATTAGCGTTTTTTTGGTAACTGCTGTGATATGATAAAGAGGATAGGGAGGGATATGAATTGGAATGGTACATGTTTGGTCCGATGATTAGTCGTATCCGAGTAGGTCAAAAGGCATCTACCCCGGGATTTTCCCGTACCCTCATTCGGCGCCCGGAAGGCTTATACTGGACAGATGGCGGACAGGCCGGAAAAATAGTAGAAATACGCGATTATTTATTTTCCGATATTTGGACGATCTATGAGGATGAAGATTGTGAACCATGGTTGGGGCTTAGAGAGCAGAAGGAGCGGCGCGAACAGGAAATGATCATTAATCAATATGAAGATTTTACAAAAAATGAGTAAAAAGAACATGATACCCTACTAATGAAGAAGGTATGCACATCATCGTATAGAATAATATAATTTCAGGACGTAAAAAATGTTAAAACGTATACAAACTTGTAAATCCTACTATGTAACTTTGAGGTGCTTAATATGAGGCATGTGCCCAAAGCTGTCGCCACCCTGCTAGCGGTCATTGTGTTGTTGTTGTCGCTGGGCTACTCCGCCTATGCGGCCAAAATGACCCCGGAAAGGGATTATAAAATACCCTCCTGGGATATGAGATGGGGAGCGGTAAACGAGGATGGCTCTTTAGATGAGGTAAAGGATTCCAGCAAGGCCTGGATGCATATTGAAGATGATACACAACTGCTTAGGCAGCCCGGTAATATAGGCTCTGCTTGGATTCGTATGAAGTTACCTTCGCTAAATGATGAAACGCCAGCGGTGCTTTTTGAAAATATTTATGGCAGGCATATTACGCTGTATAAAGATGGGACCAATTTTTACGAATCCTACCGTGGGTACAATTATGAGAATAATCGTATTCTGATTCCGCTGAAGCCGGAAGACAGCGGTAAAACATTATACATATGGACGGAAAGCAGTAAGAATAGACTGGGCATTATCGGCAATGTGATGACCGGTGATTATCGTGATTTGTTGGGGACCTTGGTCAGAATGGATGTTTTAGATATTGTACTGGGCAGTACGTTTATCTTTATCGCCCTGGTACTACTGATCTGCTCATTTTTCCTGTTCCGTCCGAGTATGGCCATGTGGCTGTCCCTAAGTGCAATAGTATTGTCTATTGGTCTGATGATCGTAACGTATTCACCATTCTTGTATACATTCTATCGCGGCTATGGCAAGCTGTACTTACAACTTTTTGATGTGGCACTATTTATTCTGCTGCCTTCATTAGCCTTCTTTTTTGAACAAAATATCAATTCGATTATACTGATTCGCAAATTCAGAAAGTTGTTAACCGCATACTCTTTGTTCTGCTTTACCATGATGATTGTGAATTTAGGAGCACAGGAGCGGTTGAACGATATATATTATTTTTTTAGTGTAGTCATCTTGGGTATATTACTCGTCGCCTTATTGATACTGCTGGTATTTGCTTCGGTTCGTATGGCACTTAAGGGTGATCACGAAGCGATCATTTTATCGACAGGCTTTGCATTTTTTGCAGTCATCTCTATCGGGGAACTGAGCTGGTTCTTCATTCTGGACGGACACTACAATATGTTTTTGTGGAAATGGGGCGTGTTCGGTTTTGTACTGGCGTTGATCGCGATATTGGGCAGAAGGCTGGCAGAAAAGCACAAGCAGGTGGTTCGGTACTCCAGAGAACTGGAAATGTTCAATAATGAGCTTCAACGTTCGGAGAAAATGGAGATTATTAGCGATCTGGCTGCATCTGTAGCTCATGAGGTACGTAATCCCCTTCAGGTTACACGTGGATTTCTTCAGTTGATGAGCAAGCAGGAGGATGGTAAAAATAAAGACTATCTACATATCGCTCTGGAGGAGCTGGATCGAGCTTCCGCGATTATTACTGATTTTCTGACTTTTGCCAAGCCAGAATTTGACCAAACCAAAACGTTGACCATATTGAACGAATTCAAACATATTGAAGGAATCATCAGTCCAATGGCTAATTTGCAAGGTGGAAAAATTTCACTGGATATTCCCCAGGAAATCAAAGTACGCGGGAATTCCTCCAAGTTCAAGCAGGCGTTCATCAATATCATCAAAAACAGCATTGAAGCGCTGCGAGATCAGGGTCATATTCATATATGGGCTTATGTGGACAACGGAGAAGCTGTCATTCATATTCGGGATAATGGTGAAGGGATGGATGCTCAGACTTTATCCAGACTAGGTGAGCCTTATTTCTCGAATAAGACAAAAGGCACGGGTTTGGGGATGATGGTGACTTTTCGGATTATTGAAACGATGAATGGCAAAATAACTTTTACAAGTGCAAAAGGGGTGGGAACGGAAGCGACCATCCGCTTCCCCGTAGCCGGATAATATCCGGCTTTTTTGCATTCGGAGAAAACGGAGGGAAGCTTGCTGAGCCCACCCACATGAGATTAAGGAATATAGATTAAATAAGCATGAACAACTAATTTACCACATCGAGCGAGGTTTCTGGGATGCAGCGAGCACGCCGGAGGGGTCTGGAGGAATTACCAGAAAAAACTGATCAGGCGTTTCCTCTAACGTTTTGATTTGGATATGATCGGGGATCACGACTCCTAACACATCACGAATTGCAGATTTGGGATCTGTCATCAGTTTCTCTCTGAAACTGGCATCCTCCCAAGCTTTTTGAATGACTTGTGTTTGAAGAACTTCAGTAGCCATCAAAAATCACCCTCTCATTCAATTGGTTATATTTACCTAGTCAGTATACCACGAAAGGCTCAGAAAAATCTAGCATTATTTCATATTTTTGGAGAGCCAGTAGTCAAGTCCGCCTCTTCTCAAATGCGAGCGTCCGCCTTCAATTTCCGCCGCCACTTCGCCCAGTTCTGCTGCGATAGAATGTGTAAAGCTACTTAGGCCGTGGATAGAAGGCTCCAGGGTCTCTAACTGTTGGACTGCTTGATCGGCAATGTTCACATAGCTGGCCAGCGCACCGCGTACATAAATTGCTTCCTGAATCTGTTTGGGTCCCAATCCTTCACAGTAAGCTGTCTTCTGCTCGGCACTGATATGGGACAAAAGACAGTTATAGCTATGTTCGACCAAATCTTCTGCCCAATCCGCCCAATCATCCGACATTTGAAGCACGAGTAGCGCCAAGTCTGTCATATTTGTAATAGTCTGGATCAGATCGGCACGGCCTGCGAGCAGTAAAGCACCCGTTCCGGCCATTTTTAATGGACTTGCTTTCAGTGCGACCTTATTTCTTTCTCCTTGAAAATAGTCCTCTGTTCCTTCGGATATCACACTAACGGCCCATTCATCAACATACGTTCGGGCATATGACCAAAAAGGAGAGGTTGCCGGAAAAAGGTCCCGATATACGCTTATACACTCGGTATAGAAGAGCTGGCTTAAGGCGAGTTGCGTTTTACGGTTGTCTGCTGCTGTGTCCATCACATCATCTTGAATTAAATAGTGAGCCATGACGAACACGTTGCCAAGTGACAGCTTGCGGCATGTTTCGGGGGGGAGTCCGGTGAGTTCTTGCAGCCAAAATGGAAGCAAATAGCATATGTAATTACGCGTGCTGTCTTCCCGCAACGGATTAAAACGCGCCAGAAAGTCCAAACCCTCTTGTTGAAAGGGAGCTGGAAACGTGGACGTCCGTTCCTCTGCTTGACGAAATACTTTTTCCAATTCGTCTTTGTATGCAAAATACCATTCCATCGCCATCACCTGCATCTCTTATGAATATTTTTATAGCGATTTCTAGTTGTTACCCGCCATTATACAACAGATTGCAAATTTCAATATTTTGTTATTTTTACATTGAGAATGTTGTAAAAAGGATATCGACAAAAATCCCGGCTGGGAAGATCCCGCCGGGATTTTGTTTTTTCAAAATTAGATGATCTCTAAATAGTCAATATAAGCATCCCATGTTCCATCATCGGCTGTTACAACAAGCTCAATCTCTTGATTTCCGGTTCCATGGCTGACATTGTTTAAAGTATAGACCGCAGGACTGCTCCCGCCGTAGTAGAAGGTACCCTTCGTTTGTCCACCAATTTTCAAGTCAACTTTGGCCATGTTGGAATTATTTGAAGCACCACGGAGTGAAAAACTATGGGTGCCGCTGGTAAAATTCTGTGTGAATTTCACTGAATCATTGTTGGAGTATAAAGCCACTCCGTTGAACGGCGAGCTGATATTTGAAGTATACTGACCGCCTTTGGTCATATTTTCTGCTTCCACTTTTGTGCCTTTGTTTGGCGGCGTTTCGCCGTTTCCGCCATCAGGCGCTACCGCCCGGCCATTGCTTGGTGAGATCATACCAGAGCAAAGGTTACGGTTTTTGAGGTTCTGTGCAATTTGTGGAATAGCTTGGAGTGTAGTCTGGTACTGATCATGCATCAGGATCACATCGCCGTTTTTAAGTTTGCCCGCAGCAGCTACGATCTGTGCGGTGGAGGCGCCGTTCCAGTCTTGGGAGTCAACGTTCCACAATACTTCGGTAAGACCGTTTTGGGTCTCAATGGATTTGAGGGTTGCGTTGGTCTCGCCATACGGAGGACGGAACAACTTTGGTGCCGTGCCAGTAATGGACTGTATCGTTTGCTGCGTGCGTGTAATTTCCGATGACATCTGCGATGTGCTCAGTTGTGTCATATGCGGATGTGACCATGAATGATTACCGATCCACATGCCTGCTGCTTGCTGGTCACGTACAAGCGAAGGATTATTCTGCGCGTTTTGTCCAAGATTAAAGAGCGTCGCACGTAAACCGTTTTGCTTCAGAGCACTGAGCAGCGCTTTGGTGTTAGAGGGATTGGGACCATCGTCGAAGGTTAACGCTACATAACCGCTCGAGCAATCAGCCGCAAGCGCCTGGTTGCTCGAGATCACCAGCGAGCCTGTGAATAAAGACAAGGTGATTGCCATAATCGCCGTCCATTTTCCTGCTTTAGCTATAAACATGGGTCTACCTCCTAGCTATTTTAATATAGTATGGATGTTCCGATACTCCGAACCGATTCAACTCTTTACTAGATTTGAAATTTTAGTCGATCTCCAAATAGTCAATATAAGCATCCCATGTCCCGTCATCGGCTGTTACAACGAGCTCGATCTCTTGGTTTCTGGTGCCATTATTGCCGCTAATCGTAATTGTATTACTAGTTACATTGGCACTCCGACTGCTTTGGTATCCCTCTACAGTAAGTGAAGCTTCATACATCTTGTCCATGTTTTCTCACTTTTTGAAGTGCTCGCTGACCGAAATGGTTTTGCTCGTGCGTTTGGATGTCCATAAAAATAACCTTATTTTTTTGTTTCATTGGACTTTCCTCCTGTAGCCTCACTATGATGCAGTGCATTCTGTAGTAGCTTGATGCAACATGTCTTTCAAAAATCAATTGTAAGCGTTTACGATTTGATTTTATCATATTTTCCTTAATATATAACTTGAAAAATTTCAAGTTATATTGTAGAAAGTATAGTTATTCATTCTTACTCACTCTACAGGATAGGGTTCCCAAGGAGCGCGTGTAGATCGAAGGTTGGGTGTAATTGTGATAGCAATGTTCATAATTTCTTTTTCCCGTCTTATGGTTACTTAACAGGCGAAAATATGAATAAAAATAGCGGGAAAAGAAAATATTATTTTAAAAAGGATGAAAGAAGGGTCTGCAACATGAAAAAACAATGGAAATTGACCGCTGCTATTCTGTATGGAGGAGTGATGATGTATGGCACTGCGGGTGCAGCAGGAGCTTCCGGGACCGAACCGGGTAATTCGTTGCAAACTCTCACTCCCAACGGTTCTATCCAAGGGGCAGCCCACCAATGGAATGTTGAACCACAGGACGACCACGGACATGGGCATGTTCACAGACATAGGCACGGCAAAAGGCCTGGCGGCTTGAATCACCATCTCAACGAGAAAGTAGCTAGGTTGCTGGGCATTACTCCTGTCCAGTTAGAGAAAGAGCTGGGACAAGGGAAGTCGTTGGCCGAGGTTGCTAAAAGCAAAGGCATCAAAGAAGATCAGCTCATTGATAAATTGAAGAATGAAATGACTATGGATCTGAAACGACTTGTGAACCGTAAAGGCCCGATTACATTCGATCGTAAGTCCGGCGCTTCGAATGAAGCTCAATTAAAACATGAGGCAGGGACGCCCTCAACCTCGGCTAACGAAAACTAAATGTATCTTTTTGCACTAAAAAACCTTGAGAATGGCGGTCCTCAAGGTTTCCATATTCACCGGGCGGTCCGCATCGGATTCCTGCTCTCGCAGGGTACCTTGGTCTGGCACAGTCCGCAACCAGCACCCGATTTGGCCTCGCCGCCGTTTAGAACCGCAAAGTCCCGTGATGCCTGGCCGTACACAAAATTCATGCAGGCGATTTTGTCATGTCCGCCGTCTTTGCTGATGGCCTGCACAGGGCAGCGGGTAATGCATACACCGCAGATGCCCTTGCTGCATAGCAGGCAGTTACCAGTATGTCCTGTGGCTGATATTCTGGCATCAGGCGGCACCTTGAGATCGGTCACCACGGACAGCAGGCGGATGGCAATTCCTTTTTCGGTGATGAAGCCGTCATTGATACTGAAGGTGCCGAGACCCGCAGCATATGCAATGTGGCGCTCCGACCAGTTGGAGATCGGCCCCCCCTCGGCGCCATGGATGCTGTACCAATCCGTATCCAGCGGTGCAACCGCACGGTAACCAAGGCCTGTTAAGTATCCCGCCAAATGCCGCCTTGCAGACTGTACAAAATATTCATCGCCAAAGGTCCGCAGCAGCGCCCATTCCCTTGAGGCTCTTTCTTTTTGCGCACGATTAGCCTTACGGATCGTCTCGCTGATCGGCAGCACAACGCTGATAACGGTGCCTCCATCAAAACTCTCCGTTCCAAAGGAACGTTCAAATGCTTCCTGCGGCGTGGCGTGATCGGGCCCCACTACTCTTTTGTACTCCTCAAACAAAGGATCATTAGCCGCAGCAAATTGGATAATCGGCTCCTCGTAATAAGGACTCCGCAGTTCTTCACAAACATTGCCTTTGTCTTCGCTCACATAGGTTTTCATCTCGGCTGCGATGTTTTCTCTCATATCCGGTACGGATTCAACCATCCTATCCACATCCCTCTCCGTGGTTATTGTTCACAGTAAAGCTTCCCTTGATACGGCAATAAACATTTCGATCTTTTTCGTGTATATACACGAATTGAACACAACTCCACCTGGATGAGGAGCCGTCTAATATCCATCCAAATTTTCAATCTTGGATAAGAGTGTGTTGAGTATCTGCAACTGTCCGATTCCCAATGACTCCTGCAAAAAACGTTGCGCCTCCTCCCAAAGCCCTGCTGCGTCATTGTATACCGTTCTTCCCCTCTCCGTCAGAGTAAGGCAGCGGTTGCGACTGCCCTCAGCAGATGTATCCTCCACATACCCGTTATGCTCCAGCGCTTTCAAATTGCGAACAATCGTGGTCCGGTCGAGCCGCATCTCCAGCGCCAATTCACTTACACTTGCGGGGCCCAGTGCAGTTAAGTGCTTGAGCAGCGAGAATTGGCTAATATTGAGTCCGCTCGGGGCCAGATACCGGTCATACAGTCCTGTAATAGCCATCGAGGAACGGCGCAGATTGATGCAGGTACAGACTGAGGCTGATCGCTTCTGCGAAGATTTCTTATTCTTTCCTGTCGTTTTCATAAGTTCTCCATTCGTGTACTGTTTCGTGTATCTACACCATCTCAAAAGTGGTAGGTTTTGTAAGCGATATTTGTCACAGCAGTCAGTTCTGTCGGTCTATCATGATTTATCCCCTGTAGTCCTTCCTACTAATGAAAAGTTGAAATAACCAGTCGCACGAAATCAACCAGCGACTGGTTATTTAGCTTTGCTAGAATATGAGTTGAGCGCTACCTATAATAGCTTTTTAAGCTGGGAAATACGGCCTTGGGATACGCCGAGCCATTCAGCATATTCGCCTTGCTTGGCTGTTGGATGCTCGCGCATGAGTTTTCTTAGATTTTCAACTAATTGTTATGAAGACGACCGATGGTTACTTTTTTCTTTGTACGCAGATTTCTTTACGACAGGAACAGGTAATGGACTTACACCTATATTTCCCTTCAGATCGTTTATGCATTTTTTACATAAAAATGAATCCCTGAAATAGCTTAAATCCTGAATCGAATAGCATAAGTGACAGCAGACTCCAATATACTTCCGCATACTCAATAAACCTGTTTCACAATCTAAATAAAATTCTAAGGACTCACCAGCTTGAATACCCATAGAGGTTCGCATCTCTTTAGGAATAACAATTCGACCTAACGTATCCAATGGACGTGTCATACCTGTATTTTTCAAGTGATCTTCTCCTTCCATTGTCCAACATCCAATGATCTCCTAATAAAAATATAAAAATCAATAAAGTAAAAGCATTTATGTTTGTTCCAAAAGATGGTATTATCGTGAAGGAAAATCAATAATTATACTATTAGTTTCCAAACTATATTGTTTATTGAAATTGAAATTGAAATTTTATGAAAATGCTGAAAGGGTGGTTTATCCATGGAAATCACACCTACGATACAGGCAGAAATTCAAACCTATTTGAAACGAAAAGGCTTAACGATGACCAAGTTTGGTCACACGATTGATTTGAATGTAGGTACAGTTAGTAGCATTGTGACCGGTAACCGATCTATTTCTGTTCACCAACTGGATAGCATTACTGCGGGAATGAATTTACCACCGGATTATTTTTACGAACGTTATATTGAAGAATGTATTGAAGAATCTCCGCTCAACTGGAAAAAAATTAGCCCTTTCTTATACCGATGTATTGAGCTAGGACGACTGGACTGCTTGCAGCGAGTTGTAATTCTGTTATTGGATAACCCTAATTATCCGCCATCGCTCTTTGAAGTTGCCGAAAATGTATACAAAGACGGTTACAATGAAGCAGCGGCTTACCTTTACAAAAAAGTGGCTGAAAGTGAGAAGCAGCAGCATTCAGAGCGATTGGCGATCTGCCAGTATCGTTTGTTCCAAATCAATATTGGACAAGATAGAGCTATAAATCTTCAAGCTGCCATTGAATTTGCCCCTTTTGTTGATCGTTTAGACGAGATAGAGCAATTAGATGCATTAAAAGATTTGGCGAACGTGTACAGATCATTAAGTATGTGGGACAAGGTGTATGAATTTGCACATCAAATGGGTCAAATGGGAAAGATCCAATATAATTTGGTTCATAACTCTAAGCGAAAAGGAACAGAGCCACGAAAAAAGCTAAGCAGGCCACTGTTTGTATACATAGTTTACTCCGAATTGCTGTGTGCTAATGCTTGCGATGCAAAAGGCGATCATGAACAGGCATTAGAACATATCCGAGGTTATGCCGATCTAAGTTGGGTAAAGGAGAAGGACCCTGATTCACTTTATTGGA
Organism: Paenibacillus sp. S29; assembly: GCF_049319765.1. NCBI lineage: Bacteria > Bacillati > Bacillota > Bacilli > Caryophanales > Paenibacillaceae > Paenibacillus > Paenibacillus sp. S29. Next base: position 223,687 of record NZ_JBMOUI010000006.1, on the reverse strand, counting down.
AGAAACAATATCAGCAATGGGCAAAAATTAATACTTACGTCAATAGGCTTATGTCCGGGGATATTAGTGTTCTCCCCGATTACGTAGAACATATGGCTGCCGAAAATGAGATTTTTGCCGAGCTACTAAACGTTCTTGAAGTTGCTAATCGGTACAATGTAGATGTAGACCATATCCTTCAGCGTTTTGAATCCCAAATTGAGGCTTATCAAGAACCGTCATCTTCAGACATGTATACACAGCAGGTTTTACCGGAAGAGTACGTACGCTTCTGGTACAAAATGGCTAAATACAGCCTAAATAAAGGCAGATACCTATATGGTTTCAAATGTTTAATAAACGCGTTTGAAAAAGCTGTTACAATTAATCATGTACTACTTATTGCCAATTGTTTTGGATTATTTTTTCACTTCAAAACACATGCGGCTCCCGAAACACAGACACAGTTCCAATCTATTTATGAGGAGGTGTGGGAGAAAAATGATCAAAAGGATGGCTTTCTTCTTGGCGGTAACTAGCTTTTTACTGGTGTTCACAGTACCAGTCCAAGCTGGAAATCTAAGCCATGGCACGATCCAAACACAAGGACACGTTGGTGGATCTTGACCAAACACTAATTCATTACTATTGACCAGCTTATGGCTGGTCTCTTTTTGTATTATTTTGTAATTTTTCGACTCAAAAAAGATATGACGTATTTGTACATCCCTCCTTAAAATGAGATTCATTAGGAGGTATGCAGGATGAACAGGTATGAAACGGTAACGTTAATTCAACAGATGGAACACGCCAGACAACATTTGCATGATCTTTACGAAGAGTATGGTTTCGGACATGCTTGTGTACTTGAGCAGTCTATGCTTTTGGATGAACTGATTAATCAGTACAACCGTATGTATCAGACCAGAAAGCAGCCTCACCATGTTTTGGATCAGAACATTAACAACGACGATGTTATGTTCAGTACATCCTCCCCTTTCTCTTTATGCAAAACTGTGGCTTCTCCCACGTAACGTTTATTATTATTCTATATAATGACTTATTTTAAAATAAAATACATATTCATGTCATAAAATGTTAATCACTTTTTTGAGGGGACGGCATACTAAGGCACAGAAAAGCAGAGCTCAATAAGTGAGCCCTGCCAAAGTTCATTGGAATCATAACCCCATGCTGAAACACAGACGCATAAGATTAGCCAAGCTCCTGCGTGCTTTTGGAAGCACGTTTGGAGGAAAAGAACTGGAAACGAAACGAATGCCAGTTCAACCGCTGTCTGCCTTTGGAACCAACAATCCAGTTGCCGCCGGGCAGATGGGCAAAAAGCCAGCTGATGCCCAGAGAAACACTTGCCACGACGATAAACGTAATGAGCGTAGCTGTAAAATGATGATCGCCCAGTGCAAGCGAGCGGGTGTAGTAGGATATGAAGGCCAGCACGAGCGCATGGGCCAGATATCCTCCAAAAGAATAACGCCCGATCCAGTTCAACATACGGCGAAACGGCTCGGATCGTGTATCTTTTTGCAAATGGAGCAGCAGTCCGTACAATAAAAGCAGCTGCGACACAATGAGCACAAAGGTGCTTGGCTTCAAATAGGTGGAAATATTAAGATTGATCGTATCGCCCGACTGGATCAGCATCGTGTGACCCATGAGCATGAACAAACCAATGAACACAAATACATTCCACGGCAACGTCTGTTTGGCCAGTCCACGCCACGTGTCTGTCATGTAAGCACATACTGCGCCTAGCATAAAATAGAAAAAGTACATGACAAAGTTATAGGTGCGATAATCCAGCAGAGTCTGCCAAAAGGATGGCAACCCAGTGCTCCATGCAGACATGTCATAGTAGGACCATTGTAACAGCAAAGCATAAGCTGTAGCGGCAATCAGCATAATAGCCACAACAAGCTGTTTGCGTCTTTTCGTGCTGTAACGACGTAGAAACGCTTGAACCTGCCCGGCTGCTTTTGCAAATAAAGGAAACAAAATATAAAACTGAAAGATCATCACTACAAACCATAGATGATATCCGCTGACGGGTATGATCATTTCCTCGAACATACCTTTGTAAAAATAAATATTTCCCCACTGCGCCGTTGACCAGTTTTGAGTACATACCCAATAAATAACAGTCCAGCAAAGGAAAGGAACATAAATATCTCGAAACCGCCTGCCAATATAGCGAGGATAGCCAATCGGTTTGTTGCCGTTATAAAATAGCAGCGCCGCAGACAGGAAAACGAACGTCGGTGTGCCAAAACGTGTCAAATGATACAGCATCGCGAGCATAACAGAATCTGGCTGTTGGATGTCGCTGCGATAAATATATTCGCCAATGCAATGCTGAAGCACGACAGCGAGGTAGGCAAGGCCCCGTAGTTCTGTCCACTCCGCGATACGCGGCTTACTCATCCATATCACTCCTTTTCCGCAAGATACGCACATGTTTTTCCTAGCACAATTGTAGGTATTGTAACGTAGAAACATTAGTGCAGGATTAACGCCACCTGAAAGTAAGAAGAGTGAAGTAGTTCCAATTTAATATGATTGCGTTTACAATCTAAGTAAAACTAGAATAAATTAAAGTGAATTTATAACTTAAGGATACACACAGGAAGAGGAGAGGAAGGATGAAAAAAACGCTGCTGGTATATATGCTATTGATTGCGGCCTTTGCTCTCTATGTGTTCAGGTATGAACAATCTGGCCCGTTGAATGGCACTTGGGAGGATAAAGGGCTGCGAGGCAGTATCGGAGAGACCTATATAATGATTACGTTCCAGTCCGGTTTGGAGTATTGGAAAAGCGGGCTCAAGGGCTTCGAGGATGCGGGTGATGCTTTGGGGGTGACTGTGGAGTATCGGGGAGCTACCCGTTATGATGCGCAGGAGCAGACGACCGTTATTGAGCAGGCGATTGCTCGTAAACCCGCAGGGATTGCCATATCAGCGATTGATCCTCACTCTTTGATTCCTGTGATTAATAAGGCGCTGGATGCGGGCATTCCTGTGGTATTGTTTGATGCCGAAGCGCCGGGGAGCCGGGCGTATTCCTTTTTGGGCACGGATAATTATAAGGCGGGCGTGACCGCTGCGGATAAAATGGCAGAGCTGTTGGGACGAGAAGGTCAGGTCGCTGTTCTGACGCTGCCTGGACAGCAAAATCATGAAGAACGCTCGCGTGGCTTTCGCGATACCATTCAACGGCAGTATCCTGCGATGAAGGTGGTGGAAGTCGCAGATGGCCGCGCAGACGCGATGGTCTCCCGGGATGAGTCGCAGAGACTGATGAAAGCTTATCCGAAACTGGCGGGCATTTTTGTGACTGATGCAACGGGAGGAACAGGTGTGGGTGAAGCGGTACTGAGTCAAAAAAACAGCCATCCGCTGAAAATCATTTCTTTTGATACGAATAAAGCGACACTGGATATGATTCGTGGTGGGACGATTTCGGCAACGATTGCCCAGGGAACATGGAATATGGGTTATTGGTCGCTTCAATATTTGTTCCATCTGCATCATCATTTGACGATTCCTGCACCTTCTTCCACTGGAGACAACACTCCGTTGCCCGTGCGGGTAGATACTGGGATTTCCGTGGTCACCCGGGCGAATGTAGATGATTATTATGCGAAATAAATTTTGGGAGCGTATCCAATTAGGGGTGCGCCAAATGATGCCGCGGTTACGCTTGCGCAATATGCCTTTACGTTATCAGCTCATGCTGCTGTTCCTGTTGTTTGGCATTGTGCCTTCGCTGGGATTAGGTCTGCTGGTCAATTGGACGGTGGAACGGATTATTGAGCGGCAGGTGGAAGATCATACGATGCAGTTGATTGGCAAGGTGAACGAAGCGCTGGATACCAAAATGGAAAATTTGCAAAACATGACGTATCTGATTGCTTTTAACCCCGATATCGGGGAGTTCTGGAAAGGGAAGACGCTGGCTGACGGCCACGCGGGTCATGCGAGTATCGTAACGCCGGAAAACCAGACTCTCACTTCCAAGCAGGCATTAAGTTCTGTACAGGAGCAGGATACGCTGTATAAAATGAAGCAATTTTTGCAGGGCTATACCACGTTATATCCTGAGATTGCAGGGATTCTGATCGTGAACGAAAAAGGCGACTATATCAGCAACGAAATGTACGCTCGAAGCACGCGTAGCCTGACGGAAGAAGGCTGGTACCAACAGGCGGCGCAGCATGCAGGCATATTCACTGTGCTAGGACAGCCGAGCCACCGTAATGTGACCACTCATGTCCGGTACAAGGACAGTGAAATTGTCTCCGTCGTTCGCTCGGTTACAGATCCGGAAACCGGACGCGTGCTAGGCACGATTATGATTGACCTCAAGCTGCGGGCTGTGTCGCAGGCTGCCAGAGATGTAACCCTGGGCAAAAGCGGGTATTTAATGGTGACAGATGCTGAGGGGCGCAGCGTGTACAGGCCGGATATGCCTTTGATTGAGCGTATTCCGCCGCAATGGTTCGGGGCAGGTGACAGCGGGATGTTTACCCGTGAAGCTGGGGGCAGGGAATTGCTGTTCATGTTCAGGGCTTCCGAATTCACGGGCTGGAGAACAGTGGGGGTATTCCCGGCACGCGAATCTACACTGGAAGTGCGGCAAATTCAGTTCTATGTCATCTGTTTTGTTTTCATTGTATGTCTATTTGGGTTAACGGCATCCTTGCGATTGTCGAGTTCCATTGCGCAGCCGATTTTCCGGCTGATGTCCTATATGCGGACGGCAGAGACAGGGGATCTTACAGTTCGCCAATGGAGTGACCGTGGGGATGAAGTTGGAATGCTGGGGCGGAGCTTTAACCGAATGCTGGAGCAAATTCGCCGTCTCATGTCACTTAGCGAACTGAGGGAACGGCAAAAACGGGATGCCGAGCTGCGCAGCCTTCAGGAGCATATTAAGCCCCATTTTCTATACAATACGCTAGATACGATTCATTGGATGGCCCGAAAAAATGGAGCAGACGACGTGTCCGATATGGTGGGAGCGCTATCGAGATTGTTCCGTCTCGGGCTGAGCAAGGGGGATGACTTTATTCCACTGCGCTCCGAGATTGAGCATATATCTAGCTATATGCAAATCCAGCAAACCCGCTATCGTGACCGACTTCGCTGGGAATTGAATCTACCTGACGAGCTAAAGGATCTGTTCGTGTTGAAGTTAATGCTTCAGCCTGTAGTGGAAAACGCGATTTATCACGGCATCAAGGCCAGACGTGGCCCAGGCACGATTTGGATAGAAGCTAAAGCTGAGGACGACAAGCTGCTGCTGACGGTACGTGACGATGGCGCAGGGATGACGGCGGACCGTCTGCTTGAATTGCGTGAATGGCTGGAAATACCCCTGGAGGCGATGGAAGTAAAGCAGAAGCAAAAGGGAGTTAGTACCCATGGCAGAAGCTATGGCATGCTGAATGTACAAGCGCGTATCCGGTTATCTTTTGGCGAGGAATATGGAATTGTACTGGAGAGCAAAGAAGGGACAGGTACCTGCGTGACGATCACTCATCCGTTGCTGCTGGATATGGCGCAACTGAAGAAGCCTTATGAAAAAGGAGAGGGTCAGGATGACGAAATCAAAGGCCACACACAACTCGACAACGGCGAGTCTGATTGACCAGGCCATAACAGAAGTGACCATAGGAACGGCAAAACGTTACCAAGTATTGATCGCAGATGATGAGCCGATCATTCGTGAGGGGATTCGAGATTGCATAGATTGGGCGGCACTGGGCATGGAGGTGGCAGCAGAGGCGGAGGACGGAGAAGAAGCGCTGGAGCTGGTGGGTCAGCTTCATATCGACATCGTGCTGGTCGATATGAATATGCCGTTCATGGACGGGATTGAACTGATTCGGCGGCTGCGGGAAGATCGTCCGGAATGCCGCTGTCTGATCATTTCCGGGCATGATGAATTTGCTTATGCGCAGGAGGCTGTCCGACTTGGCGTAGAGGATTATATTTTGAAGCCGGTAAATGCGGATCAGCTTCATGCTGCACTGTTGCGGCTTCGTCAGCGAATGGACGAAGAGTATAAGCGTGCCGCCTATGTAGAACAAGCTGCTGGTCAGATTGAACGGAATATTCCGCTGCTGCGCCAGCGGTTTTGCCTGGAATGGCTGGAAGGCCAACACACAGGGAAAGACATCATGGAACAGTTGGCGTTTTTACGGCTTCCATCGCGACCGCCTGCTCAGATCGGTGTGGTGCGGTGGCCTGCGGCAGAGGCACGGCAGACGATTATGCGTGAGAATGACCGCCAGTTGTTTCTTTTTGCCGCTGAAAATATTATTGGCGAACTGCTGGAGGACCGACCGCATGTGTTGTTCCGCGATGCGAACGGGCTGATCGGCATATGCCTGTGGCAGGGGGCACCCGAGACGATAGGCGCTTCCATGGAACAGGCGATTGGACGCTACCTGAATATAGCGGTTCATACGCATGTGGAGTCCAACGCGGGTGGACTAGAAGGTGCAATTGACGCGTACCGGGTGAGTCGGGATCGAGTGTATGGCGAATCGCAGCTGTCTCCCATCGTACGTCGGGCCCGGCAGCTCATTCAGGAAGGTTACGCCGATCGGGAATTAACGCTGGAAGCCCTTGCTTCGCGGCTACAAGTATCCGCCGTATATCTCAGCCGCGTGCTCAAAAAGGAGCTCAACGACAGCTTCGTGACCCTCGTCACGCGTGCCCGTATCCGTAAAGCAGTGCAGCTGTTGGATTCCACGACGTTGTCTATCTATGATATAGCAGAACGTACGGGTTACGACAGTCAGCACTATTTTAGCACCGCTTTTAAAAAGACTATGGGCGTGTCCCCTGTGCAGTACCGTAAAGGCGGGGGAATTCAAGAAAACACGGTGGAGTAGGAAGGATTGAAATGGGGGATGAGTCCCACACTGTCTAATAATAAACTGTAAGAAAAAATGTGTGTGTAATCACACCTACGCATTCAGGGGTTTGTTACGCTGGGGATAACGAACAAATATCTATCAATATTTGGAGGAAAACGATATGTTTTGTTATCAGTGTGAACAGACGCCGAGTGGCGGGTGTAAAGTAGTTGGGGTGTGCGGGAAGGATGAGACGATAGCGAGCTTGCAGGATACGATGATTTTTGCATTAAAAGGGATCGCTGCCTATGCGACACATGCTCGTCAGTTGGGATATAGCGATCCTGAGGTGGATCGGATCACGCACGAAGCGTTATATATGACCTTAACCAATTCTAACTTTAATGTACAAGAGCATTTGGAAATGGCGATGAAGGTCGGAAATGCGGCTGTACGGATCATGGATGTGCTGGATCGTGCGCATACGGATCGTTTTGGTATTCCGCAGCCGATTACCGTCAGTCAGAATAAAATCGAAGGCCAATGTATCGTCGTGACTGGACATAATTTATATGCGCTGGAGGAATTGTTGCGGCAGACGGAGGGTAAAGGTATCAACATCTATACCCACTCAGAAATGCTGCCTGCCCACGGCTATCCGGCATTGAAGAAATATGCACATCTCAAAGGGAATATCGGTAAAGCCTGGTACGATCAGCGTAGACTGTTCGAGGAGTTCCCGGGTGCGATTCTCGCCACGACGAATTGTGTTATGCCGATTAAAGGCACGTATGCAGACCGCTTCTTCTCTTATGAAGTAGCTGGGCTAGAGGGAGTAGCCAAGATCATGGACGACGACTTTTCACCATTGATCGAGCGTGCGTTAGCCCTGCCAGCCGCAGATGTAGATTCGGAGCAGGTGCTTACGACAGGATATCATCACGAAACGGTTATCGGGCTGGCTCCTGAGATTATTCAGGCGGTTAAAGACGGGCATATCCGCCGTTTCTTCGTCATTGCAGGCTGCGACGCACCGGGCAAAGGCGGCAACTATTACCGCGAGCTAGCTACATCCTTGCCGAATGATACGGTCATTCTGACCACTTCCTGTGGTAAATTCCGCTTTAATGACGTGGATTATGGCACCGTTGGAGATACCGGCATTCCGCGTTATATTGATTTGGGGCAATGCAACAATTCGGGTTCTACTGTGAAAATCGCTCTGGCATTAGCGGATGCTTTCGGTTGTACGGTGAACGAGCTGCCTGTCAGCATTGTACTGTCCTGGTTTGAGCAAAAAGCGGTTGCCATCCTGCTGGGCTTGTTCAGCCTTGGCATCCAGGATATTCGCATTGGACCGAAGCCGCCTGAGTTTATTTCTTCTGGCGTACTGGATGTGCTGGTGGAGATGTTTGGCTTGAAGCTGATTACAACAGCAGAGGAAGATATGAAAGCGATGTTGGCATTGTCGTAAGGGATTGGTGGGGAACTGCAAAGTGCAGTTCCTTTTTTTGTTTCATCGTTCATCGATTCTTATAAAGATGTCTGTAAGAATCTTTAATGCCAGCTCAGTATCTTTGGATTCACGAGTTCTTAGGAGAGTCAAAATGGTTTTTATACTCGAATCTTCTTCGGTAAGCTCATCATTGTCCTTTACATATGTAAGCAACTGATAGACGCCCACGTTCAATGCCTTCGCTATTTTCTCCAGATTTTTCAAAGATATATTTCTCTCCGCACGCTCAATGAAACCAATATAACTCGAATTGAATCCTGCTTTTTCGGCTAAAGCTTCTTGGGAAAGTCCTTTAGACTTTCGAATATCTCGAATACGCGTACCGACTAATTCTAAAAGTTCTGACATGATTACACCTCTCTATAGTAAGAATTTCACAAAATTCGATTCCAATCGCTCCGAAATGTAATATATAGACGAACGAGATCATCTCGATCTATATATTATTTATTGGAAGTCGCTTATTGGATTTTGCAAAATCCTCTAGTTAGAAGTGTAGAGAAAGAGTTACATCTAATTAATAAGTGTTAGTAAGTAAATTGAATTAAAAACTACTATATAGTAGTATTCATTATGAAGCTTGTCCGATAGCTAGAAAATTATACATCTTGATGGTTACATAATTGTGCTACGTTGCTCACATTTGTTTCAGGATTTTGCAAAATTCTCGTTTATGAAATTTTAATTCAGGAGTTGATTCCCCTTGAAACATTACTCCTTAAGTCCCCAACTACATAGTGATTCCGATTTCAAATTGCCTAAGTACAGCGACACCTACATATTGAACTGCATGATGGATTTTCAAAAGCTTGCCGAATACCAGATCAAGCTCGCACAGATGATGCGCGACCATCATCAGTTTCACAACTGCCTCATTCTTTGTGATCGAGCGATGTTTTCGATGGCTAAGGCCATTTATGTTCATCGAAACCAAATCATACCATTGTATATTCGTTTATCCGTGACTGACCTGTTCCCTTTAATTCACACAGAGGCTGAGCCTAATTTAGATATGGTGCTGTTTATCGGTACGGTACATTATCTGGTTTCGGGAGAAGATGATGTATCTAAAGAGCCGATGAAGCTGGGGGAAGTAGACAAGTTGCTTTATAAAACGGACTCTATTCTAGAGTCTCTGTCACAGCGGATCGTAGCTGATCCGTCTAAGCGGTATCCGTCTATTTATAAAGGAAATCCATTTAATGAGTCGTTAGATCTTTTATCAATAATACCCGATTCTTTTTGAGCCAATGATATAATGACGAAAAGGAAGATGTTGGATGCAGGCTAACGCTTCCACATCAGAAAGGGTGTTATTTCATATGCCTACATACAACAAACTGGTGCGGGATCGGATTCCGCATATTATTATGTCTCAGGGCAAGGAATGTCGGACACGCATTTTGGATCCTGAGGAATATAAGCAGGAGCTGAGAACGAAGCTTCGTGAAGAAGCAGAGGAATACTTTGAAGCGGACAAAGATCAGGATGCGCTGGAAGAGCTGGCGGATATACTGGAAGTCATCCGAGCGCTGGCAGAAGTACATGGGGCGAATGCAGAAGAGCTGGACAAGCTGCGGGCAGACAAAGCCGAGGCACGGGGCGGATTTCAGGAACGGGTGTTTTTAATTGATGTGGATGAAGCTTAATGTCAAGCTCATTACGGATAATTTAGTTGATGGGCTTATAGCCGGGGTACAATATGCTTCTAGGATGAACCGCTGAGATCTGCTTAACGTCTTTTTCATTTTCAGAAGTATAAGAGGAAACGTATTACAAATGAAGCAAATCATCAATATCAAAGGAGTGAATATTTATAAAGAAAGGCGAAATTTCTATGGGGTGCTCGCTACTTGTTCTTGTGGAAATAAGCTTGTACGAGAAATGAAGTAAACAAGTTTGAAGGTGTATTTTTGTGAAGATAATTTTTATTGCAAGCAATACGGAGAATGCTCACAGCAAGAAGGATAACATTATTTTTAGGAGATCAGATGAACAGCTGAGTATAGTGTTATAATTTGTAAAGGCACAGCGTCTCAGATGTTTAAGGTCGGGAGCTAAAGCCAAAGATAGTAAGAAAATTATTGATGGGGGATCGCCATTATGAATACACTAAAAAAAAATTTAGCTGAATTACAACAACTAGCTAAAGAGCGGACCGTTAAAACGCAAAGTATTGAATATGATTTGGAAACTTTAGTGAAAAAAATTACTAGGAACACAATTAAACTTGATCCAGAGTACCAAAGAAATCATAGATGGAACGAAGAAACTTCTTCAAAGTTAATTGAAAGTTTGATACTAAACATTCCTGTTCCTTTGGTATATCTATCACAGGATGTGGACGTGGATGATGAGGCTGACGATTTGGCTCGGTACTCTGTAATAGATGGGCAACAACGATTAACTGCAATTTTTAATTTCATGACAAACAAGTTGGTTTTAGAAGGGATGGAAGTATTAAAACCTTTAAACGGATCATTCTATAAAGATTTACCGCCGTTTCTGATTAGAAGATTGGAGGAAAGAACAATTAAGTGTTTAAGAATCGACTCCACCCTTGATCCACAAGTGAAATATGACATATTTGAGAGGTTGAATTCTGGTTCTGTTAAGTTGGAAGCGCAAGAATTACGTAATGCTATATATAGAGGATCATTTAACAAGTTGATTAAGGAACTTGCTAAACACGATGATTTCAGAGTTTTAAACCAAATCAACTTGGAGAATCCAGATGAAAGTAAGAAAGTTCAAAAGATGGAGGATATAGAACTGGTTCTTCGTTTTTTTGCTTTACGGAATAACAACTATAAGAATTTAAAGAAGGGTTTCAAACTTTTCCTCTCTGAATCTATGGAAGAATTCAACAAATTGTCAGATGCTGAATTAGTACTACTAAGAGAAAAATTTCTAAAAACAATGAAAGTAATAAGAGAACACTTTGGAGATCAGGCCTTTGCAAAATATAGATTCGAAAATGGAGAATTTGTCCAAATGTCTAAATTTAATGCGGCGGTATACGATGCGTTAGCAATAGCTGTTGTAGATAGTATTGACTTAGACTCCCAAGATTTCTCAAAACTGAACAAGGACACTTTTCAAGCATTATTCAAAGATGCAACTTTCTTCGATACAGTATCTGGAAGTGTAAATGATAGAGAAAAGGTCACTAAACGAATTGATGCTGTTAAGGGGTTGCTCAAATGACTCCTTTTTACAATCATGTGAGCGAAGAAGGTGCAGAGTCTAGCACATTTGCTTCTCTGTTTATTATAGAATTAGAGGAGCGATGGTCAGAGATAGAGATACTTATAGAACAAATAAAATTACAAAGTAATGATGACGTAAAAAATGTTCTTTGTAGATCAGCTGTAGTTCTATTGGTTGCTCATCTTGAAGGATTTATGAAAGAAGCCGCTGATACTTTAATCAAGGACTTAAACAAGCATTGTAGTTTCGTGGAATTTCCAAAACGTATCCAAAAAACTTTCTGCTCTTTGTTTTTATCAACTATAAATGATAGCGGCGGTATTGATAATAGAATACAAGGGAAATTATTGGAAAAATTTGGGGAGTTAAACGCTCGACTTTCTGTGGAACCTTTTTTATTTGAACGCAATAAGAATCCATCTCCAACAGTTATAGAAATCATTCTCAATAACTTTGGAGTAAATGACTTCTTTAAACTACTACACAAGTCTTCTTTAGATATAGTGTTTGAAAATAATAGCTCAGAAACATTAACTCTTCTAAAAGATTTGAAAAATTATACGACACAAGCAGTTGTTAGTTATCCATATGAAATAAATTTAGAAAAATACAAAATGTCGATAATGGATGGAAAACTAGCAAGAGAAGATTCTCTATGGATAGTATTCATTGATGAATTATTAAAAAAAAGGCACTCTATTGCACATGGATCGAGTTTCCAAAATGAAATAGCTGTAAATGAGCTGGAGGATGCAAAAACTAAAGTTCAAATATTACAATATGCAATAGCGTTGGTATTATTTAATTCGGCATTATAAGTCCAGTTTTAAAGTAAAACAACAATTTAGTGAAAATAGTCTTGAAATTTAAGACTTGTAGTTTGTTGATGCACATGTAATTACTTGCAAGTATCTCCTTTTCAAATTAAATTTAACTAATCAGATTCTAATTGAACGCAGTAGCCGAAAAAATTGCTTCGAGGTTACCGATGATGAGGCCACAATTGAAAGTCAATTGAATTAGAACGGGACAATGTTGCTTGAGCTTAAATTTTAGCCACTGTAATCTCGCTCTTGAACGTAGCAGAGCTCATTGATATTGGAATGAAGAGAGAAATCATCGGAGAATTATGAGTTTACGAGCAATGTGGGAAGTTCTTAGTGTAAGATTGAAAAGAGAGGAAATTAATGAGAACTTTGCTCTAGCTGTTTTCTAATCGAACGAATTATATTATTACTGATATCTCTTACTCAAGGTAAACTTAACGTACTTTAACTTGAGAGGGTATTTTCTATGTCGTGGAGGCCTTTATCAATTTGGAACCAATATATTATATAAGGAACAGTCGTCGTATTAGTTGCAGCATCAATACGCTCCTGAGAACTCGGTTTTCTTGGTCGGAAGAAGCTTTTGAGATCGCCAAGCGCGAGAATAACCCATCTTCACTTCTATTCGGCATATCTACTCAATGACTCACATGTACTTGTCATTAGTAAGTTGTAAATATTTAGATATTGATATAATGATTCAACAATTTGAGACTTTGCCAATAGTAAAAAGGCCAAAGTCTTTTTGCATTTTCAAGGTATATGTGCGATCCTGTTGATCCTTATTCCAACTTAAATCCCTCCTCCTTCCCACACAAAGGTTAAAATTTTATAAAAAAAGTTCAAAACCAGCAAAGACCTTTCCCGGCCCGGAATGATACCATGTGTTTGCACATAAAAAAAGGAGAGGTACTCGTTGCCTCACTTATGTAAGCGCTATCTAATTTCAACTCTAATCAGCACTTACCTTCAAATTGACCCGCATCACATGAGGAAAGGGGAACTTCATATGAAAAAAGGAGCTGTTGTCGTATGGCTTCTGGTTTTGGCCCTGATGCTTTCGGCCTGTAATTTGGCAGAGAGTGGAACGGGCAGCAAGGAAAAAGGCTATGTGGGCATTTCCATGCCGACCAAATCGTCCGAGCGTTGGGTAGGGGACGGAGAGAATATGGTCCGGTTGTTTCAGGAGCAAGGCTATAAAACGGATTTACAGTACGCCGAGGACGTGGTGGAAAACCAAATCTCCCAAATCGAAAATATGATCACCAAGGGCGTCAATGTTATGGTGATCGCTTCGGTCGACGGAAACACGCTGACGGATGTAATTCAGAAGGCACACGACCGAGGCATTCAGGTCATTTCTTACGACCGGCTGATTCGCAACACACCGTATCTGACGTATTATGCAACCTTCGATAACTTTAAGGTGGGCGTGCTACAGGCGGCGTATATTGAGAAAAAGTTAGGACTTAAGGAAGGCAAAGGCCCATTCAATATCGAGCTATTCGGTGGTTCACCGGATGACAATAACGCTTATTTCTTCTTTAATGGTGCGATGTCCGTACTGAAACCGTACGTGGATTCCGGCAAACTGGTCGTGCGCAGCAAGCAGATGACGATGGCGCAGATCGCTACACTGCGGTGGGATGGAGCATTGGCCCAGTCGCGGATGGATAACCTGCTGAGTGCGTACTATTCGGGGGCTAATCTGGACGCGGTACTATCCCCTTATGACGGAATCAGTATCGGTATCATTTCATCCCTAAAAGGGGTCGGATATGGATCAGCGAACAAGCCGCTGCCGATCATTACAGGGCAGGATGCGGAGCTGGCTTCCATCAAGTCGATTGTGGCTGGGGAGCAGACGCAAACTGTATTTAAGGATACTCGCAAGCTGGCTGAGCAAACGGTCGTGATGGCCAACAGCATTTTACAGGGAAAACAAGCGGAAGTGAATGACACCGAATCCTATAACAACGGCAAAAAGATCATTCCTGCTTACTTACTTGATCCAATCTCGGTGGATCGGACGAATGTGGAAAAGGATATTGTCGGCAGTCACTATTACACCAAAGAGCAAATCGGACTGAAATAAGAGTAAGAATCCAACCGAAAGGAGCGTATCCCATGACTGGAATCATTTTGGAAATGAAGGGAATTACCAAAACCTTTCCCGGCGTGAAGGCATTGGAAAATGTAAATCTCAAGGTCAAGGAAGGCGAAATCCATTCCCTGTGCGGTGAGAACGGTGCAGGCAAATCGACGCTGATGAAGGTACTAAGCGGTGTATATCCGCATGGAACCTATGAAGGGGATATTGTTTTCCAGGGCAAAACGTGTGAGTTCAAGGATATCAAGCAGAGCGAGGAATTGGGCATTGTCATTATCCATCAGGAGCTGGCGCTGATTCCGTATCTCTCGATTGCTGAAAATATTTATCTGGGCAACGAACGCGCCAGTGGCGGTGTGATTGATTGGAAAGAGACTTTTGTGGGTACACGCGATCTGCTGTCCAAGGTCGGTTTGAGTGAGAATCCCAATACATTAGTTACGAACATCGGGGTCGGGAAGCAACAACTGGTCGAAATTGCGAAAGCGCTCTCTAAAAAGGTAAAGCTGCTTATTCTCGATGAACCGACAGCGGCGTTGAATGAGGATGATAGTGAGAATCTGCTTAATTTGATGCTGGAATTTAAAAGACAGGGCATCTCCTGCATTCTCATCTCCCACAAGCTGAATGAAGTCGCAAAGGTGTCGGATTCAATTACGATTTTACGGGACGGGAAGACGATTGAGACACTGGATATGAAAAAGGATGAGGTCACGGAGGATCGGATCATTAGCGGGATGGTTGGACGTGATCTGACCAGCCGTTATCCAGAGCGTCATGCCGAGATTGGCAAAGTCGTTTTGGAAGTGAAGGATTGGACGGTGTATCACGAGCATCATGCAGACCGCAAGGTGCTGGATCAGGTGAATTTGAACATTCGTCGCGGTGAAATTGTCGGTATTGCCGGGCTGATGGGGGCGGGACGGACCGAGCTGGCGATGAGCATTTTTGGCAAGTCGTACGGACGCAACATATCCGGTCAGCTGATTAAAGACGGCAAGCCGATCCAGAACAACACGGTTACGGACGCGATCAACAACGGCTTTGCCTATGTAACGGAGGATCGCAAGGAGTATGGCCTCATTCTAATGGATGATATCAAGCGTAATATTTCGCTGACTGGACTGAACAAGCTGACGAAGGGCGCTGTCGTCAATGAGCAGGAGGAAGTCGTTGTTGCAGAGGAAATGAAAAAAAGCATGAACATCAAAGCGCCGAGCATTTTACAGAAAACGGGTAATCTGAGTGGCGGCAATCAGCAGAAGGTGGTGCTGAGCAAATGGATTTTTGCCGGGCCGGATATTCTGATTCTAGATGAACCGACACGCGGCATTGATGTGGGCGCCAAATATGAAATTTACACGATTATTCATCGACTTGCCGCTGAAGGCAAGGGAGTGCTGGTCATTTCGTCCGAACTGCCCGAGGTACTAGGCTTGTGTGACCGGATTTATGTCATGAATGCTGGGCGGATCACTGGAGAAGTTGGCCGTGAGGACGCGTCGCAGGAAACGTTGATGAGATATATGACCAAGTCAGGAGGCGTGAAGCATGGAAACCATAACTAAACTATTTAAAAATAACATCCGCCAATATGGCATGATGATTGCGCTGGTCGTCATTATGATTTTGTTCGAGGTGCTGACGGGCGGCCTGCTGTTGAAGCCGATTAATATTACCAATCTGATTCTACAAAACAGCTACATTCTCGTGCTGGCCATCGGGATGGTGCTGGTTATCATCACTGGACATATTGATTTGTCCGTCGGCTCCATAGCCGCTTTTGTCGGTGCGGTTGCCGCCATAATGATGGTCGACTGGCAGCTTCCAGCATGGATCGCTGTGATTGCATCTTTGCTGGTCGGGGCGTTAATCGGCGCATGGCAAGGGTTCTGGGTCGCTTATGTACGGATTCCGGCATTTATCGTTACATTGGCGGGGATGCTGCTCTTCCGTGGATTGACCATGATCGTGCTGGAAGGCCAATCTATCTCTCCATTTCCAGGGGGATTCCAGAAAATCAGTTCAGGCTTCCTACCGGATTTTTCATCTACCGGTTATAACCTGGTATCCATCATTGTCGGTATTGCACTCACGGTATGGTTTATCGTGAACGAACTTCGCGAACGCCGTTCTCAGCTTAAATATGGATTCGAGGTTCCGTCACAAACGTTATTTGTACTCAAGTTGATTGTGGTAGCTGCGGTCATCAATTTGTTCACCTTTATGCTCGCGAGCTACGCGGGGATACCTAACATTCTCGTGCTGCTGTTCATACTGATCGTTGTATACTCCTTCGTCATGAACCGCACGATTATGGGCCGTCATGTGTATGCGTTGGGTGGAAATGAAAAGGCAGCGGGTCTGTCCGGTGTCAAAACGAAAAAGGTAACGTTCTGGGTATTCGTTAACATGGGCGTGCTGGCCGCCATTTCCGGTCTGATCTTTGCTGCACGTCTGAACGCGGCTACGCCGAGAGCAGGTACGAACTTTGAGCTGGATGCCATCGCAGCTTGCTTTATCGGCGGTGCTTCGGCATCTGGCGGGATCGGAACCGTTTTTGGAGCCATTATCGGTGGTTTGGTCATGGGCGTACTGAATAACGGCATGTCTCTGATTGGTCTGGGTATTGACTGGCAGCAAGGCATCAAGGGCTTAGTACTTCTGCTGGCAGTTGCCTTCGATATTTACAACAAAAACAAAAGATCAGCTTAAGCTCAGATTCGATATCGTAAAACAAGACACCTCCAGTCCCACTTAAAATGTGGATGTTGGAGGTGTCTTGTTTGTTAGGTCTTGTCAGCTAACGCAACTAATCCGTCACCATTTGTCCGCCATTGACATGCAGCGTTTGCCCTGTAATGTAGGAACCATCATCCGAAGCCAGCAGCACATAGGCGGGGGCCAATTCATAAGGCTGCCCAGCACGCTTCATCGGCGTATTGGTGCCAAAGGTACGGATCGCTTCGGGCGGCTGTGTCGCGGCATTCAGTGGAGTCCAGATCGGACCGGGAGCAATGGCGTTCACGCGGATGCACTGATCGACCAGATTATTAGCCAGAGCGCGGGTGAAGCTGACAATGGCTCCTTTGGTAGCTGAATAGTCGATCAGATTTTTTTGACCAACATAGCCGTAACCGATGCCGTATTGACGATGCTGGCACCAGCCCGCATATACGGCAATGCTTCTGTAGTCATATGGAAGAAGGAAATAATATTCGTATCAAACGTATCACGAAGCTGCTGTTCGCTGATATCCAGATACGATTCGCGCACAAACTGAACACCCAGGTTGTTAATCAGAATGTCAATCCGACCGAAGATTTCCATCGTTTTTTGAACAACCAGACAGCAGTTGCTTTTTAGCCTTAGATCGCCCGGAATTAACAAACAACGTCTGCCGAGCTTATGAATGACATCACGGGTTTCCATAGCATCTCGATGCTCATCGAGATAGGCAATGACCACATCGGCCCCTTCTTTGGCAAAAGCCACAGCAACCGCACGACCAATACCGCTGTCTCCGCCGCTAATAATAGCCACCCGATCCAGAAGCTTTCCGGTGCCGATATACTTTGGATTATCATAAATAGGGCGTGGAACCATCAGGTATTCCAACCCCGGCTGTCTATATTGATGCTGGGGAGGAAAGACAATCGGAACTTCTTTACATTGGGTTTCTGTACCATAATAAGGATATTGCCAATTCATTGATAATCCCTTCTTTAGGCGTTTTGAAATCCAATATATTCAAAATGGGCGCAAGCGGTGACTCGGGATTATCGCCTTATCCCGAAATCGTCGCTCCATCTGATGGAATATGGACACGTCCCTCCAAACCTTCACGGTTGATGTGTTCCGTAAGCTCGGAGCGAGTTAGTAAACAATGGTTGATTGCTTCCATGTGGACAGCCACGATTTGTGTGTAAGAGGCATGCTGCGCAACAGCCGTTACATCTTGGGCAGTCATAATGATGGGATCACCAATCGTAAACCGAGCCCCTCCAGCGTTCACAATTGTCCACTCCGGACGGTATTTATCCAGTGCTTCCGCGACTTCACTGCACCAGATCGTATCCCCGGCCAAATAGACGACAGGTTCACCTGGTGCCTGAAACACAAAGCCGGATACGGGTCCCATCTGTTCCCCGATTTCTCCGGTGCCGTGATGCCCGGTAGTACGGATGATCTCAATTTCTCCCACGGAGCCAGCCACCGAAATCGGAGTAACCTGTGTAAAACCGTCAGCAGTAATTTGTTCTTCGTTTCCGGGCTGGCAGAAGACGGGAAGTTGTTTGTCCAACCAGCGTACTGCTGCCGGGTCCCAATGATCGGGATGCAAATGTGTGACGATGACAACGTCAGGCTGTCCGAGTGCCTGCCATTGCGGTGGCAAGGGAACCAGCGGATTACGGCGGGCATTTTCCGTATTGGGAACCGGCGGATTTACGCCAGCATCACTCAACATCGGATCAATCAGAAATTTTACTCCAGCGTATTCGATCCATAAGGTTGCGTTGCGGATTAGTGTGATTGTCATCTATGGAAGCTCCCTTGGTAGTGAATGTTTTTGGACAGAGTGTATTTTCGGTGGTTCTTTGTTTCTGTTACAATCATATCTGACGCAAGGAGCTACAGGCTACGGCCTGCTGAAAGGAAAACCAGCATTATCGTTTCATCATGAAAGGAAAAATAACTATGGAACTATTCGTACCTGATGACACCGATCTGCGCATTCTCCATCATTTAATTGAAGACAGCTCTTTATCGCACAAGGAGATCGGTCAGCTTGTTCATTTGACAGGCCAAGCAGTAGGAGCGCGTGTTCGAAAAATGCAGGATGCGGGCATTATCGAGGGCTATACGCTGCGTTGGAACCCTGAGAAAATTGGACAGACGATTCATGCCTTTATTACGGTTTTTTTGAATTCAGGAACAACTCACAGTGCTTTCCAGGCTTTTGCACGGGAGCATCCCTATATTGTCGAAATCCATCGAGTGAGTGGGGAAGGCTGTTATTGGATGCGCTTGCGCATGTCATCACAGGCAGAGTTAAATACCATGCTGGATGAGCTTACGAAGTTTGGTAATTACAAATTGAGTTTTTCCATTGGTGAGATTTAACGATAAAAGCTTTCGGCGTTTGTGCCGAAAGCTTTTTTATTTGGGCGAGGGCTATGAGGTCAACGTTATAGGCTCATTTTTAAAATATGCTGCAAGCCGTGTTGTCCCATTTTAGTGTTGCCTTCATCGATAAAGCCGCATTTGCGATACAGACTTTGGGCAGATAGATTACGGGCATTGACGCACAGTACAATCTCGCGAATATGTGGGAAGTGTCTGGCGATGAACTGTGGTAGTAGAAGCAGCCCTTTCTTAGCGAATCCTTGTCCCTGATCTGCGTAATGAATAGAGAACGCGCGCAGCAGCAGTGCCTCAGAAGTATTCGTATAGTCCGCTAATTCATCCCCATCGTATAAAATGAAAAATCCAACGGGTCTTCTAGTAGCCGTAATCACGACAGGATGGCGGTGCGGATCTTCCTTGGCCAGTGTCAGCATTTCATCCGGCATTCCAGTAAACTGCTTCTGCTCCTCAGGCAAGTAGAAGGTATGTAAAATGGCATCATGTTCACAATGGTAAGGGACAAGCTCTACATTATTCATCATTACACTCCGATCTGTATGGATTTTTGCTTACTATATCATCTAGTTTGCTAAAAAAAGAAACCTGAACTCGCCTTACTTACGTATTACCCATACATAAACTAGCATAGTCAAAAGGAGACGTCTACGGTTATGAAGCAGCTTACAGAATATCGGGAAAGCCAGGACGTATTGCGTCATGAGCTGAAGAATATTGAAAAATGGGAAAAGGAACAGAAGGACATTTTTTTCTGGGAAAAAATCGGCAGATGGCCTTTTATGTTGCTGGATCGGCTGACGCCCAAAGTCATTAAAGACAAGCTGGAGCAACTGCTTAATGAGATGGGTAGTTTCATTCAGAACGGCGGTAAATATTTGGTGAAGGAAGAAACGGTTCTGAACAGGCTGAAAAAGACGGCCCATGAACATGTAATTCAGCAAAATGGCGCAGATTCCGTGTCGGATACGCAGGACCTGCCTCGTGCCGGGGAAAACGCTGATTCGGAACATAGTGCCGAACCTAGGTGGGAGTTGAAGCAGGCGGCTGAGCTCCCGCTAACAATCATGGATCGGACTGCTGACGATATGACGTCGGCTCGCATTACCTTTGCTACCGCTCAGGGAGCAACAACGGGAATTGGCGGTGTGTTTACGATTGCGGCGGATATTCCTCTTTTGCTCGGCTTGTCACTCAAAGTGCTTCAGGAAATAGCCTTGTGTTATGGCTTTAATCCTCATGATAAGCAGGAACGCATTTTTATTATTAAATGTATGCAATTTGCTTCATCTGATATTGTGGGTAAGAAGGCCGTATTAGAGGAGCTGGCTTTGTTCGATGATCCTTCACGTCAGGCACAGGTTTTTTCCCAGATGCAGGGATGGAGAGAGGTCATTAACACTTATCGTGACCAGTTTGGATGGAAAAAGCTGCTTCAAATGGTCCCGATTGCGGGTATTTTGTTTGGCTCCATTGCGAACCGAAGCGCTATTAGTGACGTAGCTGAAGCAGGGAAAATGCTGTATCGGAAGCGTCGGATTTTAATGCGTTTGGAAGAAGTAGAGAGTGAGGAGTTACGTTAGTTGGGTATAAAGGTGTGTAGCGGCCAAGATGGCCGCTGCACGTTTGCCTGTTACACTTCGGCTCCATTTTCTTCCGCCCAGCGGTTCAGGGTTTTATCTGTAGGAAGCAGGAAGGTTAAGATGCCGAGCAGTGGCAAAAAGCCGCACAGGAACATGATGTGGGTGATGCCTACCTTGTCGATCCAGTTGCCGAGCACGAGTGCGCCCACACCCCCAAGGCCAAAAGCGAGGCCCGTAATGAGGCCGGACACCGTTCCGATTTTGCCGGGCACGAGCATCTGTGCATATACGACTGTAACCGAAAAGCTAGACAGCATAATAAATCCGATAATTGCCAGTAGGATCGCCGTCCAGAATTGGTTGGCATAAGGTAGTGCCAGCGCGAGTGGTGCAGCTAATACCATGGACAGAAAAATCATGTTGCGTTTACCAAAACGGTCCGCGAGCGGACCGCCAAAGAAGGTGCCCAGCGCTCCAGCCCCGAGGAACAGGAAAATGTAGAGCTGTGCATCAGCCAATGGCATTTTGAATACTTCCATCAGGTAAAACGAATAGTAGCTTCCGACCGAGGTCGAGTACCATGAACGGACGAATACCAGTAGAATGAGGACAATCATGGCAAACATAACACGGTTACGCACTTCAGGCTTCATGCGGCGTGCCACCGCTTTTTTGCGTGCAATGCCTTCTGTACGCAGGACGTTACCGTACCAGCGGGCGATGAACGATTGCACCACAATTCCCGCTGCCGCAATACCTGTGAACCAGATCGCACCAAATTGTCCTAACGGGATAAAAATCCAGCTCGTGAGCATCGGCGCCAGCGATTGGCCCGCATTGCCGCCAACTTGAAAAATGGATTGTGCCAATCCCCGACGCGGCCCGGCCGCCATATGGGATACGCGCGAGCCTTCAGGGTGAAAGGCAGCCGAGCCCAGACCCACAAAGATGACTGCGATCAGCACCGCTTTATAATCGGCAGCATAGGCGAGCAACAGCATGCCAGTCAGCGTAAAGCCCATGCCGATGGGAAGGATAGCGGGCGTAGGCCGTTTGTCTGAAAACAAGCCAATCACAGGCTGCATGATTGAAGCTGTAAAATTGATCGCGAATGAAATCCAGCCGATCTGCGTGTAGTTCAGGCTCATAGATTCCTTCAAGATCGGAAAGATCGCTGGAATGACCGATTGAATCGAGTCATTGAACAGATGGACAAAACTGATCGCAATCAGAATTGCAAAAACGGTGCCTTTCGCTTGTGGACCCGGGAGGGGGAGCGATCGGCCCGTTTCAGTTTTTGTAGCAGATTTACTAGTCATGGCAACCTCCGAATATGTATGTATATTTTAAGATATAGGAAGCGATCCGTTTGCAGCAAATGGCTGAAAGTGGGATTAAGGTCACCTTTACTCATTACTGCTTGCCCATCCTGCTGGATACTCTTCATTGCTCCATTTAGTTAGAATTTCTAAAATGACATATCCAAATTCAAACATTTACCATCCTCAAAACCGATATATATGTGAGTATTTTGCATAAGTCCCAAGAGCGCTTTTCAAATCAGCAATATAGAGATCGAAGTGATCTAGTTCGTCTATATAATGTATTTTTGAGCGTTGGGAATGGAATTATGCAAAATACTGATATGGAAATATAGATAGAAAAGGGGATCCGCGATGAGAAAAGCAACGAAGATTTTGCTGGCATTATCTATGGTATGTGGAGCGGTGGTGGGAACTACGTTAAACACTGGAGAAACAGCAGTAGCGGCAAATGTAACGACGAACAACACTTGGAAAAACGCTAAAATTATAGACGTGATCGACCGGAATAACTACATACTGGATGACGGTTCTTTATGGAGAAAGAGTATAGATGGCCCGGTTATTGAGAAATTGAATTTGAAAGGCATTACAGGCAGCAAAAACGAGAGCCAAGGTTATTATGGCTGGACTGAGGACGGGAAGGTAGCCATCTGGGATGATAACTCCGACCCAAAAGTGACGGCTCAATCCTCAGGAGTTAAAGAAATTACAGGTGAGGGTTTGGCTATTAAAACCGATGGGACGATCTCCTGGGGAAGAGAACAGGTTGAGGGAATATCGGATGCTATAGACGGTGATAAGGTAAGTACCTACTTTACGGTTCTTACTCGATCCGGTGATGTATGGTATTCCACAGGGTACGCAGAATCTAAGCCCCGCAAGATAGGTCATGTAGATGGTGCGCTTGATATCAAAATGAGTACGGCGTATGCTGCAGTGCTTAAGGAAGATGGCCATGTCACGATGCTGGATATGCTGACCAATGAACCACCGCGCGAAGTGGGAAGTGATATTGCTTCGATTTTATGGAAAAAAGGTACACATGTCTTGATTACTGTACATCATGACGGGACTGTATGGAGCTATGACCGAATGAAGAAATATCCAGCTGTGCAGCTTAGCGGGTTATCTAATGTTGCACGGTTGGTTGATTCGCCTGACGAGCTTTTTGCACAATTAAAGGATGGCTCTTGGGTTGGCTATAAGGACGGAATCACGACTGCGCTGAGCTTGCCTACATTAACGGGTATGTCCTTGTTGACGACCTCTAAAGAGGCTGCCATCGGCGATACGATTCAATTAAATGTACAAGAGACGTATTCGAACGGTTATCGACTAACACGTCATCCCGAAGCTAGTGAGATTGAAGTGGAGAAACCGCAGGTTGCCGAGCTACAGCAGAATGGTTCCGGTACACTCAAAGTAAGGGGCATTGGAAGCACATCCGTAGCTCTGCGGACCGAAGGAATACCATCTTCTTTTACACTAAAGGTTTCGTCCGATCAAACCTTGACCGGGGCGGCTATACTGAACGGTAATGTGTATTTGCCTGTGCAGTCTGTGTTCAAGACGCTGGGTGGATCTGTTACCGTGGTGAACCAGACCTTTACGATCAAGCTGGGTAAAAACAATATCGTACTCCAAAAAGGGAGTTCCACCGCAATGGTGAATGGTAAACCTGTTGCACTGAAGGGCAAGGTTCAAACGGTTAACGGACAGGTTGTATTCCCGGGAACATTACTGACCGATCTGAAGTTGGGCGGATTCAAATGGAATCGTGACCGTCAGCAAGGAGAATTATCTGTGGGCGCTACCAAGCTGGTCATTGAGACGCCGGAAACGGCAAAAATTATCAGAGCCATTGATCTGGGCAGTCTGTCCAAATTAATTGGCAAAACCTATTGGGTCAATAACTTCTATAGCGCTGGAGAGCGATTTGGCAAGGTAACAGTTAAAGATATCGAAGTCAGCACGGACCCGAATGGTGTTAAATCTTACGAAGTTATTTTCCAGGGGGCCAATGGCGAAACTTATGACACGTTTTCCATCATCGGAGCTTCACGCATTCCACAAATGCTGTCTGATTCCGATCAATTTCTGACTTACGATCCGTACAAGAAATACCAATGGTCGCAAGCCATCTGGAACAAGATTAAAAATAATGAGGTAAGCTTGGGCATGAATACGACGCAGGTGCAGTTCGCATGGGGAAACCCAACGGTCAGAGAAAAGGGGGCTGCTTCAAACGGAACTCAAGTCGAAGCCTGGGTATACGGCAACCGTAGTCTTTATTTCAAGGCGGTAGCTTTCGTGAATGGCAAAGTCATAGAAGTATGGCTGTAGGGTAGCTGGTTTTTCTATAACGGTTTGAACGAGGTGTCTCCAGAGTCGTATATACGGCTCTTGGGATGCCTTTTTTTCATTTAACAAAACTAAGCTCTTGATTTAACAAACTTAAGATATGATTCTTTATGTCATACATCTTGTTATATAGATAATAGCTCCGTAGAGAAAGTATGAAGAGCACAAGAGAAGAGAGGATCTGATTTGAGAATGAAATCGCTAAGGAAACCACTATCAGTTGCACTACTATCTTTACCATTACTTCTAGGTTCCCTGGGTGGAAGTTATGCGAGTGCGGCAACCCTACCAACAACGGTAACTCCAACAGAACCGTCATGGGGATACTTCGTAGATCATTATAAAAATAATAGTTCTGCAAATAAGACGGAAAGCTCTAATCCGACTCTCGGATTGCTCTCCGAATTTAATAAGCTTTGGACTCCCGGTGCTACTTGGGATACAGGTACCAAGCTAAACAGCAGCGTGCTGGACGCCAATATTCAAAAAGTGATTGATATAGCTGCCCGTCGCACTTCTAGTGAGGCTGATGCAGCTTATTTGGATGATCGCAGAAACCAGAGCTACAGTGTGATCGACGGTCTGGGTTCGCTCACTGATGTATATCGAAAGAATGCAGGTGCCACGACAACGATCAACGACATTCCGGCAGATGCTCTGACTAAGAAATACGAAGATGAGGGAACGAATGCTGGGAGTACAAGCTCCAATCTCGGCAACATCGTAAATCTGGTAAATACCTTGCGCGGGGAATATTCTACGACGAACCCAGCTAAGTCTTATTTTAGCTACCCTCGCCCATTTCGCTGGAGCGATAACTCAGTAGTTGTTCCGAGCCTTATTCCCGCTCTCAAAGCCGATGCTACTAGCGATGGCGGCTTTCCTAGCGGTCATACCAATGCTGCGTATCTCAGTTCTATTGCTATGGCCTACTCCGTGCCGGAGCGTTATCAGGAACTGCTGACGCGAGCTTCGGAGCTGGGCAATAACCGTGTTGTTGCTGGTATGCATTCCCCGCTTGATGTTATGGGAGGACGTGTCATGGCAACAGCGATGGCTGCTGCTATCCTGTCTGATCCAGCCAATAGCAGCTTGAAGAAAGCAGCTTATCAGGATGCTCATAAACAATTGCTGTCCCAAAAAGGTACAGCCCCAGATCGGTTCAGCAATTATGCCACAAACAAAAAAAATTATAATCAACGATTAACATACGGATTCAGTCAGGTTAATCCAACCGCGACGCCTATGATAGTGCCTAAGGGAGCTGAGGTACTATTAGAGACACGCTTGCCTTACCTGGATAGCACACAACGTCGTTGGGTTTTGGCTACTACAGG
The DNA here is from genome assembly GCF_049319765.1 of Paenibacillus sp. S29. NCBI lineage: Bacteria > Bacillati > Bacillota > Bacilli > Caryophanales > Paenibacillaceae > Paenibacillus > Paenibacillus sp. S29. The sequence goes on along the minus strand of NZ_JBMOUI010000006.1, from coordinate 197,411 downwards.
GATTCCTTCCGGCTATCCTGTACTTGATGATGCTGAGGGATGGGGACGATTGAACTTGTTTTCCGCTGCGGATGGCTACGGTGCTTTCGCCAATAATGTGACGGTGAATATGGACGCTTCCAAAGGCGGTTTCAATGCATTGGATCGCTGGCGCAATAATATCTCTGGTGTTGGAAAGCTGACTAAAAAGGGAACAGGTACGTTGAAGCTAATGGGTAACAATACGTATTCCGGCGGTACACAGATCGACCAAGGTACTTTGGAGGGAACTTCGGAAACGGCTTTCGGAAGTGGTGGAATTACGAATAACGGGGGAACTCTTCTTAAAAATGCTTCTGGAAAGCTGATTATTGGCGGAAATTACAGACAATCTGCCAAGGGAACACTTGAGCTTAACCTGCGCAGTAAAAATGATGTACTCAAAATAAAGGGAACAGCTATACTCAACGGAAAATTACGTCTGAATTTTTCTAACAAATATGTACCGGCTAATGGTGCTACGATCTTAACTTATGCTAAACGGAATGGAGCATTTTCTTCGATTGAAACGGTAGGTTTACCAAGCAATTATAAAATGAAGGTTATCTATACAGCTGACAGTGCTCAGTTGAAAGTCACTAAGTAAAACATAATTAGCTCGCTATATAACAATTGAAGTGCACCTTTAAAATACATGGGGATAAACCAGAAGGTTATCCCAACGTGTATTCTAGGGGTGCACTTTATGGTTTAAGGATAGGGAGTATTAGCTTAACGGTTATCGATCTTTTCCGGGTACATATCATGGTTCATCATGCGGTGCTCCGCTATCTGTTCATACTTCGTTCCTGGCTTGCCGTAGTTGGTATACGGGTCGATAGAGATGCCACCGCGTGGCGTGAATTTGCCCCATACTTCAATGTAGCGAGGGTCCATCAGCTTAATCAAGTCATTCATGATGATATTGACGCAGTCTTCATGGAAATCGCCGTGGTTACGGAAGCTGAACAGGTACAGCTTAAGGGATTTGCTTTCTACCATTTTAATATCGGGAATGTAGCTGATGTAGATGGTTGCAAAATCAGGCTGTCCTGTAATCGGGCACAGGCTGGTGAACTCCGGGCAATTGAACTTTACAAAATAATCCCGATAGGGATGTTTATTATCAAAGCTTTCGAGAATGGCGGGATCATAGGCAAAAGTGTATTGTGTGCCTTGATTGCCAAGTAGGGTAACGTCGGTCATTTCTTCGGGTGTTCTTCCGGTCATATGGATGAGGCTCCTTAAGTTTAGTTTGGTAAAAGAGAGAGGGAGTTATGGTGATGGGGAGGTCGCTCCGCGAAGGATTTGAGCTTCCGATCGCTATCGCTTCTCCAGCTTCAATTCCTCCGCTTCGCTGCCGACCGCCGTCAACACCATAAAGTCCCTACCCGTTTACATATTGGTTGGGGCAGAAGTGAATAATGCTCGCTCCTATATGAAAGGAGCGTTATTTTGCGAGAAACCCCGCCCTCACGGACGAGGGTTTCTCTTTTGGATGTCGAGGGTGTACTTCGACTAATTTGGCGTAACTTGTGTATCACATACAGCTCATACGGAATATATTACATATAAGTGTTATACGCCGCGTTTGTTGCCCCATACGAGGGTGTGGAGCTGTGGGAGTACTCTTACGTCGTTTAGTCGGGAATCGTCCATGACACGGTCGATAAGCCATTCATAACGATGGAGTAGGGACTCCGCAATCTGTCCGGTGTTCTCCGTGTTTACATCTGGATTACCCGTCTGGAGGAACAGCGGTACGTGTGGATAGCGCTCGTGAACGGTGCGGGCGTAGGCAAGATCGGTGTCATCGAAGATGACGACCTTCAAGCTGCAAGCTCCGGTATAGAGCCGCGCAGATTCATTAGCGGATTCCTTCAAGCCTGTTGCGGTTGGGATGTTGGACGTAGCTCGGGACTCGCCAGCCATCTTACGGTTTGACAGACGGGCGACGATATCATCCAGCACGTCCCAGTTGGTCGTCATACCCGAGCTGGGCGGCTTCGGGGATAGGGTTACCTCATCGATATCGTACAGCCATTCCTGCCAGCGGGAGCCTTGTGTTTCGACAGCGGTGGCAATGCCTTGGCTGCGCAGCAGGGTGATTAGCTCCCCAAGCTGCGGTAGCAGGGCAGGATTGCCTCCAGAAAGGGTCACATGCGAAAACCGTTCGCCACCGATGGCCTTCAGCTCCTGCCAAATGTCTGTGGCACTCAGACGACGGATCTGATCCTTGGCGCTGCCGTCCCAGGTAAAGGCAGAGTCACACCACGAGCAATGGTAATCGCAGCCTGCGGTACGAACAAACATTGTTTTACGACCAATGACCATCCCTTCGCCCTGAACGGTGGGACCAAACACCTCCAGTACGGGAATAGGGGCTGTTGAGGCCTTGTCGGGTGTAGTCATAGGTTGGTGAGTATTTACGGTATTAGCAGTTACAGTATTACTCATCGAGCATCCACTCCCGTCGGAATTCGGCGTAGCTGGTAGGTGTCTCGAACAACCGTACAAACTCGGTACGTCCACCTTCGACACGGTTGCAGTATGCATCCGAGGTCAAGGCTGACTCCATTTGTTCAAAGATCCAGACGACCATATTTTCCGCCGTTGTATTCATTGGAGGAAGCGTCTCATTCAAGTAACGATGGTCTAGAAAAGGCTCAATCCGCTCTTTCCAGATCGTTTTGATGTCACCAAAATCCAGCGTTAGACCCGTTTCGCCCGGTATACCGCTTATGCCAAAAACGACGATGTAGGTATGACCGTGCAGATTTTTGCATTTGCCTTCGTAGCAGTGCAAATGATGTGCTGCATCGAATGTAAATTGTTTGCTGACCAATACACGTTTGCGGTGATAACGCAGCTGAGAGTGCTTAATGTCTGTCCCGAACTGCTGGAGCTTGTCGACAATGCGGAAGGTACCTGGATCACGCATGACCTTCAACTCCTTGGGAGGAAGCTCCGCGCATCGCGAGATATTGCTCGAGTCCAGCACGGCGAAGTTTGCAAGCAGGGCATTCGCCACAGCCGTCGCCAATGACGCCGTTATAGCACGTTAGTGTACGTGTTCTTACAAATTCAAAAGCTTTCAGCTCATCGGCCATCTGCCAGGTTTCGGCCTTGTTCAGCCACATGAGCGGGGTATGAATCACAAAGGGATAGTCCATCGAAAGGTTCAGTGTGACGTTCAGCGATTTGATAAAAGAATCCCGGCAATCGGGATAGCCGCTGAAATCCGTCTCACAAACGCCTGTAATCAAGTGGCGCGCTCCTTTTTGCTTGGCGAGAACTCCCGCGAAGCTCAGGAACAGAAGGTTGCGACCGTCTACAAAGGTGCTAGGCAGTTCGCCTTCCTGTTGTGTAATGTCAATGTCGGTGCGTGTGAGGGCATTAGGGGCTAGTTGATTAAGCAGGCTCATATCCAGTACCGTTTGCGGAACACCTAGTTCACGGGCGATTCCAGCGGCTACTTCGATTTCCTGCTTGTGGCGTTGACCGTAATCGAACGTCACGGTTTCTACTTCAGCAAAATGTTTTTTTGCCCAAAATAAACAGGTTGTGCTGTCTTGGCCGCCGCTGAATACGACGACTGCTTTTTCGTTTGCAAACATAAAAAAACCTCTCGATCTTCTTGGAATGGTGCAAGACACGGAGTCTTGTCACTTGGAAGAAGGAGAGTTCTTGAACCGACTTCAACAAAAAACAGGCCTTGCCCCGCGAATTCATTTTTCTTGCGGAGGACAAAGCATCGTTAGTTTTTTATAGAGGGAGTTCGCGAACCTCTCCCATGCATGACGCATGGATTTTCTTCATTAGTATCTGCCACGAGGACAGACGGCTTTAGCATTGTCATTATAGCATGGCAGGGCTATTTGATAAACACTCCACCAAATGGAATGACTTCCCGTAAAAAGCGCTTGATCACGCCATCGTCGTTCATATCCTGTTGGAGCCGCCGATGATGTTCCCCGGCATGGAATAGTACGGTACCCTGTCCGGTCATTTTAAAATGATAGTTCATATGCTGGCTGGCCAGATGGTTGCCGTACACGGTCAACTCCAGTTTGGCGTTTTCGGGATAGGCAATGACGCTGCTCGCATCCACATATATCGGCTCTGTCGGATGAAGCTGTTCTTGACATACCAATCCCTGTGTCAAAAGACCGATTTGACCCACACCGTCAAATTTCATTTTTATAACATCGCGGCTAAACAACATGTTTTTCATGCTTAGCAGCTTGGTACGCATTTGAATACCGGAGCTGTACCAGAACAGGTTGCGAAAATCGTATAACAGATCATCGCTTCCTTCAAGCTTAATCATTTTTAGACTAAAGCCAGGTGGAAGTGCGGCAATTAGGCGACAAGCACCTGTGAAATCGGCCTGAATCAGTTTGTGTTTGCGATACATGCCCTTTATATTCATTAGTTTATCACTACGGCCTGAGCTGGGTCCGCGGTATGCGATGATTTGCTGCGGATGCAGAACGTGCAGCTTTTCTCCTTCCGCCAGATCGAGCGTTACGACCGAACCGACGCTTTCATCATGGTGTTGTCCTGCTTGTATGTCCATTCAGACCTTTCATCCTTTCAGGCAGTTAGTATCTTCCCGAACGTCGACGCATCCCGTAACGCAACAGTCGGATACCGATAAAATAACCGGCCAGCAGAATTATAGCTGTGATGATGAGCATTTTATTTCGGTGTGAAGCCTGATCGCGCTGGGTTTGAAGATTTTTTAATTCTGTGACAGTGTCAGTCAGCTTGCGGTTTTGCTCCAGTAATTGGGCGTTTTGCTCTTGATAGGCTTCTAAGCTGTTACGGGCCTTCTCCAGATCCTCCTGTGTTTGTCGGTAGCTTTCCTTGAGCTGATACACATCACCGGGCAACCGCGAAAATTGCTCGAAGCCTTGGTACACATCATCCCAATAAGCAGCATGTACTTCGGGTACACGAGTTATCCCAAAAATAAACAAAAGTGCTATAGCAGCGCAGACAATGCGACGGTACAAAGCAAAACGACAAGTTGGTCGTGCCAAGAGATGTTCCCCCTTTTGATAAACCAAGATGTTAGATGATATAGATCATTACCCATATGACATGGTTACGTATAATATAACGATTCGGATGCAGATTTTAGAATAAACGGACGATAAATATGAAGAAAATGCTCTCAAAAAAAGTCGATATATTAGTTTAAGTGTACCTTAAAACGGGTATATCAAGGAAGCGGCAACATTCCGGCATTTTTCCCAGCATACGAGTAAAGAACGATCCGCACCTGATCAGGGGCTTAAGTTGAATAAATGAACTGAAATATATTAAAAATTGATATAAAAGGAGATTTTGCAAGATGAATGAGAGAGAACAAAACTATAAAACTTTAAAAATCACTGTAAATGGAAAGCCGTTATCAAAGGATCTCGTCGTAGATAGCACTACTTTTGCTCCTATATCTGATATTTGCACAAAAACGAATGTTTCTTTAACAGAAACTACAATCTCATAAGTAAATATAGAAGTAGACTATAATATAGCCCGGCATACGCCGGGCTATTTTTGCGCATTCATGTAATTCAAATGGTTTAAAATGTTATTTACCAAACTAGGTCCCCCTTCATAAAGATTCCCATGTATAATTTTCACAATCAAACATACGTTCCCTGACAATATAGTGTCAGATAACACTGTTAATTTAGAGTTACATGTTCTTTTAGGGGGAATTTACCAGTGGTGAAGTCAATGCTCAATGTAACGTACACATGGGACAAAGAGTCTATATCTGCGAATGGGTCCAAACAAGTAAATCTACTGATAGAATGGGGCTATGGAGCTATACGCAAAAGAAAAGGAAATCTAATACCGAAAGCAGCGGGATGTGACCTTCAACTCCAGTTCATTCCAGAAAACGGGGTAAGTCTATTAAAAGCTGAAGGGGTAAGGCTCGGTTTTAAACGCTCGGAAAACGGAGATAGCATGTTTGTTCACTGTGGTGATGTAAGGCGGGGAAAATATAGACAGGCTATTTTGACGTTTTCTATACCGGCTCACTCGTCCGGAAGACATACGATTGGAATGATGGAGTGGAGCTGGCGCAAGCCATCGCAGGAAAAGCGAACGCTGATCCGGACAGACCAGCTCTACATTCATTTTACGCATCATCTTGGTCTGCTGAGCATTCCATCCAACCCGAAGGTGGAAAAATACATAAAACTGAATGAGACGCCTCCTATTGTAAAAAAGGCATTGCGTATGTACGAGAAAGGGGAATATGAGCAAGGGGCGTTCATCCTTACCAGACAAGCAGATGAATTACTTATACGTGCAGCAAGAAGCGATGATATGGACTACCTGCAGGAAGCCGAGTTGCTTCTGGCTATACGTAATAAATGGAGTGGTACTTTTGTATCATTTACAGCGTATAGTTCTAAAGTCTTTTTTAATAAGGCGATATCGCTAGAAAATGTTCGTTTTACTGAAAATGATACTTTGAGATAGGCAATTATGCTAGTTTATTTGTGTAATATAGTGAGTCTAATTTACTATCTTTTTGTAAAGGAGAGACTTCCTTGACTGATCGGTTGATACGTTTAATGCGGATTATTACTATTGTTCAGGCAAATCCAGGGATATTGGCAAGAGAGCTTGCCGAACGTTGTGAAACATCAGAACGTACCATATACCGAGATATGGAGGCGCTAAGCGCTATGCATATACCGATTACGAATATGGGGCATGGCAAGGGGTACATTTTTATTAGCAATTTTGCTTTGTATCCTTTGAATTGGACGGAAGAAGAGGCAGAGGCTTTTACTAAGCTGGGAGAGATTATGGAAACGGTAAAGCCTCTTTTACCGCCAGCTTTTGAAAGTGCTTATGAGAAAGTGATGGCCTCTAGTCAGAAAAAAAAGATGGACCAGACGAGCTTCGCGCAGGAAATGAAAAATATTGTCCGGCTCGGCTCGACACTTGATCGGGAAAACCAGCCCTATCTGCTCAGGCTGATTGTTTTAGCGAGTCTTACGCAGCAGACTATTGAAGCGGAATACAGCTCACCTCAAAATGAAGATGTATCCCTCGTTCAGGTGGATCCTTATTGTTTGGTTCCGCAGGATCGGCGATTCTATATGCTTGGTTTTTGTCACAAGCAATCCGCGATGAGAACCTTTCGGATCAGTCGATTTCGGAACATGAGAATTTTGCCATATACGTTTCAAAAAAATACAACTGAAATGGAAATGTTTTTTAAAGGCACCTGGTCGGTGACCAAAGGAAATCAGAATATCCGGTTTGTGGTACGTTTTTCTGCCGAGTCTGTATATCGGGTCAAAGAAGAGGAGCTGTTCATCAAGCCTTTTCTTAGGGATTTGCCGGATGGAAGTTTGTTGTTTGAGGTGACGGTCAATCATGACCGTGAATTTTTGGATTGGCTCACTTCCTATGGAGCTGAGGCCGAGATCCTGGAGCCTTTACGGTACCGCAAACGAATGCAAGAAATGCTGCGGACCTGGGGGACATTCTATTTCGATAAAAAGGCAGGAAATCAAGAATAACAGGGGGAGATCCCCCGGAACGGGCCGGGGAGCTATCCGCTTAACGGTCCTTAAACAGGTTGGCGAGATTGCCAAAAGGACTGTACTGCTCCTGTTCTTCTTCTGGTGAGGAGTAGACGAGCTTCGATCCACGGCTTTCCTCATCGTCAGCAGCATTATGAACTAATGTAATACGATCAAAATGGTACATGAAAACCTGAGCGGTGTTCACGGCATCATCCAGTGCCCGGTGTTGTTGACCGTCAAAGTCAATGTTGCACAATTCCAGCGCCTGAGACAAGCTCAACTGACGGTACTTTCCATTGGAACCAAACAGACGAGAAATCTGCTTCTGTATATCATTTGTATTATGAATCCATCCGAGATCTACATGATGGGTACGACAATGGGATACCAGCTTCTGACGGTCATCCGGGCCCCATGCGCATAAATAATAAGGGGAATCCGTACCGAGCCAGGCTATGAATTCCTTCACAGCTTCAGGAAATAGTGGAGCGGCATCAATATCTCGTTGAGTAATACCCGTGAACTGAACGGTATCTGTAGAGAGTACAGGCCGATTCGAGGGTCTTACAAAACTGTGAAACGTATCCGCAACGTATAGACCATCGTCTCCCTGAACAACTTTGACGGCACCGATATCAATGATTTCGGAGGAATATCTGGCGTTACGACTAACGGTAAATTCAAGATCGTAAATAATGTATTGCATTTCTGGACTCCTTTCACACATATAACTGATCCCGATGGGTATCGGGACGAATGTTCTCTGCCCGAATGACTCTTCTCCATCATACCTCTCGGTTCACAACTTGTCAGCGGTTAAAAGGTTTGCTTTTAAAAAAAATATGCGATGTCCAAATGAGCTTGGACTATCGCATATCTAAAAACGCCTGACATACAGCAGCATCCGAAACCACTAGGATTCCGGATGCTGCTTTTGCTAGCTATTGAATTAGGCCGGGAGGTCTAACTTTTGTCCCGGATAAATGCGGTGAGGATTCTTCAACTTATTCAACTGCTGAAGCTGTTGCCAGGTGGTACCATGTTTGCGGGAAATGTCATACAGCGTATCCCCGGATTTCACAACATATACATGGTTATTTGTAACTTGTGCAGAATTTGATGTCTGCTGTGGCTTGGCTGTTTGAGACTTTGCCGGCGCCGGTTTTGCGGGTGCTGGTTTCGCAGCCGGTGTAGGAACGGGTTGCGGCTTTTCCTGCACAGGTGTAGGTGTTGCGGTTGAGGCAGACGGCGCAGCTTGTGTGGCAGGGACAGAAGTTTTACCGTCAGCCTTGGCTTCTTGAATGCGACCGTCCGCTTGTACTTGCAGGCTAGCGGAGCCGACCTTTTGCATATAGCGGATTAACGCCTCATCAAGCGAGCCGAACATACCTGCTTGTGGATATTTAGCGAACATCGTATATTGGTCACCACCTACGGCAGTAAAATCATTGGTGGCCAGTGTGTATGTTGCCTCAGGATCAAGTGTTTTTCCGCCGATCAGGATGGAATGAACACGGCTGCCTTTGGCTGCTGATGTGTCTATTTTGAACGTGATACCTGATACCTGTGGGAAACCTCCGCTTGGCTCTGGATAGGAGGCTGTACCATTTTCCAGTGCGCCCTGAATGTCAGAGCCCTTCACTTTCAGGGTAACGATCTGGTTGCCGAAGGGCAGTACAGTGATGATGTCTCCCTTGGTTACCGTCCCCGTCTTGATGGAAGCCCGGATGCCGCCACCATTCGTTAAAGCCACGTCTGCTCCCGAAACGTCACGCATAGCATCGGTGAGCAAGTCACCGAGATTGGTTTCACTTGCACGTACCTTTTCGCGTGCTCCTTCCAAATCCACACTCGTTTGCGTTACAACCTCTTTAAGAATAGGTTCCTGGTCCTTTTGAATGGAAGCGATCAATGCAGCAATCTCAGCGTTGGGCTGAACATCGACTGCTTGAGTCGAATCAATCAGCTTGGCTTGCTTTTGCGTAACCTTACCGCCGTCGACCCATAAGTCCACAACACCCAGATACTTGGTGTATTCACCTGCGCTAGCGATCAATGTACCATTGTCACTAACCAAGCCTTTTTCCAGTACGGTATGGCTGTGTCCATCGATGAAAATATCAATGCCAGGCACTTCCTTAACAACCTTGAGGCTGGTGTCCTTACTAGACGCATCCTGCCCCAGATGACCAAGAACAACAACGACATCTACTTTGCTACGGATTTCATTAACAGCCGCTTTGGTCTCAGCCGCAGGATCGGTGAATTGAATACCCTCAACATTTTTGGGATTCGTCTTATATGCCGTTTCTGGCGTAGTCAGACCGATAATACCAATTTTAACGCCGTCCACTTCTTTAATAACATAGGGTTCGAACAAGCGTGTTCCGTCGGTTTGTTTAATATTGGCGCTAAGCACAGGGAACTGAATCTCCTTACTTAGCTCAACAAGATGCTTCCAACCATAATTAAACTCGTGGTTACCCGGAACCATAGCATCATAGCGCAGCTTGTTAATCACTTTCACAATGCTCTCACCGTTAACCAAAGTAGCGAAGGTCGTTCCGTGAACGGTATCCCCGTCATCCAGCAGCAGTGTATTGGGATTGGAAGCCCGGTACTGATCAATGATACCCGCCAGCTTGGCGAATCCCATTTCCTTGTCGTTCGCGACCACGTGGGCATGGGTATCGTTCGTATGTAAGATGGTGATGTGTTTACCGCTGACTGGAGCCGTTGCCGTTCCCGCTGTTCCCACATTGGTTGCTGGGTCTGCTGCTGCTGTACCGAGACACCCAAGTAAAAGCGCGGCAGTCGTCAGGATTGACGAGAGTTTTTTCCATGAGTTCATGTTGTTCCTTCAACCTCCCATAAAATGAATGAATTAGAGAAACCGCTTACGACCACATTTTATCAGATGATTGTAAAAATAACTTCTATTTTATATCAAAGCATTAAAATTTTTTGATATATCGGTTGTTAAATCCATCGTCTAGTTACCTATATTATAGAGGAAGTAATCAACAGCAGCTCACAGAATGAGAACTAATGTTCTGTTTTATGATCAAAAAAAAGGGCAGTCTCTTTGGGCAGCCCGATACGGGGTAAATAGTGATCCAACGTTTCGTCAGCTAGTGGAGGTTTTCCTTCACTCAGCAAAAGCACGGCAAACCGATTGGCCTGCTGTTCAAATTTTCCTGGGGAAAAGTAGGAATGCTCCTCCATAAAAAAGCGGCTAATGCCTTTATGCAGTCGGTCATGTCCCAATTCATGCGCACAGACGAACCGTTCCCATTCGGGTGTGAGGCCATTGTGGATAACGATAAATCTTCTACGCAGCTTGTGGTAATACAGCCCTTTGGTTGTGGGGCCTAGATCGCAGTATCGGATATGGATACCCAGGGCTTTCGCAATATCGAAGGGGCAGTTGGTACGGTATTTTCGGACAAGTTTGTGAATGAGTTCGTTCATACGCTCACCTGCTATCCCTGATCTTTGCCCGTTCGGGGCTCTTTGGGCTTTTTATGTTTGTTCATCTGCTTGGCTTCCCAGAACAGACCTGTCAGTACGTCTTTGATCCGTTGGCGGTCTTTTTCATCCAGCGGAATGCCATCGAACATTAATTCGTCGTCTTCCTCCAGCATTTTTTTAAAATCCCGGCGGTCTTTAGAGGTTGCCCATTCCGGCACAGTAGAAGGATAAAGTTCATGTGGACTTTGCTCCATTGAATCATCGTCTCCCCAATATCCGGCGGCCTTCATCATTTCGGTATAGGATACGCTAAGCGCGTCCGCTATTTTGCGGAGAGTGGAGGGTTTGGGAATTCCGCGCAGTCCATTTTCAATGCGGGAAATTTGTGAATTGCTAATACCTGCAGCATCTGCCAACTGGTTGATGCTCCATTGTTTGTGCTCACGCTGCTGCTTTAAGTAAGTTCCGAATGCTGGCTGTTCCACAATGGGGGCTCCTTTCTGCAAGAGAATCATAGATATTAGTTTTATTATACCATTAGGTAAATAGTAAAAGCACGTAATATGCCAAAAGGCATAGGAAAATGAAGCGAATATCCTGTTTTTGGAGCTATACTGCTTTTTTTGACGATGGATACCTATCCTAAATAATGTTATGTTATACTCAAGATACGAACAAAAGGGGAACAAATTGTAAACACGAGCGTTTTTCTATTTCAGGATTTTGCAAAATTCGATTCCAGTCGCTTCGAAGTGCAAAATTCTCATTTAAAAATACATCATTGTCAAAAGGCATAAGATAAGGAGTGTTGCTTTACATGAGAAATAACTTACCCGAATTGGACCGTCGCAAAACGCAGAATGCATTGGAGGGTGTGTTTGAGAAATACCGAATTTATAAAACGATTACTTTTATGGATCGGGAGAGCTTTATTACTGCTGGCTATACGGATCGCCCGAACGGACCAACGAATGTGACAAGCGATCCAACGGCTCGGACAGCCGTATATAATGTAGATGCTCCTGCCGCCCGCTTGGCCTACTGCGAAATGGTGGATGCCGTAGTGAGTCGCTTGAATGAACGCGAACAGCTGCTCATCCGTGAACGTTATTTAAAGGATGACGATGTGTTTGATTACAAGGTTTACAATTACGTACTGGACCCTCCGGTCAGCAAGGATACGTATACGAAGCTTCGCACGCGTGCTTTTTACAAAATGGCGCTTGCGCTGGCGGACCAAGGAGTTTTGAATCTGGCAGGCTTGCAGAAGGGCGCGGATCGAAAACTGGGGTAATGTAATAATTATCCACTTGTTCTCATTTCTATTTTAAAATCGTTTCCTAAAAGGCTTTGATTTCCTGTAATAACAGGGATCAAGGCCTTTTTTCATGACGGGAACACACGTTCTCGAAAAACCTCCCAACTTCATCCCTAGTCTCTGCTTTTATCGTCCATTTCCCCGGCAACGCATTCGTTATTAGGGTGTAAGATTATATCATCGGGAATCAAGACAAGAGGACATACCGAAGACACACACAGTCAAACGTTAGCCGGCCATTAGGGCCGGTTTTTTCATGCGGTGATTGTCTCTGTCGGTTCCCGATGAATTCGTTGAATAGAAAGGAGGAGTCGTGTTGCCTAAGCAAGGGATGCTGCAATGCATGAGCACGAGGCTACGCCGGCTGAAAACACGGAAGTGGAAAAAAGCCTGGCTGAACAGCCACAACATGCGAACGCAGGGGACGCAAAGGTGGCATGCCGCAGGATGAGACAAGCCTTTAAGCAAAAGCTCATTGAAATTATTCCAGCGCTGCAAGGGCGTGTATACGATGTTCAGCCACCGTCGCAGACGGCAGAGGAGCCGTATGCTGTTATGGCGCTGGGCGAGGAGATCTGGAAGTCTTCCTGGGCCGGCTATCGGCAGGTTATTCGCATCAAGCTGTACGCAGGACAAGCCGGACTGGCGCAGGCTGATGTATGGGCAAATGCCCTGATTGCCGGACTGCACCGGGAATCGGTGACAGGCGAAGGTGAGGACACGTCGGCTTTTACCGCGCACTATTTGGGCGTGCGGGATGCAGAAAAGCTGGACACTGTTACGGGGAAGGCCTATAGAACGCTGCGTTTTGGCGTGTATGTGCCTGAAACGGAAGGCGGTTCGGCCGCTCCAGCAAGTGGTGCTGCACAGCCGGATGAATGGCTGGCCGCGCTGGTCCGCTGGACGCAGAAGCAACTGGGCGAAACGTGGTCGGTATACGCCAACGCATGGCCCGCACAGCCGGGGCGGCAAGCGGTACTATGGCGGATGAGCGGCTGCGAAACTAGGATGGCGGGAGCCTCCATGTATGAGCTGCGCAAACGGTTCATCGGGCATATTACCGCCCCGGACACCACTGAAGAAAACCGCGCAGCTTCCGCACTGATCGAGGGCTTTGCCGCTCAAATCCAGCTTCCTCTGGATCAGGACAAAGGCCGTTATATGTCTACAGCTGAAGCTTCAGCCGATTTGCAGGCGGATGCCATTTTAGACGGTCAGCTTCGGCTGACGCTGGTACAGCGGCGTATGCGCCCAGCTGAGGAAGCGGCGTTGATTCGCAGAGTGGAAATTCATCCTATTTTGAAATGAGGTGGTCCGAGTGACCTTGGAAAACCATGAGAAGGCCCCGGTATATGCCGGGCAGGAAGCAAGTGGCCCTCGCTATACGCTGGAGGAGCTAAAGGAGCACGCAGAACAATTGTTTTCCGTGAAAGAAGAAGTGCTGGCAGGCGCCTTTTTTGGCACACAGGACAAGCTGTTTACGGTAGCAGAAGCACACACTAAAATCGAACAATTTATGAAAGCGAAGGTGGACTAATTATGGCAGGCGGAACATGGGAAAACACGAATAAACCGGTATTGCCGGGTTTGTATATGAATTTTCAGGCAGCAGCAGCTTCAGCAATTCAAGGTGGGTCGCGTGGTACGGTCGTTGTGCCCGTTAAGGCGAATTGGGGCCCAGTACGTGAGTTTGTAGAGATCGGCAGTGAAACGGCAATTAGTCAAATCTTTTCGGGTGACAGTCTGGACGGGGCGACCGCGTATTCGACGCTGTATCTGGCTCTGCTGGGCGGTCCGAAAAAGCTGTTAGCTTACCGTTTGGCAGATGATACAGCTGCTGAAGCATCTGTGACGCTGAAAAGCGGCGGTGAGACCCCAGCGGATGTGCTGCGCCTGAAGGCTTTGTATACAGGTAGCCGTGGTAATGGTTTTGCTGTAACTGTACAGCCAACTTTGGGTGATGAGCAAGCACGTGAGGTGCGCCTTTATGAAGGAACCAAGCTGCTCGGTACGTACAAAGGCAGTGACGGTACGGCTGCCTCCATTGCCAAGGCCATGAACGAGAACAGCGAAAACGTATGGGTGAAGGCTGAGGTTGTCGGCGACGGCGGCATTCCGGTGGATGTCAGCGGCGTACACCTCACTGGCGGCAACAGCGGCAATAGCAAGCTGGTTAATGCAGATTACATCGCGATGCAGGAGGCGCTTGAAGGACAGGAATTTAATGTCTTGGCCCTGGATTATGCAGCCGATCTGGCATTGCTGCAAAGCTTTGCTGCCTGGATCAAGCGTGTCCGCAACGAAGGTAAAGGCGTAATCGCTGTATTCGGCGGTTCTGCGGCAGACGATGTGTCCAAAACAGCCGTCAGCGTGGCCTCTGCACGTTCCCTGGCACTGAACCATGAAGGCATCGTGAACGTCGGTACAGGCGTACGTCTGGCAGGTACGGACTACAGTTCTGCCCAAACGGCTGCTTATGTAGCCGGACTGATCGCAGGCCAACGTCTGAATCAATCGGCAACATATACGGTTACGCCATTTGAGGATGTAACCCGCCGCTGGACACGTTCCGAGCAGGAGCAGGCTGTCCGTAATGGTGTCTTCCTGCTGTTCTTCGACGGACGTCAGGTCAAAGCGCTGCGTGGGATTAACAGCTTGGTAAACCCGTCTGCCGGACAAAACAACGCATGGAAGAAAATCCGTTCCATCCGCGTTATGGACGCTATTAACGCTGACTTGCAGCGTGCAGCCGAAGAGACATACATTGGCAAAATCAACAACACGGTGGAAGGTCGTCTGGCGCTTATCGGTGCAATCAAAGAATACCTGGCACAGCTGTCGCTAAGCAACGTCATTGAAGCAGATGGCTACGATGTCATTCTCGACCCGGCTTACTACGGCGATGCGCCAGTCATCAAACCGGAGCCGGATCAAGTGTTCCTGCAATGGAACGTGAAGCTCACCGACGTGATGGAGCAGCTGTTCGGCACATTTTACGTGCAATAAATAAGCATTTTACGTGCATAAGTATTTCGCAGGCAATCAGTAGAAATGAAGTAGCTTGTTAACAACGAGGATTTTATGAAATCCCGAACTATATTATGGATTATTTTGAGGAGGAAAAAGAAATGTTGGATGCTTCAAGAGTCATTTTAGGTACGTATGGTCAGGCGCATGTGGACGGGGTGTGGCAGACGAATATCAATAAGCTGGAAGCCAGCGTGGAGATGGAAAAACGCGAGCTGAATCTCGTGGGCAACGAGTGGAAGGTGCACAAGCGCGGTATCAAAAAGGGAACGGGAACGATGAGTGGCTACAAGGTCACATCCGATATGATTCGTCGCGGTTTTAACCGTTTTGAGATTATTACAAAATTGGATGATCCAGAAGCCTTCGGACATGAAAGTATTCGTCTTATTCGTTGCACTCCTGACAAAATCCAACTGGCCAACTGGACAGCAGGTGAAGAAGTACAGGAAGAAACGACCTTCACCTTTGAAGGCTATGAGCTGCTAGATCCGATTGTAGCAAACTAAATTGGAAAACGGGGGATGGGATGCTGTGAGGCGTTCCGTTCCCCAAATACAAATAAACAATAAGGGAGAATGACTTATGAGCTTGAATGAGAATATGACAGAAGAACAAATTTTGGACAGTCTGTTTGAGGCCGCTGAAAAACTACCGGAGGAAACGGTTCGTATCAAGCGCCTTGATATGAAAATTGTGCTGCACGGCCTGACCTCCAGCAAGGTGGACAGCATTCGTGAGCGCTGCACGATTCGCCGAACCGTGAAGGGTGCAGTGGATGAGAAGATAGATACTGAAACGTTCAACGCCTTGTTGATTTCGGAAGCTACCGGCAAGCTGGAAGTGAAGGGCTTGTCCCTTAACGGTTGGGGCGATCCCCGGATTACAAGCCGCTTGAAGCTGTCCGGTGGTGAACAGTCTGTCCGCCGTATGCTGCTGGCGGGTGAACTGGATGCAGTAGGGGATAAGGTGCTGGAACTGTCTGGTTTTGGCGTTGAGATTGCTGATCTAAAAAACTAATCAGCTCCGGGGGAATGACGACGATGCTGTACCACTTGTGGGTCCGGCACCACCTCCGCCCCGGAGACTTTTGGCGGCTTTCCCGCGGTGAGCGTATGCTGCTGCTGGCGTTTGCCGAACAGGAAATGGATAGCATAGCAGCTTCAAAATCATAAACAAGGAGGTGAACATGATAGATGGCAGAAGCATTAAATTACCGCATGAACCTTGTGATCGATCCTAAAAACGTCATTAAGGCGAACAGAGAATTACGTGCAATGGAACGTTATTTTGAGCGGATTCAAGGACGTGTGTTGAAAATCGGCCGCACCCGCATGGCCCCGGAAATTGTGCTGAACGATATGGCTTCTAAAGGCTTGGATAATCTGTTGAACAAGATTAATCGGGTCAAATCCCAGATTATTAACGCCTCGGGGAATGTAAATGTGAAGGTGAATAGCGGCACTGCTAAAGTAGGTCCGGTTAAGTCTGATAACAACCTGAGTACGGTTTTGAAAGCAAATACTACTGCTGTAGAGGCCAATACGGCTGCTATTGCGGATTTGAGTACTAAGTTAGGCTCTCTGAAACTCGGTGGTGAGACGAAAGAAGAAGAGCCTAAGGGTTTTTTGGAAAATCTTAAAGATACCCTCGGGGGTGTCAAAAAGTTTGGCGAAGGCATGAAAGGATTTTCCGAATTAAAAACTAAAGGAGCAGCATTTAAAACGGAATGGGGTAAGGTCAAATCAGCAGGAGGAACTACAAGAAGACAAAAAATAGCTAATGGTGCGAAAAAAATATGGGAGAACAGAGCAGAATTAGGCAAGGTTACTGGTGAACTTTTTGAAAGCTTCGGCGGTACTGGAGATATGCTGGAAGGCGGAATGGATTTTTTTAAAGGCGGCGGTGGAATAATTGGGAATATTAAAAGCGGTGGCAGTGCTGCTATAGATGCAGTTTCTAGCGCGGCTTCTAGCATTATAAACCCAAGCACTGCTGGTGCAGCTGAGGAAGCCGGATCAGGCTTATTTAAGAACCTTTTAAAAGGTGGAGCGAAAAAACTGTTGGGACCTTTAAGTTATGGGATGGATATTATGAATATCGCTCAGTCCGCTCCTGGTAAAGAACGCTCACAAGCTGTAGGCTCTGCTATAGGAGGGGGAGTATTGGGAGCCGTCGGAGGTATTGTAGGTTCAGTGATTCCAGGAGCAGGTACTGTTATTGGCTCTACATTAGGCAGTATGGCAGGTGATTGGATTGGAGGTAAAATTGGCGGATTAGTCTCAGATTATGGTCCAGCCATGATGGACAAAGCGAAGTCCGCTGGTAAATTTCTTGGAGAAAAAGCTTCCCAGGTTACAGGCTGGCTTTCGGATAAGGCTGGAGACTTCGGTAAAGGCTTTTCTGATTTCTTTTCTTTTGGTAAAAAAGATGAACCTAAGAAAGAGCCAGCTAAGCCGCCTGAAGTACCTAAACCAGCAACCTCTAAACCAGCAATCCCACCTCATTCGAATTTAGGTAAGTCATTTGAGCCCTTAACGCCTATGGCTATAAATTATAGTGCTAGTGCAGTTGCAAACGTACCTCCGCAACCAGGTGCAAAAGGCGTCCCTAATCCTTATGGACCGATGGCTATAGCTAACCAGGGAGTCAATCCAAACCCACTACTGAATACTGCGGCTCATGCGAATAATGGAGCCAAAGCTAAAGGCAAAGGTAATGGTAATCCGACACCTCAAGTAGTTCAGATCAGTCCTGAACAAATGGGAACACTGTCTGGCTTTTTGAAGGATTTTAAAACGGAAACCACCAACCAATTCAATCTTCCTGCGGGGGCTGTACAGGTCACTGTACATGAGAACAAGCTAGATGTGGATGGGCTTATTACGCAAATTGGCTACCGTCTCAAAGCTGAAATTCTGCGTGCAACGCAGAATACCAAGCCAGCAGGCGCTGGAGCTATGTAATGGAGTAGATGGTAGCAACGGGGAAGGAGGAAAGAGATGGAATTTAGTTTGACAGATGGTAAAGGGAAAAAATTTCAGTTTCCGGTGAACCCTGAGGAAGTGACGATCTCACGGCAAAAGGGATTTGATACAACGACAATTTTATCCTATGGGGAGTTTGACTTCCCACAAGGGGAGAAGGTGAAGGAAATCTCCTTCTCTTCTTTTTTTCCGAAAGAATACAATCCAGCGTATTGCACATACAAAGATATCCCTGATCCGCAGGAGGCCATGAACACGTTGAATGGCTTTTTGTTATCCAAGAACCCGCTACGTTTTATTATTACGGAGACAGCCGTGAATGTGCCAGTAATTGTGGCATCTCATAATTCGATCTTTCGCGGCGGCGAGTATGGGGATGTGAATTTTGATCTGTCACTGCGGACCTGGAGTGATATGAAAGTTGCCAAAAAAGCTGGCGTCACGGGAAGTAAGGCGGCTGCGGTCAACAAAAAGCCCCGCACAGATATGAAAGAAAAGAAAAAAACATATACGGTTAAGTCCGGGGATTCCTTGTCCAAAATTGCCAAGCTGGAGTTGGGGGACAGTTCGCAATGGAGTCGTATTTATCAGCTTAATAAAAAGGTCATTGGACAAAATCCGAATGCGATTAAACCGGGGCAAAAGCTGGTGCTGTCATGAGCTATAAAGTCATTTTACAGGATAAATATGATTTGTCGCCGCTTGTGGAGAACATTAATTTGAGGGATTCGCTGGAGCAAATCGCCTATCAGGGCACGGTCAATCTGGTCGTTACGTCGGATATGCCGCCGATTTCTCCAGGGATGTCGATCCGGGTTAGCGGAATTCCTTATGGTAAAAAAGATTATGTTCCCTTGTTGTCCCCCGCAGTGATCTGGGAAGTAGAAACCTCTAACAACGGGCTCAAACGTATGACGCTGACGTTATATGACCGTACAGTGTATTTAGACAAGTCCGAGGATGAGTATTTACTCCCTGCTAAGCAGACGGCTACTCAGCGTTTTCAGAAGTATGCTAGGGACTGGAAGCTGAAAATCGCTTCATTGCCAGATACGAAAAAAACGCTGGGACGCGCCGTATACCGCACACAGTCCATCTATTCTATGATGCTGGGAGATCTGCGCGAAACGGCAAAGGCGGGGGGGAAGCTGTATCATCCACGGATGATTTCTTCCGGCTTGGAGCTGTACGAGTTGGGAACGAACAAAGATGTGTATGCTCTGGAGAGAGTCACGGATACAACTCAATCCCGTACGCTGGAAGGTGCGGCCACGAGAGTGAAGGTACTGGCTACGGCTGCCAGTGAATCAGGCAATGAGGTACCGTCCAAAGTGATGGCGCTTGAGGAAAAGGACATTGCCAAATATGGGACACTTCAGGTCATCGTTCAGGATGACGAGGTCAAGTCTGGTGCAGCAGCACGTGAGTTGGCCAAAAGTAAGCTGAGAGGCATACAACAAACGATATCGGTAAATGCACCGGACATGAACACGATCCGAGCAGGAGACGCGGTAATGTTAGGCTCCATAAAGTTGTTGGTCATTTCAGTGAGCAGGGAATTAGGCAACCCTGGCAGTATGTCGCTGGAGCTCGGAACGTATGACGATGTAAAAAGGAGGTTTTACCTTGAATAAGGACCCCTATGGGCATTTGGCTACTGCGCTGCAATCTTCATTTCATAAGCATACCAAGCAAGCGCTGAGTGGAGTGGGCGCCGTACTAGGCACGATCACTTCCACGGGACTCAAGCTGGACGATTTTAAACATGAGCTTCAGGATTATCTGGTCGCGGAGTTGCCGGGACTGCTATCTGTACCACGACATATGTACAAAGGAACCTCAACCGCAGTGGAATCGGAAAATTGGGAAGGCAAAGAGCTGAAAACTTCCTTTTATTTCGGGGAAGACGAACTGGAGGATGTGAATCTCAGTTTGAACGAAGGTCTTAAGCCCGGAGATCGTGTACTGGCAGTGCGGGTGAATAGCGGCAATGATGTGGTGGTCGTGTGCAAGGTGGTGAGTGGACGTGGCTAATTTATTTCCCGAAACAGATGATATGATCTGGACAGACACGGATATGACCGACCCGGATGTACTGGAGGATAATCGCGCTGTATTTGGGCGAAGCTGGCGGTTTGATTTTGAAGCTGGAGAGTTTGTTATGGGCCCTAGCCGTAAAATCGTGACTACAGGCGAGAAAGAAGCCTGGGTACAATGGTGTGAAAAAGCGATTCGCACTCCTCGCTACCGGCATGTGATCTATTCACCTGACTATGGTAGCGAGCTGGAGGAGCTGATTGGTAGCAGCTATGGGTACGGTGTGCAGGAAAGTGAAATTAAACGCATGGTCACGGAGGCGTTACTAGCAGATGCACGTACGGCTACTGTGGATCAATTCACGTTTCGCTGGGAAGGTGAGGCGTGCCATTTTAGCTGCCAGATTACGAACGTGCGAGATGAAACGGAAATTGTGGAAAGTGTGGTGATCTAATGGCAGACTTGCCGGAATATTTGGTAGACCAGACGGAAGAGGGAATTTTAAATCGGATGTTGGAAAAAGTGCCTTCGGACATGGATAAGTCCGAGGGCTCTTTTATTTGGGATGCGCAGGCGCCAGTGGCTTTTATGCTATCCGAAGCCGCAATCTGGGCGCAGGAGCTGCTGCGACGTGGCTTTGCCAGCACCGCAGCCAGCGATAATCCGGATTTTCGCTCGCCGGAGTTGGATTTGCGGACAGCAGAGCATGGGGTGACACGGCGAGAAGCGGTTGCTGCCTCAGGTATGGTCACGTTCAAGGGCACAGCGGGAACGACCGTTCCGGCGGGAACGCTGGTGGCGACCCCGGCAGATGATGTATCCGGGGAAGCTTCCATTGAATATGCGACCACGGCATCGGTCACGCTGGATGAACAAGGTGTTGGGGAAGCAGCTATTCGGGCGGTCAATCCCGGGCGTAGCGGCAATGTGCCTGCGGGTGTCATCCAAGTGATGGCAACCCCAGTTAGCGGGGTCGCCTCTGTGATCAATACGGAGGAAACAAAAAGCGGTACAGACGTTGAGAGCGACCAGCTGTTGCTGGAGCGTTTTTATGCCAAGGTGCGGAACCAAGGCACAAGCGGCAACAAGGCGCAGTATACCCAGTGGGCGAATGAAATTGCTGGAGTGGGTGGCGTAGAAGTTGTTCCGCTCTGGAAAGGGCCAGGAACAGTGGGGTTATATGTACTGGATACGGACAAACGAGCAGCCAGCCCGGATATCGTGGCTGCGGTGCAAAAGTATATTGATCCGACGCAGGATGGGCAAGGAGAAGGGCTGGCACCAGCGGGTCCTGTGGTGACGATCATGCCAGCGACAGAAGTGGAAATTAACATCTCAGTCAAGGTACAGCGTACCAAAGAGAAGCCGTCCACATTGGATGAAATCAAAAAGCTGATCGAAAGCGGTGTGCGGACGTATTTGAAGCAGCTTGCTTTTTACAAGGAAGACCCGTTGGTACGTTACACCCGGATTTCTGCTGTGCTGCTGGACATTCCGATTATTATTGATTTCTCTGAACTGAAAATCAATGGACAGAGCAATCAGAATATTGAGATTGGATCAGGTCAGGTGGCAGTGCTGGGGACGGTGAGCGTCAGTGAGTAACAATGGAACGAACAGTTTTGAAGATATATTGAATAACCTAGACCAGGGAAAACGTGCAAACCGTAGTGGCACTTTTGTCAATCGGGTAACTATAGCGGGAGATACAGTGGGCCAAATGAGCAGCGAGCGGGGACGCGAGCTGCTTTCCTATTTGCCTGCCTATTATGAAACCTCACGTGTGATGAGTTCCGATATGGATGCTAAAGGAAGCGAATTGGACGCCTTGTATCTTGCAATGGATGCAACGGTGGGACAGTTTTTCGTACGTACCGCCACTTGGGGGTTGGAACGCTGGGAAATGGAGCTGGGTATCGAAACCGACCTGGCGAAGCCACTGGATCAACGGCGTGCGGTGGTGGAATCGAAGCTGCGAGGGGCAGGAACTTTTTCCGGCCGGCTTGTCAAAAATGTAGCTGAAGCGTATGACGGAGGCACGGTAGATGTCACTTTTCATCCCGCCGAATGGGGATTTACGGTCAAATTTATCGATACCATTGGGATTCCGCCCAACGTGGAGGATCTTAAAGCAGCCATTGAGGAGATCAAGCCCGCTCATATGGCGGTGGAGTACAAATTACGCTACCTGACCATTGCTGAAGTTGAGTCTATGACCCTCTATGAAAATGAACATACAACCCAGGATAGATATTTAGGAGGTGGCGCATAGCATGGCAAGCGAAAAGACACCAAATCTTGGCTTAAATCAAATTGACCGCACATCGCCCAAAACCACGTATTTTGACTTGGAGAAGTATTTGGATCAAAACTGGCGCGCTGTAGACGATTTCGCAGGTGACGTGAATGATGGTGTGAATGAGATCAAGAAGCGTCTGGATACGACGGAGCGTAAGGCGGTGACTCTCGAACCCGGGGTGCAAATTGTTCATGCGGAAAAGGCATCGCCGTTTTCGCTGACGGGGATGAGCGGGCGTACGTTGGTGAATTTGTTGGGAAGATGGGGGAATTTGAGTAGCTTAAGGGTGGTAACACCGTATCAAGCTGATATAGCGCTAGATACTTTGAATAAAGGGACAATGCCTAATTCGTTAAAAGTAACGATCAAGCCTGGATATACCGTTGGAGTGGGGTTTTATAGTAATTTTAAATTTTTAGCTGGGAAATACTATGTTGCAATTGTAAGAGCTAAAGTAGGTAACGCTATAGATGCAGGAATCTCGGCTCCGAATGCTCTGGTAGAATCGAAAGTTGTAGTTACGGATAAGACTAACTTTGCTACGGCTTGGTTTAGGCTGGCACCTACCAGCGATATTATTACTAACATAGATTTGGTAACACAGGGTACTGTAGGACAGTATTCTTATTTTGAGGCTGCGCGTATCTATGAGATTTCTGCAGCAGAATATGCAGCATTAGCAACGATGACCGACGATCAAATTGACAACAAATATCCTTATGTAGATAGTGTAATGCCTGTGCGTAATCCATACGCGGTCCGGTACGGGGAGAATTTGGCCCCACACTCTTTTTATTCTTGGGACGCTACGGTCGGAACACCTCTTATTAAAGATAATCGAAATGTTGTTGTTTCTTCTTCGAATATAATGATATCTTCCATCTACCCATTAGTTCCGGGTCAGGCTTACACGGTTTCCGCTCAGTCGAGTGGAGCAACGGGCAGAATACATGTAAATATGCAAAACGAGACTGCGGTTATCGGTAATGTAACAGGTAGTGGAATTATATCTTATACATTCACAGTTCCGGCAGGTACTAAAGGTGTAGTGATCCGCTTGTTGGGCACATCCACTGCCGAAGTAACGATTTCAGACTTTATGTTCAACATCGGCAGTATTGCCAAACCATTCAAGCAGCATGAAGACTCCATGCTGGCACTGCAAACAGACCTGTACGCCGATCCAGTTACAGGGGCTAATGCTGATACAGTGTTTGAACGTGATGGGCAATATTATAAAAGCAAACGTTGGCACAGTATGACGCTTGACGGCTCGCTACCCTGGGGTTACTTCGATTCAGCCGCAGGCTACAAAGTTGTGCGGATACCTGCCACTAATGGAATGGTTGACAGTGAGAGGATAACAAAGTTTGACGGTAAGTTGGTTCAGCATGTTTTCCCGTTAAGCGGGCCGGATCAATCCCACCTTAGCCCAGAATCTGGTGTTGTGGGTCTGTCCATTTCTAGCGCAGACAGTGGATGGGGAGATAACTACACACCTACAACAGACGAAATAAAGGCGTATTTTATGGGCTGGAAGATGTATTTGGCTGGTCAAGGAGACGTTAGTAAGCCGTTTAACAATGAGGCAGTAGGGAAGGCGTGGTGTCCGCTTGATTCTATCTACGATTCGAACGGGGCCGCAGCAACGCTGTACGTAACTACTTTGCCGACAACAGCGATAACATCCTTGTCGTACGTAAGATATGGAAATTGGTCGGCATACCAACTCGTATACAAACTCGCAACGCCTACAGCAGAGCCTATCATATCCGAAGGGCAACTAACGTTCGTTGCGGGAGACAATCAGGTTGAAGTAGGTACGGGAATTGTGTTGCGCGAGCCTGCCGACGTATTTATGGAGACAGGAACTATGTTCGGCAACAGGATGAACATAAATAACGCCAGCTTTAGCGCGCGCTTGCTCAGGAACAGGTCTATACAACCGTTGACGGTATACAAAGATGGGGTCTTAGACACAAGATGGACTAAGGGCGTCGGATGGATCACGAGTGCAGGTACGTTATCGCAACTTTTGAATGCATCGGATAGCGACAGAGTATCGGCCTACAGTGTCACGTACTTTATGGTTGGTCTCTCACCCGTTGTGCCGTTCACAGGAATCTACGCAGCCAACGAAAAGACACTGCTGTTGGATTTGATAGACTGTGTGCAACAAGCAAATTTGCGCCTGTCTGTGGTGGAGAACAAAAAGGCGGACAAGGATAGCCCTTCCTGGATTACACCCACGTTGCTTAATGGCGTTACAGCAGAAACATCCTCAGTGGATATGTGGCCTCAGTACCTTAAAATGTCAGATAATCTTATTAAGATGCACGGGTCAATAAAGGTACCGACTTCTAATGCAACCGTTACATGTTTTAGGTTGCCGGAAGGATACAGGCCAAAAATACTAACGGTATTAACCTGCGCAGCATCTGATGCGGTGTCCGCTGACAAAACTGCCGTAATTGCAATATCCTCTGACGGACGTGTTGAAGTAGTAGGCAGAGGGGGCTATGGTTGGATACGTTTAGATGCCGTTCAATTTATAGCAGAAGTTTAAGGAGGATAATATATGAAAGCAGTACCTAAAGTAAATACAGATGGCCTCTATCTGGAGGACAAGCTAGTGGACGATGCCTTTTCGGGTATCGTCCCTTTTTATGCTCCATCTTCACTCATACTATCTGACACAGACCAGCAACAAGACATCTATATGCGTACTACCGATAAATCGAGTGCCATTGATGAAGAGAATACAGAAACCAGCCCTGCTGGCTATACGGTTGGTATTCCAGTTCCACCGGGCTTATATCATCCTCTGTTTGATATTCAAGGCTGGTTGACCTATGAAGCAGAATATAACGAAACTCTGATTGAGGCACAAAAGAAGTACGAGAAAATTAGTAAGGAATCGCAAGCTTCATTTCAGAAGTTGCATGTTGAATGGCAAAACAAGCTGGAAAACGAACGTGGAGACGAACCTATATATTCTGCTCCGGCTTTTTCGACTCCAGAACGAAGAGACCCGACGACATTTTGGAGTGAAGGATTGAGTGAGGAAGCGATTAAGGAACTGACACAAAAAGCAGAGCAACAACCAAGTGAGACAGATCAATTGAAGCAGCGTATTGCAGATCTCGAAGTAACGCTGACCCAGCTCATGCTTGGTAACACAGGAAAATAACCATGTACTGACTCCTGTTTAGACGCAAAATTCTTATTTAAAAAGAGGTGAAGTCATAACTATGACTGCTTTAACAGAGACTCAATTACGTATTTGTGCTTATGCTTGTGTTACCCGCTATGATAGGGGAGAAGGTAATATAGCAGCTATCATTGGAAGCTACGCTTTAGATGAAAAACAACGTAAACAAGTGAAGGGAATGATTTTATCTCAGCGTTCTGATCTGGTTTTGGATAACGTAGAGGAAACGTCATCTATGGAGGTTTCCAGTGCACAGCG
The DNA here is from genome assembly GCF_049319765.1 of Paenibacillus sp. S29. Lineage (NCBI taxonomy): Bacteria > Bacillati > Bacillota > Bacilli > Caryophanales > Paenibacillaceae > Paenibacillus > Paenibacillus sp. S29. Next base: position 171,220 of record NZ_JBMOUI010000006.1, on the reverse strand, counting down.
AGAACCGGTTAAATGGTATAGCTCTATTTTTCGTAAAAAACGGTATAGAGCAGAGAGCAAAAATGCCTGTACTCAAAGGAGGAGCGAGCATGTATGAAAGAATGGATCTGATTATAATGGGTTTCTCCAAGCTGAAAATGAACAGACAAAGCAATCTTTTTATAACGATTCAATTCGGTCAGGGGGTAGAGCTGGGGATGGTGAGTATGGATGGATATTGACGAAAAAAAAGAATCTGTTATCCAAGATGTAACGGATGATTTTAGTAAACGAATGTTCAGTTCGCGGGGACCGGAGCTATTTTCCTATCTTCCTGCCTATTACGAAGCATCCCGTGTTATGCACGTCGATATGGATGCAAAGGGTAGCGAACTAGATGCTCTATACCTTGCGCTAGATGACACGTTAGCCCAGTTTTTTGTTCGCTCCGCCACTTGGGGGCTTGAACGCTGGGAAATGGAGTTGAGTATCCCGATTCATTTGGAAAAGCCGCTGGAACAGAGGCGATCCGTTGTGGAGTCAAAACTTCGTGGGAGTGGCAAATTTTCAGGGGATTTAGTACGGAAAATCATGAGCTCATTTGGTGTCGATGGGGAAGTAGATTTTTATCCGGCTGAGTACAAGTTTGGTATAAGCTTTGAAAATAGAATCCCTGAAAATATGATTGATTTCAAAAAGATCATCGAGGATATTAAGCCTGCTCATCTTGCTTTTTATATGAATAACAAAACTAGGCTTGCATTTCTTCATGAGAATGAAATGGTTTCTCGTATTCGATTACGTTCAAGAGTTCGCTTTTTTGGTGGGAAGCCATGGTATTTAGATGGTGTCGAGTTACTGAACGGAATAGCTTCTTTGTCCGGGTGGACAGAGGAACCTATGCGCTATTTAAACCATACAAAACTAGTCATCAAGCATCGAATGGATCATCATCAGGAAGGCAAAATGATAATTCGAGACCATTATTGGAAGTTAGATGGAAGTATGAAGCTTGACGGTAGTCAGATGTTAAGCTCAACCGAGAAAGTCATTTCAATCTAAACCAATATAACTTTTATTTTTAAGATAGAAAGGATGGTAAGTATGGCAGAACAAGTTTTGACAGTCACGACTGCATATGCAAGGGAACAAATGGCTCGTGCCCGCGCTGAGGGAGGAACGCTGACAAAAGTAGTGAAAATGTCGTTTGGTAGCGGAGGTGTGGATCAAGCAGGGAAGCCACTGCCTTTGGATGGGACAGAACAGGTGTTGAAAAAGGAACTGGTTCAAAAGGATATTACGAGCTTTGAATTTATTGCTCCTGCAACAATTCGATATACTTGCTCACTGGCAGAAAATGAATTGGCGGGTGAGACGATTAATGAGCTGGCTTTGGTAGATTCAGCGGGGAAGCTGACGGCTATCCGTACAATGAGCAATAAGATCAAGGATAGTGATATGGAATTTGTTTTTGAAATTGATGACATCTATTAAGGAGGATAAAAAGTATGAGCATACAACAACCACGCAGATTTGTTACTACCGACCAAGGACATGCGGACGTCCTGAATGGACCGATTGATACCCTTTATGCTAACGATCAGGAATTGGCCGCACAGGTTGAAAATATCAAAAAGGACCCGGCTGGAAACGGTGTTGCTTCTAAGGAAGCGTTAGACAACCATGCCAGCAACACAGAGATCCATGTTACGGCAGCCAAGCAAGCGGTATGGAGTGCAACAGAGGGGAATGCCAAGAAGTATACAGATCAGTACGCTGCTCCCAAGCAGCATAGTCACCCAGCATCGGATTTGCCTTCTGCATCCACACAGGCTAGGGGGATTGTGCAACTTAATACATCTACCGGGAGCACAGCTACAGATCAGGCAGCTACTCCCAGTGCGGTAAAGGCAGCTAATGATCGAGCGAATGAAGCTTACAGCCGGGCAGACCAGGCTTTTACGCAAGCCAGTGATCTTAAATCAAAGGTCGCTAACGCTATCACTGGCAAAGGCGGCAGTGCCAACTCTGGTATGACCGGAGATCAGTTAGCGGCATCTATTTTGAATATGCCTACTAAGAGATTCGCTTCAGGGACTATCAGTGCAAGTAGCTCTAAGATAATTCCAGATGCTGGTTCAGTTGTGGAATTACCTGCAACTGCAACCGTAAGGTATGATATTCCATCTGGGTTCAACATAACCAGACTATTTTTAGATATTAGCGGAATAGTAGGTGGTTACTTATATGGCTGGTTTTCCTATGCAATGCCAAGTGGAACTCTCACGGTATCCCTTGGGTCATCTCGTAGCGTTACAAATGAATATGGGACTTATACTGCTAGCCTCTCAGGAAATAATACACTTACCATTGTGATGACAATGAAGTCTACTGTAGCTGGTACTGGATCGACGCAAAGATATTACGAGCACAATAGTATTCAATGGTGGGCTTATGAATAATTAGTGAATAAGTAATGACCCTACTGAGGATGCGCTGTAGGAGAGAACTGCAATGTGAAAAATAGTGGAGATCTTCTTCAAAAATATTGAGAGAAGATAACATTACAGAAAATAAAGTATAGATAAGGGGAGAAAAAAACCACACGCCCATTCAAAGCGTGTGGTTTTTGAATGCCCTTGGACAACCAAGGGCATTCACTTTAAAGCTAGGTTCAAAAGGGGGAACAAACATGCATCAAAAGATCGATCAGATTTGGCTGGGGCTTTCCACGGGGACCTTGATCGGTTATTTTTTTGGGGGGTGGACCACAATGTTGACGTTGCTGTGGTGGATGGTCGTGATCGACTTTTTCACCGGATGGGCAGCGGCCTGGATTAATGGGGAGCTAAAAAGTCGCCAGGGGTATTACGGTATTTTTCGCAAGGTTACCGTGTTTTTGCTCATTACGGTAGCTCATCTAATCGACGGTATTCTCGGGGATGCACATTACTTCCGGGATGCCGTCGTTTTCTTTTATTTAGCGAACGAGCTGTTGTCCATTATTGAAAATGTGGGCAGAATGGGAGTGCCGATGCCGGATATTTTGCGGAATGCAGTAGCTATTTTTGAGTCCAAGTCGAGTGGAGAAAAAATAAAGCCAACCGACCCTTCCGAAAAAGAAAATAAAGCTTCATAAAGTGCGACCAGTGGCCACTACAAAATAGGCAGACTACCTTTTTGCCCTTTTTTCGGTGTAAAAGTGGAAAAGCCCAGACCGTATGGATGGTCCAAGCATATGGATAACAGAGACAGAGTGATCTACAACATTATGATTGATAAGGAGGGAACGCCTTATGCAGAATCGCAGCCCTAACGCTGCCGAAGGCATTGACGTGTCCCGATATCAGGGAACGATTGATTGGAAACGTGTACGAGCCGATGGTAAATCGTTTGCATTTATTAAAGCGAGTCAAGGACAGCGTTACGTCGATCCGACATTTATCACGAATGCAAAGGGGATCAAGGCAGCCGGGATTCTGCTGGGAGCTTACCATTTTGTAGATGCAACCACTGTAAATGCAGCAAAAGAGGAAGCCAGGCATTTCGCCGAGGTGCTGGATCAGGTGGGTGGTGCGAAAGCGCTGGACTTGCCAGCGGTAATGGATTACGAAAATAATCCGGGAGGGCTTAGCTCGGCCGCGATTCATGAGGTTGCGTTGGCATTTGTAACAGAATTTGAACGGATAAGCGGCCGTAAGCCGATGGTATATACAGGGAATGCTTTTGCCGCCCATTTCAAAGCGCCATTGGGTAGTTATAAGCTGTGGATTGCACGTTATAGTACACGGGTGCCCGGCGACACCACAGCATGGAAGAACTGGGACTTTTGGCAATACAGCGATAGTGGACGGGTTGATGGAATTCAAGGGCCGGTTGACCTGAATGTATACGCCGGAACAGAGGCCGAGCTACGCCAAGCATTTGCAGGAGAAGAGGGGGATGAGCCAATGACAGCAGAGGAAAAAGCGGCATTTCAGGCCCTGCAGCAGCAGGTCGCCGCTCTTGAAAACAGCAAAGATGTGCTCAAGCAGACGTTGAATGAACAAAGCGCTTATATTAAAAAGGTGGATCAGCGGGTAGCTGAATTGGAGGGGCGTCAGGCTATTCCTGTACCGACCTGGGCGAAGGAAGCGATGGCTGCCGCTGTTGCATTTAATCCGGCAAGCCCGATTGTGGATGCGAAACTGCCAAGCAGTTACGATTTTTATCGCTTACTGGTCGTACTGAACCGTCTGGGTGTGTTTAAAAAAAATAAATGATCTTTTGCAAATCTTATGCCCGGAAGGGATTATTTTCATGTGAACCAAGCCATACACCTGAAACGTAAATTGACAGGCGGTTCAAAGGCAACCGCCTGCACTTATTGTAAAGTAATGTTCTTCATGATTTTTACATAAGCTGAACTCGAACGCTTTAAAAGTGTGAATCATTGGGTGAAAATGCAGCATGTCTACCAGACCGATCGAGCTGTAAAGGCCCCTGTCTGTTTGTTTATTTCAGAACATACCTGGGAATTAGGATATAAAGGATGGGGATTGTATTGTAAGGGGGAAATGTTCACGCATAAAGTGCCTGGCGACCATTTCTCTATTGTAAAAGGAGCCCAAGCCGTATCTGTAGGTTTGGTGCTGAATACATTTTTGAGGTAAGATCATGCTCCTGCTTGGAGGTTGAAGACCCCAAGCAGGAGCATTTATTTGATATGATTGTGTAAATTAGTTTGTAATATTAATTGACATGATGTATAAAAACATATGGTAATGTATGAAAAACCCCCTTGTCTGCTTCCAGATTTTATAGTAAAGTATCCAATAATCAACTTTGTTTGAGCATAATATTCACTGTTTGTGAGTATATATCACACTTTCACCACGACCTGACATACTCCTCTTTCTATTTATTACATCACATCTATTCATTACCCTACAGCATCTCTTACACCACTAGATTATGAACACTTCTGTCCTACTACACCTATTTGATGAACTCGGAATTTGGGACCACAGCTTGAGGACAAGCTTGTCATGTCAATCTAAAGGAATTGGCATTCATCCGGTATCAACGAATTAACAATATATAAGGTGTGAAAGGGGTTTGCTGCATGAGCAAAAAGTATGCAAAACACAAAATCTGGACCGTTCTGCTGGTGCTTGCGCTAGGAGCTGTTTTGGCGCTTTCCGGTTGTGGGGGATCAGGTGAAGGAGCAAAGCCAGAGGCAGGGAAAACACCAAGCGGAGCAGGAGAGGGCGTGCAGGACACGCTCATTTATGGACGCGGCGGAGATTCCGTGGCGCTAGATCCTGCCATTGTGACTGAAAGCGAGTCGCTAAAAATCGGATTGCAAGTGTTCGACACACTGCTGGAATATAAGGAAAATACAACGGAGATCCAACCAGGGCTTGCAGAGAGCTGGGAAGTATCACCGGATGGACTGGTCTATACGTTCAAGCTGCGTCAGGGTGTGAAATTCCATGACGGAAGTGACTTTAACGCAGAAGCGGTTGTGTTTAACTTTGACCGCTGGGCTGATCCGAAAAGTCCATACAAATTTGAAGGTGACTCGTTTGACTATTATGATTCTATGTTCGGTCCTGAAGGAAGTAGGGTGATTAAGGAGGTTAAAGCGGTAGATGCGAACAGCGTCCAGTTTACACTAAACAAGCCGCAGGCGCCGTTTTTACAAAATATCGCTATGCCATCCTTTAGTATTTCAAGTCCCAAGGCTATTCAGGAGAAAAAGGCTGATTTCAAGAGTAATCCGGTCGGCACGGGGCCTTTTGTATTTAAGGAATGGAAACGGAACGATACCATCACGCTGGAGAAGAATCCAAACTATTGGAAAGAGGGGCAGCCGAAGCTGGCTAAGATCATTGTTCGCTCCATACCCGACAATACCGCACGATTTAATGCTCTGCAAAACGGGGAAATTGACCTGATGGAGGATTTGAACCCGGATGATGCAAAGCAGTTAGACGGCAATAGCGAATTGGTGAAAATTGAACGTCCCTCCTTTAATGTGGCATACATTGGCTTTAATTTAAAGAAAAAAACATTCAATAATCCCAAGGTGCGGCAGGCACTGAATCACGCAGTGAACAAGCAGGCTATTATTGATGCATTGTTTGCAGGGCAGGCTAAGCCTGCGGTCAATCCGATGCCACCTACGTTATGGGGGTACAACGATAGTATTCAGGACTACACCTATGATCTGGATAAGGCTAAATCTTTGCTGGCGGAAGCGGGCTTTCCTAACGGGCTTCCCGAGCCTTTAACCTTCTATGCAATGCCGGTATCTCGTCCTTATATGCCTGATGGCAAAAAGGTGGCAGAGGCTATTCAAGCTGACTTTGAAAAAGTAGGCGTCAAAGTAAACATTCAATCCCCGGAATGGGCTACGTATCTGGATGATGTTAAGGCGGGGAAAAAGGATGATCTGTACATGCTGGGTTGGAACGGGGACAATGGCGACCCGGATAATTTCCTTTATACATTGCTGGACAAGGATACGATCCCAGGCAATAACCGTAGTTTTTATGTGAATGAGGAACTCCACAAAATATTGGTGAAGGCGCAGGTTGAGGTCGATCAGGACAAGCGTGCGGAAATGTATAAACAAGCACAAGTGATTATTAAACAGGATGCCCCGTGGATTCCATTGGTTCATAGCACCCCGCTGATGGCAGGTAAAGCGAACCTCAAGGGTTTTGTACCTTCTCCGGCAGGTATGGAAGCGTACGGAAATATTTATTTTGAATAGCCCAAACGCAAGTAGGCGGTGAATCTGATATGAACTCATATATTGTGAAAAGACTGGCTATATTGATTCCTGTATTACTGGGCATGACGCTCATCGTTTTTTCCATTATTCATGCCATTCCGGGAGATCCGGCGGAAACCATACTGGGAGATAAGGCTACGGAACAGTCCAAGCAGGCGCTACGTGAGCAATTGGGGTTGAATAAGCCGTGGTTACAGCAATATGGGACCTATTTAGGTGAGTTGGCACAAGGGGACTTGGGCGATTCCATTCGCACCAAGCAGCCGATTGCCCGGGAAATGGTCCCTTATCTGGCGGCTACACTGGAGTTGACAGTAGCAAGCATGTTTTTTGCCGTTGTAGTCGGAATGAATGCCGGCATCGTGAGTGCCTGGAAGCGAAATTCCTGGTTTGACTATGTGAGCATGGTCATTGCACTGGTCGGAGTATCGATGCCGATTTTTTGGCTGGGCTTGATGGAGCAGTGGATCTTTGCAAATAAACTGCATTGGCTTCCTTCCATCGGACGCATGAATTCCCGTGATCCGGTGGAAGCTGTGACACATTTAGCCGTGATTGATGCGTTCATAGGTGGGCGTATGGATCAGGTGTGGACCGTCATCAAGCATTTGATCCTGCCCAGTATCGCACTTGGAACGATTCCAATGGCGGTCATTGCGCGCATTACTCGTTCCAGCATGCTGGAGGTTATGGATGCCGACTATATCCGTACGGCTCGGGCGAAGGGGCTGGCATCTTTTCAAGTCGTGTACAAACATGCGCTTAAAAATGCTGCGATCCCCGTACTTACTGTCATCGGTCTTCAGACTGGATCACTACTGGGAGGCGCGGTACTGACAGAAACCATTTTTGCCTGGCCCGGCATCGGACGGTACATTTTTGAAGCGATCAGCTCGCGTGACTATCCGGTTATTCAAAGCGGAATTCTGATCATAGCGTTCCTGTTCGTCATCATTAATCTGATTGTCGATTTGCTGTACGCGGTGCTCGACCGGCGTATCCGTTATCAGTAATCAAGTCGTCAATTGTTCAAGGGGGAGCTTGTTCGATGTCACAATTTTCAATGGAACCCAACAACATACCGACGACACGCAGCACATTGGCGCATTTGCCTGTCGTGACTGGCCCTTGGAGAGACGCATGGAGGGCTTTCCGTCACAATAAAATGGCGTTCGTCGGCCTGAGCATTATTATCTTCTTTGTCATCATTGCTTTGATCGCGCCGTGGATTGCTCCTTTTGACTATAAAGAGCAAAATTTGGTGAGCCGTTTGCAGCCTCCTTCTGCGGAGCATTGGTTCGGTACGGATGATCTCGGTCGAGATTTACTGACTCGCACGCTGTATGGAGCCAGAATCTCGTTGTGGGTCGGTTTCTTGTCTGTTATTGGTTCAATGATTGTAGGAACAGCCTTAGGTTTAATCGCAGGATTTTACGGAAAATGGGCAGATATGGCCATTTCGCGGCTATTCGACATTTTACTGGCATTTCCGGGGATTTTGCTGGCCATTGCTATTGTGGCCATTTTAGGGCCTTCATTGGAAAATGCGTTGTACGCCATTGCCATTGTCAATGTGCCAACGTATGGACGGTTAGTTCGCTCTAAGGTGCTGAGTGTCAAAACGGAGGAGTATATCACTTCTGCTAGAGCGCTTGGAGCCAATAATACACGAATCATCCTCCGCTATATTTTGCCTAACAGCCTGACACCAATCATCGTACAGGGAACGTTGGGGATCGGAACGGCCATCATTGAAGCGGCAGCGCTTGGATTTCTGGGCTTGGGTGCACAACCTCCTGAGCCAGAGTGGGGTAAAATGTTGTCCGATTCGCGGCAATATATCCAGAATGCGCCGTGGACAGTTATCTTTCCGGGGATATCTATCATGCTGACCGTATTGGGATTTAACCTGATGGGGGACGGGTTGCGGGATGTATTGGACCCGAGGGCAAAGCGTTAGAGCAAAAGTGGTGAGGTATATAACGTTGAGTAAAGAGGTGTTCTCTGGCCTGAAGCAAATGGCTGGAGAACACCTTTTTTATATGACATTTTTTGTATTGGAGTAGAAAGCACCATCCGACTGCGTAGTGGCGCTAAAAGTAACTTTTACAGCTGAAAGTCATGTGAGCTTTCCTGAGGCGCGAAAAAAATGTATAATCACTCCAATTGAGTACGTAGGGAGTGGGCTTTATGACATGGCAGGACAAGAGAGAGCATCGGCAATTTGCGGAACAGACACGAAGCGACGCTTCACGGGCCGCATATGAACGGGACTACTCCCGTTTGATCCATTCACCGACTTTCCGGCGGTTGCAGGGTAAATCACAGGTATTTGGCGCAGGCACGGGCGATTATTACCGCACACGACTGACGCATTCTTTGGAGGTAGCGCAAATTGCGCGTGAAGCATCACGAAGCTTGCTGCGCCGCCATCCCGAAGTAGAGCTGGAACAGGCAGATAACGCAGGACTGATCATTGACCCTGAGGTGGTAGAATGTGCTTCCATTGCACATGACTTTGGGCATCCACCGTTCGGACACAAGGGAGAAGAGGTGCTGGACGGGATTTTGGATCAACTGATTGAAACAAAGGTAGAAAAGATATCCTCCGCCGGAGGCTTCACACCGGAGTCCAAGCGTGGACAGGAGGTCTATGCGCGTGAGCGACAAATTTATGAGCATTTTGAAGGGAACGCGCACAATTTCCGACTGATTATGTTTTTGGAGAAGCGTGAGAACGTGGATGGTTTGAATTTGTCGGACGCTGTGTTACTGGGGATCAACAAATACCCATACCCGGGGATTCTGAACAAAAAAGGGTTGTACCTGCATGAGTGGGAATACATACGTTCTATCCGCGAGGATTGGGGTATCCCTGATGGTAAAAAGACGCTAGAAGCCCAGCTTATGGACCTGTGCGACGATATCGCTTATTCTGCGCATGATCTGGAGGATGGGATTAAAGCTGGGAAAATCGAGGTGCACGAGCATTTCTTATATGATCCGTATTTAATTCGTCTGATTACGGAGAAAATCACCACGTTGGAGGATAGCTTCTGGCAAGGCTGGCAACTGGCTCAGATTGAGCAGAAGGTAGCGGCTGTGCTGAGCGAATTTTTGAAGGTGTGGAATGGCAAGATGCCGATGTGTGAACACGATTATTCCCGTACTCGCCGTGAAGTGAAGGCATACTGGGTCAGCCTGTTTGTCAGTAGCTTGGGTGTAATTGATGATGGAAATTGGAAAAAGGTAACCTTCGTGCGGGATGGAAGCGAAGATTTGGATATGCTGCGCACTGTGAGTGTGTTGAAAAGCTTTGCTTGGGTTACGATGATCCGCGATCTGCGCGTACAGCGACTGCAAAAACGGAGTGAGTGGATGCTTAGACGGCTGTGGCTGGCGTTTCTGGACCCAGAAACGTCCAAATCTATTATTCCAAGCGACTGGCTCCAGCGCTATGAGCGCGACCAAGCCAAGGCGAAACCGATCTGGACATGGGAGCATATGGTCATAGACTATATTGCAGGCATGACCGATGCTTTTGCTGAAAAAATCTATAATGAGTTATACGGTCTGAAGGTGGGTTCCATTTATGATCTGGATTGACCTTTAAATTTCCCCTATATAGTAGAAGGAACTGGTTTGTAAAGGATAGCAGGAGGGAGGAATGTGTCTATGCAATCTCGGCCTTTATCTATAAAAAGGTTGAATCTCGGTGTGCTCGATATGGTGCCGTTGCTACCCGGTAACCGCCCGGAGCAGGCGGTTCGACGAGCTGGTGAACTAGCGAGACAGGCAGAAGCATGGGGATATACACGCTACTGGACCTCGGAGCACCATGATATGGAGGGGCTGGCTTCCTCCAGCCCGGAAGTGCTGCTGTCGCATATCGGGGCGGTGACGAAGACCATTAAACTGGGTGCGGGTGCTATTTTGCTCCCGCATTATAGTCCAGTCAAGGTCGCGGAATGGTTTCATCTACTGGCCGCTCTATATCCTGGCAGAGTCGAATTGGGCTTGGGGAGAGCACCTGGTGGGGGACCTCATGCTTCGATGGCACTGAGCGGTAATTTTCTTCAACATGTGACGGAGTTGCCACAGACGATGGAAGCTCTATTGGCTTTGCTGGAAGGTACTTACGAATATGAACAGGTGCCTGTGTTTGCCCGGCCGATGCCTGAACAGCCGCCAGCAGTGTGGATGCTAGGTACAAACCGAAAAAGTGCCGAATATGCCGCCCAGTATTCAACAGGCTATGTATTCGGTCAGTTTATGAGTGAACAGCAAACGGAAGAAATGCTAAGCATTTACCGCTCCAGCTTTCAGCCATCCAACCGGATGGACAAGCCACGTACCATGGTGGCTGTAGGAGCAGTATGTGCCTTGACGAATGAACTGGCGCAGCAATGGGCTGCTCAGATTTCATTGGGCGACCCGGCAATGCGAGCCAGCTGGCTAGTGGGAACGCCGTCGGATATTGCCGAACGGTTACGCGGCTTGCAGATTAAATATGATAATGATGAGTTTCTGTTGGTCACACCGATTCCCGATTATGAGCAGCGGCTTCACTCCTACCGTCTAATAGCGGAGGCTGTAAATTCTAGCCTTGATTCCAAATGAAAAGAGATATGACATGAATAAACAGAAAACGAATATCGAAGAAATGAAACCAAGCTACATATATACCTATGCGTGTCATGAAACAGAGCGTGAGTTGTGTTTTTTGGAATTGAAATGCTTGTTCGGTCAGCCGCCCGTACAGGATTCCATCCTGTTGTCCCATCGGAGGCTGGAACCGGGGACCAGCCCGTTTATTCATCTTCGGCTGGATGTAATGACAGATGCGGGAACACTGGAAGAGCTATGCGAAGCAGCCTCTATATTACAACTTGAGGAAGGAAAGACTTTCAAGGTGTTGTGTCTTAAAGAAGGTGACCATGAGGCCGACTATGACGAGCGGCGCGGGATCGAACGCCGAATTGGTGCACGCATTCATGGCCAGGCGCAAATGAAGACACCGGATATCACCCTTGGTGTTATTCGGATAGGAGAACGGTGGCTACTGGGCATGTGTCAGTATAGCGACAGATCGTGGCAGGAGCGTCGTCAGAAGCCGCAAAATTATTCTACTGGACTACCCGTTCTGGTAGCTAGGGCACTTGTGAATTTGGCAGCAACTGATCTAACAGCCGCAAAGGGAGAGTCAGGCTCATTGAAACTGCTAGACCCGTGTTGTGGTATGGGCAATGTAATGATTGAGGCATTGAGTATGGGGAAGGATATTCGCGGTTGTGATATCAACCCGTTGGCGGTGCGTGGGGCACGAGTGAATTTGCGTCATTTTGGATATGAAAAAGATCTAGTGAAGCTCGGGGATATGAATATGCTCGAAGGCACATACGATGCGGCCATATTGGATATGCCCTATAACCTGTGCTCCGTGCTCCCGGTTGATGAACAAAAGAAGATGCTGCGCAGTCTGAGACGCTTGGCCGCGCGGGCAGTGGTCGTGAGCACGGAGCCGATGGAAACATTGTTATCCGAGTCAGGCTGGACCCTTACGGAGCAATGCCGCATACATAAGACAGGTATGAGTCGGGAAATCTGGATCTGTAAGTAGTGTATTAATACTGAGTTTTGTAGTTAACCAAATTCAGCGGTAACTCCTGATCAGCGGCATAGGCATTCAAATTAGTAAGAAAAATATCCACCGCCCGTTCGGCATATTTGTCCGTATCGCCTGCAATATGCGGTGTGATCAAGACATGGTCCAGACTCCATAGCGGATGTGATGCAGGTAGCGGTTCTTCCTCGAATACATCCAGTCCGGCAAAGGCAATATGTTTTTGTTCCAAAGAGCGTACAAGCGCATCCGTATGAACGGTGCCACCGCGACCTACATTAATGAAGAAGGCACCCTTACGCATAGCTGCAAATGCTTTTTCGTCAAAGAAGTGATGGGTTTCCTCGGTGAATGGCAATATATTTACCACGATATCCGCTACTCCCAATGCTTCGTGTAATTGTTCGTTAGTATACATGTGCTCTACATGGGGAGCTTCCTTGCCAGAACGGCGGACTCCGATCACCCGCATGCCAAAGGCTTCTGCAATCCGTGCTGTTTCCCGGCCAATTTCGCCAACGCCTGTAATCAACAGCGTTTTACCACGTAATTCCGTCAGTTGGCCTTTCGGTGGCTGCCATGTTTTCTGACGTTGCAAGACAGCTGCTTGCTGTAAATAACGTGTATGCGATAGCAGCATTCCAAAGATCTGCTCTGTAATTGGAATTGCATGCACACCACTTGTATTCGTTAGTAAAATGTTACGCTTCTCCAATTCGGTAAGCGGTAGCTTATCAATCCCGGCCGACCAGGTTTGTATCCACTTCAGCTTGCTGTCTGGATGTAATGCCTCTTCGGCAATATGCTTAGACCAGCCTAGAATAACCTCGGCCTCCCGGATTTGTTTAGACTCCAATTCCTGAGCTTTGCCAATAATCAACTCGTAGCCCGGAGCCGTTGCACGAACTTGTTTTTTTTGATCTTCCGTAAGTTGATGTAAGCTTAAAATGTTTCCCATAGTTCATAGCCTCCTCGATTTTTGATTCCTTGGAGTTTCCAATATATTCTGGCGAACCATCCTTTCAAGAATAACAGATTGCCGAAAAAATTGCATAAGGAGGGTAAAAACGAGCTCGCAGTGTCATTATATATAACAACAAATGGCTTTACCCTGATCAGGGACAATCCAAACAGCTACTTTTTGAGATATCCACAAATATCAATTAGGAAAGGAGGTATAGGTTGATGAAAAATGAATCGCAAAGACTTTTTACAGCTATTGCTCTCCCGAATGAGCATAAGAAGAAGCTACATTATTGGGTGGAGCAGGATTTAAAAGACCTGACTTTTCGCAAATGGAGTGATTTCAGAGATTACCACGTGACACTTCAGTTTTTGGGTGATGTGGAGACCTCGGTTATACCGAAACTTGAGCAGGTTTTAGTTCAAGCTGCAGCTGAGCATGACCCGTTCACACTCAGCATCGGAGAAGCAGGTTTTTTTGGCCGTGAAGAATTTCCGCGTGTACTGTGGAGGGGAGTGACCGGGCAGCGTGATTCACTGGATCAACTGTACCAGTCCATACTCCAGGCTACCGAACCGCTGGGTTTTAAACCCGAGGAGCGACCTTATCGACCTCATATCACCCTAGCACGTTCGTACACAGGAAAGCAGGCTATTCCACCGTCTATTTGGCAGCCAAATGACCGATGCAGCGAGCCATGGAAAGTGGGAGAATTTGTTTTATATGCAACCCGAATGGGTCAAAAACCAATGTACCATATAATTCAAACATTCCCATTAATGAGGTGAATGCCTTGATCTATCAGCGAATTTAGTGATATAGTGTTTCAGCGTTATTCAAAAAGCGCATTTTAGGTTACATATCTGAGGAATGTGCTTATAGTTAACGGGAGGAACATTATGGAAATCGTTAAAGAACATCGTTGGTTTGCACCTCTATTGAGTGTGCTGCTTGTTTGTATATTGGGGATAGGCCTCTACGCTGAGGTTCAGCAAACACAGAAAAATCATAAAAATACACCTATGCAATCTCTGAGCTGGTCAGGGAACTCTTCGTCTCCTACATATGGCGACAGGATGGGGACCCATAACGGGTCAAACAGGACAAGCCCCATCTTTGTCGCTGCTCATGGGCAGTCAAGCTGGAAAGAAATCATGCCGACTCCGTTACCCGCTTCCCAGATGAAGCAGGCGGAACAAGCTCGGAATAACGTTGCTACAGGCAAGAAAAAGCCTGAGGTCCAGCATAGCAAGTCCGCAATCCTAACCCCTCCTACAACCATCTACTTTACGAAGACAAAAATGCTCACGCAGGATGACAAGGCGTTGTCTACCTGGAGCTATCCTGTCTCCGCTAAAGAACTGCTCCTGCTGCAAAAAATAGTGATGGCAGAAGCAGAAGGCGAACCGTACGAAGGCAAAGTGGCAGTTGCCAACGTTGTCTTAAACCGGCTGCGGTCAGCCCCATTTCCCGATACGATTCAGGCAGTGATTTATCAAAAAGCGCAATTTAGTCCGGTCGCGAACGGGCGTCTTCGTCGTGTTCAGCCCAACCAGGACAGCATCCGTGCGGTTACTGCTGCTTTGAACGGCCATAAAGCCGTGCCTGATAACACCTGTTTTTTCCTGTCGCTTACGTTGGCCCAGGACCTTACGGTTCATCATTCGCGTACGAAGGTGAAAACTATCGGTCATCATACTTTCTACAAATAACAGCCCTTTCTAAACAATAGGGTTCAGCTTTGTGAACGAATTTTAGGGTATAGGTGAAGCCAGTATGCAAAAGAGGTATAATAGGTAAAGGAAAGTAACCAAAATAATGAAAGTGACAAAGGAGGCGTAGATGATATGAAAATCACATATTATGGACATTCAGTTGTACTGGTAGAGGCAGAGGGGAAACGGATTATTATTGATCCTTTTTTGACGGGAAATCCTAAAGCAACCGTACAGGCCGAGGATATTCAGGTGGATGCCGTGCTGTTGACACACGGTCATGCCGATCATTTTGGAGATGCTGTTGAAATTGCCAAGCGCAATGATTGTCCAGTAATCGCGGTCGCGGAACTGGCCGAATATTGTTCATCCTTGGGGGCCAAAGCTCACGGTATGAATCTGGGTGGAGGTCACCACTTTGACGGTTTCCATGTGAAATTCACGCTTGCATTCCACAGCTCATCTTTGACGGTGGACGGGCAAATCATTTACATGGGAGAGCCGGCGGGGATCTTATTGACCATGGGAGGCCAAACCTTTTTCCATGCAGGGGATACTGGCCTGTTTGGCGATATGCGTCTCATTGGCGAAACTAACTCCATCGATGCTGCGGTATTGCCCATCGGAGATGGTTATACGATGGGACCGGAGGATGCACTGCTGGCAGCAAAATGGCTGCGTGCAAGCCGCGTAATACCGGTGCATTACAATACGTTCCCGGGTATTGAGCAGGACGGAGACGGCTTCTGTGATCGTCTGCACAAAGAAGGTATTGAAGGGAAAGCATTGAAGCCCGGCGAAAGTCTCGAATTTTAATACGGATATCTGATTTACGGGAATATACTTGATGGTCTATAAACTCATCAAATCTCCTTTGTCAGCCTTTTCTGTTCCTTAGAGGAATAGGAAAGGCTATTTTTTAAAAGTGAATATTTATACATAAAAATGAGATATTTTTGCATTGATACGTTGAAGCTGTAATGTAAAAGATTTATTATCACAATCATAAAAACTTTGAATTGCTAACATGATAGGTCAATGATAAAATGATAGAACTAATTAGATTCATCAGTGGAATCGACGTATTTTTCAAGTCAAGCCATTGCATAATTATTGAAAAACATACGCATTCGGCGGACCGTACCGCCTTGAATACGTCACATGTTTTGTCCCCCATTCCTCGTAGTTGTTCTTTGAGTTACCTCTTGTCGCCACTGTCTTCTATTCGGCCGCCTGTATTTCAGGCCAGCATGACTTTATAACAGAAAGGTTGCGTTCCATGAGACAGACAGGTTTACCACCCAAACAGGGACTATATGATCCCCAATTCGAAAAAGACGCCTGCGGCATGGGCTTTGTTGCCCACATCAAGGGAAAACCATCGCACAATATTGTAAGTCAGGCTTTGACCATGCTCGTGAATATGGAGCATCGGGGCGGTCAGGGAAGTGAACCAAACTCCGGTGACGGAGCAGGGATCATGATTCAAGTTCCTCATCTGTTTTTTCAAGAGGAAGCGGAGCGATTGGGCTTTAAATTGCCAAAGGCCGGACATTATGGCGTGGGTATGCTTTTTGTATCCAATGATCCAAAAGTTTGTGAAGTGCATGAGCAGAAGCTAAGAGATATCATCGTGGACGAAGGTCAAAATTGTTTGGGTTTTCGCGATGTTCCAACTTATGACGAAATGCTGGGTAAATCGGCAAAAGCAGCTAAACCAGGCGTGCGTCAGGTATTCATCGGTCGCAGTAGCGATTTGAAGGAAGAGCTGGACTTCGAACGGAAACTGTATGTCATTCGCAAACGTGCAGAGCTTGCTATTCGCTATAACCAAGAGGATGAGAACGGCGAGTCGTTCTATATTCCAAGTTTGTCATGTCGCAAGGTTGTATACAAAGGAATGCTCACAACCGAGCAGGTAGGCAAATTTTATTTAGATTTGCAGGATGAGCGGGTGACATCGGCGATCGCGCTGGTCCATTCCCGTTTTAGCACGAATACGTTCCCGAGCTGGGACCGTGCGCATCCTTATCGTTTTATGATTCACAACGGCGAAATTAATACTATGCGCGGCAACGTGAACTGGATGCATGCTCGCCAGGCGCAGTTTGAAAGCGAAGCGTTTGGCGGAGATATCAAGAAGGTAAAACCAGTCATTAACCCAGATGGCTCAGATACAGCCATGTTTGATAATACACTGGAGTTTCTGTATCTGAGCGGACGTTCCCTTCCTCATGTAGCCATGATGATGGTGCCGGAACCTTGGAACAAGCATGAAACCATGGACCCGAAGAAACGGGCATTTTATGAATATCACAGCACTATGATGGAGCCGTGGGACGGACCGGCTGCGATGGCGTTTACAGACGGTATCCAAATCGGAGCCATTCTCGACCGCAACGGTCTGCGTCCTGCACGTTACTATGTGACCAAGGACGATCTGATCGCACTGTCTTCAGAGGCGGGCGTATTGGATATTGCTCCTGAAAATGTGCTCTATAAGGATCGTCTCCGTCCGGGTCGTATGCTGCTGGTTGATACTCAAGAAGGCCGTATCGTTTCTGACGAAGAGTTAAAGGAACGTATTGCTTCCGAGGAACCTTATCAGCAATGGCTGGATGAGCACTTGGTTGATTTGGATGAGCTGCCGGAAGCACTGGAACAGCCGGAGCCTAAACATGAAAATGTAAATCAGCTTCAGCTCGCTTTTGGATATACGTTTGAAGAACTGCGCAAAATTCTGGAGCCGATGGCACTTACAGGTGCAGAACCGATTGGTTCAATGGGGTACGATGCACCATTGGCGGTGCTGTCTGATCGTCCGCAACGTTTGTACAATTACTTTAAACAAATGTTTGCTCAAGTCACGAACCCGCCGATTGACGCCATTCGTGAGGAGATTGTAACGTCAACCGCAACTACGATTGGACCAGAGCGCAATTTACTGCATCCAGAACCGGAAAGCTGTCGTCAGATTCGTTTGGATTCGCCGGTGTTGTCGAATGAGGAGTTTGCTAAAATTCGCCACGTACACCGTCCTGGCTTCAAATCGATGACAATTCCGATCTTCTTTGAAGCGAAGGAAGGCGCTGAGGGCTTACGCAAGGCGCTGGAAGGATTGTTTGAGGCGGCTGACCGTGTCATTGACAAAGGTCATAACATCCTGATTTTGTCCGACCGTGGAGTGGATGCGGAAAATGCGGCCATTCCGGCGTTGCTAGCTGTTTCCAGCCTGCATCACCATCTGATTAAGCAGGGTACACGCACACGTGTGAGCATTTTGCTGGAGTCCGGGGAGCCAAGGGATATTCACCATTATGCGGTGCTGCTTGGCTACGGTGTGAGCGCGGTTAATCCGTATCTGGCTTTTGAAACGCTGGATGTCATGATTCAGCAGGGCTTGTTGCGCGGCATCTCGCACGAAAAGGCAGTTAAAAATTATATTAAAGCGGCAACGAAGGGTGTCGTTAAAATATTGTCCAAAATGGGTATTTCCACGATTCAATCGTACCGTGGAGCACAAATTTTTGAGGCTGTAGGTCTGAAGCAGGATTTTGTTGACCGTTATTTCACCTGGACACCTTCCCGCATTGGCGGTATTGGTCTGGAGGAAGTGACTACGGAAGCGCTGGTTCATCATAACCGTGCTTTCACTGACAAGGACGGCAACGACAAAGTACTGGATTCGGGCGGCGACTATCAATGGCGTAACGATGGGGAAGAGCATTTGTTTAACCCGCAAACGGTGCATTTGCTCCAGCAGTCGGTACGCTCGGGAGACTACGAGCTTTACAAGAAGTACGCCAAGCTGATACAGGGTGAATCTGAACAGTATTTGACGATTCGCTCCATGCTTCAATTGAAGCCTGCTGGTGAGCCTGTGCCGCTGGATGAAGTGGAATCCGCTGCATCCATTATGCGTCGCTTCAAGACAGGAGCCATGTCCTTTGGCTCGATCAGTCAGGAAGCGCATGAAGATATGGCGATTGCGATGAATCGGATCGGTGGCAAGAGCAATACGGGTGAAGGTGGGGAGAACCCTGCACGTTTCATACCGGATGCCAATGGCGATTCTCGCCGCAGTTCGATTAAGCAGGTAGCGTCGGGCCGATTCGGTGTAACATCGAATTACTTGGTGAATGCTGACGAAATTCAGATCAAAATGGCGCAAGGCGCTAAGCCGGGCGAAGGTGGACAACTGCCAGGACGGAAGGTATACCCTTGGGTCGCTGAGGTACGTGGTTCTACGCCAGGAGTAGGTTTGATTTCACCACCGCCGCATCACGATATTTATTCTATCGAGGATTTGGCAGAGCTCATCTATGATCTCAAAAACGCCAATCCGCGTGCTGACATTAACGTGAAACTGGTGTCAGAAGTAGGCGTAGGCACGATTGCTACAGGGGTAGCAAAAGGCCGTGCTGACATTATTCTGGTCAGCGGTTATGACGGTGGTACAGGCGCTTCCCCGCAAGGCTCCATCCGCCATGCGGGTATGCCTTGGGAGCTGGGCCTGGCGGAGACGCATCAGACGCTGATGCTAAACAACCTGCGCGATCGCGTGGTATTGGAGACAGACGGCAAGATGCTGTCTGGCCGCGATTTGGTAGTAGCTGCCCTGTTGGGCGCGGAAGAATACGGCTTCTCTACAGCGCCGCTCGTGGCGTTGGGTTGTATTATGATGCGGGTATGCCAAATGGATACATGTCCGGTTGGTGTGGCTACGCAGAATCCGGAGCTACGCAAAAATTATATGGGCGATCCTGCCCATGTGGTGAATTTTATGCGTTTCATCGCAGAAGATGTCCGTGAAATTATGGCGGAATTGGGCTTCCGTACGATTCAGGAAATGATTGGACGTACGGATTGTCTGGATACCGTGAACGCCGATTCGCACTGGAAGAAGAAGGGCGTAGACCTGAGCTTGCTGTTGCATGTTCCTGAGTTGGAAGAAGGTAGTGTACGTTACCGTGTACAACGCCAAAATCACGGTCTGGAAGAAACACTCGACATGCAACAGCTCGTACCGATGGCTGCGGAAGCGCTGGAGAACGGAACGCCTGTTGAGGGTACCTTACCTATTACAAACGTGAATCGGGCGGTAGGAACGATTCTGGGCAGCGAGGTCACCCGTAAGTATGGAGCGGCGGGTCTGCCTGAGGATACGATTCGCTTTAACTTTATTGGATCGGCAGGTCAGAGCTTCGGGGCATTTATTCCGAAAGGCATCACGCTGAGCGTGGAAGGCGATAGCAATGACTATGTCGGTAAAGGGCTATCTGGCGGTAAGATTATTGTGAAAAAGTCTCACAAAGCGACCTTTAAGGCAGAAGAAAACATTATTATCGGAAATACAGCCTTGTATGGAGCGACCAGCGGTGAAGCTTACATTAGCGGAATCGCAGGCGAGCGCTTTGCCGTTCGGAACTCCGGCGCACGTATTGTAGTTGAGGGCGTTGGTGATCATGGTTGCGAATATATGACGGGCGGACGTGTAGCTGTATTGGGTGGAACCGGACGGAATTTTGGAGCCGGAATGTCCGGTGGTATTGCCTATGTCTATGACCCTGAGGGGACGTTCCTGAGCCGTTGTAATCTGGAAATGGTGTTGCTGGAAGGTGTGGAAGATCCTGCAGAAGCAGCGGATTTGCGCGGCTTGATTCAACGCCATGTCACTTACACGGGTAGTGAAGCGGGACAACGTATTTTGGATGATTGGCAGACTGCGATTCAGCAGTTTGTACGAGTGATTCCAAAGGATTACAAGCGTATGATTGAACAGATCCAAAAAGAAGAGGCAACTGGTTTGAGCGGAGATGAAGCTCTGTTGGCAGCATTTGAAGCCAATATGCGTGAATTGGCGCGTGCCGGGGGTTAAAATGTAGACTACCAAATTTACTAAAAAAGGACTCGCTGAATACCGCTGTTATAATCACGGTGGTACCAGCAAGTCTTTTTTAGGTTACAAAAATGTGATTTATTTCCTTGACAAACGTCATAAATTCTGACATTACCCCCAAAATGTTTTCCTGAAACGGTAAATATGTTATAAAAAGTACCAAATTTTTTGGAATGTAACCGTTTACGTAAGAGTTTATGTCTTGTTATTTATTTTTGGATTGGTTATGATTTTTTTAGAGTACACAAACACAAACAAACCTAATATGCCCATCGTCCCTTCAAAACACAGAATAGGGTGACAGGATGAAGTTGAGGAAGTCAGCAGAAGACCAAATGATTTTTTTATACCGTTATGTATCACTATCTTTAACGTCACTTGTTTTTCTGTTCGAATCATCTAGATTAATCGTGTGGCAGAAGCTATTACTGATTGGTTTTCTATTTTTATCCGTTACAGCATTTACTTGGATTTACCGTAAATACAGACTTCATGATATGGTATTGAAATGTAGCATTGCACTAGAAACAGCAGGGATCATTTTGTTGTTGTTCCCAACCGGAGGGATGGATAGCCCGTTCAAATGGTATGTGATTACCCCCATGCTGGTGGCTTGTGCTCATCTGTCTATGAGATACAGTTGGACACTCCTCCTTTCTTATATCGGCTTGGTGCTTACATTTTGTTATATCTTTTTTACACCAGGTCAATATTTTTTGTGGGATCTTATATTGCAGAACATCAATTTGTTTCTGGTACTGATCGCAACTACGATGGCAATGCAGGTTATCGGCGTCATGAAGGACGAACTGAAGGTGGCTAAAGAACAAGCCAATGAGACGATGGATCATATCAAGTCGATTTACCACATCATGGAGACGACCAGCCACAATGAGGCTTTAAATCTCGGTCAAGTCATCTCGGACTATACGGTCAAGCTAACCAAGCAGAGCCGTGCATTTTTCTGGCTGGATAGTCAGGAGGAGGATGCACCGGAAAGCAGCCAGACAGGCTGGACGGTAGAGGAGGAGGAGCAGCTATTCGAGGAGCTGGGGAATTATCGGGAGGAATTCAGGGAAGAGCGTGAACCATTTTTCAGACATCTGCCAGAATGGGGCGATTTCCTCATGATCACCGTACCGATGACGACCCGTTTTGTAGCGACGATTGGCCTCAAGCTGGGCCCGGATCAAAGTCTGACAGGAAGACGCTGGCTCGTGCAACAACTGATATTCTTGGCTGAGCTGAGCGCTGTGTTCTTGGAGCGCTATGAGCTGGAGCGTATTGAAAATCAGCTGATTGTGACGAATGAGCAGAACCGGATTGCAAATGAAATGCATGACAATGTTTCTCAAAGTCTTTTTGGTATTGTGTACGCAACGCATTCTCTCCGGCAAACCTGGTGTCATCAGCCAAAGGAGCAGGTGGAGGAGCAAATTGATCTAATTCAGCAATCAGCCAACCAAGCGGTTAGAGAGCTGAAAGGGGCGATTCATAGTTTAAGTTCGAAAAAAAGCGGAGGCTCAACTTGGTTAGGGACGGTGAAAAGTCATCTGCATACACTCTCCAAGCTGAACCATGTACAAATTGATTTTGACATTCATGGTGATCATTATTCACTTCCGTATTTGTACCAAAAGGCTTTATTCCGCATCATTTCCGAAGCGGCGGGGAACGCAATCCGTCATGGATTGGCCAAGCGAATTGATGTGAAGTTAAAATTGACGCCCCAAGTGATTAGACTGTCTATTCATGACGACGGAGTAGGGTTTGAGACGGCGAGAATGGTAGCAGGAGGTGAGGCGGTCAGTGCAGGCGGGGGCCTGGGCATGATGAATATGGAATATTTAGCTCAATCGATGGGAGGCGAATTTGATATTTCAAGTCGAATCGGAGAGGGAACACAGATCCGATTGTCCATTCCGGTAAATGCTTATGAATGAGGATTTTGCAAAATCCTCGAATAAAATGTGTGAACATTCTGCAATACAAAATCTGCGGTAACAATCGGATACATAGGGATTATGCAAATCCTGAACTGTAGACAGGAGGCCGAATCATGAAAATTGTCATTGTCGATGATCATCCTTTAGTACGGAAAGGACTCGCTGCGGTTATATCCATGCAGCCCAATGTTCAGTTTGCGGGAGAGGCCCAGAATCAACAGGAAGCACTTGTGGTGATCGAGGAAACGGATCCGGATCTGGTGCTGCTGGATTTGAAACTAGCTGATGAATCGGGGCTGGATATTATCAAGATAGCGCGCGGACGCGGTTTCAGAAGCAAATTTATTTTGCTGACTTCTTCCGCAACACGTGAAGATTTTCTAAAAGCAGAGGAAGCTTCCGTGGACGGTTATGTGCTTAAGGAAGCATTGCCTGAGGAACTAATTTACGCGATTCATCTTGTCAACAAAGGACGCAAATATTATGATCCGGCTATTCTCGAAAACAAGCTGCGTGAAGATGCGGGCAATCTGACCGACGACCTGACGCCAAAGGAAAAGGAAGTGCTGGTCGAGCTGGGACAAGGAGCTTGCAATCGTGAAATTGCATCCCGGTTATTTATCAGTGAGTTCACAGTCAAAAAGCATGTCAGTCAGATCTTGGCCAAGCTGCGGCTGGCGGATCGTACGCAGGCAGCATTGTATGCCAATGCCATCGGTCTGGCGAAGTACGAGCCAACAATGATGCGCTGACTCTATAAGCTACGCTGCACTTTCATGTGCGAGTGGAAAGAAAAGCCTCAAAATCACCAAGCTTTGTGATTTTGAGGCTTTTTTCGATTTCTTTTTCCATAATCGACAAAGCATGGTACAAAAGTATACCATGCCGTATCCGAAAGTATACATTCCCCTCCCCCCGTAGTGAGGGAGAAAGTGCCATTCGGTTCCATGTCGTTCACACAACGGATTGTTACAATTAGATCATACTTAAAATAAGAAGAGAAATTGTGTAGGAGGGAGGATTTTTGTGGAGAAAACCATTTTGGATTATCTAGTCCTGATTAAAAGAAGATTGTGGCTGATCGCGATTTTTGTCATTCTCTCATGTGTAACAACATACTTTGTGAGCGACAATGTCGTGAAGCCAGTCTATTCCGCTTCAAGCCAACTGCTGGTTAATCATATTTCCGCCAAGCAGGGGAGCAACAATCTGAACGACGTCAACACAAGTCTTAATTTGGTGGAAAGCTACAAGCAAATTCTCACTTCACCTAAAATTATGGACGCTGTTGTAGCGGCTCATCCCGAGTTCGGTTTGACGCAGCAGAAGTTGGCAGAGAAACTGCAGATTAAATCCTCGGATAAAAGTCAGGTTATCGGTTTGACGTTTGAGGCAGGGAGCTATCCACAGGCCGCAGCGGTTGTAAACGCGGTAACCCAGAAATTCGTACAGACAGTTCCGGGATTGATGGAATTGAATAATGTGAAAATTTTAAATGAAGCGGACCCTCAGGCCAATCCTGACCCGATTAATGGGAACCCGCTCATGAATATTGCGATTAGTTTTCTCGTATCGCTGATGATTGCATTGGGCACGATTGTGTTCCTAGAAAGCATTAACGGTACGCTGCGCTCGGAGAAAGAAGCGGACGCGGACATCGGTATTCCGGTAATTGCATCGATTCCAGTTATTCGCAAGAAGGACGTCGATGGAGCAGCCGGAAATTCCAAAGAACGGGTAGGGGAGCGTAAATATGCTGCGATTGAATGACATGTTGATTACAGAAAGTAATCCATCATCGTATATCTCGGAATCATTTCGATCCCTCCGTACATACATCCGGCAGCAGGTGATTGGGCAAAAGGACCGTGGCACGGTTCTATTGTTGACCTCGCCGGAAAGCGGAGCGGGTAAAACTACACTACTCGCCAACATCGGAGTTTCCTTTGCGCAAGAAGGCAAGAAGGTGGCTCTGGTGGATTGCAATCTGCATAAACCAGCGCTGCACGAGATATTCGGAATGGAGAATACCGGAGGTCTATCGGCTTATTTGCGCGGTGGGGCTTCTTCCAAGTCTATCGTTAGGCATGGTGGCCTGGAGCTATCGGTTGTTCCTGGTGGAGACACCCTGTACAACGCAGCAGATCTGCTCGGTAGCGAACGTATGGCTGAGCTACTGGAAGAACTCAAACGTGAATATGACATCATTTTACTCGATTCGGCTCCGGCGCTGAATTATACGGATGCTCGCCTGATTGCAGGCTTAACGGATGGTGTGATTCTCGTTGCTAGACATGGTCGTACCAAACGGGAAGATCTACGTAAAACAAAGCAACTCATGGAGCAGGCCAGTGCGACGCTGGTTGGAATTGTGATGAATCAGGTGAAGTAAGCAACACCAAAATTCGATGAAGCAAGGAGAATGAGTGCGATGACGAAAAGAGTGAAAAAGGCCATTATTCCAGCAGCAGGGTTAGGTACGCGCTTCCTCCCTGCCACAAAAGCGATGCCTAAGGAAATGCTTCCAATTATCAACAAGCCTACGATTCAATATATCGTGGAAGAAGCGATTGCTTCTGGTATTGAGGACATTATTATTGTTACGGGTAAAGGCAAACGTGCCATTGAGGACCACTTTGACAACGCATTTGAGCTGGAATCCAAACTGCTCGAGGACGGTAAGCTGAAGCTTCTGGAGGAAGTACAGCGTTCTTCGGGAGTGGAAATTCACTACATTCGCCAAAAAGAACCCAAAGGTCTCGGACATGCGGTATGGTGCGCAAGACGCTTTATCGGGGACGAGCCGTTTGGTGTGCTGCTGGGCGATGATATCGTAACAGGTCAGAAGCCTTGCCTTCGTCAGCTGATGGATCAGTATGAGGAAACTCAAAATTCGGTTATCGGTGTGCAGCGGGTACCGCAAGAATTTACGAACCGGTACGGCATCATTGAACCGGATCAGCAGGACGGACGCTTGTACCGAGTGAATAATTTTATTGAAAAACCGGCTCCAGGCACAGCGCCATCCGATTTGGCCATTATGGGTCGCTACGTGTTCTCGCCGAAAATTTTCAAATATCTTGATCTTCAAGAAAAAGGAGCTGGCGGCGAAATTCAGTTGACGGATGCGATCCAAAAGCTGAATCAGAGTGAGCGTGTGTACGCCTATGATTTTGAAGGCACACGTTATGACGTAGGTGAACGTCTTGGATATATTCTAACCACACTTGAATTTGCACTTGCCAGCGATGATTTGAAGTATCCGGTTATGGAGGCCATGAATGAATGGTTGAAAAAGACCGAGAAAGCAACCACGGCAGGTTGAGAGGGGGTACGTCAGCATGAGCATGGAAAATTTACCGGAGGACGGCGAGGCTGTCATGTCAGGTAAAGCGTTTTACATGCCATACGGAAATACACAAATTCAGGATAAAACGTCCTACCTGGTCACAAAACGCCTCCTTGATATGCTGCTGTCGTTCGTGGGCTTGATCGTCTTGCTTCCGCTTTTTGTAGTGGTAGGCGTTTTGATTAAGCTCGAAGACCCAAAGGGAAGCGTGTTTTTCAAGCAAACTCGGGTGGGCAAGAATGAGAAGTTATTCGATATGTATAAATTCCGTTCAATGGTGTCCAATGCTGAGGAACTGAAAAAGGACTTGATGGAGCTGAATGAAGTGAGCGGCGCCATGTTCAAAATTAAAAACGATCCTCGGATCACGAAAATTGGCAGTTTTCTGCGCAAGACGAGTATTGATGAGATTCCGCAGCTGTGGAACGTGTTGGTCGGCGACATGACCTTAGTCGGTCCGCGTCCGCCGTTGCCCAGCGAGGTCGAGCTATATTCCGATTATGATAAGCAACGCCTGATTGTAACACCGGGATGTACGGGTTACTGGCAGGTGAGCGCACGTAACAGTGTAGGCTTCGAAGAAATGGTGCAAATGGATTTGAAGTATATTCATGTTCGCAATACGTGGCTCGATTTGAAAATCATCATGAAAACAGGCGTTAAAATGCTGTTCTCCAAGGATGCTTACTGATGGATGCATTCAAGCGATGTCCCGCAGTGTCCGTCGTTATTTGCACCTATAACCGGGCGGACCTGCTGGAGAAAACGTTAATGTCCCTGCTGGAGCTGGAAGACCTTGCACTGGCTGAGATCATTGTGGTCGATAACCGATCCACCGATCATACAGCAGCGACGATCAAAAGGTTCACCGTCGCCCATGGTCAGAATATCCATCTCCGATATCATTATGAGCGCGAACAAGGACTGTCTGCTGCTCGTAATGCAGGCATTACGTTATCAAGAGCGGAAGTCATTGCTTTTCTCGATGATGATGCAATTCCGTGTGTTACATGGTTGCAAACGATTATGTCAGCATTCGGGAACAATCCTGAGCTGACGGCTATGGGTGGGAAAATTGACCCTATGTTTGAGACGGAACGACCGGGTTGGCTGACAGGCCCGCTTGAACTGCCTTACACGATTATTGATCTGGGCAAAGCCGTTCGTGAATATCCGTCGGGACTGAATCCATTTGGAGCGAATATGGCGATGCGCAAAACGGCTTTTGCCGCCGTTATGTTCCCGCTTCATCTAGGCAGAAAGGGAGATATCCTTCTATCTGGTGAAGAATCGTGGGTATTCGAGCAAATCCGTAAAAATGGTGGGACGATTATGTATCATCCACACATGTCTGTGGAACATTTTGTGCCGGCTTCACGGTTAACGAAAGAATGGATCATGAACCGCTACTATTGTCAGGGCATGTCTAACGCTGCTCAGGCCGTAGGTCTGCGCGGCAACGCGATGCTGATGGCGAAGACGGCAGCCAAAGTGTTATACATCACTGTGGATTCCCTGCTGGCGCGTAGTGAGGGCAGGAAGCTGTTGAACCGGTGCAGGCTTGAAAGTATCCGTGGGACGCTGGATACACTGCGCAACCGGAAAAGCGAGTCAGCTGCGGGGTGAAAGATGGAACATGAGTAACTATCCTTGGACTACTAGAATAAACACCATACAGCATGTTTTTATTTTTCTACTGGGCGCTCTTGCTGTAGGAATTGCGGCTACCTATCAGCCGGTGGTCAGTATTGCGGCGGTATGTTTGCTGCTCTTGCTGGCTGTTTCCATTCATCATCCAGAGCGCATCAGCTACGCTGTTTTGCTAAGTACAGCAGTCTCAGTCGATTCTCTGTATCAGGGTGGCGTGTTCGGTATTGAGATTTTGTCATTGTACAAATTGGGCATTTTGGCTCTGCTGGTGCCGTGTATGCTCGTGTATGGCATACGTCTCAAGTTCAGCTATCCGGTCTGGGCATTGGTGATCATGCTGGGGATTACATTTGGATTTTCAGCATGGCTGCCTTTGTTAACGACCTCGATTGCCGTCAAGGCGTTCGTCGGTTTATCACTCCCTTTCTTTTTTTTACTGATCCAGTGGAAAAAGGATGTGGCAGAAAAGCATATCCGACTGATCAGTTTGTTGCCCATTATTAGTGTGGTCATTGGACTGGGTTTGCAGCTTCTAGGGCTGCATTCGTTTACGGATGTAGAATTTACGGGCGCAGTCAGAGTACAAGGAGCGAATATACCGCCGCATCTGGCAATGCTCTCCTTTCTCGGAATTGCTGTCTCTCTAATTGAAGTTAAGCGTAAACCCAAGCAAGCCGCTTTTTATTACACTGTGTTGGCACTGAACTTTCTGATTCTGATCGCCACCGGTACACGTGGACCGATTCTGGCATTGTTATTAATGTTTGCTGTGTATCTGTTTGATATTGCCCGTCAGTACCTCAAGGGGAAAGTCAATTATTTGCTACCGCTGGCCGGATCGTTTTTGGTTGCTCTGGGGGCGGTGGCCCTGCAATGGAACAATTTAAAAAAACGCTCCTTCGAACGGGAGACCGATACAGGCATTGACCTGTCGGGACGCTCGGAGGCATGGGAATATTTTTTGAACAGAGTACATGATTACCCTTGGTCAGGGAGAGGTCTTGGCGCGGTAACGGTTGCGAACGACGGGACATTATTCAATGGCTTTGTTGTACCGCATAACGAGTATATACGCTTTTATTTTGACACGGGATATATCGGTTGCGGGCTATTAATGCTTTCATTGCTGATCGTGTTCGCTCTCATTTACCGGTCGCTTGCCAAGTCTATCAAACCTTATTTTGCAAGCTTAATTGCAGGCTTTCTGATCTACTCGTTTTCAGATAATACGTTGTCGACGGTTCAGATGATTATTCCATTTTGCTGGTATTTGAACGCGTTATACCAGACATCTACTCAAACCGATTTTCGCAAAGAGAAGTGATACGATGAGCAGAGTGAACATGTTCGATGTCAACTTTGATAATTATGATTTTAATGATCTACTCGAATTTATAGATACTTCTATTGAACATCAGCGTCATTCCTACATTTTGACCTGTAATGTCGATCATGTGATCAAGCTTCGCAAGGATGATGAATTCCGCAAGGTGTATTCGGATGCCGGAGCTGTAGTGGCCGATGGGATGCCTATCATATGGGCGTCTAAGTTACTGAAAAAGCCCCTCAAACAAAAGGTGTCCGGGTCAGATTTGTTCACTCGGCTGGGAGAGGCTTTTGAGGATCGAGGCTATCGTTTATTTTTTCTGGGTGCAGCTGACGGTATTCCTGAGAAGGCTATGCTCAATCTCCAGGAATCTTATCCGAACATGAATGTGGTGGGCTGTTACTCTCCTTCTTATGGCTTTGAGAAAAACGAGGAGGAGAATAGGCACATTATCCAACTGCTTCAAGAGGCTCGCCCGGACATCGTTTTTGTAGGTGTAGGCGCACCTAAACAGGAAAAATGGATCTACAGATATTATGAAACTTACCGTGCTCCGATTTCGATTGGGGTGGGAGCGACCTTTGATTTCCTGTCGGGAAATGTGAAAAGAGCACCGGAGCTGATGCAGAAGACGGGATTTGAATGGTTCTGGAGGTTGTCTCAGGAGCCTAAACGATTGTGGAAAAGATATTTGATTGAGGATTCCCAATTTCTCGTTCTGCTGTTTAAGGAGATGTTCAAGCGGAAGCGGATGAAGGGAGGTCAGGGGTGAGAAACATGAGTCGGTTGGCAGATCAGCCGATTTCCGTTTGGCTAGGAAATCGGCGTGGAATCAGCATGATCGGCATGGGATTGCTGGCTTGTATGCTGCCACTCGCCATCGGATTTGTCAGCGCCAAGATGAATCCCACCATGAGCCAGCAGGGAGCCATATTGCTGGCACTCGTTTTTCCGGCCTTCCTGCTGGCGATCCTGCAATCGCGGCTACTGATTCCTTACACACTGGCAGTGTGGGCAGTAGGCCCGGAAATCCGCCGCATTGCGGATTGGATGGAGGGAACATATCACTCGGTTTCCTTGTTGAGCGTGGCACCGCTGCTGGTAAGCAGTATGTTGATTATTCCTGTGTTGCGAGGCATTCATCAGGCGGAAAAACCCTTGACCCGAATTGCTGTATTTTTCGGCATAGAATTGGCCTACGGAAGTGTGGTCGGGTTATTCAAAAATGGTATTGTTTTTGCTTATGATTTAGCCAATTATGTGGTTCCTTTGATCCTGTTGCCTTATCTTGCGATTAAGCCCATGAAGGCGAAGGAGCTGGACCGACTGCTGTATTCATATGCCAACATTGCTGTTCTTGTGGCAATTTACGGCATTATCCAGTACTTGACGGTGCCTCCGTGGGATGCATTTTGGATGAATCATGTAGAAATGAATTCCATTGGTGTTCCAGAACCACTTCAAATCAGAGTATTTTCTTCCATGAACTCGCCCGGTCCCTGCGCTATTTTCCTGGCGATGGCACTTGTACCCATGCTAATGGAAAAACGTTGGCGCGGCACTTTGGGATGGATCGGAATCCTGCTGACGGTCGTTTGTCTCTTAATCACGCTGGTACGTTCAGCCTGGCTAATTGCCTTCGTCATGTTGCTGGCTTACATTCTCAGTTCATCTTCCAAGGGAAAGTGGAAAACCTTGTTTCAACTAGCTATAGTTGGCCTTCTTCTCTACATCATTGTTCCAAAACTTCCAGGGGCAGAAGGTTTGGTGGCTCGTATGCAGACGCTGACGGATATTCAGCAGGATCATTCGTACAATGAACGTTTGGATTTACTGCATACGATGCTTCCGGCGATTGCTGGCAATCCGGTCGGGCAGGGAATCGGGAGTGTAGGAATCGGAACGAAGCTTGATAACGGCGGCGATCTCGGCGAACTTGGGATTATGGATAATGGATATATCGCCATTTTCCTCACCTTCGGTATTTTCGGGGCATTCTTTTTCTTCGGTGGTCTGTTCGTTATCATCAAGCGCCTTCTCGCCCGTATTGCCGAACGAGATGCCAGTCAGCCTTATATCAGACTGGCGTTGGCTACGTGGGCCGGAGCTGTAGCCAGTCTCATATCAGATAATGGTTTCCCCGGTATGCGCGGCTATCTGATCTGGATGATGATCGGAATAGGACTATGGGCAAAAGATGTCATCGCGGAAAGAAGGTAAAGGCTGTGCAAAACTTACAAGCATTATCCGCACCTGTCCGGACACTATGGTCCACAGTGATTCGGTTTGCCAAAAGCAAGGATAACAGCTCTGCAGCAGTAAAAACGATGATATTCAGTATGCTGATTCTCGTCGTGAATATGCTGACTGGTGTGCTAACGGCACGATTCCTGGGTCCTACTGGACGCGGGGAACAGACAGCGATGGTGAACTGGTCCCAATTTCTCGCCTTCTGCATGAGCTTCGGTGTCCCGTCTGCATTGATTTACAATGCGAAAAGGAAACCGGAGGAAACGGGCAAGCTGTATGGTCTGGCCTTGCTGCTGGCTACCATGTTCGGGGGCTTGGCGACACTCGTCGGAGTTTTTCTAATTCCTTATTGGCTGCGCTCTTTTTCTTCATCGGTCATACTTTTCGCGCAGTGCTCCATGATGATGTGTCCGCTCATAGCGATTTCACAGATCAATAATGCATTGCTTCAAGTTCGCTCGGAATATAAGCAGTACAATTTATTCCGGTATCTGGTACCGCTGAGTACACTGCTGGGTCTGGCGATTCTGATCTTAACCGGAAATATGAATCCGTACACCTCGGCATTGGCCTATTTACTGCCAGGCTTGCCGATTTATATCGGTGTCACGATACGAATGATTCGGCTGTACAAACCAAAGGTAAAGAACAGCTGGACGCAATTTAAAAATCTCTTTACCTACGGTATGGGTTCATACGGAAATGATCTCATGGGGCAGGTTTCCACTTATATTGATCAGATTTTGATTGCGGGTCTGCTCAGACCCGCTGATCTCGGTTTATATGCAGTAGCGGTCAGCTTGGCCAGGATGGTGAATGTATTTTCTACCTCAATCATTGTCGTGCTGTTTCCCAAAGCCTCTGGTCTGAATAAGGAAGAGGCGGTGGCCATAACATTTCGGGCATTTCGAGTGACATCAACGGCAACCTTTCTGGCTGCGGTGATGCTGATGCTGATTGCTCCGTTCGTATTTACATTGTTATATGGTCAAGAGTTTAAACAAGCGCTCACGGTATTCCGGTTCTTGGTGCTTGAGGTTGCTATCAGTGGAGGGACCATGGTGCTGGCACAACAATTTATGGCGTTGGGTAAGCCCAAACTGGTTACCATTCTACAGGGTGTCGGATTGGCGCTCGTCATTCCATTGCTGTCCATACTCGTGCCGAGATATGGATTGACGGGTGCAGGGATAGCAATGCTGTCTTCGGGGATTCTACGGTTCATTTTCATTTTATGTAATGTTAAATTCGTTCTAAAAATGAAGATTCCAAGACTGCTTATTTCCAAACAAGATTTTCAATGGCTCCGATCAACGATGTCGCACTACATCCGGAAAAAGCCAGTTAACGGTTAGATAAAGAAGGAGGCACCCGCTAATGAACCACATGTCTAGCGTTCCCGCGGACAACCGGATATCCGTAGTTATTATCGCTCAGGATGATGGCACTCGAATCACAGCCGCCATTAAATCCTGCAAGCCCTTTGCGGACGATATCGTCGTCATTGACGGAGGGAGCAAGGACAATACGATTCAGGTAGCTGAATCCTTGGGCTGTCGGGTGTTTTCTAACCCGTGGCCCGGTTATGCCAAGCAGCGCATGTTTGGTGTTGAAAAAGCGGAATTTGATTGGATATTCCTGATTGATACGGACGAAGTAGTGGATGCAGAGTTGCTTGGAGACTTGTTGAAAGTAAAGGAAACGCTCCACGATCCGGCCAAAGCATATTCCGTATTCCGGATTGGAGATTTTCTCGGCAAATGGATGAACAAAGGTGAATACCTGGTTCGTTTGTACAATCGGCGTATTTATGGCATTACGAATAGTCTTGTTCATGAAATGCCGGATGTAGCCTCTTCCCAGATTGTCAATCTGGAGGGCGTGTTATGGCACTACGGCTTCCGCAGCATCAGTGATCATATGACTCGTTTTAACAAATATACAGATCTGGAAGCAGAGACGGCATTTAACAAAGGAAGATCCTTTCGGATTACCAGACTGTTGTGGCGGCCTCCTGCCCGCTTTGTGCAGAAGTATTTTGTCCAAGGCTTATACCGCAAGGGATTGGCGGGTTTTGCCGTAGCAGTATTCTGGGTGATGTATGAGTTTCTCGTCTGCTTCAAGCATTATGAGCTAACCAAGCGGCGAAAAAAGATAGAAATCGTGGATGACGGACATACCGAGCAGAAAGGAGAAACCAGCTATGTCGTACAATAACGGATTTCGTATTGCGGCAACGGGGCTGAGCTGGCCGTCCTTGCAGCCAGGAGGCCTCAACACATATTTCAAATCCATCTGTGAGCAGCTTACATTAGAGCGCAATACGCTGGATGCTCTAATCTGTAGTGACGAGCAGCCGCAGGCGCCCGACCGTATTCGGATTCATTCGATTGGCAGCAAGCAGCAATCCATGTGGAAGCGTCGAGAGCTAATGCAAAAATATGCAGCAGAGCTGTTCGACAAGCAACCGACGGATGTACTGTATTCCCATTTTGCTCCCTATGGTGTCGGACCGGCGCTGGAGGCGAAAAAAAGAGGAATCCCGGTAGTTACCACCTTTCACGGACCGTGGACGGAGGAAATGAAGATTGAAGGACAGGGCCTCAAGCATTTGTTAAAAACGACGTTGGCCAAATCCATTGAAATGAAGGCCTACGGATTGGCGGATAAATTTATAGTGCTCAGCGAAACTTTTCGGGATATTTTGCATGAGCACTATAAGGTTCCACTCAGCAAAATTCATATTATTCCTGGTGCGGCGAATGTAGAAAGGTTCCACCCGGCAGAGGATCAAGAAGCGGTGCGGAAGCGCCTGAATTTGCCGCAAAATGCGACGATTGTGCTAACCGTTCGTCGTCTTGTTAATCGAATGGGACTACTACAGCTACTGGAAGCATGGCGACGAGTAACCGAGCGTCATCCTGATCATGTGTTGCTGATTGGAGGGAAGGGCCCCTTGATGGAGGAATTGGCTTCCAAGGTGGCGGAATACAATCTTCATAACCATGTAAGGCTGCTCGGTTATGTGTCGGATGAGGAGCTTCCACTGTACCACCAAGCATCGAATTTGTTCGTTGTACCCACACAGGCACTGGAAGGTTTCGGTCTGATCACAGTAGAGGCGATGGCCTCGGGACTGCCGGTGCTGGCGACTCCTGTGGGTGGCAATAAGGAGATTTTAAGAGGATTCCGTCCCGAGCTTTTGTTCAAGGGAACGGATAGTGAAGCCATTGCTGAAGGGTTGCTGCGTGTGCTGGATCATCGTGAACTTCTACCGAATGCAAGGGAATGCCGGGACCATGTCCTGAGCAGATATACATGGGGACATGTAGCGGAGCAGGTGGAAGAGGTGTTCCGACAGGTCCTTGATAGAAAGGCGGCGGCGAAATGATGAGAGTAGCTTATATTGACCATACGGCAAGATGGAGCGGCGGCGAAGTCGCTTTGTACAACATACTGACGAATATCGGGGAACATATCGACCCGCTCGTTATTTTGGCAGAGGAGGGCGATTTAGCAGATCGGCTTCGGCAGCGTGATATTGATGTGCGCATCGTTCCATTGGACGATTCGATTCGCAATCGGGGACGGAATGCCGTGAATCTAGGTGCACCGGCAGCAGCTTTTCGTTTGCTGGCTTACGGTAGAAAACTTGCGCCCTTGCTGCGTGAGGAAAAGGTCGTGTGCGTTCACACGAACTCGCTCAAGTCTGCACTGTATGGTACAGTAGCCGCCAAATCGGCGAAGCTGCCCTTGATCTGGCATATCCGTGACCACATCGGTCCGCCGTATCTGAAGCCGATTGTGGCCAAAGGGATTCGGCTGATGTCCCGCTTTTTGCCCAACGGAGTGATTGCTAATTCCAAGTCCACGCTGAGTGCGTTGGAGTTACCCCCGGACAAAAAGACGCTTGTCGTTTATTCCGCTTTTGCCAAAGCAATTACAGCACGTGACACGGCTGCCCATGTACGTGGTGATGACTCGTTTAACGTCGTATTGGTCGGCAGATTGGCGGAATGGAAGGGACAGCATATTTTACTGGAAGCAGCACGCTCCTTTTTACCGGATCAGCGCGTGAAATTCTGGCTGGCTGGAGATGCGTTGTTCGGAGAAGAGGAATACAAGCAACGATTAGAGTCCACGATGCGCGAATACGGGTTGGCTAACGTCAATCTGCTGGGACACGTCGATGACATTCAAGGCCTGATGCAGCGTTGTGATTTGCTGATTCATACCTCTATTACACCAGAACCATTCGGTCAGGTCATTATTGAAGGCATGGCTGCGGGTCTCCCCGTGATTGCCTCCAATGAGGGTGGACCCAAGGAAACGGTGGTACCCCATGAAACCGGGCTGCTTATTGAACCGGGGGATCCGGCTAAGCTGGAAGCAGCCATCCGCTGGATGTTGGAGCATCCACAAGAACGTCAGCAGATGGGTGAGAGAGGGATGGAACGGGTCAAGAAGCATTTTGTCATCGAGAACACAGTTAAGGATATAGTTCATTACTATAAGGGTTTGTTGGCAGGAGTCTGACCGACATTCGCGTTAAAGGATGATTCAGATGAAAATAGCGATAGCGCACGATTACTTAATCCAAATGGGCGGAGCGGAAAGGGTAGTAGAGGTATTCCACGATATGTATCCGGAGGCTCCTATCTTCACAACGGTGTTCAGCGACGACCGCCTGTCGCGTAACTTGAAGGATGCGGATATTAGAGCCACTTGGCTACAAAAAGTCCCAGGAGTGAAGGACAACTTCAAAGGAGTGCTGCCGCTGTATCCCATTGCTATCCGTGATTTTGATTTTAGGGATTTCGACATTGTTTTAAGCTCCAGCAGTGCATTTATGAAAAGCATCCAGGTACCCAAACATACGTTTCACATTTGTTATTGTCACACACCGATGCGGTTTGCCTGGGATTACGATACATATATGGCCCGGCAGTCCAAATCCAACCTGCTCAAAAACATGCTCAAGCTGTACATGAACCGGTTGAAAACATGGGATGCCAAAACTTCTCGCAACGTAGACCAGTTTGTCGCCAACTCTTCGGTTGTTAAACGAAGAATTTTGCACTATTACCAAAGGGATTCGGATGTGATTTTCCCACCTATTAATACATCCCGTTTTAAACGCGCTACAAACATCGGTGACTATTACCTGATCGTATCCCGATTGGTGTCCTACAAGCGCATTGATCTCGCGATCGAAGCATTCAAACGTAACGGTCTCAAGCTGCGCATTGTGGGTGAAGGACCCGACCGTAAACGACTCGAAGGTATGGCTGCCCCGAACATTGAGTTCCTCGGCAGGCTTGAGGATGAAGAGGTTAACAAGCTGATGGCAGAATGCCGAGCGCTCGTTTTTCCGGGTGAAGAGGACTTCGGTATTACGCCTTTGGAGGCGAATGCGGCCGGACGGCCTGTCATCGCTTTTCAGGGTGGGGGAGCGCTGGATACGATTGTTCCTCATGTGAACGGCGTATTTTTCCGCAAGCATCAAGTAGAGGATGTGCTGGAGGCCGTCGAAAAGGTTGAGCAACATGCGTGGAATGTGGACGATATCATTACCCATGCGCGCAAATTTGATGAAGAAAATTTCAAGGATCAATTAAAAAAGTATGTAGAACAAGCCTATGTGAACTTTCTAAAAGGAGGATGAACGGAATGAAGCTGGCTGTAATCGGTACTGGATACGTTGGGCTCGTCTCGGGTGTATGTTTTGCGCAAAAAGGTAATGAGGTGATTTGTGTCGATCTGGAGCAGCACAAAATCGACATGTTGAACCGGGCAGAATCTCCGATTTATGAACCGGGTATTGAGGAATTGATCGCGTTGAATCTGGAAGCGGGCCGGTTGGAGTTCACCTCGGATTTGGCCGATGCGGTACGCCGCTCGGATATCGTAATTTTGGCGGTAGGTACACCTTCTCTGGCTAACGGCGAGGCGAATTTGTCGTACATTGAACAGGCGGCCGCTGATGTTGGGAAAGCCATGAACGGGTATAAGATTATTATGACCAAGAGTACTGTACCTGTCGGAACGAACGAAAAGATTAAGGACGTGTTGGCTCGTCACACGAGTTTGTCTTTCGATATCGTCTCCGCGCCGGAGTTCCTGAGAGAAGGCTCAGCCATCAATGATACGCTTTATCCGGATCGCATCATTATTGGTTTGGACAATACAGGATTGCGTGAAACCATGGTCACTCTGCATCAGGTGTTCACGGATAAAATCTATGTGACGGATATCCGTAGTGCTGAAATGATCAAATACGCGTCCAATGCGTTTCTGGCAACTAAAATTTCGTTCATTAACGAAATCGCTAATATTTGCGAAAAGGTTGGCGCCGATGTCACCTGTGTGGCTGACGGTATGGGTATGGACAAACGGATTGGCTCCTCTTTCCTACAAGCAGGGATCGGGTATGGTGGCTCTTGCTTTCCAAAAGACACAAATGCGCTTATCCAAATTGCAGGTAATGTAGACTATGAATTTAAGTTATTGAAATCGGTGGTCGAGGTGAATACCGACCAGCGCTTTATGATTGTATCCAAGCTGCGCGAATCGCTGGGTCAACTGAACGGTGTGTCCATTGGCATTTGGGGCCTCGCCTTCAAGCCAAATACAGATGACATCCGCGAAGCTCCAGCACTGGAAATCGTAGAAACGCTCATTCAGGCAGGCGCTATTGTCAAACTGTATGATCCCATTGCGATGGATAAATTCAAGGAGCGCGTGGATCACCCGAATATTATGTGGTGCTCATCCCCACAGCAAGCCGCTGAAGGTAGCGACGCTGTGTGCCTGTTGACCGATTGGGAAGAGTTCAAAAAAGTCGATCTCGTACAACTGGCCTCCATTTTGCGCAAGCCGGTTCTCATTGACGGTCGTAACGTATTCGCTGAGGAACAGATCCAAGGCTCCGGGCTCGAATACTACTCCGTGGGTCGTCCGCGGATGAGTGGGTGGAATCGGGATAAAGTGGAAGTTTAAAAGTGACAGATTAAAAAGTGACTGTGGCGGTGTTGGAGGCGCTGAAGGCGCTGCGCGTGCAGATTGTTCTTCCGATTGCTGTTACCCCCGGATTTTCTGGATTATATAAAACATTCAAAGGTTAAAATCCGGGGATAAAGGCAAACGCTGACGCTTCTTCAGAACAATTCTGCCCGCTCCGCTGCTTTTCGCCGTGGAGTCACAGTTTTTAAACTCCCACCTTATGGGGGGAGTAGGAAGGGCGTATCGGAGGGAGCGGCGCGGTTGAAGCCGCTCCTTCCGATCAAGTACGCCATTGCGGTTGCCGAAGGCAATCTGGGCAAGGCGTTACGAAACCTCGATTACTTGAAGCTTGCAAGCACAGCGTGCAAGCACCGAAAGCGTGAGATTTTTACAGGCTGACCGGACTTAATAATGTCCGGTCGTGCCTTTTGCAATAAACGGTATGATCGGCATGATGCATTTTGAGTAGCGCAGGAATGGATTTGAATCTGGAGAAGCGGAGCGGTCGCCTTTGACTTGGGATTCTTACATATAAATGTCTTACACAA
Organism: Paenibacillus sp. S29; assembly: GCF_049319765.1. Taxonomy (NCBI): domain Bacteria; kingdom Bacillati; phylum Bacillota; class Bacilli; order Caryophanales; family Paenibacillaceae; genus Paenibacillus; species Paenibacillus sp. S29. The sequence goes on along the minus strand of NZ_JBMOUI010000006.1, from coordinate 132,187 downwards.
TCCAAAGAATCCCACGGCAACAGCGATCGTAAGATCAAATCCAGCCCGTAGCGGGCTACTCAACTTTGCCCCATCCGATCATCCAACCAATATAGAGAGGAAGTGGAGAGTTATGAAGCTCGTACTTTTGTCTGGTGGTTCCGGTAAAAGATTATGGCCTTTGTCCAACGATTCCCGTTCCAAACAATTTTTGAAGGTACTGGAGAGCCCGGAGGGGATTTCGGAATCCATGGTACAGCGGGTATGGAGACAATTGGGAGACAACGGATTATCAGAATCCTCGTTTATTGCGACAGGGAGAGCACAGGTCGAAATGATCCAGAGTCAGGTCGGGCCGAATACGCGCATCATTGTTGAGCCGGAACGCAGAGACACCTTTCCTGCGATTGCGCTGACAGCGACTTATCTATATTCCATTGCTGGTGTTTCCCCTGATGAAATTATAGCTATTTTGCCTGTAGATCCTTATGTTGAGGATGCTTTCTTCGCTTCCGTAGCCCAGCTGGAACATACACTCCAGGAGAGTGAAGGCAAGCTTGCTTTAATCGGGGTTGTCCCTTCCTATCCTTCAGAGAAATATGGTTACATTATTCCGAAAAACGATGCCACCCAAGGTAGCACAGGCTACCGCGAAGTGAGCCATTTTCAAGAGAAACCCGACCGGGAGCAGGCGGAGCGTCTAATTGAACGCAATGCTCTATGGAACTGCGGGGTTTTTGCATTCAAATTAAGTTATTTGCTGGATATCTTGGCATCCAAGGGTTTGCCGCTGAATTATGAAGAAATGCAAAAGCAATACGCATCTCTGGAAAAAATCAGCTTTGACTATGAAGTAGTCGAGAAGGAAAAGGATATCGTAGTTCTTCCGTATGATGGTTTTTGGAAGGATTTGGGTACCTGGAATACACTCACAGAAGAAATGTCTAATCAACAAGTGGGCAGAGGTGTAGTAACGGAGGATTGCGTCAATACGAGTCTTATTAACGAGTTAGACATTCCTGTGGCGATCATTGGAACGAATGATCTGATTGTAGCCGCTAGCCCGGATGGTATTCTTGTGACCAATAAGGCCGAAAGTCCTCGCATTAAGGAAGTGCTCAAGGCTCATGATCAGCGTCCAATGTATGAAGAACGTCGTTGGGGGCAGTATCGGGTTGTGGATTATGTCAAGTATGACGAGGGTAACGAGGTATTGACCAAACGAATCCGCGTACGGAAAGGCAAAAATATCAGCTATCAGCTTCATTTCAAACGGAGTGAAATTTGGACCATTATTAGCGGTGAAGCGGAAATTATTTTGAATGAGAAGCTGCACAAAGTAAAAGCTGGTGATGTAGTTCGCATTCCTGAAGGAACGAAGCATAGCATTTTGGCTGTGACCGATGTGGATTTTATTGAGGTGCAGACTGGTTCTGAATTGGTTGAAGAGGATATTGTCCGCTTTTGTATGGATTGGAATGAAATTTCCCGTCACCAATTTATCTCATAATTGTTTTCGTAAAAACGAAAAAAAGACGAATTCATGAAAATTCATAGCTCAAACTGTCGAAATTGGGCGAAAACCTGTAAATTCATGAACATGACCTATTAAATTTTGGTAAAAGAAAGTCGATACTTAGGGTAAGAAGGAATCCAAACTCCTTCCAACGATAAACGCAGCCCTGTCGAAAGGCAGGTACGCAAAGCTAAAGGGCCTTCTACAAGGATGGCAGCCTGGCTACCGAAAGGAAGAGCGAAAGTGAGATTCAATTTTATTCCTCTGTATCGACTGATACGTCATGTACTCCCCGTTGTTATGCTTTTTTCATTGTTGCCCGTCGGTTTTGGTGATTCTCTGTCTGTGGCGAATGCCGCTTCATTACAACCTGTTAATTCGGACGCTTCTATTCAGGCCCGTGAACTATACAATTATTTACTCAACATCTCAGGGGAAAAAATAGTCACCGGTCAGCATGATTATTTGGAAAGTCCGGATGAATTAAGTAACAAGGTCCAAAAAATCAGTCAGGCATATGTTGGTGTACACGGCTATGAGATGGGAGCTATCTCTGGTCAATCTGACGCTACGGAAGCAGCACAACGTAAAAATGTCGTTGATAGTGCTATCCGTTGGAGCAGATCCGGTGGTATTGTGACGATGACTTTTCATGAAGCGCTACCGGGTAGGCCACTGACTTGGGCCAATGTACAGGCGAAAGTAAGTCAGACAGAGTTCAACAAATACGTGACCCCAGGTACTACGCAGTATAACCTCCTCATTGCCGATCTGGATAAGGTCGCTGTTTCGTTAAAGCAGCTTCGTGATGCAGGGGTTCCGGTTTTGTGGAGACCTTACCACGAAATGAATGGTGACTGGTTCTGGTGGGGAAACAAAACTAATTTCAATCAGCTATGGAATATCATGTACGACCGTTTTACAAACACACATCAATTGAACAATCTGCTGTGGGTATGGAGTCCGAATGCGCCCAATTCGTATACTGTTCCGTATACCCCGAAATACCCGGGGGATGACAAAGTGGACATTTTGGCAGTAGACATTTACAACAATGATTTTAAGCAAAGTCATTACGAAGGCTTGCTTGGATTGGCACGGAATAAGCCGATTGCCATTGGGGAGCATGGTGAGATGCCTAGTTCTGAGGTGTTGCAGGCTCAGCCTAAATGGGTATATTCCATGACTTGGGGCAAGATGCTGACCGAGAATAACACAACAAACCAAATACAGGATTATATGAATGATTCGAAGAGTTTGACACGGGATGATGTGAAGAATGGGCTGGCAGCAATCGAACAACCTGGGACAGATGTACCGACCTTACCGGACGAGGGACAAAGTGAGCCTATCCCGGCTCCGACCCCTCCTTCCGTTCCTGATGTGGTATATGTGAACGGGTTGCAGGGCGAATATTTTAACAATATGAATTTGAATGGAAGTCCTGCTTTGATCCGTACAGATAGCAAGCTGGACTACAACTGGCGCGCCAATGCAGCTGATCCAAAGGTGAATGCCGATCAGTTCTCGGTTCGCTGGACGGGTAAAATCAAACCACAATATAGCGAGACCTATACGTTCACAACGATATCCGATGATGGTATTTGCGTATGGGTAGACGGCAAGTTGGTGATTGACAGCTGGTTCAAACAAAGCTGGACGGAGCGTAAAGGCAGTATTACTTTGGAAGCAGGCAAAATGGTAGATGTAAAAGTGGAATACTATGATGAAAAAGGCGACGCAATGGCACGTCTTATGTGGGAAAGTCAGCATGAAGCGAAAGCGGTGATTCCCGGAAACGCTTTGTTTCTTCCTTGATTGATACTCTTTCCCGGTCCAAAAATTTGAGGAGAGAGGGTGGATCATATGATAAAAAAATGGTTATCCCATAGGTATACAGTCGTTTTATCTGGACTATTAGCGGTCGTAGCTATAGCGATGATTGCTTGGTTTATATACACGCCTTCAAGAAGCGCAGAATTGCAGACGGATAAAGTAGCGGCTGCCAGTCCAGTATGGAAGCTGGGTCAGAGGGATGACTCTTCAGCGGAATTCAAAGGTGTGGTCGGTAGGGATAATATCGACATTTCTACAGCAGCTGCCACTACCGAATCGTCTGCTAAAGGAGCACTGTCAGCGTTGTCGGTAGCAGAAGAGAGTACAACAGTTCCGGTATTGCTCAGCAGTGGAGATATTCCTCCCGGTTTGAATGCGTCCACGAACCCTGAACTGACACTTCAGTATAAGCTGAATCAGATACCTCCCAATGGTATGATATTCCGTGTTCGGATTTTGGATGCGGGCAAAGCAGTCCCGCAAATGGCTGTATTTTCAAATCATCAGCTGTCCGGTATTATTCAGATTGCCGGGGTATCCGGTACTGGGAGTGCTTATAATTTCAAAAACAACTACGAGTTGTATATACCCAAAGAGCAATTGCAAAGCGGTGTTAACGTACTCAAGCTAAAGACAGCGCGCTGCCTATACTGCTCCTCTGCAGAAGATAAAAATGTGTGGTGGACTTGGGATGACTTGAGCTTGGAGACGTTAGCTTCACCTGCGGTCGAACCGGTACACGGTAAATATATACTGACCGGAACAAATGTGAACAATAAAGAATTTTATTATGATCAGGGTGCAGTTAAGCATTTACCATACGTTCTCAAGTGGCTGGGCATTGCTTATAGTGGCAATGTCATGAGGGTCACCTGTGCCAGTAATGTGGGCAAGGCATGTACAGACGTGGATGATTACTATCAAACGTTAAAGCAGTATAATATGCAATCGTCTGCTTTGTATTTATATACAGGTGATATTAAGCTGCAAAAAGATGGTTCTCTGCCAGAGACAGCCAAGCAAAAGTTGCGCGATTATGTAAAAAAATACGGTTCTTATCTTCAATATTATGAAGTAGATAACGAACCTGGATTATTTAATCGCTCCAAGGCGGTAAACCTGGCTGTGGCCAAGTGGTTGAATACAGAAGGCAAGCAATTGGCACCGCATCTCAAAACCGTAGCACCGGGCTGGGCCTACTGGCCAACGTACTCTACCAAGGCGTGCAAAAATCAAACCAGTGGTACGCAAAAATGCGGTGACCCAGATGGATGGGAACGAGACCCGGCGCAACGTAAACAGCTGGAGGAAGTCACCGACCTGACCAATGGACACGCCTATGGTGAATCGTATAATGAAGAGGGCGGAGGCAGCTTCGTCCAAAATTTGAAAACCTTCGGCGGTTCGAGCAATGGACTGGCGAAAAAGATGCTGAACACAGAGTTCGGTACCAATGATACGCATCGAGACAATCCAGATTACGGGGCTAGTCAGCCACAAGCAGCTGCATTCGACCGGATTATGCGTTCGCAAATTGGGTTTGCCGATATGTTTATCCAGCACGCTGCTTTTTATAAAGATTATACGCTGTTTAAAACAGGCTTCGATCTGCAAAGTCATAACCCGGCCAACACAGAAATTTATCCGTTCGGGCAAGGACAGGACACTCGCGTTAAGATCATGAGACGCTTGAGCTTAGCCTATGCCACCCATGGACAACCTCTGACTTATACAGTGCTGAATCCAGAGGATACCAAGGACAAGATGGTCTATGTTCGTGCGGTGGATACGTCCAAGCTTAAACCGCTGGCAGGTAGCGGCGCTACTTCAGACAAATTGCTGGTGAATCTAGTGAATTTCGAAGCTACCCCGCAGACCGTTCGTGTACGGGTAACGATGCCGAAAGCTGGTTTGTACACCGGTGAACGTTTTGGAGCAGGTTCTACTTACAGTCAGGCACAGCGTTCCATATCAGGGCTCAAGGCTTCTCCTGCCCTTGATTTTGAAGAAAAGCTGGGTCCTGGCGAAGCGGTACAATATATTTTGGAATTAAAAAGTACAGATCAGACCGCAGCTTCAGCCCCAACAGGGGTGAAGGCTGCCTCTGTTCAGGATGGGGCGGTAAAGATTAATTGGCTTCAGGCAGAAGGCGTATCTTCCTATGATGTGCTGCGTGCTGACGGGACCGACGGGGCCTATCAGGTGATTGCCTCGCAAGTAGCGGGAAACACGTATACAGACCGCACAGTAAAAGCTGGAGGCCACTATGTCTACAAAGTCCGGGCGACCGGAGGCACTCAGGTTTCCCAGGCAGCCGAGGTGGCTTAATAACAGATCGGAATGTATATAGGACCTGAGTTAACGAATACCTAACATCATTTCGAAAGAAAACAAAAAAGAACCTATCAGGAGAAAATAGGACCTGACAGGTTCTTTTTTGTTGGAAAATCGTTCTGATTTGCCAATACTTTACGTATAATGAAGAAAAAAATAAGAAAATCCTTTTATATTCTCGTCATAAGACGACAACATTGCAGGTATGTATTCATATATAATAGTTTTGTTCATGACTATACATACATGGTTTTGTGGGAAATCTCTTTCCGGTGACCAAGAATAATAAAGCGAGGTTAGTGCTGAATGAACAAGGAGACAGAATTAGGGGTGAACAACCCTCTTTTTCAAAACAACGTACGGAAAGTAGACAAAGCCGCTATCGACTTGGACATCCGGGACATTTTGCTTCAATGTGGGCTCACGATGCCAGAATGGCTAGAAAACGACGCTGATGGAACCACATACCGGAAGGACAAGCGCGTGTAAATTCCACCGGCTGGTCCTACTTGAGCGAGACGTGAAGCAGTCGGCCGCTTTCTTTATTCCATCATTCGTTCCATTCGGACAAATGCAATAAAACGTTTGGCTTCTTCCTCAGACAAGGTGCGTCCGTCAATGGTCAGGTTGAAACGTTGCAGAATATCCTCGTCGGACAGTTCAAGCTGGTCCACAAATTCCCTCACATCTGAATCCAATATCGCTGCCGGATGGCTCGTACGTCCCACCAAGTAGTCAATCGTTACCCCGAAAATATCAGCGAGCTTGGTCAGGATCTCAAAATCTGGCTTGCGCCTATTTTTTTCATAGTGAGAAAGAGCTGCCCGCGTAATTCCGAGGGATTGCGCTAGTTCCTCTTGTTTTAATCCCTTATGTTCTCGTAATTCAGCGATACGGGTGCCATAATTCATCTGTTTTTCCTCCTGAAGGCAAGGTTAAGAAAGGTAAAAAAGCAATTTTACGCTTGACAAGATACGTTTTGTATCATAAATTAGTTATGTAAGTTACATAACGTATCTTTATTTCATAGTTTTCACTTATGTCTTCGTTTATATACCCTAAGAGGCCACCGATTATTGAGCATTTTGTGCTTATTCGCTGGCTAGACCTTCTATGCGCTATTATACAACATTTTACTATAGATTAGAGGGTCATGCATCGTTCTTTTCCCCGTTATGCAGAGGATCAGTACAAGCGTTATTGCATCGAAAACAAGTCAATCAGGGAGGACTGGTCTTGTGCAGTTGAAAGAGTACATCCGTTTGATCCGTAAAAGAATGTGGTTGATTGGTAGCATCGTACTGCTGGTATGTACTGTAGTGGGCATAAAAAATGTATATTTTACCCCGCAGATTTATGAAGCTACCGCAAAGCTCATTATCAACCAGACGCCACGACCGGATCGTGCAGGTGTCGTTGATTACAGTGTAGTTCAAACGAATATAGCCTTAACGAACTCCTATAAGCAAATTATGATCTCCTCGGCGATTATGGATCAGGTGGTCGCCAGCTTCCCCGACCTTAAGGTCACTCCGTCAGCTTTGGCGCAAAAATTAAGAGTGAACACCGCAGGTGATTCACAGGTCATGGATGTAACAATCCGCGATTTATCGTATACGAAGGCTGTGAAAACCGTCAATGCGGTAGCCAAAGTATTCAAACGGCAAATTCCCTCTATCATGAAAATGGACAATGTCACCATCCTAAGCGAAGCCAGTCTGAATGATCCAGCAGTTCCCGTGAACAGTAATCCCGCTATACAGATATTTATTGCTTTTGCCACCTCTTTATTGTTGGGAATAGGTTTGGCATTTTTGCTGGAGGTACTGGATGATACATTTAAGAATGAAGAGGATATTGAAAAAGAACTCGGTCTGCCTACCCTATCCCTGATTACGAAAATGAAAAAAGAAGATAAACGCTCTGACAGCTCGACTACAACTCCTAAACAGGTAGGTGAAGGGCAATATGCCGCGATTAATCAATAATCAGCTCGTTACATCCCTACATGCTCAGTCTTCCGTTTCGGAGGAGTACCGCATGCTTCGTACTAACATCCAGTTTTCTTCTATAGACGAGCCGATTGAGGTTATGATGGTGGCGTCCGCCCAGGCGGGTGAAGGCAGAACGGTCACGATTAGCAATTTGGCTGTAACCTATGCGCAAGAGGGGAAAAAGGTGCTGATTATGGACATGGATCTGCGTCGTTCCTCTTTGCACCATATGTTTGGTTTGCGTAATCATACAGGGCTGACACGGGTGCTTGCCAATCAACAGGCATGGCAGGATGTGGTTCAGGAAACCGGGATTGACCATCTGCATGCAATTACAGCCGGGCCGAACCCGCCCAATCCGTCCGAGATGCTCAGTTCCCGCAGAATGAATGCTCTGCTGGTTGAGCTAAAAGAACATTATGACGTGATCTTAATGGATACGCCGCCGTTGCTGTCCTTTCCGGATGGCTTAATTATAAGCGCTATGTGTGACGGAGTCATTCTGGTGGTGCAGGCAGGGAAGGTCAAAAAGGATGTCGTCAAGAAAGCAAAAGCGAATTTGGAAAGAGTAAAGGCGCGCATTCTGGGTGTCGTACTTAATAATGTGAAGCGTTCGAATACCCGCGCCGAGAGGGGTATGGAGGAACGCAATCTGACATGAATAAAAAGGAGGAAAATGAGAGTATATAAAATTCTTTTAACAATGTATAAATAATAATTATCAATAAGGAGCGAGGTGATGAGACGTGTCTTCTTCCCGCTCGAACGAGGCCGAAGTGCTGGGCGCGTCAGTGGATGTATATTCGGTCGCTCATGGGCTTGAACGGCGGCAAGGATGGAACGTATACCCGTTCGTGAAGCGAAGCATGGATATTATATTGTCTTTCATTGGAATCATCGTGCTATGCCCGGTATTTCTGCTTGTCATTTTGCTGATTAAGCTGGAGGACCCAAAAGGCAGTGCGTTATTTTATCAAGTACGTATTGGGAAAAATGAGCGTCCGTTTCGCATGATCAAATTTCGTTCCATGGTGTCTGATGCCGAGGCGAGATTGTCTGCACTGCTGGTGGAAAATGAAATTGAGGGTGCGATGTTCAAAATGCGGGACGATCCCCGAATTACCCGTGTGGGTCGCTTTCTTCGCAGAACGAGCATCGACGAGCTGCCACAACTGTTCAATGTACTGCGTGGGCAGATGAGTCTGGTAGGACCCAGACCCCCGTTGCCAAGAGAAGTCCATAATTACACAGTGAGGGATAAGCTGCGTCTGACGGTTACACCAGGCTGCACCGGTCTATGGCAGATCAGCGGTCGTAATCATCTAAGCTTTAACCAGATGGTAGAACTGGATTTGGAGTACATATCCAGACGCAGTTTCCGCACAGATATGATCATTATGCTGAAAACATTTCGTGTGCTGCTAGGCTCCAAGGATGCGTATTAAAGTCTTTCATTTTCACGAAGAAGGTAGGGGATAAGTATGGATCTTCATTCCAACATATATGTAGCAGGGCATAACGGACTGGTGGGTTCCGCTATTGTCCGAGCGCTTCAGAATGCGGGTTACCGTCATATTATTACTCGCACAAGCCGTGAGCTGGATCTACGCAATAAAGAGGCGGTAGATCATTTTTTTGAAACAGAGCCTGTGGATTATGTATTTCTGGCAGCGGCCAAAGTTGGTGGGATTTTGGCGAATAGCGAATATCCGGCTGATTTTATCCGTGACAATCTGCTTATACAAACGAATGTGATTGATGCGGCGTACCGGGCGAATGTAGGCAAGCTGTTATTCCTCGGCTCTACCTGTATCTATCCTAAATTTGCTCCGCAGCCGTTGCGAGAAGAATATCTGCTTACGGGTGAACTGGAGCCTACTAATGAGGCCTATGCGATTGCTAAAATTGCCGGGATTAAAATGTGTCAGTCTTACAACCGTCAGTATGGAACCCGGTTTATTTCTGTGATGCCGACGAATTTATACGGTCCGGGCGACAATTTTGATCTCCAGACCTCTCATGTGCTACCTGCGCTCATCCGCAAGTTTCATGAAAGCAAGCTGAATCAATCTCCGACTGTAGAAGTATGGGGCTCTGGTACGCCGCGCCGAGAATTTCTTCATTCTGATGATTTGGCTGAAGCCTGTCTGTTCCTGATGAACAATTATGAAGGAAATGAAATTGTAAATATCGGCGTAGGTGAGGATATCTCCATTCGTGAGCTGGCTGAACGAGTGAAGAATGTAGTCGGCTATGAGGGAGAAATTACCTTTAACACCTCCGCTCCTGATGGAACGCCGCGTAAGTTGGTAGATGTATCCCGAATTTCCGGGCTGGGCTGGTCGGCGCGTATTTCACTAGAAGAGGGATTAAGGTCTGTGTATCAGGCATTTCAAGGCCTGGATCTGGTTGAACAATAAAAAAACGGTGGGGGAATTGGAATGAAAAAAGCGCTGATCACAGGGATTACCGGACAAGACGGGTCCTATCTGGCTGAGTTGCTGCTGTCCAAGGATTATGAGGTGTACGGGGTGCGCAGACGAACCAGCACACCGAACTTTGAAAATGTAGCGCATATCCAGAATGACATCCATTGGCTTTCCGGTGATATGACCGATCTGGCTTCATTGATCGAAGCCGTCCGTCAGTCCGACCCAGATGAGGTCTACAACTTGGCTGCTCAATCCTTTGTAGCGGCCTCGTGGCCGCAGCCGTTGGCTACAGGGCAGATTACAGCGCTATCTGTCACCAATATGCTGGAGGCGGTTCGAATTGCCAAACCGGAAGCGCGCTTTTATCAGGCGTCAAGCAGCGAGATGTTCGGTAAGGTGCTGGAGACACCCCAGACAGAAACGACTCCGTTTTACCCACGTAGTCCCTACGGTGTCGCCAAAGTGTACGGCCATTGGATTACAGTGAACTATCGCGAAAGCTTTGATATGTTTGCGTGCTCTGGCATTCTGTTCAATCACGAATCGCCACGCCGAGGACTGGAATTTGTAACACGTAAGGTGTCGGATGCGGTAGCTCGTATCAAGCTAGGGTTGCAGCAGGAGCTGCGCATGGGAAATTTGGATTCACTGCGAGACTGGGGTTTTGCAGGCGATTATGTAAAGGCGATGTGGCTGATGCTTCAGCAGGATCAACCGGATGATTACGTCATTTCCACAGGAGAAATGCATTCTGTACGTGAACTGCTGCAAATTGCCTTTTCCCATGTAGGTTTAAATTATGAGGATTACGTCGTAATTGATCCTCAATTTGTCCGTCCGGCAGAGGTAGATTTATTGCTCGGCGATTGTGCCAAGGCGAAAGAAAAGCTGGGCTGGCGATTGGAAGTAGGCTTCGAGCAGCTCATTCATATGATGGTGGATACAGACTTGGAGCGGGTAAAAAGGCAGGCTGCAGTTGAAGCTTCTGTCGTCGTGTAAGAGATGGAGAGGCCACCCGCCTGAGCGGGGGTCTCTTCGCTGTACATGATTGCAGCTGTATTGACAGAACAGCAGGTTATAAGGCTGTGCGAAAGGTCATTTTTTAAGATGGAGTAAAACCTATGACATTAGTCAAAAAACGCGCCAAACCGCGCAGAAGTTTGCTGGTGAATACATCCTGGCTGTTCGGTGACAAAATGATTCGCATGGTGTTTGGCCTGGCAGTCAGCATCATCATGGCGAGAGTGTTGGGACCAGAGGAACTGGGAAAGTGGAATTATGCGGAATCCTTTTTCGGGATGTTTCTGATTTTCACGACCCTTGGTTTTGATTCTATATTAGTACGCGATCTTGTCAAAGACCCCAAGGATGAGCATGAGCTATTGGGGACGGCAGTTCTGCTGAAATTGGTAGGTACTCTGATAGCCATTGTACTGTCCTATTCCTTCATTTCACTGCTCAGACCGGAAGATAGTTCAGTGCGGTTGATCAATCTGATCCTGGCTACGGCCTCGATATTTCAATTGTTTGATATCATCGATTACTGGTTTCGTGCGCAGATGCTGTCCAAATACACGGTCGTTGCCAAGAATACCGCTTTTGTTCTCGGCTCCACCCTCAAAATCATTCTTTTGTTGTCCGGTGTTCCGATATGGTTGGTGGCGTTGTGTGCTCATGGAGAGTTTCTGTTGGGAAGCCTGCTGCTGCTGTATTTCTTCCATAAGGAAGGACGACGTGTGAACCGATGGACGTTCCGCTTAACCACAGCTCGGCGAATCATGAATCACAGCTGGCCGCTTATATTGTCATCCTCCGCTGTATATGTACAGGCACGGATCGATCAAGTCATTATCGGTGAACTGCTGGGGAATGCTGCGGTCGGGCAATACTCCGTTGCACTCCGACTCATCGAAGTGCTGGGCTTCATTCCGGTCGTTCTGACGACGGCTTATGCTCCGGTGGTGACGCGTTCCAAGCAGAAAGGAAGTGACGAATACAGACAGACATTGTCCAAGGTGTATCGGCTGATGTTTATATGCTTTCTTGTGACCTCGGTACCTTTATTTTTTCTATCCCAATGGGTAGTGGTTGTGCTGTATGGGAGAGAATTTACCGAAGCAGGTTCGCTGTTGTCTCTGTTTGCGATTCGTCTGTTTTTCACCAACTTCAGTGTTGCTAAAAGCTTGTTTATTACCAATGAAAATTTGTTTAGATACACGCTGCTGACCTCGGTGGTAGGGGCGGTTACGAATATCGCTTTCAATTACGCGCTAATCCCTTTGCTCGGTGTCCGAGGGTCGTTAGTGGCGACGATCTTGTCCTTTACGATATCTGTATTTCTATTAGATTTGCTGTTTAAGGAAGTTAAATCTAATTTGGGTTGGATGATGAAGTCCATCCTGACCTTTTGGCGTGTTCAAATTACAGTACCGAAAGTTGGAGAGAACAATCATGATACCCATTAAACCGTTTGTTCGGCATGAGGAACAGTGCCCGCATTGTGGAGGTAAGGTACGTGGTGGAGAGGTGCTGTGGCAGGGAATCCATGTATGTGTCAGCACTGCGTGTGAGGGGTGCGGACGCGAATATCTCGAGGACATGAGGGTCGGTCATGCCACGTATTCACCTTATCGTGTAGAAATGCCTGACTATATTCTGACCGGTGATGCGAAGTCGAGAAAATGGCTCGGAGAGCCTTTGCGGCAATCGTTGATGAATCCTTCCTATGATTTAGCAGTCGGCATGACCGTGCATAAAATGAAAGCTTCTACACGTGTAATCATCGTCAACACTATGGATTATTTGTATGGTCATGCGTTGCTCAAGCTGCTCAATGTGCAACGCGAATACGAGCAATCCCCGGACCTGGGAATTATCGTCATTGTGCAAAAGTCGCTGGAGTGGATGGTGCCAGCATATGTGTCTGAAATTTGGACGGTTGATGTGCCATTCAGCAGGGCACGTAACTTTTATCCTGTACTACATCATCGGATGATTGAGGAACTGATGCGTTTTGATGAGGTGTATGTCAGCCCGGCATATTCACATCCCAATCAGTTTGATATTGAGCAGTTTACAGGTGTCTCCCGCTATGACGAGGGGCGTGAGTCGGAGCCGCGCATTACCTTCGTATGGAGGGAAGATCGCTTGTGGAGCGGAAGCCATCATATCGCAAGAGCGGTACAGAAATTTCCGCAGCTCAAACGTGGGCTAAAACCGCTCATTTATCATCAGCGCAGTAAAATCATACGGCTGTTCCGCAGGCTAAAAGAAAGCTTCCCAGATCATCGTTTTACAGTCGCTGGACTTGGGCGTACCGGGAGCTTCCCGGCATGGATTTCTGATGAGCGTGTCACACGCTTCGATCGAGAAAGTGAGCTGCGGGTCTGCGAGGTATACGCAGCCAGCCAATTAGTAATCGGTATCCACGGCTCTAATATGCTACTGCCCTCTGCGCATGCCAGCATGACCATTGATTTGATGCCCAAGGATCGATGGGGGAATTACGCTCAGGATATTTTATTTCACGAAACGGATCATCGGCTTACAGCCTACAAATACCGCTTTGTGCCGATGGAATCGAGTGTGACTCTAGTGGCAGATATGGCAGCTGCCCAGCTCAAAGGGGCAGATCATTTTAATATGCAGATGACGGAGGAAAGGCAGCGTGAGCATTCAGGTTGGAGGGGAAAGGCCGCTTCGGGACGGGTTTGATCCTGGAGCAACTATTGTGGATGGAAGGCCGCTTCGGGACGGATTTGATCTTCCGATCGCTGTTGACGTGGGATTCCTTTGTTTGAATAAAGCCCTACAGAGGGCGGAATCCCACGTCAAAGGCGAACGCTGACGCTTCTCCAGATTCAAATCCTTACCCTCGCTACCCACCGCCGCCAAAAATAATTTCCCCCAGCCCCTAGAGTGGGGAAGGTTAGAGCCGCCTGGCGATAGCTTCGCCTTATCGCCGCGAACGCCGGGCATGCATGCCGGCGAAATTAATGCTCTGTACCGTTCTCTGTCAGGGTGACAGCGTTTGGTGGATAGCAATCTTTTAGCAGGCGACAATCTAGCCATCGTTAAGGTCTTGTGTGAGCCCAGTGGTAGTAGCTCTATGCTGTTCAATCATTTATCGCTAATGTGATCGGTATACAAGGTAGCGCGAAGTCAATGCCTGCGTGCATTCGTTCGCGTATATCAGCGCAGCGGGGGGCACTTCATGCCCAGCATTCCCTTTTTTAAAATGGGGTGACTTTATAGACCCGGCGGTCAGTAGCGGAGCGGTCCATTTGAATCTGAAGAAGCGCTAGCGTTCGCCTTTGCAGTGGGATTCTTACCTCGGAATGTTTTATATATCCAGGAATCCCACTGCAACAGCGATCGGAAGATCAAATGGAACGCGCAGCGTTCTCTGAACCCTCCGTGCTCCATAACTCACCCAATATGAAATGGCAGGAGCCCTGATGATGATTCAAAAAATATTGTATCTCCGCAATTTTGCCAGCAAAGTGAACGGGGACTCATACAATTTACAGGAAGTCGGTTTGGGCAAAGCACTCGTTCGAAAAGGCTATGATTGCGATATTGTTTACTACAACGATCGTAAAGAAACCCATCTGGAACAGGTCTACCGTCACGAAGGATGCACCTTGCGTATTATCTGGCTCCACGGGTTTAAGTTCTTAAGCAACAGCATCTACAGAGATGTTCTCAAAGATTCTTTTCTGGATGCCTATGGTCTGGTCATTACTACAGAATACAACCAGATCATGACCTATCTGCTTTCTCGCAAATGTCCTGATAAGCTGGCGTTGTATCACGGCCCATACCGAGATAACACGCACGCGCTGATCCGCAAACTGTACGATATTATGCTGCTGCCGAAGGTAGCAAAATCTCTACGCCGTACCTATGTCAAATCCGATCTTGCCAAGCGCTATTTGGAGAATAAAGGTTTTGACAACGTGGTTACGATTGGGGTCGGACTGGATCGCAGTAAAGTAGAGAGAGCATTCGATAGTGAAACCAGTAACAACAGTGAAGACATAAGCGGAGAACGTGAGGA
Organism: Paenibacillus sp. S29; assembly: GCF_049319765.1. Taxonomy (NCBI): domain Bacteria; kingdom Bacillati; phylum Bacillota; class Bacilli; order Caryophanales; family Paenibacillaceae; genus Paenibacillus; species Paenibacillus sp. S29. The sequence continues at coordinate 117,037 of NZ_JBMOUI010000006.1, read as the reverse complement.
AAACCGTGAGGTCGCGAATGAGCTGCGTAGAATCGGTGATCGTCCGGTGCTACTGTATGTTGGTGTATTGGAGGAACGGAGAAATATACGTTTTATGCTGACTACGTTCAAAAGGGTACTCCAAAAGCATCCTAGCTGCCTTTTGTTAATGGTCGGGGATGGACGGAAGACGGACACAGACCGCTATTGGACATATGCTCATGAACTGGGAATAACGGACAGTATTATACATTTTTCAAGAGTGGAGCAACGTCATCTGTGGCAGGTTTACGGAGCGGCGGATGTGATGCTGTTTCCGACCCAATACGATATTTTTGGTATGGTGCTGCTGGAAAGCATGCTGTTTCGCGTCCCGATTATCTCTTCGGTAAACGGGGGCTCGGTTACCTTGCTTGAGGACGGAGTGAGCGGAGTGATGCTGAGAAGCTTTTCAGAAGAGGAATGGTCTGGTCGAATAGGCGATTTGCTGGATAATGCTGAGCTGAGACGAAGTATGGCGGAGAAGGCCTTTCTTACGGTCGAGCGTATGTCGTGGGATCGCATTGCGGATGAAATAGTAAGTCATCAAGGGATCAAACCTACGAGCTCGAACCACGCTATGCAATCAACGCAGGAAAGAGGGGCAACCACGTGAGCCAACAGGTCAGCAGACAGATGAACCCTCCTGTGAGCAAGGTGCTGATCATCCATAACTTTTATCAGCAAAGCGGGGGAGAAGACAAGGTTGTCGAGCAAGAATCAGCTATGCTGCGTTCCAGAGGAATAGAGACAGAGCATTACTATGTGCACAACGACAGCATTCAAAGCAGAGGGCTAGCGAACATGGCAAAGCTGGCGGTAGAGGCGGCATGGTCCCTGCCGGAATTCAAAAGAATCAAGAAGCTGCTTTTACAGGTGAAGCCAGATGTGGTACATGTGCATAATTTTTTCCCGGTTATATCCCCTTCGGTCTATCATGCTTGTGAACGGCTGGGGATTCCGGTTGTCCAGACACTTCATAATTACAGGCTGATTTGTCCGGCGGCAACCTTTATGCGAGGGAATAAGGTTTGTGAAAAATGTCTGCACGGCACGCTACTGCATTCCATCCGTCATGGATGCTATCGAGGTTCACAGCTTCAGACGATTCCGGTAGCGGCGATGATTAAGTTCAACGATCTGATCGGCACATGGCAGCACAAGGTAAGTCGCTATATTGCGCTGACAGAATTTGCACGGGACAAATTTGCCGAAAGCGGTATTCCACTGGATCGTATCGCGGTAAAGCCAAATTTTGTCCATCATAAAACAGTGAAAACCCAATATGACCCGAATGATCGTTATTTATTGTTCGTGGGGCGGATTTCTGCTGAAAAAGGGGTTCGCAATCTGCTGCAAGCTTGGTCACAGTTGGAAGATCGGGGGGGATTGAGACTGGTCATCATTGGGGATGGTCCGGAAAAGGCTGAATTGACCGCTGCTTATCCGCAGGAAGATGTTCGGTTTCTCGGTAAGCAGGATGGAGACACGGTACTGGATTGCATGAGCCGGGCCATGTATGTCATGGTGCCTTCCATTTGGTATGAAGGATTTCCCATGACCATTGTAGAGTCTTTTTCTGTTGGAACTCCGGTATTATGCAGCCGGCTAGGTGCACTGGAGGAAGTCGTGGAGGACGGGGTGACGGGTTTCCATTTTCAACATGATGATTTGGAAAATATAAAGACTGTGATTCGCTGTGCAGTAGCCTATGAAAACTATGCAGCTATGAGACAGAAGGTGTCGGAAAACTACGCTGCATGCTATACGGAAGAAGTGAATGTGAAGCAGCTGATGGCGATATATAGCGAGGCGATGGAGGAGCGTGATTATGAAGCAGCTGCCCCAATATAGAGTCGGAAGGATTGCGGAAGCAGATATTGCAGCACTTACGTTTCAGGAGACGGTATACATGCTGGAACAATGGGCAGTCGAACGAAAGGACGGCTATGTTTGTATTTGCAACACGCATTCCATTGTCACAGCCGGGAATCATTCCGAGTTCCACGAAGCGCTCACTCAAGCCGATTTGTGTACTCCCGATGGTATGCCGTTGGTATGGGCGCTCAAGCTGTACGGATTTGAGCGTCAGGATCGGGTAGATGGTCCCAGTCTGATGCTCAAGTTGTGCGAACGTGCGCCACAGACGAAGGTAAGTATATATTTTTACGGCAGTACGCCGGATACGCTGGATAGCTTAAAAGAAAGAGTAGAACAGGATTACCCTGGAATCCGCATCGCGGGCAGCTTTTCACCACCATTTCGTGAGCTTCATCCAGATGAGGAGGAGCGGATCATTGATGAAATCAATGCGTCCGGCGCGCATATCATATTCGTCAGCTTAGGCTGCCCGAAGCAGGAAATATGGATGCATCGAAACAAAGACCGCATTCATGGCGTGATGATTGGAGTAGGGGCGGCCTTTGACTATATCACTGGAAAGGTTCGTAGACCGCCACTAGCGATACAAAAGCTGGGGCTGGAGTGGCTGTATCGTCTGATCTGCGAACCGAAGCGATTATGGAAGAGGTATGCCTATAACAATCCGATGTATGTATACCGTTTTCTAAAATCTTATCGGCAAAACAAACGGCTTACGCTTTATCATAATCGGCTTGCAGGAAGAGATATAGAGAAGTGAAGTCGGTAAAAGCGGATGCAATAAGACAGCATGTAAAAGGGGGAGTTGCTTTGAAGTTATGTGTAATTGGTGCAGGGTATGTCGGGCTAGTGTCGGGGGTCTGTTTTGCCGCACTCGGAAATACCGTCGTCTGTGTAGATCAGAATGAGGATAAAATTCATCAGCTGCGTGCAGGTGGGGTGCCGATTTATGAACCGGGATTAAAGGCTCTAATTAAAGATAATGTAGAACAAGGCCGACTAAGCTTTACAACAGATACGGCTGCTTCGGTGGAGGCAGCCGAAATTGTTATTTTGGCGGTCGGCACGCCTTCGCTGCCAGGCGGAGAAGCGAACTTGTCCTATATTGAAGAAGCCGCCTGCGAGGTGGCAGACGCCATGAATGGCTACAAAATAATTGTCACCAAAAGCACGGTGCCTGTCGGAACGAACGAACGTATTCAAAATTGGATTGCGAGCCGCACAAACTATCCGTTTGGTGTGGCTTCGGTTCCTGAATTTTTACGTGAAGGTTCAGCAGTCATAGACACCCTACAGCCAGATCGAATTATCATCGGAGCTTCTGATCCGCATGTGTCCACTGTGCTGACTACACTGCACGAGTCGCTAACGACAAATATCGTAACCACGGATATCCGTTCGGCGGAGATGATCAAGTACGCGTCGAATGCTTTTTTGGCGACCAAAATTTCGTTTATTAATGAGATTGCAAATATTTGCGAAAAGGTGGGCGCAGACGTTACACGCGTGGCACACGGTATGGGACTGGATCAGCGGATCGGTTCCTCCTTTTTGTCTGCCGGTATCGGCTATGGGGGTTCCTGTTTTCCCAAGGATACACAAGCTCTGATCCAAATTGCAGGTAACGTGGACTATGAATTCAAGCTGCTAAAATCTGTGGTGGAAGTGAATCAGGGGCAACGTTTTAACGTGATTCGTAAACTGAAAGAGGCGCTGGGTGATCTGGAGGGAGCTACAATTGGTATATGGGGACTGGCCTTTAAACCGAATACAGATGACGTAAGAGATGCCCCGGCGCTGGATATCATGCAGTCGCTGCTGGAGGCAGGGGCGCAAATTCGTGCATATGACCCGATCGCGACGGCTAACTTCCGCAAACTGCTGGACAGCTCGGAAGTAACGTGGGCAGATAGCGCACGAGAAGCGGCAGAGGGATGTGACGCACTGTGTCTATTGACGGAATGGGAAGAATTTGGTGATATCGGGTTGGGTGAACTGAATGAGCTTATGAAGTATCCAATTATGATTGACGGACGCAATGTGTACAGCGAGGAGCAAATCAGACAATCCGCCTTTACATACTATTCTGTCGGCAGGCCACAGATGAACAATCTGGATGTAGATCGTCATCAGTCTGTAGTGAATCCGTAAAGGGGAGGCTGCGTATGAAACGATGGCTGAAGGTGACATTGGGGGCTGCGGCGTTATTGCTCGTAGGGGCTACTGCCTACACCGCTTATGTATATCATTCCTTTAAAACAGCGGCGAATGCGATGTATCATCCGCGCAGCATCGTGCAGCCTGGGGCGGTTTCTACCTTTGCAACGGGCGGAGCAGGGCGATCTGTAGGTACAAACACTGGATCAAGTACACCCAATCCGGCAGCCATCTCCCAGTTCAAGCCGTTCACCGTGCTGGTGCTGGGTGTAGATCGGCGGCCTCACGATCCAGGACGATCGGATACGATGATCGTCTTGTCTGTTAACCCTGCCGAAGGCTCTATGTTGATGTTCAACATTCCGCGTGATACGCGAACAGAGTTGATCGGCAAGGGGCGTGAGGACAAAATCAATCACGCTTTTGCTTTTGGGGGCGTGGATATGTCGATTCGTACGGTTGAGCATTTTTTGAACCATCCGATAGATTACTATGTGCAGATGAACATGGAAGGGTTTGCGAAAATGGTGGACCTTATGGGGGGAGTGGAGGTTCATAATCCACTTGATTTTCAATATGAGGGCCATCATTTTGCGCAGGGTAATTTGAACTTGAACGGGGCTGAGGCGTTGGCCTACGCTCGTATGCGATTCGATGATCCACGTGGGGATCTCGGAAGAAATGCCCGCCAGCGGGAGCTCCTCAAGCAAATTCTGGCCCAGTCCATCAGCAAGGAAGGTCTGTTGAGGGTAAAGCCGATACTGGAAGCAGCGGGGGAGCAGATTCGCACAGACATTACCTTTGACGATATGACCACTTTCCTGACCCGGATCGGTCCGTCCCTCAAGCAGACGGATACCGTTGAACTGAAGGGACATGGGCGTAAAATTAACGGTGTATATTATTACATTGTGGAGGAGCAGGAACGCCAGCGTCTCCATGAAGTGCTGGAGAAGCACATGCTTACCACGGCCATATCGCCTTAGGTAAGCCTTATGTAGACGGGTGCCCTATTTGGGAGGTCACCCGTTATTTTCTTCTAAAGACTTCTAAACAAGGCTTGTCCCACATACATCTGTAGAGAATTCGGTATAGTCCAACAGAGGGAGGGGCAATGTGTGCTGTTTAGAAGGAGAGCGGCTTCGGCGTTCGTCCGTAAGCTATTATATTTTGCCATCATATGTGGATTGTTATGGCTGCTGTGGTTGGGTCTGCGTGGGGTGATGTCTACAGGCGAGGGCGATCAAGCGGTAGAAGCACTGAACGAGTTCTACACTATGGAGCAATCGGGAAATTTCGGGGGATCATGGGAGTTTTTTCATTCGCAAATGAAAAAGAAATTCGAGAAATCTACGTATGTACAGCAGCGTGCGCACGTTTTTATGCAGGATATGGGGACGGATACGTTTACGTTTGAACTGGGGGAGCCGCAGGCTGAATATGACATTCGTACCGATCCGAATGGAGAAGAGTTAGGGAAGGTTTACCGTATTACGGTCACTCAGCATTACAAGACCCGATTCGGTAATTTTGATATCGTACAGCCTTGTTATGTGACACAGGAAGATGAGAAATGGCGGGTGCTTTGGATATACAAGGACAAGGAATAGAGGTTGCGTGGTGTTTCTAAAAGGTTAAATATGGTACAATACTTCCAAAACCGGAAATGTACAGTAAAATGGATAACAGCTTCACTCCGGATGGAAGGAGTTTCATAGTATGCAGCAAGCGACAGGACAGGTTCCCGTCATACGTATGGAGGGTGTGAGTAAAATCATTTCCTCAAAAGCGATCGTGGATGATCTGACGCTGGAGGTTCCAGCGGGCCAGGTATTTGGTTTCCTCGGACCCAATGGTGCGGGAAAAACGACTACCATCCGTATGATGGTTGGCCTGATTTCGATCAGCAAGGGCGATATTCATATTTGTGGAGACAGCATTAATACCGATTTTGAAAAGGCCGTTTCCCATGTCGGCGCAATTGTTGAGAACCCGGAGATGTACAAGTTTTTGACAGGCTATCAAAATTTGCAGCATTTTGCGCGAATGTCTCCTGGGGTGACCCAAGAGCGCGTGGATGAAGCGATTCGTTTGGTGGGACTCGGAAACCGAATTCATGACAAAGTAAAAACCTACTCGCTCGGGATGCGGCAGCGACTTGGGGTAGCTCAGGCAATTTTGCATCGACCGAAGCTGCTCGTGCTGGACGAGCCGACCAATGGCTTGGACCCGCAGGGTATTCGAGAACTGCGAGATTATTTGCGTCAATTGACCCGTACGGAAGGAATTACCGTGTTCGTATCAAGCCATTTGTTGTCCGAGATGGAGCTGATGTGCGACCGTGTAGCCATTATTCAGAGCGGACGGCTGGTTGATATCAAGCAGCTGAAGAATACAGGGGAGGAAGTGCAGACGGCAGAAATTGCTTTTGAGGTAAATGATGCCGAGCAAGCTTATGCGCTTGCTGGAGCAGGGCGCGTCGAAGGCAATCAACTGCTGCTTCACTTGGAGCGGGAACAGATCGCAGAGATGAACAGCCTGCTGGCTGCAAACGGAATTAAAGTATATGCGATTCGCCCGATTGCCCGTACGCTGGAAGATCAATTTTTGGAAGTGACGGGAGGCGGGTTCATTGGCTGATTTTTTCAAGTTGGTACATAACGAAAATCTGAAAATTTACCTGCGTGTGCGCACATGGATTATGCTGGGTCTGCTGGCGGTCATCACGGCTGCGATTCCGATGCTGATTTCCCTGGTTTCCGATCAGGTCAGTGTGTGGGATGGGATTGCGTTGACGACGTTGTTTACATTTTTCCTCAATACGACGTTTACGGTCATTGTAGCCGCTGATTCGGTGGCTGGTGAATTTACTTGGGGAACGATTAAGTTGTTACTCATCCGACCTTGGACTCGCAGCAAAATATTGTTGTCCAAGTATATATCCGTGATTTTGTTCAGTTTGCTCGGAACGATCATTTTGATCTTGATGGTTACGCTGTCCTCATGGCTGATGTTATCCAAAGATGCACCAGCGGGTTCTGTTCCGCTGTTCAGTGATCCGATATCTTATGTAACGCTGAACTTCTTGTATAGCTATATCGCCTTATTCGTGACGATGGCCTTTGCATTTATGCTATCCGCAGTTTTCCGTTCCAGTGCCTTGGCGATTGGGCTGTCGTTGTTCATGATGTTCACCAAAACAGTCTATAACTCTATTGGCTTGTTCAGCACAGATCGTTATGAATGGACCAAATACGTACTATTTACACATATGGATCTGAAAAAATATCTAGATATGCCGCCGGGAACAGTAAGTTCCAGTCTAACCTTTTCGCTCACCGTGCTGGCCGCCTATTATGTGATTTTTATCGCCATTGCCTGGGTGGTTTTCGTAAAACGGGATGTTTCGACCTAAATGGAAGTGCCATAGAGTAACACAAAGGACGTTCAAATGCCTAGCATTTGGACGTCCTTTTTATTATTTCAGGAATTTGCAAAATATTCATTTTACGCTATTTTATCCTGTATCTATGTTATTTTTGCTGCACATTCTGAGCGTAGGGGTATATTGTAATCTATTTTCAGCAACAATCAATCAATAGGGTCATTTTGCGTTTAAAGAGGTAGAGAGAACAGAACAGAGGGGGGCCGCATGATATGCTGCAAAATAATCGTTTTTTTCGTCTGACTACTGGTATTGTCATGCTATTACTCATCATTTACTTGGGTACCAAAGTAAGCTTTATATTCAGTCCTCTCGTATCGTTGGTCAGCTTGCTGGTTGTACCGTTGATGCTATCTTTTTTCCTCTATTATTTATTGAGGCCGATTGTAGATGTAATGGAACGTAGAAAAATCAAACGATCTATCTCCATCTTGCTGATTTATTTGGTCATTGGAGTGTTATTGTTTGTTTTCTCATGGGGTGTGTGGCCTACGCTGCGTGATCAGGTAACCAATTTATTTGAAAATGCGCCGAAGCTCATTAAAAGTCTGGTTGATCAATTGAGCCAATGGCGGCATAATCAATCCTTGAGACAAGTGCTGCCTCCGGGTGAAGACCCGCTGTCACAACTGTCAGATACGTTGAACGAAGCTTTTTCGACACTGTCTGATTACTCGGTAAAGCTAGTATCGTTCGTATCCTACTTTTTTATCGTATTGGCTACTTTTCCCATATTGCTCTATTACATGCTGAAGGAAGGAAGCAAGTTTGGCCCTAAAATGCTAAACTTCTTTCCTAAAAAATATCACAAAGACGCGTTGGAGGTCATGGAAGATATCGATAGCGCGCTTAGCAGCTTTATCGTGAGTCGGGTGCTGATCAATGTCGCGTTGGGTGTGATGATGTTCCTTGGATTTTTAATTATTGGTTTGCCTTATGCCTTGCTGCTCGCCGTTATTTCGATTTTTCTTAATTTTATTCCCTATGTGGGGGCAGTGGCTGCTTCTATACCTGTAGTTATTATTGGATTTCTCGAATCACCTTCGATGGCGCTCTGGTCGCTGGTCGTGGTGATTGCTGCACAGCAAATTCAGGATAATTGGCTGTCACCTATAGTTTTTGGCAAACAGCTGGATATTCATCCGTTGACTGTCGTTATTTTACTGTTGGTTGGTGGCGACCTGCTCGGGATTCTGGGCATCATTTTGGTGATTCCATTGTATATGTGCGGAAAAATTGTCATACGTAAGGTGTACCAATTATTTTTGGAACGCAGAGTGGAGGATATTATGGAATGAATGGAGTGTATACTGATTTTACCCTGCTTCGGATTGCAGATCGGCTTGGCTGTCCTCCCTGTTTTTGCTGAAACTAGATTGGGTTTCGTCGTTTGACTCATCCGTAGAAGTTGACAACTCTACATCCTTTGTTCGGTTCATTTGACTTGTGCCGTCCAGTACACCGCCTTCAGATATGACCAATGCAGCGGTCGCCGTATTTCCGTACAGTTCACCTGTCGGCGTAATGGTCAGTCGTCCTTCTGTAGTAATGCTGCCGAACACCTTACCGGCAAGAATGACGTCTTGTGCGATGATGTCCGAACGTACCACAGCAGATTCTCCAATGACGACAGTACGAGTGCTGCGGATATCGCCCTGAAAATGACCGTCAATCCGAATATTGGCCTCTGCCTCAACTGTACCTTCAAAGCTGGTGCCATTAGCGAGCAGTGTATCCATAGCTGGGGCGGAGAGCTTTTTTTTGGATTCCTTGAACATGATGGTTTTCCCCCAATCTTTTATTGTAAGGATTTTGAAAAGTCCTCATTGTACATACAGTAATGGATCGACAGGTTGGTTATGCTTGACGATCTGAAAATGCAGATGAGGTCCCGTGCTTCTCCCGGTACTTCCTAACAGACCGATGGTCTGTCCTTTGTGGACACGATCTCCTGGAGCCACCTGCATGCCGCTCAGGTGCATATACCAGCTCTGGAGTCCGTCAGAATGCTGGATGATGATGCACTTGCCGCGGGCTCCGCTAGAAGCAGCCTCCAAGACGGTGCCTGCTCCTGCTGCATAGACAGGATCACCGGTTTGTCCGGCAATGTCCACGCCTGAATGAAAGGCAGATCTACCCGTAAAAGGGTCGCTGCGATAGCCGAAGCTGGAGGTCATTCGCCGTGAACCAACAGGCCAAACGGAGGGATTCCCTTGTTCGGCAAGAGCCAGCCTACGGGTCTGGAGTAGCTGTGCGGCTTGTTTGCGCTCCAGATTCTGCTGTACGGCATTTGCTTGCTGAATAGAGCGGGGAACCGTACGTTCCACCGTGTCCAACAGAGATTCGATCTCCTGAAAATCATCCATTGCCTGGCGAGTTAGGAGGGCAGTATTTTCATGCACTGCGATCAGTTCACCTCCAATATGGCCGGAAGCATCCCAGGAGAGCGGCGTCATGGTCTTTTTATGGTTACTTGTGGCAGATGAGTTTCCGTGTTTACGAATGAATTGCTGCATTTGTTGTTCCAGCTCTGTTACGCGCTGAAGGCGTTCACGAATATTGGTGGCTTGATTCGTCAGCTCCATGACTTCCTGCCGTAGTCGCCCAATGGCTGCATCCTTGTCCGCTACCGTGACCTCCATCTGCAAACTCTGGACAGCAAGATTCGTTTCCATTTGGGAGATAATATGGGAAGAACGGATTTGCAGCCCAATCACGAGTGTAGAGATAGACGCGATCACAAGAGTCGGGACGAGAATGACAGCGGCAGTAGAGCATTGTAGCTGCTTGGGCGGTTGCTGTGCATCCCGAATAACAAGCAGGGTCATCCGGCGATTTAGGCTTCCTTTTTTCATAATCGCTCCTTTCCGGACATCGCTCCTATAGTGCTTGGTTACTATCTATTCAGCTTAAGAGGCAAACATGTCAAAAAAATTGGAGCTTAGTATAAAACGTAGATGAGGATTTTGCAAAATCCTAAGATATATAAGGAGGCTTAGACATGCTGTGGTTGCTGTTGGTTTTAATTGTTTTTATTTTTCAGACCGGGACGATCCTGCTCTTTGAATTTCGCAAGCCGTCCAAAGCGGTAGCCTGGCTCTTTATTTTGTTTTGCTTCCCGCTCATTGGCTTTGTCGTGTACTACTTTGTTGCACAGGATTATCAGAAGCGCAAAATGGTCCGAAAAGGGGGATCGCAGCTGTTTCGTGAATTTCGCGAGCGTCTGTGGGCGCAATCCAAAGTGATTGAACATGTGGAGCAAATGCATAATCCTCATTTCAAGCATCAGGAGCGCCTGTTTAACCAGTTAATTCGCATGTCGGAAAACCCGTTGACTGGATGTAATCGCACACGTGTGCTGACGAACGGTGAAGAAACCTTCGAGGCTATGCTGACAGCGATGGAACAAGCCCAACATCATATCCATGTGGAGTTTTACATATTTCGGGCCGATGAAATCGGAAGAAAGTTTCAAGAGGTCATGATCCGCAAGGCACGTGAGGGAGTAAAGGTACGATTCGTTGTGGACGGTGTAGGAAGCTATAATTTGCCTTATTCCTTTATTCGTACCTGTAGTGAGGCGGGAGTGGAATTTCATTATTTTCTACCTCCGTTTTTCGCCACGTTGGATCGCCGGATCAACTATCGCAATCACAGGAAAATCGTGGTGGTGGACGGCATGATTGGATTTGTGGGTGGGATTAACATAGGCGACGATTATCTCGGAAAATACCCCAAAGTGGGATTTTGGAGGGATACGCATTTGCAGATTGAAGGAGATAGCGTCTATTTTCTCCAAAATGCATTTCTTAGCGACTGGAAGCTGGCTTCAGGGGAGAGATTGATGGATGTGAATTTATTTCCTCCACATACCTGCACCGGGGATGAGGAAGTACAGATTTTGAGCAGCGGTCCCGATCAGGTATGGGATACGATTCAGGAAATGTGTTTTGGTGCGCTCACGGTTGCCAAAAAGCGGATTTGGATTACGACGCCGTATTTTATTCCTGATCCGGGGATTCATGAGGCGCTCAAGCTGGCAGCAGTCAGTGGCGTAGATGTGAAAATCATTATTCCCTACCAATCAGATTCGAAGCTGGTTCATCTGGCGTCTTTATCCTATGTGCAAGAACTGTTGGAGACAGGGGTGGAGTTCTACCAATATCGAAAAGGATTTATTCACGCCAAAGTGGTGATTGTCGATGATTTACTCGGCTCGGTCGGGACCGCTAATATGGATATGCGCAGCTTTTTCTATAATTTTGAGTTGACCGCTGTAGTTTTTGCTAATTCAGCGCTGGAACGGCTTTCGGCAGATTTTGCAGAGGACATTTCCAACTCCTCACGCATTGATTTGAACGTGTTCCGCAGACGGCCTCGATCTCAGAAAACAGCTGAAATTCTAACTCGCATGCTCTCTCCACTCCTTTAAAGGCGATTTTCGACGTTTTTATCGCTATAATCCCACTTTATTGTGATTTATGTGCTCTTTGCTAACTTTTTTGCGCAAAATCGCAGTTTTATGGTATACTATTCATATAACACAAGCGCGGTAAAGGAGAGGGGACTGCGGATAGCAGCCCCTTTTTCGGTCCAATATACCATACTGTAACGGGGGGATTTATATATGAGTGTAGTGAGCAAGGAAGTCCAAAATCTGTCTGAGATCACAGATGTGACCGGAGAGTTGACCAAGATCAGCAAAATTCCAGCTAATCCGAAGAACAAAGCAAAACGCCTGTTTCAGCGTGCGGCCATGATTATTTTCGGTGCGGCGCTTATGGCAGTGGGCCTCGAAATATTTCTGGTTCCTAACGGCGTTATTGACGGAGGCGTTACAGGTATTTCCATCATGGCCTCCAAGATTACTGGCTATCCACTCGGCATTTTCCTGACCCTGTTGAACCTTCCATTTTTACTTATCGGCTATAAACAAATCGGTAAAACCTTCGCTTTATCCACATTATTCGGCATTATTGTGATGTCCATCGGTACCGCGTTACTTCACAATGTAAGTGCATTGACTCCTGGCGAACCGCTGCTCGGCGCTATTTTTGGGGGCGTCATTCTCGGTGTTGGGGTGGGTCTTGTAATTCGGTCCGGCGGCTCGCTGGATGGGACAGAGATCGTAGCTATTCTCGTCAGTGAAAAAACTCCTTTTTCGGTCGGTGAGATCGTACTGTTCGTTAATATCTTCATTCTGGGAAGTGCAGGTTTTGTGTTCGGTTGGCCGAATGCCCTGTATTCCATGATTGCTTATTATATCGCCATGAAAATGATTGATATTACAATTGAGGGTCTGGATCAGTCCAAATCGGTCTGGATTATTAGTGAAAAATACCGTGATATCGGGGATGCCCTGACAGACCGTCTTGGACGGGGCGTCACTTATCTGGAAGGTGAAGGCGGCTTTACGGGCGAAAGCAAGAAAGTGATTTTCGTTGTCATTACCCGACTGGAGGAAGCGAAGCTGAAGAGCATCGTTGAAGATTGGGACCCGCACGCTTTCGTTGCGATCGGTAACATTCACGATGTGAAGGGCGGACGCTTTAAGAAAAAAGGAATACACTAGCGCAAGGGGACAATTTCTCAGCCTAATGGCTGCGGGGTTCGTCCCCTTTTTTGTTCTTCCAAGCATGGATCAGGTTCGGTGTGCCTTGGTGCGCATATGCTTGAGGACGTCTTCTACGGGCTGGGGAGGAACCTTGTCGATTAAGTCGCCTACCTGGTTTAGTCGTTCCTCAATATTCAGCAAATGGTAGTCAAGTGGTGAGACATCTTGCCGTACCTCTTCCCAGGTTAGCGGAGTAGAGACCGTAGCACCGGGGCGTGCCCGCGGGGTATAAGGAGCGGCCAGAGTTTTCCCCTGATAATGCTGCAAGTAATCAAAATAGATGGCTGTTCCACGATCCTTCTTTAACCGTTCGAGTGTGAACAGATGCGGGTGCTTTTCTGTCACAAACTGCCCGACTAATAGCCCAATGCTGCGAAGTTCATCGAAGGTTATGCCTGTACGGATCGGAACGATAATTTGTACACCTGTAGCCCCGGATGTTTTGGGGACGGAATCCAAACCAAGCGAAGCCAGTACTTCACCGACAATAGAGGCGGCCTCCATAATACGTGGCTCCACCTCTCTGGATGGATCAAGGTCTATCATCCATTCACAGGGCAGCTTGCTTCCCGTTTCATGCAGAGAGGGATGGAATTCCAACGCAGCTTGATTACCAAGCCAGAGAAGTTGTGGCAATTTGCCGAGCACAATATATTCAATACCATCATGCAGAGCGGTTTCAATATAGTCTGGCCGAGGACGTGGGGCATTTTTTTGGTAAAAAAAATCACCATGAATCCCATGTGGCCAGCGGATGACGGTCAGCAGACGATGATGGCAATATTTGAGCAGGAAGGGAGCCAATACCGCGAGCTTGCGAAGATATAGCGCCTTAGTCACGCCTGCTTCAGGCCACAGCGGTTTATCTGGGTTTGTGATAGGAATTTCCTGACCTTCAATGGTAATTGTACCTTTAACAGCTTGTCCCATAGTGCTATCCTCCTTTGGCTAATATGCAGCAAAATCTTTATTTATAGGCTGATTGTTGAGCTCATAGATCTACATATGGTTTAACATGAACGTGAAGTGCTGAATTTATCCATCAAAGGGATTGACAAGATACACTATGTATCATAAATTTATAATAAAAAATACGATATGTATCTATTAAAGGGACTTGAGCAGAGGTAGAGGAGGAGTTTGCTTGATTGAAAAGCAAGGCGGAGGGCTGGTATTCCTGTTAAGTGTCCCTCGGAGTGGAAGCTCGCTGCTTACCGCCATTTTGCAAAACCATTCCCGCCTGTTTGCCACGCAGGAAATGTGGTTTCTGCTCAGTTTATATGATCTTCCTCAGTCACATGCACGGCCATATGGAGGAACAGGGATACTTCGGCAATTTTTTGAAGGTATGGTCCCCCCCGATGTATTGGAGCAGGCCTCCCGTTCGTATGCACTTGAAATATATAATGGTCTGCTTCAAGGAACAACAGCAGATATGCTTATCGACAAATCCCCGCGTTACTATACGGTTTTAGAATTTATAGACCGTTTATTCCCTGCTGCCCGCAGGCTGTGGCTTATCCGGAATCCTTTGGCCATTGTGGCCTCATTCAAAAAGGTTAATCAGCTACGGCATGGACGTTTTCAACTGCTGGAGGAACTGGGGGGTCCGCATTTTAATATGAAAATGACGGATATTACGGTTGGTTTATTCCGTTATGCTCATTATTTTGCTACACCTCATCCACTTGCATACCCGCTTAGGTATGAACAACTCGTATCCAATCCAACGATGGAGATCGAGAAGCTGTGCGGTTTTCTGGGAATCAAGTATGAGCTGGGGATGGAAAAGTACGGGGACTTTGTGGATACGCCCAAATCCAGTCTTTTTTATAGTATGGGAGCGGGTGATCCCTTCGTAGGAGAGCATGAGCAGGCGCATCAAGATTCGGTACATAGCTGGCAACACTTGTTGAGTAAAACGGAAATTGAGCTGTATTGCAGAAGCATTGGGTCCCGCATGTTTAAGCAGCTTGGTTACGCGGAAGAGCTGGAGCAGGCTGAGCAGATGACTGGAGTCCGCTTTGAGGATGAGCCGGATATAGAGTTGCTGAGTCGACGTACACAACAATTCCTCCAGCAAAGCGGCTTTGAATGGAAGGCAGCTTATCGGATGCTGCAAGAACAGGATGCAGATAACAGAGAACTCGTGATAAATGCAACCCGTCATGCTGCATCTCAAGATCCGGCAAGGATGCATGTGGACCAGATCGTGAACGATCGGCGGATTCAATCCCTGGAAAACAGGTTGGCACATAGCTATGAGGAGCGGAACCGTCTTATCGCTCAGCTCCAAAGCTATCAACGCCCAAATCAAGGTCTCCGATATCGCAGCCTCTTTGCCCGTAAGCTCGGGCGCTTGGCGTCTGTAGTGTTATCAAGTATAGGAAAAGAAAAAGGGGGAAGAACGTGAGTGCGATTGCCGGAATCTATAGCTTTGGGCATGAGTCCGTATGCACCGAAGAAGGCGGGAAAATGATGCAAGCCTTGCGAAAATATCCCGCTGACCGCGTATGCGCTTGGTGTGAAGGCTCTATTTTTTTGGGTTGTCATGCCCAGCATGTGACCCCGGAATCTGTTCATGAGCGTCTTCCCTTCCATGATGAGCTAAGAGATTTGGCAATCACAGCGGATGCAATTATTGACAATCGTTCCGAGTTGTTTGAACGGCTGGGAGTTGAGCAGGAACGGCGACAAGATATCACGGACAGCGAGCTGATTTTGCTGGCATATGACAAATGGGGAGTGGATGCAGCCGGTTATCTGATAGGTGATTTTGCCTTTGTTATTTGGGATGCCAAGGAACATCGATTATATGGTGCTCGAGATATGACAGGCAATCGTACGTTGTACATCTACCAGCATGACCGAGGATTCGCGTTTAGCACGGTAGTCGCTCCGCTTTTGGCCCTGTCCTCTCTGCGAAAAGAATTGTATGAGCCATGGCTGGCCGAATTTTTGTCCATCCGCGCCATGCAGGAATCCGTCGATATCGGAACGACCGCATACAAGCATATCAACCAGCTTCCTCCTGCACATTGGTTCACTATGGAGGAGGGAAAGCGAACCCTTCATAAATATGCATGTCTGGATGAGGTAGAGCCACTGCGGCTCAAAACAGGGGGCGAGTACATAGAAGCTTTCCGCGAGGTGTTCACACAAGCGGTCACTGCCCGACTACGGACGCATCGCGCTGTAGGGGCTGCCTTAAGCGGAGGGCTGGACTCTGGAGCGGTTGCCAGCTTTGCCGCGCCATCGCTGCACTTGCAACAGAAGCCGCTGCATGCCTACAGCTATGTGCCTGTTCAAGATTTTACAGACTGGACACCGCCTACATTGCTGGCGAACGAACGAAGCTATATTCAGTCTACGGCTCGCTATGTGGGCAACATTCACGAGAGTTATATGGATTTTGAGGGAAAAAGTCCGTTTTCAGAAATTGATATTTGGCTGGAACTCATGGAAGCACCCTATAAATATTTTGAAAACTCCTTCTGGATCAGAGGTTTTTACGAAAAAGCACAGGAGCACAATGTCGGTGTACTGTTGACCGGGGCACGAGGCAACTTTACCGTATCGTGGGGCCCTGCACTAGACTATTATGCCCGGCAGTTTCGTCGTTTGCACTGGTTGCAATCCTTTCAGGGATTGTGGCGGTACAGTAAGCTTACGGGCAGGCGCATGTCACATCTACTCCCCGTAATGTTGAAAAAAGCGACTTCACTTGAATCTCATTCATGGTTGCGGCGTAGCAATCGAAGTCCCGTTCCTTCCCTGATTCACCCGGAGTTTGCCAAACGGATGCATGTAGAAGATATTCCTGTATTGAGCGGAACAGGTTGGATAAAAAATGCCGATCAGACGAGAAAAGAGAAGTTCTCAAATTTGGCGATTGCCAACAAAAATGGTGTGGTCGCGACCAAACTTTCACTACGTTATGGCCTATGGGAACGTGATCCGACCGGGGACAGCAGGGTAATTCGTTTTTGCTTATCGGTGCCTTTTGAGCAGTATGTGCAAAACGGTCGGGACCGTGCCCTCATTCGTAAAGCCATGCGTGATCATCTACCTGATGATGTTCGGTTGAACCAGCGGGTACGCGGCGTGCAGCCTGCCGATTGGCTACATCGTATGCTTCCTTGCTGGGATACGTTTATGGGGGAGCTTCAACTGATGTGTCATGATTTACGAGCGGCTGAATATCTCAATATTGAGTTAATAAAGACGGCTATGGCGAAACTTCGCCACCCCCGCCCTGAACAGGCGTCTGATCCAAATATACGACTACTAATGCATAGCCTGATCGTGTACCGTTTTCTCTGTGGATTGAACTGATTCAGATTGATCTGGGCGGACAGTTCGTCATTCGTTGGAGGGGAGGTGATGAAATGAGTAAAAAAGAATGGCAGGAACCGACGATAGAGGTGTTGGATATTAGTCAGACCATGGCGGGGAAAGGCTGGAGACAGATTGATTGGGTGTCCGACCACGATGCCGATATTTATAATCCAAGCTAATAGATGGTTATACATGCAGCCGGTGTTGGACTGGAAGCCAGACAGCTCGGCCGATAACGATTGAATGAACGAAAATAGCATAATCCATTGGACTCGTATTCAATACAGAGCCGTCTTTATTTCTTTCGGGTTAGAAGTTTTGCCCAAGAAATAAAGACGGGATTTTTAAGGACAGAGGAGTGAGTCCTACCGTGCATGACAGGAGTGCAAATGTTAGTTGGACGAAATATACAGCCTTTGGACTCAGGATTGCCAGTGAACTGAATCTGCCTGAGCTACTCCTGGCAGCACCGGAAGCAGTAGAGGATGTAGTCATTCGACAGGCTGATTTGACTACATGGAGTGGTCAGCTGGAACAGGCCAATTTTGTGATGCTGGATGAACGATTTATGTTCCAAATACCAGGCACGGCCATTTATGCCGTCAGGGAAGGCAAGGAAATCGAGGTAAGCATATTCTCCGGGGCCGATCCTGACACCGTGCGGCTATTTGTGCTGGGTACATGCATGGGTGTTCTGCTGATGCAAAGACGAATATTACCTATTCACGGAAGTGCGGTCGTCATTGGGGGGAGGGCCTACGCATTTGTGGGTGAATCGGGTACGGGGAAGTCGACACTGGCGGCTACTTTTAGGCAGGCAGGTTATCAGATGGTTAGTGATGACGTGATTGCTGTAGAAGCTACGGCTTCCTCAGCCATCGTGTATCCAGCTTATCCGCAGCAAAAGCTGGGGTTGGATAGCTTGCTCCAACTGGAGGCTTTACGGGAGAACAAGCATGCACGCACAATAAATCACATACGGTCCCTAACGGATGGCAATTCTGTAATGCCACAATACAGAGATTTTCGTATGCTTGCAGATGAGCTGAATAAATATGCCGTACCCGCCGTAGATGAATTTTTTAACGATCCGCTGCCCTTAGGAGGCGTATTTGAGCTAGTGGCAGATTCACCAATCCGTGCGTTGATGCGCGAAGGGGAGTTAGTGGCAGTTACGGAACAGCCCTTGAACGTTCTGGAGTGCTTGCATACATTACTACAACATACATATCGTAGGGTGATTATTCCGCGAATGGGTTTGAGTGAATGGTCGTTTGATACAGCGGCTAGGATGGCTCGTAAAGTAGAGGGCTGGCGGCTGCTGAGGGATAGTTCCGTCTTTACTGCGTCCGAGGTTGTACAACGGGTACTTGATATCATTCGTAAGGAGGAAAAGAGTTATGGGAGCCACTAATCCAGCTAAAGATCAGTATCGCGTCATTTACGGTGAAGAGGTCTACGTCAGTGATATGGACGGGGAAAAAGTGATGATGAGTATTAACACTGGTAAATATTACAACTTAGGCTTCACAGGAGGACGAATCTGGGAACTGGCAGAATCCGGTCCTTCACTTGGCGATATCGTAACTGTCCTGACCAACGAATATGAGGTGGACGAGGAACAGTGCAGACAGCAGGTACATACCTTTGTGGCTGAGTTGGAGCGGGAAGGACTGTTAAAGCTTCTACGGGAGTCGGTATAATATGCGGATACAACGGCTTCTTCTCCTGTCTCCAGAGGTCAGGAGATTGTTGCCGGAAGCTTGGCTGGAGCTGGGATGGGCGAGGCTGCGCCAGCGTCGTTCTTTTGGGGATTACTCAAGGGTTTGGGGTATATGTACGGAAGAAACTCCATGGCAGTGTGATGTCAGGCAGGAGAAGTCCATTCAGCAGATCTCGCACGCTGTGGAGCTGGCAAGTCGTTATACTCCTTGGCGCAGTAGTTGTCTTGTACAAGCCGCAGCGGCGATGACGTTGCTGGGACGTAGAAAACTGGACTGCACGCTGTATCTGGGCACAGCTAAAAATGCCGCTGGACGTTTGGCCGCACATGCATGGGTACGTAGCGGACCGATTTATGTTACGGGGAAACGGGAGATGGAAGCATTTACGGTGGTGGGGATATTCGGAAGACGTGCTGTGACGGATACAAATACAAAAATGGGGGATAAAGGTAGTTCTTTGCTTTAATGCGATGAGACAAAAGAAGTCCAAAGAATCGAAGGAGAAGAATGCATGCCCACCAAGTCTGTTTTGGAACTTGCGAATTGGAATGAGGATCAGGAATTAACGTTGTTACTCTCTCTATTAGGGAAAGACTTTTCTCATTGGCAGGATAAGACTGCTGCTACCCAGCTGCGTGAGATGGATTGGGTCCGCTTTTTACGTCTGATCGAGCACCATCGAGTGGTACCTACGGTGTATCTCCAACTGAAAGCATTGAATCATCCGTTCATTCCCGCAGAATTGTTGCGAAACCTTCAGGCGCAATATCATCGAAACACGCTTCGCATGCTTCATCTTCAAGCAGAAGCCGGGCGTCTGACCAGGCTGCTCATAACTCATGGAATCCGTGTGCTTATGCTGAAGGGTCCTGCTCTGGCACAGCAATTGTACGGGGATGTTTCTCTGCGTACCTCCAAGGACATCGATTTACTCATTGCCCCTGACGATATGGATGAGGCTGAGCATTGGATGAAGGAAGCCGGATATGCGTCCAAGAGCGGAGAAGTGCGTGTCCTTGGCAGTTGGAAATGGAAGGACCATCATGCATCCTACCTCCATCCGCAAAAACGGGTAGAGATAGAGTTGCATTGGCGTCTTCACCCGGATGGGGGTGGGGAACCCTCTTTTGACGAGCTGTGGAGCTGTCGGCAAATGGGTAAAGCTACAGGAGCCAGTCGGATGGTATCGTTGGCACCTGCCGACAACAGGATTGCCATGACGTCCTGTATGTATACGCTTGGCAGCGAGCATCAATTTCTGTACTTGAGTGCGCATGGTGCGCGTCACGGCTGGTTCAGGCTGCGCTGGCTGGTTGACATCGACAGGCTTGCGGCATGTGCTGTCGATTGGGAGGCGCTACTGCCGATGATGCGCCGCTACGGGGGCCTGCCTGCTGGCGGGCAGGCCTGGGCGCTCGCCGCTGCGCTGTTGGGTACGCCGATACCAGAGCCGATGCGTCCGGTATCGGCTACCCGGCAGGCGCACAGGCTCGCGCTGAGCGCGCTGGCCTTCATGCAGGCCAGCGTTCCCGCACCATACCCGATTGCCCACGGGTCGGGTACAGGTAGGCTTGCTCCATCAGAGCTGCTGCGCAGCAGAGCTTTGGCGGAGCAAGCGGAGGCCGCCCCTCTGGATGGCGGTCCTTCATTGTGTAGTACCTGTGGCGAAGCAGCCATGCTTGCCACCGGTGGCGTTGCTAGCATCACAGAAGATGCCAGTAACGACGACTATAGCCCGATGAGCACCGCTACCAGTTGTGCCCCCATTACTCCAGCTGCCGCCTCCAGCCAAGTCATGACCAGAAACACGGCGGCTGCCCATCAGCCGGTCAGCCGCACTTACTTGCTTTCCTTAAAAGAGCCAAGACACAGACTAAGTTACCTCATCAGCCGTTTGTTTCCTTCTACGGGGGATTCGGCCGTTTTTCCACTGCCTCGCCAGCTGCATTTTTTGTATATCCCTTTACGTCCATTTCTTTGGCTGAAGCGGCGATTTTCAAAGCACTGACTCGATAAGGAGTGTGCATTATGGTTCACCTGCGATTATATATGACAAAGCTGTATAGCGTGAACGGCGGTGCGTTATTTCTCAATATTGGATGTATGATCATTGTTAGCCTGCTGGAGGGTTTTGGCATTTATATGCTTGTTCCTATGCTGGCGGCCATCGGCGTATTTGTCGGTCATTCAGGGATGCCATTTCTGTCTGATGGATTGGATCATTTTTTGGCGTTCATTCCTAAAAGCTGGCTGTTGCCGGGGATGTTGATGGTTTTTGTAGTGCTGCTTACAGGGCAGGCTTTGCTTCAGCGTTACCAATCCATCCTGAATTCGCGGATTCAGCAGCGTTTTATGCGTTCTCTGCGAGTAGACGTGTACACTTCCTTTATGAAGGCGCAGTGGGCTTTTTATTTGCGTCAGCGTAAATCTGATTTTAGCCATGTGATGACGACTGAGCTGGCGCGTGTCAGTCAGGGAACGAATTTGCTTCTTCAACTGACTACAGCCGTCATGTTTACGCTGATCCAGATTGCGCTGGCTTTTTGGTTATCCCCCTCTTTAACCGGACTGGTATTTCTGAGTGGATTGGGGCTGTTTGTCGTGTTCCGCCGCTCCATTCGAAATGCCAAACAATTAGGTGATCGTACGACTGAGCTATCGCAGGTTTATTTTGCTGGAATTACGGATCACATGAACGGCATGAAAGATATTAAAAGCAATCTGTTGGAAGCGGCGAATATCCATTGGTTTCGCTCCCTGACACAACGAATGGAGGATAATACGACCCAATTTGTCCGGCAAAATGCGACCACACAGTTTTTTCATCGTACAGCGGCAGCTGTTTTTGTCGCTTGTGTCATATTTATATCGTTGCAGTGGCTGCATGTTACATCTGAAAAACTGATTGTGCTGATTCTTATATTTTCCCGCTTATGGCCCCGATTTGCCCTTATTCAAGCGAGTCTGGAATACATCATGTCTATGATTTCCGCTTTTGAAAGTGTCACCAAGGTGCAACAGGAGTGCGAAGCTTTCTCCGATCCATCGGTATTCAATCTATCATCTGCAGCTGTACGGCAACCCCTGTCCCTTCGTCATGGAATTGAATGCAGCCATCTGGGTTATCGCTACGATGGTGCAGCAGAGCCTGCGCTGCATCGTATCAATTTGTTCATACCCGCGCGGGGAATGACAGCCATAGTAGGGAAATCGGGAGCAGGTAAAAGTACAATGGTCGATGTCCTGATGGGTTTTTTACGTCCAACTGGGGGGCAGATTACAATAGACGGGCTTGTTCTGGACGACGAATTGTTGCCCCAGTGGCGGCAGTCGTTTGGCTACGTGTCACAAGACCCATTTTTATTTCATGCGACTGTCCGCGAAAATTTGATGCTGGCAGATAAGGATGCTAGTGAGCAGCAACTATGGGAGGCGTTACATTTTGCAGCCGCAGACAGCTTTGTATCCAGACTGCCCGAAGGGCTGGACACGGTCATTGGAGATCGCGGGATTCGTCTGTCTGGAGGAGAACGTCAACGGCTAGTATTAGCACGGGCTGTCTTGCATCATCCTCCGGTACTTATACTAGATGAAGCGACAAGTGCGCTGGATGGTGAGCATGAAGCTGCAATTCAGGCAGCACTGGAACGGATGAAAGGTCAAATGACGTTGATCGTCATCGCTCACCGCCTGTCAACCATCAGACATGCAGATCAAATTGTCGTACTGGATCAAGGCGAGGTCATACAGCAGGGGAACTACCGCCAACTGGAACAAGAGGAGCGGGGGGCGTTCAGTCAGCTACTATCGTATCAAAGCAGTCTCACCGCCACCCCTTAGCCAGACTTTTCTGTAACTCAGCTTAAGTTTCTTTACGTTTGGCAGTGCTTCTTTTCTTTTTGACTGGAGTCGGAGAGATGTTCTCGCCTGCAACAGCCTGCTGTGCTGTTGGGGCTGCTGGTTTACGCGCAGGACGTTTTTTCGCAGCAGGGCCGGGATCGGTAACGACAGGTTGCACTGCCTCGATGCTGGCCTGAAGGGCGGCCATTAAATCTACTACGTTGGTCTGAGGTTGTGTTGGGGCGATTCGCACCTCTTCACCAGCCACTTTATGCTGAATGAGATCCAGCAGACGCTCGCGGTACTGATCCGTATACTTCGCTGCATCAAAAGGTGTAGATAGCTGCTCGATCAGCATTTTTGCCATAGTTAGCTCCTTCTCTTTAACCTCCTCCTGCCCCGGTAAGTTAGGAACTTGAGCAATGGGGCGAATTTCATCTGGGTAAAACATCGTCTCCACCGCCAAGCATTCATCCAACACCCGAATAGCCGCCAGGCTGCTTTTAGAGCGGATGGAGATTTGGGCAATCCCGATTTTCCCGGTATCCTTCATCGCATTCATGAGCAGCTTATACGCATTGGAGCCAGCTTGATCCGGGGACAAATAATAGGTTTTCTGAAAGTAAATCGGATCAATTTCCTGCAAATCCACAAAATCCAAAATGACAATATTTTTATCCGCTTGTCCGCTAACTTGCTCCAGTTCCTCCTTGTCGAACATGACAAATTTTCCTTTTTCATATTCGTAGCCTTTTCCAATTTCCTCCCACTCAACCTCTTTATCACAAACGGGACACTTTCGTACATAGCTAAGTGGGCTTCCACACTCCTTGTGAATATAACGCATGGAAATGTCCTTATCCTCCGTCGCTGAAAACATTTTAACGGGCACATGAACCAGCCCGAAGCTGATTGCGCCTTTCCAGACCGTATGCATACCGCCAGTCCCCCTTTTCTTAAATCCGCATTTTGCACCTTCGATTCCGGTCACCCCGGGATATGAGCATATGATTTTTCACTTAGTATGCTTCGTACAAGTGATTGTATGAGGTGCAAATGAAGACTGCGATTTACTTCTGCTTGCGCATGGTTACAGCAATTTTGGTGCATAGTAAGGCATATCCGATTCAAAAGGAGGTACACAATTTATGTCCGGAAAATCCTTTCCTCGGCAAATCAGGCATCGTGTAGGTCAAAACCATGTCGCCTTTCGGGGACCCGCCGGAGGAGAACAGGATGCATTGCCGCCAGAGTTTGCTCTTTCCCATGGAATCCAACCGCCTTTTCCCATAGCTGTGGCTCATGTGGATTTGGAGGCTGTAGTTTCAACTTCGCCTTCTCATAGCATCCCTTCATTAGATGTTGAACGGATTATAGATGAAGACTAGGTGAACTATATTTCTGAATGAATGCAGACAACAACAATCAGGAGGGGAAGAATAGCATGAACGTGGAACGAGCAAAAGCTATTTATGATTCGCCCGATACCATTGCCGTACAATTGGATGGTAAACCGATCTGGATTGAGCATGTAGACGAAGCGAACGGTATGGCCACTGTACAGATAGGCAGCAGACCCACCAATACCCAAACCGTCCGTGTGGATCGTCTGGAAGAACAATAGAAGAGGAGCACCAAAACAGATTTTTTCCATAGTATGGGGTATAGCTGTAGAAAGATCTTAGACAGCTGTAGTCTTTCATCGCAGAATGCTGCTTGAAAGGTCCCACTCCAACAAAAAAAGGCTCGCAATTGCTCAATGAGCAATTAGCGAACCTTATTTGTAATAATAAATGCGGTCGAGGGGACAAGTTAAGCGCCAGACCAGTTAATTTGAAGGTACAGCTGGTTCCTTTCTATGACCTTTATACTGCTATGGCCCTCAAATGTGGTGAAACCATCAGTTTAGCCTCTGTTGCTAATTGAACATCTTCCACCGACAAACCCGGAGCAATTTCTTTTAGCATCAGCCCTTGACCCGGAATAACATCGATGACAGCCTTTTCGGTTACTATGGTCTTTACAACATTTACAGCAGTCAAGGGCAGCTTACATTGTTCCAGTATTTTCGGAGCTCCATTTTTGTTCACATGCTCCATGGCTACAATCACTCTCTTGGCTCCGACCACCAAATCCATGGCTCCCCCCATGCCTGGCACCTTTTTCCCTGGGATCATCCAGCTTGCAAGGTTGCCTTTCTCATCGACCTCCAGAGCACCCAGCACGGTGATATCCACATGCCCTCCGCGGATGATGGAAAATGAAAGTGCACTGTCAAAAAAGCATGCTCCTTCCATAGTTGTAACGTAGTTTCCGCCTGAATCGATACAATCGAGCCTTTCTTTTCCCTGAGCCGCTTTGGGGCCTACACCGAGGATTCCGTTCTCCGCCTGCAGCATAATATGAATGTCCTCGGGGATATAGTCCACTACCATTGTAGGCAATCCGACACCAAGGTTGACCACTTCACCATTTTTGAATTCCTGGGCTATTCTTCGAGCAATAAATTCTCTGTTATTCATGCGTTTTCACCCACCTTTACAATTGCGTCGACAAATATTCCGGGAACGTTGACATGATTGGGGTCAATTTCACCCGTCTTTACGTATTCGTCTACCTGAGCAACTACATACTCTGCCGCTGTAGCCATAACCATATTGAAGTTACGTGAAGAGCCGTTGATGACAAGATTCCCCGCTTCATCAGCCTTATGGGCTCTAATTAATGCCACATCGGCTTTGAGCGGCAGTTCGAGCAAGTATTCCTTTTCATCAATTTTGATTTTCTGTTTTCCTTCCTCTACAACGGTGCCTACACCTACAGGTGTTAAAACCCCGCCCAAACCGGCTCCTCCTGCGCGTATTTTTTCAGCGAGCGTGCCTTGCGGGAAGAGTTGAACCTCCGCTTCTTTCGTCATCAGGAGCCTTCCCGTTTCTGGATTGGAGCCGATATAGGATGCAAAAATCCGCTTTACTCTGCCGCTTTTAACAAGTCTATAGATAGATAATTCCGGTGTGCCTGTATCATTGGAAATAATCGTAAGATTGCTGGCAGGATTGGTGTCGACAAGCGCACGAACCAGGTCCTCTGGAAAGCCTCCTGCCAGAAAACCTCCGACCATCACCGTGTCTCCGTCTTTGACCTTCTTAACTGCTTCTTCAGCGGAGATTACTTTGTTATTCATGGTTCCTTCTCCTTATATATATATTTTTAGGAAAGCAAACTTTATTGGAGATAGTCGTAGAGGACTCTTCCATATGGAAGCGTTAAATCAGCAATAAAATGTTTCCCGCCAATATAAGCTTTAACCGGCAAATCTGCCACTGGAGCGTTGACATGGGGGATCAAGCTTAATCTGGCAGGCCCTGACCAGGCGCCTTTTACCGTAATGTTCTCGAGATTATACGCTACTAATTGAGCGATTTTGGGGGTACCGTCAACATCAGGAATTAGCTTTAAATTAACTTGCGTTTTTGCGATGGCTTTTGCCGTTTCCTTTTCATCAAGAATGTTATATTTGAAAGGCATAGTTCCCGTGGCCACCAGGACGTGATTATAATGCAATGTACCCGTCAGCGTCTCCGTTTCCTCCACGCTCAGGCGAGGCTTTGCCCATTTTTTCGGAAATCCCCAGACTTCGCGTCCCCCCAGAATAGCAGGCGCGTTATCCAAATACATTTGGGCGACAAAATTGCAGGGTTCTCCTTGAAAAGTACACGGAATGACAATACCGCTTTCCTCATAGCATCCTAAACCGGATGAATCGGGCATCTTGATCCATTCATAGGAGACCGTATTGCTTCCATCCGGTTCAAGAGGCTCTGGGACCGCCTGTCTAATCGCAGCAGGATCGGTCTCATAGGTAATGATAAAAAATTCCCGGTTGATGAAGCGGTATGGTGGGCGCCCGTAGCTACCGCTAGCCGCAGGCATAGATTGGAGTGAAAGTACATCTTTTTGATTCATAGCGATCTCCCTTCCTTTTAAGAGATAGTTCTAAAAGTCATCCTGAACACGCACTTTAAATGAGCGCATTTTCAACCAGCATCGCTATTCCCATTCCTGTTCCGATGCATAACGAGGCTATGCCGTAGCGTGAAGATCTTCGCACCATTTCGTGAACCAACGTAGTCAATATCCTAGCACCGCTGGCACCGACAGGATGCCCGATTGCGATTGCGCCGCCATTGACATTCACCTTCTCCGGACTGACACCTAGCTCTTTTACTACCGCTAATGCTTGTGAGGCAAACGCTTCATTAATTTCAAAAAGATCAATGGCATCGATGGATATACCTTGCTGCTTAAGAAGTGTCGAAATGGCTTTCACTGGCCCCATTCCCATATATGCAGGGTCAACGCCAACAAGTGAATAACCCTTGATATATGCCAATGGTTTTAATGCATGTTCCTTGCATTTGTCTTCCGACACTACAAGCACGGCCGCCGCGCCATCATTGATTCCTGAAGCATTTCCGGCGGTAACCGTCCCGTTCTCTTTAAACGCAGGTTTTAATTGAGAAAGTTTTTCTTGCGTTGTATTTCCTCTTATGTGTTCGTCCTCTGTGAAAGAAATAGTTTCTTTTTTGGTTTTGATCATGACCGGAACAATTTGCTCTTCAAAAAGCTTCTTGTTTTTTGCTTCTACGGCTTTTAGCTGGCTATGATAAGCAAATTCGTCCTGTTCAAGTCTTGAAATTCCATATTTCTCGGCAACATTTTCTGCGGTAATTCCCATATGGTAATGGTTGATCGGGCACGTAAGGCCATCGGCCACTAGGGAGTCTACCAACTCACCGTTGCCAAGTTTGTAGCCGTTTCTTGCATTCCTTAGCAGGTAAGGGGCGTTCGACATGCTCTCCATGCCTCCGGCCAAGACGATGTTGCCTTGTTCAGCCAATATTGAATTGTAAGCTAAAGCAACGGCATGAAGTCCTGAACCGCAAACCGTGTTTATCGTTGTTTCGGGTACATCAATAGGGATACCGGCTTTTAATGCCGCCTGTCTGGCAGGATTTTGTCCATTGCCCGCCTGAAGAACATTTCCCAAATAAATCTGATCAATCAAAGAAGGCTCTAATTTACTTTGCTGAAGGCATGCTGTCATCACAGTTGCCCCCAGTTCGGAAGCGCTTAGAGGCGCAAGGGTTTTGTTAAAAGAGCCGACCGCTGTTCTCAACGGGCTTACTAAAGCTACTTTTTTCATTAAAAACTCACATTCCTTTCGCTGTGTTCAAAACACAATACATCCATGATTGCACTTCAATTCGTAATTTCCGCTCTTAACCTACGAGAAGCAGCGACTGCAAGATACATTTGCATGCGGGCATATCATGGTGCCTAAGACAGTGAGTGTGACGGTTCGATCGCCTTCTCTCATTGGAAATTAAAACCATTTTCATCATAGTTCTAATGCAGATTTTGCTCAATGTCCAAATATTTACACATATCTATGTACAGATGTTTATAGGGCCATATACTCCACAATAATTAGGCCATTCTAACGTTTTCTGTTAATTTCTTAATTTTTCTGAAAATCATGATCATTAATTGAATTTTATGTTAAAAATGAAAGTTGCAATCCATACGTGAGAAAGTTTTCCTCGCAATATCATCTAACTCATCGCTGGGTAATAAAAAAAGCCTCCAGAATTTTCTGAAGACGGCTTTGCCTTTCAATATTCATGATCTTCGTTATATTGTGCTAGCTCGCTTCTTGTTAACAGTGTCACCCGAAAGTGCGCTTTTTTCGCATGAACAAAAAAAGAAGCCGACTTGCTTGAAAGCAATCGGCTTGGAACATTAAACTTCAACAACTCACGAAAAATGTACATCTTCCGTCGCAAGTAAACGCACAAAACGATTGCCAAGCATACCATTATGATGAGCTACGATTTGTTCACCGCTCAGCACCTTGCTATCAAATGTACTATGCGCATCCAATACGAGTACGTTGTTCTGGTATCCCAGACTATAGGCGCTTCGGCAAGTCGTGTCGAGGCAAAACTCGGTCTGCATCCCCGCGATTACGAGTTGATCGGCCCCCAGTTCCTTCAGTACATGGCCCAATTCGGTTTGGTAGAAGCTGTCCCAGGATGATTTACGGACAATTCGTTCATGAGGAAGAGGACGCACTACGTCGGCGATGGCCCAGCCTACACTGTTTTCTCGGAAATCCTCATCCGCTTCATCGGTATGCTGTACAAAAATCACCGGTGTACCTGTAGCTCTGGCTTTGTCCAAAAGCTGCTGCAAATGCGCTACAACTTCCTGCTCACGATACAGCTTCTCATCATACATGAACATAGCCTGCTGAACATCAATCATGAGTAAAACGGTTTGCCCCATCGTTTCAATCCCTCCCTGTGTGTATCACTAACTTACAATAGCATGTCTTCATGCCTTGCGGCGACATAAGGTGAACTATATAATAAAGAACAAGTTGGAACGGTCCGATTCGGACGAAAGGTGATTAAAATATATGACAATTTCGCAGGAGCAGTTTACGTTCCGTTCTGTCTCAGAGGCACAGACCGGGTCATTGGCTGGTTTTTTGGCAGCCAAAGCGGTTCCCGGAACGGTGATTGTGCTGGATGGAGATCTGGGAGCGGGCAAAACTGCTTTTTCCAAAGCTTTTGCCGGTCATTTAGGTGTGCCGGGTATCGTTAATAGTCCAACCTTTACCCTTATTAAGGAGTACGAGGGCCGATTGCCTTTGTATCATATGGATGTGTACCGGATTTCCCAGGACGAGGCGGAGGATCTCGGGCTGGACGAATATTTTTACGGGACAGGAGTATGTCTGGTGGAATGGGGTAGTATTATACCGGATATATTGCCGGAGCAGCGGCTTCACATGTATATAGAAACAACGGATGTGGGGGAGCGCTTGATTCACCTGACCGGGTACGGCGAGCCTTATGAACAATGGTGCCGCAGTTTGCGGGAGAATGGAGTTTGAATCATGCAAAGAGAGCATACAGATGTGAATGTAAAGCCGCGTGAGCGGTTTTTGACGTTAGATACAGCGACGACCGTGATGGCGGCCGCTCTGATGAACGGAAGAGAATTGCTGGGAGAAAGCAACGTCTATGGCGAACGTAATCACTCCGTGCATGTGATTACCGAGCTGGAACGACTGCTGAATGAAGAAGGGCTGACACGAGATGATGTAGATGGTATTGCAGTTGGTGTTGGACCGGGGTCTTATACCGGTATCCGGATTGCGGTGACCGCAGCCAAAACACTCGCTTGGGCCTGGGGTATCCCGGTGACGTCCATATCCACTTTGCATGCTTTGGCGTGGGGTGGTTGGAATCGCGGCATCGAGATGAAGGGACAAGAAGATAAAAATGAGTCTGTGAATAACGGTTCAACCGGAGCGCAGGCAGCAGACTGGATTGTGCCTGTGCTGGATGCGCGCCGTGGTCAGGTTTACACGGGGCTGTTCGGCGTGAATACAGTTGACGACACCGAGAGCCCTCAACGGCTGGAGCCAGATGCAATTCGCTTGATGACTGCTTGGACCGATGATCTGCTGCAACGGCTGGAGGCTTTACCTTCTGAAGAGCGTCCTCCGGTCATTTGGCTAGTCGGTGAAACGGCGGTTCACGCCGAAACAGCCGAGCGCCTGCGTGCTTGGAGCGAGCTGCGTATCGTACCTTATGAGCTGGAGGGAAGATGGGTTGGCCGCCTTGGGGCGGATAAGCTGCTTCGTCAAGAACATGACGAGCTACATACGCTGGTTCCCAATTATACCCAGCTGGCGGAGGCGGAAGCCAATCTGCTTCGTCAGCGCTGAAGAGAGCGGTGAACAACATGGCAAAGAACATACAGCGGGAAGAGAAACTTGAGTTTCGCTTGATGCAACTGGATGATATTCCCGATGTGCTGGAGATTGAGCATGAAGCGTTCACGCTGCCGTGGACGGAGGAAGCATTCCGCAATGAGCTGACGATGAATCATTTCGCTAAATATATGATTATGGAACTAGACGGACGAGCCATTGGTTACGCAGGCATGTGGACGATTATGGATGAGGCCCATATTACGAATATTGCGATTCGTGAGGCTTATCGCGGACGCAAGCTTGGGGACAAGCTGTTGGATGAGCTGATGCAGACGGCCTCTTATTTAGGGATGGAACGTATGACGCTGGAGGTGCGGGTAACGAACCGGATCGCTCAGGGCTTGTATGAGAAAAAAGGCTTTAAGCCCGCAGGTGTGCGCAAAGGCTATTATTCGGATAATAACGAGGATGCCGTGATCATGTGGGCGGATCTTCCCGCGCATGGGGCATCCGGTGAACAGGAAGGAAGCGTGCAGAAGCAATGACGCAAGAGGAAAAAGCAGGTACAGGCTCCGCCTCCGGCGAGCCTTGCTATATACTGGCAGTGGAAACGAGTTGTGATGAGACGGCTGTTTCCGTCGTGAAAAATGGTACAGAGGTGCTCTCAAATTTGATTTCCAGTCAGATTGAAACACACAAAGCCTTTGGTGGTGTTGTGCCAGAGGTGGCTTCACGCAAACATGTGGAGAGCATCACCTACATGCTGGACGAGGCCATGCAAACATCGGGAATTACCCCTCGTGAGATTTCGGCGGTTGCCGTGACACAAGGACCAGGACTGGTTGGCGCATTGTTGGTTGGAATTGTCGCTGCCAAGAGTGCTGCCTTGGCGTTCGGCAAGCCATTAATCGGGACGCATCATATCGCGGGACATATTTATGCCAATCAGCTGGAGCATGATATCGTATATCCGTGCATTGCTCTCGTTGTGTCAGGAGGACATACAGAGCTGGTGCTGATGGAGTCCGAAGGCCATTTTCAACTCATTGGTCGTACAAGAGATGATGCGGTTGGGGAAGCCTACGACAAAGTAGCGAGAGCGATTGGGTTTCCGTATCCGGGTGGCCCGCATGTGGATCGTGTGGCTCATGAATCGGAGGAAGTGGTTACTTTGCCGCGTGCATGGCTGGAGCCGGATTCTTATGATTTTAGCTTTAGCGGTTTGAAATCTGCGGTGCTGAATGTAATTAACCAGACGAAAATGCGCGGAGAAACCGTTCATGTGGGAGCGATCGCAAGAGGCTTTCAAGAGTCGGTCGTCGAGGTGCTGGTGGAAAAGGCGATTCGTGCCATGCGTGAATACGGTGCGAAGCAGCTTCTGCTTTGTGGCGGTGTGGCTGCTAATCGCGGACTGCGTACAGCATTGCGGGAGCGCTGTGAGCGCGAAGGAATCGAGCTGCTTGTACCATCGATGAAATATTGCACAGATAATGCAGCGATGATCGGCGCTGCGGCCTACGCCAAATGGAAGCGCGGGGAATTTACCTCATTGGATATGAAGGCTGATCCAGGGCTGTCTCTGGAAGAATGGTCTGTCCAAACTTAATTGAAGAAGAATGAGCAAGACACGGCACAGTTGAGTCGTGTCTTTTTTGTCCGCTCCAAAACTATCATAAAAATATAAATTCAAGAGGATAAAATACAGGAGTTTGAGCAAATGAAAGGCAGCCTCTCATTCACTCGCATTATTCGTCACAATTGTTCACGATTTTTCATGATCCATCAAAAAAATCTGGAATTTTGATATTGCCCGAATAATGATGTGATTTGTCAAGTTGTGAACAAAGTTATCCACATATACCGCTTCGAATGTGGATAACCGGGTCCGAAGCAAGCAGGCTAAGACTTTTTGGAGATAGCAAGTTGGGGGATATGTAACACCTTTAGTTCTTGTGAAATCTGTGGATAATGTGGATAAAAAGGTGGATAAATTTGGTTTTCATTTGAAAATGGCTTTTTATCAATAAAAAAATGGCCCAAAAGGCCATTTTTTAATCTCATTCATACACATAAGCTGTGGATAATCTTGTGTACAAAAATATAGAAGAGGAAAATGTGAAATTTTTAAGGCTAAGATTTTATGCAGTAGTTTTTATTCTTCTAACAGCTCTTCCCAAGAGGTATAGGTTTCAGTCAATTCCTGTTTATGGGTGTCGAGTTGTGCCTGAATATTCTGAAGCGCTGTGTAATCCTGATAAATCTCAGGCAGGGTCATTTGTTCCTCCAGCCCTAAAATTTGTTCTTCCAGCGTTTTGATCTGGTTTTCCAATGCCTCCAGCTTGC
The DNA here is from genome assembly GCF_049319765.1 of Paenibacillus sp. S29. Lineage (NCBI taxonomy): Bacteria > Bacillati > Bacillota > Bacilli > Caryophanales > Paenibacillaceae > Paenibacillus > Paenibacillus sp. S29. The sequence goes on along the minus strand of NZ_JBMOUI010000006.1, from coordinate 83,888 downwards.
GTTGACGGCTACGTTCCTCGCTTTTGGCTTGTTTGTCTGCCGCATAGGTGGCGGCGCGTGATTTGGATGTGGTCTCGTCTGTCACGGATGCAGAGGTAGCCGATGTTTTGCCGCGTGTGGCCTGATTTGCCTCCAGAGCTTCCTGTGCAATTTCCTCTAACTCCTGTTTTTTGGCTACATAGTCATCATAATTCCCCAGGAAATGTTCTATCCCCCCAGGATGAAGCTCGATGACACGTTCCGCCATTTTGTTCAGGAAATAACGGTCATGGGAAATGAACAACAGCGTACCGTCATAGTCCATCAAAGCCGCTTCCAGCACTTCCTTGCTAAACAGATCCAGATGGTTGGTAGGCTCATCTAGAATTAACACGTTGGCTTCGCGCAGCATGAGCTTGGCCAGAGATACACGGGCTTTTTCCCCTCCGCTTAATGCAGCTACCTTCTTAAGTACATCGTCACCGCTAAACAGGAAATTACCCAGCACTGTACGAATCCGTGCTTCCTCCATATGAGGGTACTCGCTCCACAACTCCTCCAGTACGGTATTGGCGGGGTTCAGGTTCGTCTGCTCCTGGTCATACAGGCCGATTTTGATTTTCGTGCCCCAGTGGATGGAGCCAGCAGCAGGTTTAAGTGATCCGGTCAGACATTTGAGCAACGTCGATTTTCCGATCCCGTTCGGACCAATCAGTGCCACGGTATCTCCACGTTTTAAATCGAACGATGCATGCTGGAATAAAGGCTTTTTACCTTCATACCCCACAGAGAGGTCACGTACCTCCAGTACTTCCTTACCTGACATATGGGCTGTTTCAAAGGAAAAATGAGCCTTTTTCAAGTCTCCCATGGGCCGATCCATACGCTCCATTTTATCTAGCTGCTTGCGTCGACTTTGAGCGCGTTTGGTCGTGGAAGCCCGCACGATATTACGTTGTACGAATGCTTCTAAACGGGCAATTTCTCCTTGCTGCTTTTCGTAATGCTTCAGATTCGTTTCGTACTCGGCAGCCTTCAGCTCCATGTAGCGGCTGTAGTTGCCTGTATATCGAGTAGAACGATGGCGTTCAATTTCAATAATCGTCGTTACCAGTCGGTCCAGGAAATAACGGTCATGTGATACAACCAGCAGAGAACCGGAGTAGCCGCGCAAATAATCCTCCAACCAGGTCAGTGTTTGAATATCCAGATAGTTGGTAGGCTCATCGAGCATAAGGACATCTGGTGCGAGCAGTAGGATGCGCGCTAGCGCAAGCCGAGTTTTCTGTCCTCCGCTCAGAGTAGCTACGGGCGTCTCAGGTGCAAATGAACCAAAGCCCATACCGTGCAGCACGCTGCGAATACGGGTCTCCATTTCATAACCACCGTGATCCTTGAACCAGTCTGAGCGACGTGCATAGCGTTCCAGCAGATCTGCGTAGCGTTTTTCGTTTTGAGCATTGGCCAGGTCAGCGATGTCCTGTTCCATTTGCCGCAGTTCCCGTTCCGCTTCAATCAGGGGAGTGAACACCAGCATCATTTCCCCCCAGATAGAACGGTCAGAATTCAAGCCGCTGTTTTGCGCCAGATAACCGATGCTGGTCTCCTTCGCCTTGAAAATTTGTCCACTGTCATAGGATATTTCACCAGCAATAATTTTGAGCAGGGTCGATTTGCCTGCACCGTTCACACCTACGAGTCCAATACGTTCACGTTCCAATATTTGAAGGTTAATCCCGTCCAGAACGGGCTCAATTCCATAGGATTTAGTAATTCCGGTTACTTGCAATAGCATAGCGTATCGTTCCTCCATTACATTTTGCACAGTTCTCCCTGCTTTCTTCGCAGGTACCTTCCTTCCAGTTTACATGAAATTACCCACTATTGCACTGCTTTCACCCCGTAAACCCTTGAGCCGCGTGTAGTCAATTTGTATAAACAATGATAAACTTAAACGAGAAGTGAAAAAGAATGAAAAAAACTTGCAACGTACAGCACTTACTGACAAATGGGACAATAGTAACGTTTTAAAGATTATCGACGATTGTGCGGGAGGGCGGATGTGATGGATGTCTGTAATGTGAAGAACGCGCTGCGTTTGCAGCAACGGGAAGCGCGTGACTCCATGGACCCGCTGACAAGGCAGAAGGCATCGGCTGTGGCCTGTTGGCATGCAATCGAGGCATGGGAGCAGCTTAGAATAGACAGAAACGGAGATAAGCTAACCTTATTTAGTTATCTCTCTTTTGGCAGCGAGATTTCGACGACTCCCCTCATTGAGCATTGCTGGTCACAGGGAGATCGTGTCCTAGCCCCAAGAGTGGATCCGGTAACTCGGACTATGGAGCTGAGGGAGATGGATCAGTACGGAGATATTGTACCCGGCATCTGGAACATCCCTGAGCCTGCTTTGACATGCAAGGAGTGGTCGCCTGAAATGTGGACGGGAATTGACTGGGTTGTTGTGCCCGGCTTGGCCTTTGATCGTCGTGGGGGCAGGATCGGCTACGGCGGAGGCTATTATGACCGCTTTACCGTACAGGTAGAGGCAGAGAAGCGTAACAACAGCCATGCAGGTCCGCTTTATGTCTCGCTGCTGTTGCCGGGACAATTGCTGACACAGGTGCCCATGGAGCCAAGGGATTTGCGAGTGGACGTGCTGTTTACTCTGGATGGACGCTTAGATTGTGATTATTGACAAATGATGAATGAAGTAAAGTTGGGTATGTGAAAGGAGTTGTGAGGGAGTCGTGGATTCCTTTACTCATTTTAACGAACAGGGACGGGCTCGGATGGTAGATATTTCGGGTAAAACGTCTACGATTCGTACAGCAGTTGCCGTGACTCAGATTACGATGAATCCGGCTACATTGACGGCTGTAAAAGAAGGAAGAATCGGCAAGGGTGATGTTCTTGCTGTGGCCCAGGTCGCAGGGATTCAAGGCGCGAAAAAAACGTCAGACTGGATACCGATGTGTCATCCACTGGCCCTGACAGGCGTGAACATTACTTTTTCCGATAATGGACATGATGTGCTTCATATTGAAGTTGAAGTGAAGACCGAAGGTAAGACAGGTGTAGAAATGGAAGCTTTGACAGCGGCTTCAGCCGCAGCGTTAACCGTGTATGATATGTGCAAGGCGCTGCAAAAAGATATGATCATCGGCCCTACCATGCTGCAATCCAAAACAGGTGGCAAGCATGGGGATTTTCAAAGGGAGGACCACCGGGAACCTTGACATAGACAACATTGTCGCCGAGAGGGTACTGTGATGTGATGGAGGATGCAGCGTGGCTGTTTCTGATTTTCAGAAGAGAAAGTATTCTTTCATGATAGGAGAAGGGTGATCTTATGGTGTGGAAAACGGCGATCCTAACAGCCAGTGATAAAGGGGCAAGGGGAGAGCGTGAGGATACAAGCGCACAGGTCATCCGGGAACTCATCGAAGAAGAACTGGGCGGAGAGATTGTGGAATACCGGATCGTTCCCGATGAACCGGATGAAATTATTGCAGCTTTAATCGAAATGACCGATTATTTTCATGCAGACCTGGTACTAACTACGGGTGGAACCGAGCTGGCGATCCGTGATGTGACACCGGAGGCGACTAGGCGGGTTGTGGAACGGGAAGTGCCAGGCATGGCGGAAGCCATGAGAATGATCGTGATGCAGAAAAATCCAGCGGCTATGCTATTCCGTGGAATCGTAGGAATACGCGGACGTACACTGATCGTCAATTTACCAGGAACGCCCAAAGGTGTGCATGAAAATTTGGCAGCGATAATGGACCAACTTCCAGAAGCGCTACTTATGGTGACAGGCCAGTTCCGGTAGAAGGCAGCACATCGTGTGTGGTATGATACCTATAAGAATTTATAAGGCCGTATACGGACAAAGATTGTTATTTTGTCCGTCAACATAAGGAGGATTACTACACATGCCCAATATTGGAGCACCGGGTTATATTTTGTTGATCATTCTGGCGCTGCTGTTATTTGGTCCGAACAAGCTGCCTGAGCTGGGTCGAGCTGTAGGGCGTACATTCCGTGAGTTTAAAAACGGGGCACGCGATATTTTATCAGAAGATGAACGGACTGAGCGTAAAGACAGCAAAGATAGTGTGGTCAAAGCATCACAGACGACGTCTTCAGAAGTTCAACCTCAGCCTGAGGATAAACGCTTGTCATAGATTTAGTGATCGATTCTTGATGCTTGTACAATAAACAAAAGCCTCTTCTTCAGTGAAGGGCTTTATTTTTTAGGAGGCGCTGCTGCGTTCCGTTCAGAAAGGAGGAGTGGACTTGACCCCATCAGAGCATGAAATGCCGCTAATGGAACATCTGGGAGAGCTTCGCCGCAGAATTATCTATGTGCTAATTGTATTTGTATTGGCACTGGCTGGTGGTCTGTTCGCGGCGGGTTCTGTCTATGACTGGCTTATTCGCTCCGGTTCGGCGCAAGCTTTTCAGTTAAACGCGTTTTCCTTTTGGGACGGGATCGGTATCTACATGAAGATCGCCATGATCATCGGGATTGCGGTGGCGCTACCGTTTGCTTGCTACCAACTGTGGAAGTTTGTCAGCCCGGGCTTAAGACCACAAGAACGAAGTGCGACTTTGCGGTATGTGCCTTATGTGCTGCTTTTGTTCATCATTGGGACAGCTTTTGCTTATTTCATTATTTTCCCGATGGCGATTCAATTTACATCGTCGGTCACCAAAAGTATGGGATTACAGGAAACGTACGGGATCGCACAATATTTCACCTTTATGTTTAATATTGTACTACCTGTAGCGCTACTGTTTGAGCTCCCCCTGCTTATCATGTTTCTGACGGGGATTCATGTTTTAACACCAATGCGGCTTCGCAAGTGGCGGAAGATTTCGTATTTTCTGCTTGTGTTCGTTGCGGTTGTCATTACCCCGCCGGACTTTATTTCCGATTTTTTGGTGGCGATTCCGTTGCTGGTGCTATATGAAGTGAGCGTGTATTTGTCTTTGGTCGTGTACCGCAGGCAGCTGCGTGCACAGGAGGAACGTGAGGCCCAATTGCGTGTAGCTTCAGAATAATAAGGCAGGACCTGAATGGCTCAGTAAACAATTTATTCGGGTCCGCGCTACATGTCACTTGCAGATGATGAATGGCATTTGTATATCATGGCTATTTATAGAGCATAACAGCAGCAGCTTAGCTGCCTTAAAAATAACCATAGCGCTGAGTTAACGGTTATTTTTCAGATAGATGGATATAATCGGGAAGGGCTGTCCATAAAAATTCCCATAAAAAATACATTAGGGACTTGAAATTCAATCCCAAGTTGAGTATCATAAAGTTGGTTGTTAGCACTGACGACTGTCGAGTGCTAATACATACAACATAACAACCAAATTACAGGATAAAACACTTAATAAGGAGGCTATTTTTTCATGATCAAACCTTTGGGTGAACGCGTATTGGTGGAAGCAATTGAGCAAGAGACAACGACTTCCTTCGGGATCGTACTTCCTGACTCTGCCAAGGAAAAGCCGCAAGAAGGCAAAATTATCGCGGTTGGCGCAGGCGCATTGAAAGACGGTGCCCGTATTCCTCTGGAAGTAAAAGAAGGCGACCGTGTCATTTTCTCTAAATACGCTGGAACGGAAATCAAATATGAAGGTAAAGAATATTTGATTATGAAAGAAAGCGATATCCACGCGATCATCGGTTAACCGGAACCCGGACAAGACCTGAATATAGGAATTGAAACAAATCATTCATAATCCATAGGGAGGTTTATCACAAATGGCTAAAGATATTAAATTCAGTGAAGACGCTCGTCGCTCTATGTTGCGCGGGGTTGACGCATTGGCTAATGCTGTTAAAGTAACACTCGGACCGAAAGGCCGTAACGTTGTACTGGAGAAAAAATTCGGTAGCCCGCTCATCACCAATGACGGTGTAACGATTGCAAAAGAAATCGAGCTGGAAGACGCGTTCGAAAACATGGGCGCTCAACTGGTTAAAGAAGTAGCAACCAAAACGAACGATGTAGCTGGTGATGGTACGACTACTGCTACTGTTTTGGCTCAAGCCCTCATCACAGAAGGCCTGAAAAACGTAACTGCTGGCGCAAGCCCAATCGGTATCCGTAAAGGGATCGACAAAGCGGTTAAAGCGGCTGTCGCTGAACTGCAAGCCATCTCCAAACCAATCGAAAGCAAACAATCCATTGCTCAAGTAGCCGGTATTTCCGCTGCTGATGACGAAGTAGGCGAACTGATCGCTGAAGCTATGGAAAAAGTGGGCAAAGACGGTGTAATCACTGTTGAAGAATCCCGCGGTTTTGCAACAGAGCTGGAAGTGGTTGAAGGTATGCAATTTGACCGTGGCTACATTTCCCCGTACATGATTACAGATACGGACAAAATGGAAGCTGTACTGGACAATCCGTATATCCTGATCACAGACAAAAAAATCACAAACACACAAGAAATCCTGCCATTGCTTGAAAAAATCGTACAACAAGGCAAGCCACTTGTTCTGATCGCTGAAGACATCGAAGGCGAAGCACTGGCTATGCTCGTTGTTAACAAACTGCGTGGTACATTCAACGCTGTAGCTGTTAAAGCTCCAGGCTTTGGTGACCGTCGTAAAGCAATGCTGCAAGATATCGCTGCCCTGACAGGCGGTCAAGTGATTACAGAAGAACTGGGTCTGGACCTGAAAACAGCTTCCGTAGACCAACTGGGTACAGCACGTCAAGTGCGTATCACTAAAGAAAATACGATTGTGGTTGACGGTGCTGGAAACAAAGCCGACATCGACGCTCGTGTTAGCCAAATCCGCACGCAACTGGAAGAAACTACTTCCGAGTTCGACAAAGAGAAACTGCAAGAGCGTCTGGCTAAATTGTCCGGCGGCGTAGCAGTCATCAAAGTTGGTGCGGCTACTGAAACAGAATTGAAAGAACGCAAACTGCGCATCGAAGATGCCCTGAACGCAACCCGTGCTGCGGTTGAAGAAGGTATCGTATCCGGTGGTGGTGTAGCGCTCCTGAACGTATACAAAGCAGTTGCAGCTGTTGAACTGCAAGGCGACGAGCAAACAGGCGTGAACATCGTGTTGCGCGCTCTGGAAGCTCCAATCCGCACTATTGCTGCTAACGCAGGTGAAGAAGGCTCTGTAATCGTTGAGCGTCTGAAACGCGAAGAAGTTGGCGTAGGCTTTAACGCAGCTACTGGCGACTGGGTAAACATGATCGAAGCTGGTATCGTGGACCCTGCGAAAGTAACTCGTTATGCTTTGCAAAACGCTGCTTCCGTAGCAGCAATGTTCCTGACTACCGAAGCGGTTATCGCTGACAAGCCAGAACCAGAAAAGGCTGCAATGCCTGACATGGGCGGAATGGGCGGCATGGGTGGAATGATGTAACAAAGCCAAAAACCCGTGCTGTAATAAGGGTTTAGGTGATTGCTATATTGATTTGTTAACGCTCAGTTGTTTTTTTAGAGGCTCTCATTAGTTCTCCGAACTTATGGGAAGCCTCTTTTCTTTTTGGTTTTGTAATATGCAGATATATTCTTTTCGTTATGTCGTCGTTCGAATGGCCGAGTCGATGCATAATCTGTTCTAAGCTAATGCCGATCTCAGCTAGTAGTAAAGTGTGAGTGTGTCTAAGTGAATGAGGTGTTAATTCCTGATTGAGTCCGGCTAACTTAAGCAACCTTTTCATTCGTAGTAACGCGTTTTGATATTCTTCCGCGTTACATCCAAAGATTTTCGCTTAGCCAAATGGATGAGCAGATTATCCCTCTCGTTATTTCTAATTCTGATTGTTCCTTCCGCTTTCGGCTTCCCGTGCTTACTATAAAGGCAACAAAGGTGACGGCCAACTCATCCCAACGCCGTTGGTTCTCAATCAGCTCGCAGCAGAGCTCCTGTAGTTTTTGAATGTGGTGGCGGAAGAGAGACGCTACAACGTAGGATGACGCCTGTATACTAAAGGCTGATAGCCTCGATGATCCTGCAAGGGGATAGAGGGACAAACAGCTCAGTGCGCGCAAGGGAAAGCCCAAATATGTGGCCGCGAACAAGGATAGATCCTTGCATCCCTTAGGGGCACCCGTAACGCACAGCGGTAGATCGGCACAGTTTGCAGATTGCGGTTAAACGGTAAGTCATTTCATGCGGGGGAGAATGGCCCCCGCCCACATTATTCATGGCACGCGCAGGCGGCAAGGAACCAGTTAACCAGCGGAAACATGAAACAGCTTGGTCAGAACCCTTGCGCGGTTCAATTCCGCAGCGTGTCTTATATTTTTCCATCGATGGGAGCGGTACTGTGAAAAAGAGTCCGAAAACAGGAAAATGTATGCTTTGCAATGACCCTAATCCGAACCCGGAGAACACAACAATGGGCGCATCCTTTTGTGATACGTGCTGGGAAACCATGAAGTCCGGTGATGAGGATAAACTGGGTGAGAGAATTGCTGGGACGAGTGTTTGATGGAAATAAAGTGTTAGACCGTGAAAATATAGTTCTAGACTGGCAGCGGCGGCGTTAAGCCAACGGGCAGGATGGTAGATAAAATATGTTATTATTGGATTGTGCAAAGCTTATTCCGCCTATTCGAAGGGAGATTAGTAGAAATGCAAAGTGCTCAACAGGTGCTAACAAATTATTTTCAAGCATTAGGAAGCAAACAGATTGATAAAGTGATCGAATTGGTTCATGATGAAGCGAAATTTATTATTCTTAAAAAAGAGCCTTCTAATAAAATTCCTTTATACGGCACATTTCATGGAAAAGAAGGTGTTAGAAATTATTTAAACTTATTAGAAGAAGCAGAACAAATAGAGAGTTTTGTCCTTCACAAACTCATCGGTAATCAGGAAGCAGCGTGTGCATGGGGGAATTTCCGCATCAAGGTCAATGTAACCGGGAAAGTGTTCGAGAGTGATTGGGCAATTATTTGCGAAGTAGAACAGGAGAAGATAAGGTTTTTTCAAATCTTCGAAGATACTGCCGCACTAGAAGAAGCTTTTGATTTAAGAGACTGTTGATATGTTAGTGCACCTACACATCACTATGCTGAGTAAACATACGAAAACGTAGGTTATTGGCCGGCAACATATCGAATTTGGTCAAGTAATGCGCTACGCTAACGAAGAACGTTAGTTGAATGATAACAGCGGCAGTTTAAGACTTTATTTTTACTTAATAGCGAGTAATATCGAGAAAGTGAGCAAAAGCCAGCTTATAATGGTTTAATTGCCCATTTTCCGGTATTGTCCGGTCTTAGTTCTTTGACGGCCATTTTCTAATATCAGTAAAATGGTCTTGTTCTTCCTCTCTTGTTACTAAGTACAAATGCTTTTATGCAACAGCGTAGCGTTTTGCATCCCGCTTGCGGGAATAGACCCAATCGCTGTTTATTTTTTAGGGTTTTAGATAAGCGCCTTAGTTCATTTGGTGCTGTAAATACATAGGCAGATACAAGTCACTCATTTGGGTGGCTTTTTTAATTGCCTTGAAAGGATTTTTGGTTTGAAGAAGCAGAAGAAAGGAATTTTGCTATACATGAAAGGCCCACCAAAACAGCCGAAAAAATGCAAAGGTTGTGTATGGGGTAGATGGGATGGTGTTAAACAGTTTTGTTTGAGACCATGTGTTAAAGAGGATAATTCTTCCTAATTGTCGAAATATGGCGTAAAGGAGGGATATCAAATGAAGATGGTTACTAAAGAAATCAGTAAAGCTAACATCAAAGAGTTTGAATGGGCAATGGATGATTTCTTGAAGTTCAAAAGAGAAGAAGATATTGTTTCCATAAACTATTCTGCTAAGGAAGCTACTTCTCAGCGCTTATTGTGTATAAAGCGTAGTTATTCTTTCAAAATGAGCATCCTTCGGGGTGCTTTTTCTTTTCCCCCATACGACAGAATGTGAGCTATTCTGAGCCTGCTTTATTTTATTTTACTCAGACGAATGCCGGAAGGAGTACTGCAGAAAGCAGAGAGAGGGCATACACACGCTCTGACAGCCTGTTATCCTGCTACCCGAATAGTGGAAACCAACTCAACTCAAATAGCCTTTTGAACATTTACACTACCTCTTTCATAGTATATGGCAGTTGATAAAGAGAGGTGGCTACTGATGGAAATACCAATAACAGGTTATGTTGTTCATTCCAGTAATTCCGACTCTAACCATTCGCATAAGCTTTTTATTAGTTCGTGGGACGGTAGACCAGTTAATGTTCACGTACATCCTTTTAATGGGAATACATCACTTGATGTAGGACACTACCACCATTACGCTGGAGTAACAGAACCAGCTCCAAGTGGTGTTCCGCATGTTCATAATTATTATGCAGAAACATCATTTAACGATCAACATACGCATCTAATTAGAGGAACTACAGGGCCAGCCATTCACTTGACAGGTGGTGGGCATTACCATCATTTTGAAGGGTATACAACAGTAAACGGTAGAATTCCTCACGCTCATAGGTACAGTGGAAATACTGGAGATGAGAAAGACTACCGATATTAACCAATTTGAAAAACTCATCCCCATACAAATAGTGAGACTGATGGAGTTGGTTATGGCGGTATGTTTACCAGTGTCGGGGTTATTCTCATACTATTTATACTGCTTGTAATACTAGGGGGTTGTAATGCTTAAAGGACTCAGCAACAGGTTACTGAAGATTCGACTTTATGAGTACAGTGTAATTGGCCAAACATTAATATCAATAGTAACAATGACGAGCTACTACTGGCTCGTCTTTTCTTGTTCCAAGGTGCTGATGCTTAGAAAGCAATTTGGATGGGAGTTTCAATTTAGAAAGCACTAGAAAATAAGGAGGTCGTACAAGTGGAAATCAGAGTCCTACCAATTGAGCAAATCAACGCAGCAGCATATAACCCACGGGTTGATCTTCAGCCAGGTGATCCAGAATACGAGAAGCTAAAGCCAGCATCGAATCATTTGGTTATGTGGAGCTAATCGTCTGGAACGAACGCACCGGGAACATGGTGGGCGGCCATCAACGCTATAAGATCATGGTTAACGAGCTGGGTCATACGGAGCTGACTGTAAGTGTTGTTGATCTGGACGAACAGCAGGAAAAGCTTCTCAATCTGGCGCTTATAAGGTCAGTGGGAACTGGGATGATGAAGCCCTTTATCGATTGCTTGATGATCTGCAGGTGAGTGGGGCTAATCTGGCCCTGTCCGCCTTCGATTTGGAAGAGTTCGAGGATCTGGCCGCAGAGTTTGCTGTGCCACAGGATGAAGCCTTGGACCTCCCGGTTACCGATGATGACTTTGACGTCCAGCGTGCTCTAGACGAAATCAAGGAGCCGGAGACCAGGCGCGGGGATGTGTGGCAACTAGGGCGGCGTCGATTGGTGTGTGGAGATGCGACCAATCCTGATGATGTTGCACTTTTGATGGATAGAGCTAAAGCAGCGCTGGTCGTTACTGATCCGCCTTATAATGTAGCGGTAGAGAGCACTTCTGCCCGTTTGGCTGCTGATGGTCGCGGCTCCATAATGAACGACAATATGCCCGCTGAGGACTTCGCGGGCTTTTTGCATGCTGTCTTTTCAAACTATGCAGTGATGATGCAGCCAACTGCAGCTATATATGTATTTCATCCTTCGACCTATCAGCGGGAGTTCGAGGATGCGATGAACGCAGTTGCATCGTCATCCGGACACAATGCGTCTGGGTTAAGAATGCAGCCACCTTCGGCTGGGCACAGTACCGCTTCAAACATGAGCCGGTCTATTATGCCCACCTGGAAGGGAAATCCCCTGCTTGGTACGGTGATCGGACACAGACAACGGTATGGAAGGCTGGCCTACCTGTTGAGGACCCACTCCCCGAGACAGTATGGGAGGTCTCACGGGGCGATGTGAACAAGTATGTTCACCCCACTCAGAAGCCTCTTGACCTGCTTGCTATTCCAATTAAGAATAGCAGCCAGCGTGGTGACGAGGTTGTCGATTTCTTTGGTGGCAGCGGCTCCACGCTTATGACATGTGAGCAGATGGACCGGACATGCCGGACGTTGGAACTGGACCCGATTCTCTGCGATGTTATTAAGAAACGATTTTTGGAGAGCACTGGTATTGAGCCAGTCCTGTTGCATCGGGCTGAACCAGTAGCATAGGAAAAAAGGAGGACGCGCTAACGTCCTCCTCCCCAATCCAGGGTATTCCCCGGCTGAGATAGCGGCGCGCCACGCGTGGCTTTTCGGATCATCCGCTTTCTCGCATTCCATAATAACGGAACCGAGGGATACGACAATGGGAACAGACAACGAACAGTATAATGCATCACTGCAACGAGAAATAGAGATCGTCGAGGGAATCCTTGAATCCAAGGCACAGTACCGGAAGATTGTCAAAGCAGGAATCGCACAGTGGGTCAAAGACCTATAGGCTGGAAATATAAAAATGCAGACGGTCCAGGACTTGGATCGTCTGATTGAGTTGGATATTAAGTTGCAAAAGGATGAGCTGTAAATCCATATTATAATATTGTTATTCAATTCATAAAAATGGATTTATTAAACAATATTATGATTTTATTGTAATAAAAATTAAAAACATGGAATCTTTTAGTAGAATGAGGAGGTAGTTTAATATACAAATATAGGAGGAATAATCTGTGAAGAAAAAACATTTTATTGCACCAGCCTTGGCACTAGGTTTAATAGGGGGAGCTATTGCTGTACCCAGTGCGATTTTTGCAGATTCAGATGCTGTAACTGATTCTGCAAATACATCCACTACGGCGACCCAAGCTCCAGCTACAACAACTACGGGTGACCATGTAGTAACACCTCAAAGGGGATTAGATGCTATTGATGTCGGAATAACTGGGGGCGCTACCGCATCAGGTTCCTTTGATATTCCTAAGGGATATGGACATGTCAAACTCCGTATAAAGAACTATTCAGACCATACAGTCAAAGTTAGTTTGACACACGACGGTTCGAACAAAGAATACATTAGTGCTTTAGCAATCGCTCCTCATGACACAGTCATTTGGAGAAGCACAGATGAAGGCTACTCATCTGGTGTGCGTTCTGGAGATTACACAATTCAATTCCGTGGTGGCGATTATAAAGTAGACGGGCATGTTTGGGGAGTCGTTGGTACACAACCTGGGGATGTCCAATAGGTTTGAATTAAATTAATTCAAAGAGATATAAGGACGACGACTACTGGCACATATACTTATACTGCAAACAAGGCAAGGAAAGCTTCAGGCCATTCGGTTTGAAGCTTTCCTTGCTTCGTTTATGACTCAAAGGAGAAATGATATTTGTTGAAAAAGAAAAAAATACTTTTTTCATCAGCTTTATCTATTAGTTTGTTGGGGGCTGTTGTTGTGCCGAGTGTGATCTGTGCAAGTTCAGATGCGTCTGATTCTGCAAATACATCCAGTATTGCGAGCAAAAATGCTGGTAAATCAACTATTAGTGACCAAGTCATAACTCCTCAAAAATCAAGAGATGTTTTTGATGACATTTTCGACAAAAAGGACCCAGTATCACGTTTTGTATTAGATCCGGGATACGGGCATCTTAAAATTTTTGCCAAAAATAGAGGTGGTTCAACCATTACCTTTAGCCTGGTGCATACAGACAGTGGAAAACAATATATTGTTAAGACTATTGGCGCTCATAAAAAATTGTTCTGGGATAGTGTAAATTCTTTTTCACAAGGGCTGCGCTCAGGAAATTATGAAATACAATGGAGAGCTAACGGCGACATTGTGCATGTCACAACATGGGGTGTATCAGGAAATGATTCTGCAACTACATCCACTACGGCGGCCCAAGATGCTGGTAAAACAACTACTGGTGACCATGTCATTACTCCACAAGCTACTGATGGACAAATTGTTATTCGTCAGTAGCTGGATTTAATGATTCTGCTGATTTTGACGTTAAAGGAGGATATGGATATGTAAGATTGTACTTGAGAAACACAGGAGACACTACTATAACTTTTACTGTGAATCAGGGAAGTGCATCTGGTGCGGAAAAGTACAGTGGAACAGTAAAACCTGGTAAAACATTCGATGACATATTAAATAAAAGCAAGGCATGGTCCACAGGGAAATTTTATGTTAGTTTAAGTAGCGGTTCTGGTTCCATGTCTGGAAAGCTCGGAGTTCGGACTAGTACTAATACGAATTTTTAAATATATTTCTGAGAATTCGCCTTACTTTTCCCATCGACCGGCAGAGATTCAAATAACCGGAGGCAATGAAGTTGAAACCTTTACCGTCATAACTGGACATGAGCGCACAGGGAAACCCGTCTCGAAAGTGAAACGGGTTTCTTTTTCTACTATCCTTCCGCGCTATTGGGAGAGAAAATTTGGGAGACGGATAGCAAGCAAACAGTCACCTACAAAACGCCCGAGGTGACGTGGAAGCTGATGGAGCAATGGAAGGGTAAGCCGGTTGTGCTCAATTTTGAAAATCTGTTTGTAATCCCACCCTGCTGGCTAAAGCCAGTGGGGTGTTTTTTGTTTACAGGAGTGCTCTTATGACAAACGCAGTATTTCCGCATGATTCGCAAAAAAAGATTGACAACTGTTAAGTGCTGGACAAAAATAGTAAATGATTATAAAATACTGGGATTTCTGTATGAAGGGTGGCTATGATATGAAGCATACACCTACGATTCGAGCAGAATTAGATAGATACTTACAACAAAAGGGTTTGAGCATAGCGCAATTTGGACAACTTGCAGGCATGAATAGGGGAATAGTAAGTGCTATTGTGACAGGGAATAAGTCAATGTCTGTTAACCAGCTTGATCTAATCACTGAGGCTATGGGTTTACCAGAAGGGGATTTTTACGATCTGTTTATAGAAAACTACATCATCGACCATCCTCCGAATATGAGGCGAATCGAGCCATTTTTGTTTCGCTGTGCGGAGTTGGACAAGTTGGATGCGATCCGTCGAGTGGTGGGAGCCATCATGGACAATCTACTATATTCACCCAAGCTATTTGAAATTGCAGAAGAATTGTTGGCGCAGGGACGACATGAGGCTGCGCTACTGCTCTATGAGGGTGTGGCTGAAGCGGAGAAATATCAACATTCTGAGCGCTTAGCCATCTGTCAATACCGCATATTCACAATTCAGATTGGTGACGACCAAAGCCGCAACCACAAGGCAGCTATACTATTTGAGCCTTATGTCGAGCGCCTAGATGATTTAGAACAACTTGATGCGTTAAAGGATTTAGCTAATGTGTACAGGTCTTTGCGTAAATGGGACAAGGTTGATGAAATAGCAAGGGTGATGAGAGCTAAGCTGAAATCCAATACAATTGGAAACATCAACAGAAGAACCAAGAACGCAATGAGGCTGCTAAGAAACTAAGTCGTCCGATGTTTGTGTACATCACGTATGCCGACTTACTATGTGCGAGTGTCTGTGATGCCCGAGGCGATTACCAACAAGCTCTACAATATACATACGCCTATGCTGACTTGGATTGGGTTAGAGAGACCGATGATGATACCCTCTATTGGGTAGAAATGTATCAAGATTGGGCACGATGCAATATTTATGTAAATAAGCTCTTGTCTGGAGATGTCAGCGTGCTTTCAGATTATGTTGAATACATAGCCGAAACAGCAGATACTATGGAAGGTGAGAAACTTTCAAAGCTGTTAAACGTTATGATAGCTGCTAATCAATATAATTTGGATGTTGATGATGTACTTTCAAGGTTTAAAAAAGAGATTGATGCCTTTACTCAACTCCCGACATCTACTGATATGTACAGCCAACAAGTAGTACCCGACTACATTGCATGGTTTGGTTACGAAATGGCCTACTATTATTTAAACAGAGAAAGGTACAGTGATGGTTTTAAACAATTGTTATTTGCAATGGTAAAGTCACATATAATAAATAATGAGACTTACTTTATAAATTGTATTGGCTTGTTTATGCGTTTCCAAGTCTATGCGACTCCTGAAATCAAAACAGAGTTCTCCAATCTAATTGAAAAGGTGTGGGTAGGTAATGTTGAGAAAAATAGGACTGTTAATTGTTGCGAGTAGCTTTTTAGTTTTCATGACTGTACCTGGTATCCAGATCCTTGTGCAAGTTGGAGGTTCCTAAACGTCAGTACAGCAATCCCCGCTAACCTTAATTGGTCGGCGGGGATTTTTAGTTGAAGAACTGCTTACAGACGGATATTTCTAGGTGGAACTGGTATAAGGCCACAAAAGAAACAACGGTAGGCGAGGACGGGGAAAATAAAGTCCTAGACTGTCGCTGTTTCATTGAACTAACGTGTCCCGTTAGCTCAATGGTTTATCTTTCCCTTGAGGGATGTTAGAAGCTCAAGTTCTCTTTTCGTTGCAGGATGAACAACTATGCTATCTGTAAGGTTTAGGGTAGATTCTTTTACCTTTCTCCCCCATCTCCTTGAAAAGGAGCGCCAATCACATACCATCTCGACGACATACTTCCTCGGCATGGGTAATACCTCTTTGGTGTCGGGATTAACAACCCAATATTCCCAATGATGCTTGTTTTTACGTTGGTGACGAAGCCATGCGTATTTCCAATTCAACTCATCTTCTAAATTCAAAGGTTTTCCAGAGTGAAATTTTTTTGCGTAGGGAAAGAACTCAGCCGGTGAAAATTTCGACCAATCATGAATAATCCCCTGAATATACAAGCCTTCCTTCCAACATTCAATGAGAACATTCAATTTGTGATTAAGGATGTATAAGAAATATTTCAAATAAGCTTTCATCATTGGATTCATATCTCCTTTCCATAATAACCTTCATTTTGCTTGAAAGGCCCCCCATGATTATTAATGCTAATTGGCTTTCTACTTCTCCAAAAAGATAAAAAATCCCACCTCCAAGAACGAAGTCTTGGGGACGAGATCTCGTCGTGGTACCACCCCAGTTCGCTAATCTGTCTTCAGATTAGCCTCATCGAGTACGGCATGCCAACACATACTTATACTCTAGCTCTGTAACAGGAGCTCCTGTCACACCATCCCCCGAACTAGTTCAAGTTTCGATGTGATGCTCAGAGACTTGATTCAATAAGATCTCCTTTACTCCTTTTCAGCTACCAGAGTTCTCTGTTAAAGTAAACCTTATTTACTCTTCTCGTCATTGCATTTGTGTAATTTTACCAAATACCTATTGAGTTTGTAAATACAAGAATGTTGGAACTATCCTGCCCGTTAGCTTAACGTCGCCGTTCAGTCTACAACGGATTGCTCCGGGGTTCATTCATTTTGTGAAACTAACTTTATCTTTGTTTTTATTCAGATAGCATTGAACTGCCCTGTTTTC
Source organism: Paenibacillus sp. S29 (assembly GCF_049319765.1). Lineage (NCBI taxonomy): Bacteria > Bacillati > Bacillota > Bacilli > Caryophanales > Paenibacillaceae > Paenibacillus > Paenibacillus sp. S29. Next base: position 66,554 of record NZ_JBMOUI010000006.1, on the reverse strand, counting down.
GTCCGGGAACCCTTCTGTGAATAAATTGATTCGGGTGCGTTCATTTGAGTCAATGGATTGCCTAGCTTTTCCACAACTTTTTTTACTGTATCACCCACCACGACCTTGCTTTTGATACCTTTCCCCTTTTGGTAAACACTTACATATTCAAGAATTCCCTTATGGAAATGAAGGTACTGATTGTTATCAAAAAAAGCAACATTTCCACTGTATGCGATCTGATAATATTCCGTTTCTATTTTCATGTTTTTGAACTTTGGTTGTAGATCGGAAAAGGCGGAGCCTAGCGTCCAACCACCTATAGTAGTGTAATTTTCGTAAGGTTTTTGAGCATATACGCCAGGAAGAACGAATGAACAAAAAACGATTACTGTAAAAATTGCAATACATATTTTTTTTAACGATATTGACATTCGATTATTCACCTCAGTTTTATTTTAAGATAGTCTATCAGTCCTAGGAATATTTTTCTATATATTCACAAAATAGACCAAATGAATTACGCTTATAACAACACATACGAAAGCATCGGTGACACCCTGCTGGCTAAGCTGGTTGGATGTTTTTTGATTTGCTGTTTAGCCCTGTCAATTTCTTTAAGGACACATACTATATACCGTAACTTAAAAAAAGGAGGAGTTCATGTGAGTGAATGTGGACATGAGCATAAGGCCAAACAATTTTGTCCTTTCACATCGACGGGTGCAATTTTGGTGCTCTTTATCCTGTTAGTCATAATTACTAAAGCGTGTTGGATTTAATTATGTGAAAAGAATTGTTGGATAATACTACTTCACTTGACTTGACTCATTTTTTTTAGGATGGTAAAAAGTAGAGCCCAACAAGCGTATTTGGTAATAGCCTATGCGCTTGTTTGGTTTTGTCGGCAGGGGAATATTTTATTGAAGGATTTCTCAGATCATTCATCGAATGAATGACCGAGGTGATCAGCATGAAGCATACATATAAAGTGTTAAAATCGGATTTAGAACTATTTGCTGCTGCATTAAGCCAGGCAAGAGTATATATGGTTCAGCCGTTGAACGAGGGTTTGATAGATATTGTGGATTACAGTGGAGCAGTGGAGAATATTACACCGGAGTCGGTTAAGATTAACGGAACCTTTTTCATGAGGAATCAGTTTGAATTTAGAGTAGATGTAAAGGGCTCAACTGGGTAACTGGTATGAGTCTACTTTTTAAAAGTTCGTTGATAACTACAACAAAAGAAACAATGGTAGCCTAGGACGGGAAAATAAAGCCCTAGACTATCGCTATTTCATTGAACTAACGTTTCCCGTTAGTTCAATGAATTCTGTTGCCATCGTATATGCTGGTGGTGAACCAGGTCTTCTACATTACTATATCGTCTTTCGTAAGTTTTTGGTACAAGGCTATCTTCTCGTTAGCAAGGGAAATCATGCACTCAAGTTCCTGCCGCTTGGATTCCAGTTCCACCAGATGCTTTTCAAGAATTTCTATCCGCATGTGTAAGGCAGGAGTAAAATTAGCAACTTCTTCCCCTTTTTGAATTTTATCCAGTACACATCCGTCACGAGTAAATTCCGTAATCTCCTCAAGCGACAATCCCAATTTTTTTAATCTAATTAAACATTGTATATATGAAACCTCACTTTCGGTATAAATGCGTGTCCTTCCATTTCTTCGATTTGGTTCCTGTAGTACTCCAATTTTTTCATAATAGCGAATCGTATAAGGAGTTAGCCCCGTTCTTTCTGATACTTGACTTATAGTAAGCATTGTTTTTTATGTCACTCCTTTTTTCTAAACCAAAATTTAAAACTATTATACATCTTTAACTCAACTCGAAGTCGATATTTGCACCTCTAACTTCATTTCAAAAATTTGTGCTTGATTTCTAGTTAACTCTAACTTGTAAGCTAAAGTTGCTAATTGATATACATGAAACATAAAAAAACTAAAGATAAAAGGAAATGGTGTCAAACTTATTTTGATGGAGGCATAAAGAATGAACAACAAATACTTCACGATTCAACAAGCAGCGGAAGGTATCTGGGGTGCTATTTCGGTACCTGGTAGTGGTTCGCTGGGGAATGCAGCAATTATTGACATTGGGGATTTGACCGTTGTTGTGGACACAACCAACCTACCGCATTCTGGTACTTTGTTACGTCAAACCGCAGAACAATTAACGAATAAACCAATTAAATATGTGATCAATACTCATTTCCATGGAGATCATGTCAACGGCAATCAGGAATTCATGGAAAGTGATTTTATATCTACCGTTTGGACAAGAGATTTGCTATCTAAAATGGGTAAAGTGAATATTGATCTAATGCAACAAAACATTCAGAAGTTAATAAATAGCCTACATCAAGTACGTTCACAAGAAAAAAATCCGCACATGTTAACCGAAATCGGCTATGATCTTTCCGTGCAGAGAGCCCTGTATGATGCTGTCCCTTCCCTTCGTAGGGTGATACCCACGATAACTTTTGACGATAAACTAGTTATAAAAGGAGCAAAACGCACTGTCGAAGTTTTATCTTACGGAGGCGGCCATTCTTTAAGCGATGCCGTTATTTACGTGCCTGAAGAACGAACCTTGATTGCTGGTGATTTAATAACCAACAAGACGATTCCGGTCATGCCATACGGTAATCCCTACGCTTGGATACGCATCCTTAGACGCATTCAAAGAGATCTGAATATAGATACTGTCATTCCCGGGCATGGAGATGTGTCCACTCCAGATAAAATCCTAGATGCCATTCGCTTTTTAGAAAAAACGATCGCTTATGTGTCTGAAGCTGTGACGAGCGGAAAACCAGAGTCTTACTGGTTAAATGAAGGTGTATTAAATGGCTATGAAGATTGGCATCTAGCTCAGTATTTCAGATGGAATTTCCGCTGGCTCTTCAATACAATGCTTGTTCAAAATAATAGATGAGACACAACTAGCACTCCCTTTAACTCCACCAGATTCACAAGGCCAGTTCTGAATGTCAACCCGGCAGCACGTTTGGGTATTTTTAAACGTAATTGGCAGTCTGCTTGTTAGGTTAACCTGCCACGTTAGCTTAACATCGCCGTTCAGTCTACAACTTTTCAGCAGGTTGCCGTAATATGTTAGATCTGGAGATAAAGACGCGGAGGTGTACAGAAAGCATAAATGTTAGTTGCTTGCTTTAGAGCAAAATAACTATATTATGGGGCCGGATAAGTCTACACTACGAGATATCGTCATTCTGGAGAGTTGGGAGCGGGATAGGGCATACCTATGCGGCCAAGAGAAGGTGAGATATTTTAGAAAATCAAATTCTCAGAAATATCATTGCTACTTTGTATACCCCATTATACAATTGCAAGGAAGTTGTTAATTAGAATGAATTATTATAAGACCTTTTCGTTTATTACGCCTTGAATGAAAGCGTTGACATGATTTTCAACTCGCTATATACTTAGCTTAATTAAATGAATAGCACTAGGATTGTAACTGTTACGCAGGCAAAACCTAAGGAACAAAATGTTAAGATCTAAGGATCTTATGTATTTTGTTATACTTAGGTTTTTTTGTTTATAGAGAAAGGAAGGTTAAATACAAGTGGTTTCGGCACTTTGCTGAAGCCATTTTCTTCTATTTATGAGTTCACATCTGAGAGGAGCGACAAACTTGGAATACAAATATGAGCTGGTCCAGGCAGACAATCATTTTCCGTTAAAAATTATAGTTCATTCCTCCAATGAACCAGCGTACATACCTAGGCATTGGCACGACAGCACCGAAATATCCTATGTGCTTTCAGGAAAAATCGATAATATCTATATTGATGGCGCGAGTTATAGCTCCAAAGAAGGAGATATTGTGCTCATTAATTCGAATGCTATTCATTCCTTTTCTGTGGCTAAGGGACAAGGAAGAGAGGCTATAACTGTTCTGATTCCTTCTGAATTTATTAGAGCAAATGTTAACGGCAGTAATCCCATCTCATTTGACTGTATTTCCATTTTCGAAACTAACGAGCAGAGATTACAGCATTTTGCGGAGTTGCGTGATTTGTTAAACACCTTATTTGTGGCTTATCTCAACCGGCATAATGACCCTTTAGCGCATATCCATTTAACATCACTATCTTATAAACTGGTGTATCTGTTATTAATGCATTTTAAAATGGATCATGAATCTATCCGTGGCTTTAACTCCGATAAATATTTGGAGCGGCTGACGTTGATAACCGATTATATCAAAAAGAATTACGATCAAAGTTTATCCTTGGATTCGATAGCTCAGGTTTTTGGGTTGTCTCCCGAATATTTGTCCCGTTTTTTTGTGAAGCATGTAGGGATGACCCTATTTCAATATATCAATGCCATCCGTCTGGAGAGATCTTTTCGAGTTCTCATGAATACGGATCATTCCATCATACAAATTGCGCTGGAGCATGGATTTCCGAACGAGAAGTCTTTTGCCAGGGTATTTAAAAAGGTTTATCAGGCAACACCGCATCAATATCGAAAAGAGAACAAGAGGTATTCTGGAGCAAGGAGTCAGTAATTGACCTGAAATAGGCTAATAAAAGACAGGATACAAATAAAAAAATCATTAAAATAAATAATGTAAGCGTTTTACTAATGGACCCGGGAGGTAAGACATCATGTTTAAACGGTTTCAAAAGGCTGCTAAAACAACTATGTTATTCACTTTAGCTATCGGTACGACCCTTGCTTTCAATTCCGCTGCATGGGCCAAGGATGTAAAGATACAGCCCACCTCGTACCGGACGGTTGCGGAGGTTAAGGATTGGGGAGCAGCCATTACGAAGATCATTGTTAACCTGGGTAAGCCAGTACCTAAAGATGCGATAACAAAGGATACATTTAAGGTGCACGTGGGAAGAAGCGACAATAGGCTGGTAAATCCCTTTATTGAGAGTGGCAACCGGAAAGTCACCAAGGCCTATGTATCGGACAAAAGTGGCAACCCTGTAAATAAAACCGGAAGCTACGTTGTATTAGAAATGGAAGTCGGCCCAGCCTTAACACTAAGCTCAGCTATTCATTATGATGCGGCAGGTTCCGGGTTTAACGCATGGAATGATAACAAATACACAATCACGCAGCAAAAAGCTATTAAAACCACATCAGGAACGATTTCCGGCTTGAAAATTGATACTTCCGCAGGTCAGATACGGAAGCTAGTTGATCAATTTGCAACCGGCAAAGCTACTTTTGACGGGATTACTTTAACCTATGCGGACTATACACCGTCAAAAGACAAAGTGAAAAATCCCTTGGTGATCTGGCTACATGGTATGGGTGAGGGAGGTACAGATCCGACGATTCCGATTTCCGGAAATAATGCAGCGAATTTTGCATCTAAAGATATTCAATCCTATTTTGAAGGGGCTTATGTACTGGCACCTCAGACTCCAACCTACTGGATGGATGGTTTTACAGGCTTCGGAGACGGCACCTCCAAATACGAGCAAGCATTGATGTCCTTAATTAAGGAGTACGTGGCCAAGAACAAAGACATTGATACAGATCGAATCTACATTGGCGGAGACTCCAACGGCGGTTACATGACTATGCTGATGATCCGTGATTATAAAGACTATTTTGCAGCCGCTGTGGTGGCCTGTGAAGCCTTGAAGGACAGCCTTATAACCGATGAACAGATTAACGAAATGAAGGACCTTCCGATCTGGTTTGTGGCTGCCAAAACCGACACCGTAGTACCGCCGAACGATTATACGGTTCCGACCTACAACCGTTTAGTGAATGCTGGAGCAAAGGATGTTCATATGTTGTTATTTGATAGCGTAGTAGATACCTCTGGTTTGTACAAAAAGAAGGACCAAACACCGTATGAATACAATGGCCACTGGTCTTGGATTTACGTTTATAACAACGAAGTATCGAAGGTGATTAACGGAAAGAAAATAACGATGATGCAATGGCTAGCCTCCAAAACGTTGGACTGAAAGGTACAGCTAGCAAATGGAAATAGCAATATGATGTAATAGGCTTCTTTAAAGTTCAAGCCAGCCTTACCGTACATTCTCTGAGTCATTCGTTAACAACACGTTATCGCTCGGAGAATTATCAGTTCCTTATTGGGTTTTCGCAAAATCCTCATGTATAAAACTCCGTCAACAAATAATTGACGGAGTTTTATTGCTCTCTTTTACTTATTCACTTCAATGAGCCCATCCGGTTTCTCCCGATTAGAGAGTAATTCGGATACCGTGACGAAGGTAAACCCTTTCTTCTTGAGCTCCGGTAAAATGATTTTCAGGGCTTCGACGGTTTGTATACTTTGATGTACATAATCGTGCATCAGGACAATGTCGCCATTACGGGCGTTGCGAAGCACCCTATTAGCGATACGGTGTATGCCTGGTTTTCGCCAATCCAAGGTGTCCTGATGCCAGGACCATAAAATAATTTTCAATCCCTTCTCTTTGGAGAGCTTGACTAACGAATCGGTATAGGAGCCGCCGGGGGGCCTAAAAAGATGGGTTCCCGCACCAGTTGCTTGAACGATGCTCGCTTGGCCTTGATCCAATTCTGATAGAGCTTTGTTACGGGAAATATACTGAAAAGATGAATGATAAAAGGTATGATTGCCTACTTCATGCCCTTCTGCTCGTTCTCGTTTCACAATATCAGGAAGCTTTTCTACACGGCTGCCGACGACAAAAAAGGTCGCTTTAGCATTGTACTCTTTAAGCAAATCCAAAATGGCAGGCGTATTGCTTTCGTCCGGTCCGTCATCGAATGTGAGAGCGATAAGCTTACGATGGGTAGGAACTTCCCACACAATGTCGCCCCGTTCTTCGTAATAGGCCCTTCCCTTTGTAGGAGTGGGGGAGGCGGATGATGGGGCTTGTGCATTGGTAGATGGAGTGGGACAAGAGCTGATACACAGTAAAGAAACAGCGATTCCAGCGCACAGCAAACGGTTGTATTTCATAAGGCTTCTTCTCCGTTCTAACGTATTCTCACATTAGCTTGCCAAGAAGAAGCGTATACCATTCCTCGTTTCTGAAATTCATCCATTCCAATCACTTAAAATTAGATCTAATTGCTTCTTCAGCAATGCGTAGATTACAAAGTTATGCTGAAAAAGAGTGATAGCTTGCTTGTTGATAACATCCTGTACCCATGTTAAGTTGTACATATCCATCCTTGGTTTCAATGTGCAGTTGAGGTAGGTCATTGTCCAGTTCGTGAGAGTGTTAATCTGACGAAAAATGAAGAGGTCGACGGGACAAGCCGCAAAAGCTGATCTGAGGTCAAGGAGCTGCGACTCGTTCCTGAACTTCGAACAGGAGATGAGACGGGATGCAAACAAATGAAAAAGAGTTGCGAGCTATTAGTCTGACGTTAGAAGCGGGCGAACACATCCGATCATGTATGGGGTGTACGTATGATTTGCAACAGAGCTCCCAGAAGATATCGCATCATGGAATGCTGGCAGTGACATCCCAACGAATCATCTTTTATTCCTGCACTATGGGTACTCCTTGGGTCAAGTTCATCAATTATCACCATATTTCACTGGCTAAGCTGGATAAGGATTTGTCGGATTTTAGGGGGAACATCACGCTGATCAATCAGGGTGTGAACGAGGTGTTCACCCACCTGCCGAGTGGAGATTGTATAGAAAGGTTTATAGCTGTACTAGAGCAAGAAGCAGGTATCTCTTGTGAGAACTAATGATTATGAAAAACAAATAACTAAAACCTCCAACTTCGTAATGTGCCAAGAAGGATTCTTACAGAATTTGGAGGTTTTTTTGTCTTTTAATTAGAGAGATGTGGATCGAGCGTCAGCTCAACAGAGTTATAACCAATAAATTATATAACACCAACGGCAGAATGACATTGTTGTAGGCATAGGAGCGATCAGGGGTGGTGTTGCCTGAGAAGGGTGAGTGATATTGCTGAGGGACTCTTAAATACAAATGATCCGCATCGATGTGTATAATCGTTCCTTCATATACTTGATGATCCATCGTTTGCACCCTAACCGTGTGATTCATGTAGGGGCTTAATTGATAATGCAAATGATCGCGGATCTTTTTGAGTTCCGCCTGTAATTCCGGTCTAGCTTGATATAACGTTTGCGGACTGACGGTGTTGTATGGCATTCGCCTCTAACCTCCATACCCTGTAATGATGCATTATATGTAGGAGTCTATGTCCTTGTGCTTATACCTATAGAGAGTTGCTTTTACAAAAAGAAAAAACATTAACATTTTACTCCAGTCCACTTGACGTTCCCTTTACATCAAAACGATACACTTACTGAGGTTGGTTTGAAAAGAAAGGGGCGCTCCGTTTTGGGTGAGCTTAACAAATCTATGGGACTAGGGACGAGGAGTCAGCAACAGACTTCGTCTAAAGCCCGCATACGCACGGGTTCGCTAAAAATTCAAAGATTGCGCGAAAACGCGCTGGCGTATACCTTTTTGGCTCCATCGCTTATTTTGTTTGCTGTATTTATGTTTTACCCGATGATCAAGTCCGTATATCTCAGCTTGCATTCTACAGATCCCGCAGGAAACGTTGCAGCTTATGTGGGGTTAGATAATTTTACTACACTTTTCAGCTCGGGACTGTTTCTACAAGGAATTAAAGTCACACTCCTGTTTGCACTGTTAACAGTACCAGTAGGTATTTTATTGGCGCTGGTACTGGCTGCACTTACACACAGTAAATTGCGGGGAATGCGTATCTTCCAGTTTGCCTTTTCGCTGCCGATGGTGTTGTCGGTCGGTTCATCTGCGGTCATTTGGAAATTTCTTTTTCATCCGACACTGGGGATGTTCAACTATGTGCTTTCCCTGCTACATATTAATCCGGTTCCGTGGCTGACCAGCCCGGATTGGGCGCTGTTCTCAGTAGCCATGATGACCATCTGGATGAATCTTGGCTTCAATTACATTATCTTATCGAGCGGACTTCAAGGGATTCCAGATGACATGTATGAAAGTGCCAAAATGGACGGAGCTGGCCCGCTCGTCACGTTCTGGCGTATCTCCTTGCCACTGTTATCACCGACGATCTTTTTTGTAACAGTAGTTTCCATCATTGGAGCCTTCCAGTCTTTTGCTCAAATTAACATTTTGACCAAAGGCGGTCCGGTGAACAGTACGAATGTATTCGTATATTCCATCTATCAGGAAGCTTTCGTTAATTTCCGGTTTGGAACGGGGAGCGCGCAGGCCATTGTCTTGTTTGCCGTCATTCTGCTGCTCACGATGATTCAGTTCAAATGGGTGGAAAGAAAGGTGCATTACCAATGAAACGACACCTGAATTCAACATTGCTGTATGTACTGCTTACGATTGCAGCTGCTCTCATTTTGTATCCGGTTATATATACGTTTTTTATGGCAGTCATGTCGCCGGAGGAAGCAAGCGCTTATCCACCAAGCTTTCTTCCACATTCTTTTCATATGGCAAATTTCACTGAAGTGTTTGAAATTGTTCCGATTGCAGCCTTTATTGGAAATACATTTCTCATTTCGGGTCTGACGATGATTGGGCAGTTGATTACAGCCAGCTTGGCGGCCTACGCCTTTGCCAAAATGGAATTCAAGGGAAAAAACTTCATCTTCAGCATGTTTGTAGCGACGATGATGATCCCTTGGGAAGTGACCATTATTCCAAACTACCTGACGGTACGAAGCTGGAACTGGCTTGATACATATCAAGGATTGACGGTTCCTTTTCTGGCGACGGCATTCGGAACATTCCTGTTAAGGCAATTTTTTCTCCAGCTTCCCAAGGAACTGTTTGAGGCGGCTCGTATGGATGGGTGCGGACATATCCGTTACTTTGTGTTCCATGTGCTTCCATTATCGCGCCCTGCGCTTGGAACACTGGCTGTGTATTCGTTCCTGAATATGTACAATTCGTATCTCTGGCCTTTACTGATCACCAATAGTGAGAATATGCGTACGGTACAGATCGGAATATCCATGCTCGAATTTCAGGAATCGACTTCATGGAATCTGGTGTTTGCGGGTACGGCACTTGTCATTTTACCGTCTCTGCTCTTGCTGATCTTTGGACTAAAGCAGTTGGTACGTGGAATGGCAGCGGGTGCGCTTAAAGGCTGATCACATATTTCAAATGAAAAGCAACACCTGCGCAAGCAGCCCATATACAGAGCTTCAACACACAAGAATATCGCAAGAGAATGCCAATTCAAGATCATTTAATCAAAGGGAGAGAAGAGAGATTATGAGATTTTTTCGTCTGAAAAGTACATTGACCCTGCTTATTCTGACTGCCATGGTGGTTGCAGCAGGTTGTAGCAATAATACTGCTGCAGAGAAGCCGAGTAATGGTAGTGATGGGGCAGCAGCGACTTCTCCAGTGAAGCTGACTTGGTGGCATTCGATGTCCGGTAACGGTGAAAAAGCAATCAAGCAGATCGCTGCTGACTTTAACGCCAGTCATAAGGACATTCAGGTAGAGCCAGTATATCAAGGCAAATATGATGATAGCTTGAACAAGCTGAAAGCGTCGCTTGGTTCCAACAGCGGCCCGGACATCATTCAAGTATACGAAATCGGTAGTAAATTCATGATCGACTCCAAAATGATCACACCTGTACAACAATTTATTGATGCAGACAAGTTCGATCTGTCGCAGCTAGAGCCGAATATTACACGATACTACACGATTGATGGTAAATTGAACGCCATGCCGTTCAATACGTCAAACCCGATACTATACTATAACAAGGATGCATTCAAAGCCGCAGGACTTGACCCAGCTAATCCTCCGAAAACGTATGCTGAGTTCGAAAAGGCTGCAAAAGCCTTGAGCAAGGATGGTAAATCCGGTGCTTCCATTGCCATCTACGGCTGGTTTATGGAGCAACTGTTTGCCAATCAGAACGCGGATTATGTGAATAATGGCAATGGTCGTGACCAAGCGGCAACGGAATCTATGCTGAATTCGGATGCCGGTGTAAAAACGCTGACGTGGTGGAAGAAAATGATCGATGAAAAGGTTGTATCCAATCTGGGACGTAACTCGGACGATACGGCAAAGGCTTTTTCCGCAGGACAAATTGCGATGACGCTGGATTCCACCGCTTCGCTGCGTAATATTGTGGAGCAGGTTGGCGATAAATTTGAAGTAGGCACAGGATTCCTGCCAAGAGCCAATGAAGCTAAAGAAGGCGGCGTGGTTGTAGGCGGCGCGAGTTTGTACATTATGAACAACAAGCCTGAAGCCCAACAGAAGGCAGCGTGGGAGTTCATTAAATTCGTCGCTTCCCCAGCTGTACAGGCACAATGGAGTGTAAATACCGGGTACTTCCCGATCACGAAAGCAGCCTATGACGAGAAGGTACTCAAAGACAATATGGTAAAATATCCGCAATTCCAGACGGCGGTTGACCAATTGCACGCATCGGCACAATCCACCGCTACACAGGGCGCAGTGATGGGCGTATTCCCAGAAGCGCGCCAAATCGTCGAAGGTGCAATCGAGGCCGTTCTGAGTGGCCAGCAACAGCCAAAACAGGCATTGGATCAAGCTGCACAAGAAATTACAGGCAAAATTGCGCAATACAATCAAACGGTGAAAAAATAGTCGGCCTTCCCTTAAAATCGGCCTGATAATCTGTAGAATGGCCCCCTTATCATCCGATTTTATGACATAGCGGATCGAATGAGTGACCCCCTCACTTATTCGATCCGTTTTTGCATTTTTATTTTTTAGAATAAGCGTTTAGACGAAATGTCTAAAATGAATTATTTTCATTTTTCCTATTGCTGGGTAACTAAAGATGGGCTTATAATAAATACATAATTTTTGTACTGGACGGTCAGTTCAAAAAAGGAGGAAGCATGAAACAGCAAACGAAGGAAATTATTTTTAACGGCGCACTTAAAGCTTTTTCCGAACGAGGATTTAACGAAACAAACATGGAAGAAATTGCTAAGGTTTGTGGCATAGCCAAAGGAACCCTGTACTACAATTTTAAAAACAAGCAAGAATTGTACATTTACATTTTGAAGATGGGGATGGAGCGATTTGTGCAGGATATCCGTGAAGCGATGGCTCAGGTTCCTATGGATCAGGTAGAACTGAGGGTTCACAAGCTGATCCAAGTACATATTGAGTTCATTGGGAGAGAGCCGGATTTCTGCCGTTTACTGGTTAGCAAGGGATGGGTCTCACAGGAACAGCATTTTAATATTAGGCAGGTGCTGGCAGACTACTTTGATTTTATGGAGGCGGAGATCGATTCCGGTAAGTTATATGGGAAAATTTCAAGTAAGCTGGATGCCAAAACAACAGCCAATTGCTTATTTGGGATTTACATTTTCGCTCCGATGCGGTCCATGGTTTGGGGCGAAACGATGAATCTGCAAGAGGTTCGAGAAAGTATCGAAGTATTTGTGTGTAATGCATTGGGCATGCAACATTAATAGACAGATGGAGTGATGAAAACATGAAAGCTAAAAAATATACGATTTACGTCGTACTTATTATTTTAATCGCGGTAGGAATTTATGCCTTGACTGCTTTCCCACGGGGTGGGAGCAGCTTGTCTGCGGATCAGTCTTCTTCCATACCTACGGCTTATGTAGAGTCGGATACCCTCAATGCCAGCTTTAAAATGGCAGGACGGATTGACCAGATGCTCGTCAAAGAAGGCGATCAGGTTAAAAAGGGGCAGGTGTTAGCCCATCTGGAAAGTCGCGAGTTGGAAGATAAGGTGAAGCAGGCACAGGCGGCGTTGCTGGCAGCTAAGAGTAATGTATCCAAAGCAAAAGCCAGTGTGTTGCAGGCTCAAGCAGGCGTAGGTCAGGCACAGGCTACTGTGAGCGCCGCTCAGGCCAAGAAGAGCCAAGGTACGACATCGGTCAGTGTGACCGCTGAGGCATCCTCCAGCCAGATTGAACAGGCCAAAGCGGCTGCGAACGCCGCCAAGGCAAAACTGGATGCGCTCAAGAGCGGGGCAAGACCGCAGGAGCTTGAGCAATTGCAAGTATCTGTGAAGATAGCCAAGGAAACGCTGGACCTGACCGTTAAAAATCTGGAGCGTGCCAAAAAGCTTCAAGAAGCCGGAGCAGCAACCCAGGCATCTTTGGATCAAGCGACATTGGAACATCAACAGGCAGTGGCCAAGTATAATGCAGAGTCGCAAAAATTGGATATGGCACGGGAGGGAAGCCGCAAGGAGGAAATTACGGCGGCTGAAGCTCAATACCGTCAAGCCTTGGCTGCGGTGAAGGAAGCACAGGCAGGAGCGGGCAAAGTTGCTGTGCAACAGGAAGATGTCAAAGCTGCTCAGGCTTCGGTAGAACAAGCGCAATCTGCTGTGAAGGCGGCGCAATCCACAGTTGAGCAGGCTCAATCTGCGGTTGCAGGTGCCAATGCTCAGGTAGCCCAAGCGGAAGCCGCACTTCAAGAGGCTCAGACCTATTTGAGCTACACGACGCTATATGCGGCCGAAGATGGAATCGTAAAATCCAAGTCGCTTAGCTTAGGTGAAATGGCTAGCGCAGGATTCCCGGTCTATACCATTGAAACTTCGACACAACGTTGGGCTAAATTCTATGTACCTGAAACGTCTCTGAATGGCCTTCAAGCAGGGGATGCCGTCCAAATTAAATTGCTGTCTGGCGGTAAGGAGCTGAAGGGTAAAGTCATTCTGTTAGAATCGGCTGCTGACTTTGCCATTCAAAAACCGAGCCAAAGCTCCGGTGACAAGGATGTCCGTTCCTTCGGTGTTAAAGTAGCATTGCCGGACCTTGCTGCTTCGGTTCCAACAGGCTCCACGGTCCTGTTTACAGGCAAAGGGGCGCAGTAATATGCAGGATTCACAGGAAAGACTTCGTATCCGCGATGTGTTTCGCGAGGAATGGCTGAGCATCTTCCGGGACCGCCGCTTTATGGCTATTCTGCTGATTACGCCGATTGTGTATACGATACTATTCGGCTTCCTATATTCACATCAGCGGATTACCGAAATGCCTGTCACAGTGTACGATGGAGATAATTCACAGCTCAGTCGCCAGATCATTCAGGCGTTCGATTCGACCGACTCATTTGCCGTTACACGGCAAGCGACCAATCAGGAAGATGCTGTCCGTCAGGTAGAGACCGGGGAAGCTAAGGTCGGAATTGTCATTCCCGACAACTTTACGACTCGGCTTAAGCATGGGGAGAATCCACCCGTGCTCACGCTGATTGACGGCAGTAATATGATGTATTCCAATAGTGCCAGTCGGATTGCGAATCAGGTCATTAGCAGCGTGAGCGCTGGAGTATCGGTCAATTCCATGAAACAAAAGGGAATGAACGCCGATCAGGCCGCGTCGACGCTGACTACCATCCCGTTCCGATCCAGAGTGCTATTTAACCCGGTATATGATTATAAGCTTTTCATGCCACTAGGGGTTATCTCTGCGGCTCTCCAGCAGTGTTTGCTGCTTGGTATCGCGTTGTCCTGCACGCGTGATAAGGAAGCAGGGACTTGGGGAAGATTTGGTGCATGGAGAAATACCCCTTGGCGTTTGGCTATTGCCAAACTGGCACCGTATTATGCAGCGGGAGCTTTCAATGTGCTGACTGTATTCAGTATCAGCGCTTTATGCTTTGATATTCCGTTTAGGGGACAGGTACTGCCGTTAATTTTGGTGTCGCTGGTCTTTAACTTTGCCTTGTGCGGATTAGGCTTCCTGTTCAGTCTCTTTTCCAAGACCAGAGTGGATGCGACCCAAACGCTGATGCTGATTGCTGTTCCTTCCTTTATGTTGTCAGGTTATACGTGGCCATTAGAGGCAATGCCCGGCTTCTTGCGGGGGCTTGCTGAAATATTGCCACTGACGTATTACCTGGACGCTGTACGGAACATCACGCTCAAAGGACTGGATATCACCTACATCTTCAAAGATATGATTGCTCTAGGCGTCATTGGTTGTGTGAGTCTGCTGGTGTCCTTTGTGATCTATCCGTTATTCTTTAGACAGCACCAGACGACAGGGCAGCATGCCGATGTGCCCGCTCAAGAAGGATTCACGCTAAAAGGCTGAGAGCAACTTTAAATCTGGAACTCATAAAAAGGCAGATCAGGAGTAAACCCTGATCTGCCTTTTACTTGTTCGTATGGTTTAAAAGCGGAAAAAATATTATTGCGGCGCTTTAAGATCCTCGATAGAATCAATCGGTACATAGGATGGAACGACAAGCCCGGACATAACGCCAGTCATGCTGGTTCCGATGTCATCCACCTTATCCTTGTATTGAGCCCAATAATCAGCATGCGTCAATGGAAGCCAAGCGGCAGCAGTAGCATCTACACTTCCGCCGGCCACGCCAGTCCACATCGGGCCGATTTCCACTTGCAGGGCTGTTACTTTATAGCCCAATTTTTGTTCCAATACATATTTCAATACGTTCGTACTGGCAATTTCAGAATCCCAAGCAGCGTAGCTCAGCTTCAAAGGATCACCGTTGACGGGCTGTAGGCCCTTGATCCATGCCTGTACCTTGTCAGGATGTTTATCAGCCCAGTTCTTGGCAGCCTGCTGTGGGGCAATACCGTCCTGAATCGCGATCATCACTTCACCCATATCTTCAGCAGTCCACTTAAAGCGGCTTAGAAATTCATAAGCCACAGGAGCATCCTGCTTCAAACCTTTGCGGGCGATTGTATGAATTTCTTCCTTATCACCGTACGCTTTTTTAGGATCTTTCAAGTATTTCAAATCATATTTGTTAAACATCCAGTGAGGAGTCCAACCTGTTACGACGATAGGCTGCTTGGCTTTGATAGCTTTATCCAGTGTAGCGGTCATAGCAGCTCCAGAGCTTTCAAGCAGCTTCCAGTCGGATAAGCCATAGTCATTAATAGCTTTAGCGGTCAGCTTCATTAGTCCGGCGCCAGGGTCGGTACCGACAATGCGGTAACCGACCTCTTTGCCAAAGTCCTCGGTTGTGGCGGAAGCCGGAGCCGCTTCGGCTCCGTTATCCTGCAAATCAGTAATCGATTTAACATCCATGTAAGCTGGAACGACCAATCCGGTTTTAACACCGCTCATATTAGCCCCAAGATCGTCGAGCTTATCCTTGTATTTAGCCCAGTAATCCGCATGTGTTAACGGCAGCCATGCAGCCGGTGAAGCATCTACATCACCACTAGCGACACCCGTCCACATAGGACCTGCTTCCACTTGAAGTGCGGTTACTTTGTAACCCAGTTTGTTCTCCAAAATATAACTTAGCAAATTCGTACTGGCAATTTCGGAATCCCAAGCGACATAACTCAGCTTGAACGTGTCGCCATTGACAGGTTGCAGTCCTTTAGTCCATTCCTGAACCTTGTCGGCATGTTTCTCCGCCCAATCCTGGGCAGCTTGTTCAGGACTGGTTCCGGCTTGAATGGCAACCATCATTTCACCCATATCTTCCGGTGTCCATTTGAAACGTTTTAGAAACTCATAAGCGATAGGAGCATCCTGCTGCAAGCCTTTACGGGCAATCGTATGAATCCCCTCGGCTTCACCATAAGACTTCTTAGGGTCTTCCAAATATTTGAGATCATACTTGTTGAACATCCAATGTGGAGTCCAACCTGTAATAATGATCGGTTTTTTCGCTTTAATGGCTTTGTCCAGTGTGGCCGTCATAGCTGCACCGGAACCTTCAACCAGCTTCCAATCAGACAAATTGTAGTCTTGAATTGCTTTGGCAGTCGATTTCATAATGCCTGCCCCGGCATCAATACCGATAATTTTGTAACCGACTTCTTCGCCAACCGGGTTGGCAGCAGCGTTACCTTTGCCAGATGCGGAATGATCTGTACCAACAAAATATTGGGAAGCACCAGCGATCAAAATGACAGCTGTAACTGCAGAAGTAATCCATACTTTTTGCTTGCTGGATACGCGGCTTTTGCCTTTTTGCGTAGGTTTAAACAGGTTTTGCGTAAAACGGTCAAGCACAATAGCCAGAACGACAACAGCTAAGCCGGCTTCAAAACCTTTACCGATTTGCAGCTGTGTCACAGCACGGTATACAACAGCACCGATGCCTTCTGCACCGATCATGGAAGCAATAACAACCATGGATAGTGACAGCATAATCGTCTGGTTAATACCAGCCATTAAGGTAGGCAATGCCAGTGGAAGCTGAACTTTGAACAGCTTTTGCGCAGAGGTTGAACCGAAAGCATCTGAGGCTTCGATGAGCTCACCTGATACTTGCATAATCCCCAAGTTAGTCATGCGAATGGTTGGGGGGATAGCAAAGATAACAGATGCGATAACACCAGGTACAACACCCAGACTGAAAAAGGTAACCGCTGGGAGCAAGTACACGAACGCAGGCATCGTCTGCATAAAATCAAGTAAAGGCGTGATAATGCGGGATGCGGATTTACTGTATGCACACCAGATCCCGATGGGAATCCCGATAACAATGGATACGAGTGCAGACGTGATGACCAGTCCGAGCGTATTCATTGTTTCACTCCAATAGCCGAGATTATCAATCAGCAGGAAGCCGATGACAGTAAACAGCGTAAGCTGAACCCGCCCGATCATAAAGGCGATAATCCCGATGATCACGATGAACACCAGAGGGTGCGGAAGCATGAACAGGCCTGAGAAAAAGCCTACTACAGCTTCTATAATAGAAGAAATAACATTAAACAATCCAGCCAGATGAATACCCATCCAGTCGACAATGGATTGAATCCACTCAGCGATTGGCAGTTTCGGTATCATGGGCATTCACCTCCTTTGTAGTGGTAACATCTCCACCAAGTGCGCCGAGCAATGCTCCACGGACGATAACGCCCAGCAGCTTTTGCTTGTCATCGACCACAGCCAGCGGCACCTTGGACGAGCTTGTAATTTCAAACAAATCATTAATGACAGTCTCGGCAGCAACCTGCGGTCCGTCAGTAATCAAAATATCTTCAATCTTCAAATTATTGCGCAGTGCATGAACAGCATCCTCGGCGTTAATAACACCCAGTAGCTTTTTAGTACGGTCAATGACGAACAAATTGGAAATCCCACGCTCCCGCATCAATTCCAGAGCCACACGCGGACCACGATCCATGGTGATGGTTTCTGGACGAAGCATGACATGAGCAGCCGTCAATACCTTGGACAGATCCACATCCTCGACGAAGCGGGCTACATAAGAGTTAGCCGGTTGGATCATAATTTCTTCCGGTGTACCGATTTGTACGACCGCACCGTCTCGCATCAAGGCAATCCGGTCACCAATCCGCAACGCTTCATCCAGATCATGGGTGATAAACACAATTGTTTTCTTCATTTTATCTTGAAGCTCCAACAGCTCATCCTGCATGTCACGGCGAATGAGAGGGTCCAATGCACTGAACGCTTCATCCATCAGGAGCACTTCAGGGTCATTAGCCAGCGCTCGTGCCAGGCCGACACGCTGCTGCATACCGCCACTCAATTCATCGGGCATTTTATCGCCCCAGTTTTTAAGACCAACCAGTTCCAACGCTTGTTGCGCCTTTTCCTGACGCTGTGCTTTTTCTACCTTTTGAATTTCAAGACCATATTCTACATTTTCTAATACAGTCCGATGTGGGAACAGGGCGAATTTTTGAAAAACCATGCTGATGGTTTTACGACGAACTTCGCGAAGTTGTTCTTTGTTCATCTTACGGAGATCTTTGCCGTGGACCAGAATTTCACCGGAGGTAGGCTCAATCAAGCGATTTAGCATTCGCACCAAAGTGGACTTGCCACTGCCCGATAGCCCCATAATTACGAAAATTTCACCTTGCTTAATTTCCATGTTGGCCTTATTGACACCAACAGTAATCTGTTTTTCTTTGGCCAACTTTTCCTTGCCCCAGCCTTGCTCCAGGAGCGGAACACCTTGCTCTGCGTGAGGACCAAAGAGTTTGCTGACATTTTTGACTTCCAAAATCGTCATACATACACCTCTTCTTTCTATACTTTGCTTGGTATTAACCCCTTGTTGCATTAAGGATTGAGTATAAAAATCATAATTCTGAACATCCTGAACGGTTAATGACAAAATTAATTGTAACAGAATCATTGCTTACATTTCAAACAAAAAAACTGTTCATAAAGTACGTACAGAAAAAACTGTACAAAGTTTCCTCTGATATGCTCCTTCGTTCTTTAGAATGCTCAAACATTCGGAACTTTACAACCGATAGTGCTTTTTTTAAAATAGACAATGAAATATAACCATAAGAAAAAGATTTATGTATATTCATAATTTTAAAAGTTTACTATCATTAGCAATTTTGCGAATTATGATTTTGAACGATCCATGCTGTTGTAATATAGACAGAAGCTTTGTTTTTGAAACATTTCACTTATTAATTGAAAGATTTCATACATTGCGTCAAAGCTAATCTTTTACGGGTAAATCGTTCATACTAGGTTGTGCAAAATGCTCTAAAATTAGGAGGTTGCAAGCATGAGCTTGTACCAGTTAGGTGATGAGCAGCAGGCTTCGCTGCAAAAAATTCGCAAACGTGTTATAGAAGCTATAGGTAAAAACATGGACCTGTATGGGATCACTTTGTCTGCGGGGCATTTATACGGTTTGCTTTTCTTTGCGGATAAACCGATGACGCTGGACGAGATGGGCCGTGAAATGGAAATGAGCAAAACGAGCATGAGTACAGGAGTTCGAACATTATTGGATCTGAAAATGGTAAATAAGGTTTGGAGCAAGGGCTCACGCAAAGACTTGTATGAAGTCGAATATGACTGGCATCAAACCTTCACTGATTTCTTCGCTATTAAATGGAGAAAAGCGGTAGAAACAAATTTACTGGTGTTGCGCAAAGCCATTGATGAGCTGGACAGATTGATGAATCAGGGTGAAGAGTACGAGGAATTTAAGGCGATTCTTCAGCAAGATCGTATGAAAATGAAGCAGGCTGTCGCTTATTACAAGTGGCTAGACCGACTAATTGACTCTATGGAAAGCGAAGAAATTTATAAGCTGATTCCCAAAGAAGAAGTTCGGGATTAATCGCTATTTCCCTATCTTGTTTATAAAAATGCCGGAGCGCAAAAGTGCTTCCGGTATTTTTTGGTTTGGCCGTGTGCAAAGGGTATAATAGAGATATGTAAAGATTGATATTATACCGTTATGTTGAAGATACGAAATAAAGGAGGCTTCATGATGGAGAGTATTACAGTACATACTCGTTTAGGTCAATTACGTGGGGAAACCGGGAATGGATATCATGTATGGAAAGGTATCCCATATGCACAGCCTCCTGTTGGAAAACTACGTTTTCACGCGCCCCAGCCTTTGGAGTCTTGGGAGGGTGTGCGGGCTGCGACGAGCTTTGGGCCAATCTGTCCGCAACCTATGCCATCCGCTGAAAGTATGACTGGAAATCTGGTGGAGCCGCCTGAGCAGTCAGAGGATTGCTTATACCTGAACATTTGGACACCTGCTTCGAAGGCTCCTGAGAAGGGACGTCCGGTGATGGTGTGGATTCATGGCGGTGCCTTTGTCACGGGGTCCGGGATTATACCTTTATATGACGGGGAACGCATGGCGAAGAATGGCGATGTTGTGGTTGTTACGATTAATTATCGATTGGGGCCGTTAGGATTTTTGCATCTGACTCCAAAGGGAGATGGCCTGACCTCTAATGCGGGACTGCTGGATCAGATCGCTGCGCTGGAATGGGTTAGGGATCACATCTCTGCCTTTGGCGGTAACCCGGACGAAGTAACGGTGTTCGGTGAATCGGCAGGCGCGATGAGTATTGCCGCTTTATTGGCGATGCCAGCCGCTAAGGGACTGTTCCAGCGTGCGATTTTGCAGAGCGGTGCGTCGCAGGTATTGCCAACCTCACAGGCCGAACAAGTGACGGCTGTGTATCTGCAGCAGCTAGGTGTGGACACTCAGCATCCAGAACGGTTGTTTACGCTGCCGACAGATGCGCTGATGCTAGCTATGGCGAAGACGCATGAAGTCATCGGACCAGGGATGGCGATGATCTATCAACCCGTCGTGGACGGTGTGACCTTGCCAGATGAACCGCTGTCTGCAATCGCGCAAGGTTCAGCAAAACAGGTATCCGTTTTGATTGGAACGAACTTGCATGAGGGGGCCTATTTCATCCGAAAAGAATCCCATCTAATGAACAAGTCAACAGCGAGTCAGGCATTGGAAATGATGACGGGCATGTCAGACATCGGCGACCTGATAGAACCATTTCCTGTTACGATTGAGGGACAGGCACAAATGTTGACTGATTTATTTTTTTGGCGTCCTGCATTGGCTCTTGCTGTTGCGCAGTCGGCGCATGCGCCTGTATGGATGTATCGTTTTGATTGGACATTGCCGGGGCATCCTACCTTTGGACAAGCGGTTCACGGTGCCGAAATTGCGTTTGTTTTCGATAATCTGGAGCTGCTAGGTAAGCTTGGATTAGAGATTCAACCGTCGATGCAGAAGCTCGCTCAAGCTATGCAGCAGGCATGGGTTGCTTTTGCACGTGATGGGAAGCCTGTGCTGTCCGAGGAGGCTTGGCCGATGTACGACAGGGAAGAGCGGACTACAGCTATTTTCCATCAGGATATTAAAATGGAGCACGACCCCGAAGGAGATAGACGCCGTCAGTTAACCGGTCAGATGACCCTATAAGTAAATAAGAGAGATCACCCCAAGTACTCACATGGAAAAAGCCTTCGCCCGTAATTAGCATACGGACGAAGGCTTTTGTTAGTCATTAGATATACTGCTGCTCATTCTTACTTTCATGAAATTGCAACGATACGATGTGTAACTTAAATCTTAAATCGCTTAACCAGCTGTTGCAAATCCTGCGCCATGTTGGACAACTCCTGAGACGAAGATGCGATTTCCTCCATGGCCGCCATTTGCTCCTGAGCGGCAGCAGAGGTTGTCTGCGAACTGTCCGCCGAATTGCGAGACAGACTTGCCAAATGGGTGACAGTAGCCGAAACTTCCTCTGTGCTGGCTGAGATTTGTTCAGCCGCAGCCGACACACTTTGAATTTGTTCCACAATATGAGATGTAGAGCGTTCAATATTCGTAAATGCACCTTCTGCATCTTGGCTAATACGTAATCCTTCACCTACCTGGTTACGAACATTACCGTTCATGGTAGCGGTGGAGCGTTGAATCAAATCGAGCATCTGAGTAATGATCTGACTGATGGAATCTGCGCTTTCCTTGGATTGCTCAGACAGCTTGCGTACCTCTATAGCGACTACGGCAAATCCACGCCCGGCTTCGCCAGCTCTGGAAGCTTCAATAGACGCGTTCAGAGACAACAAATTGGTTTGCTTGGCAATGGCGGCAATAGCTGTATTCATCTGCTTCGCATCGTCTGAGAGCTGGGATAGCTCATCCATCAGGCTAGCCGTTTGGCTTACAGCTTCCAGAATACGGTCCATTTGTGTCCGCACATGGCTGATCATTTGACTGCCTTGAGCTACATCATGCTCGGTTTGTCCTGCTGAATCTACGATGGAGCTTGCTGATTCGGCAATGGTGCTGACACCCTTGGCCATTTCTTCAACGGCATTAGCGGTTTGCTCGGATGCCTCGGCGCTGGTGGCTGCATTTTCTGCGGATTCCATAACCGTTTCCGCTACGTGTTGTACGGACTCCGTCGTTTGTTCTGTGCTTTCCTTGATCATCAGAGAAGAGGAAGCAAGTCGGGAGGACGTTTGATTGACCTCGGAAACCATCGTATGCAAGGAATGCGTCATCTGGTCAAAATTCTGTGCCAGTTCGCCGAACTCATCCTTGCTGGATAGGTTAACACGTTCGGTCAGATTTCCGTCACGGACGATGCGTGTTCCTGCTTGCAGCTTGCGCAGCGGAATTAAGAACGAGCGGACCATAAGCACAATGATGATCGCAGCGGCAAGTATGGAAATGACAATCACAATCAGGCTTTGCTTCAGAATCGGTTGGGCTGCATCACTGTAATCCTCCAGATCCGACAGTGCGACAATGCTCCATCCGGTGAGAGGGTCCTTAAGTGTAAAGGCCAGCATATCTCGATTCATAAATTGAATTTGCGACATGGAAGGAGTATCATTTTCGACGGTTGTCGCCACTTCGGGAAGTCCCTCTATGGCGTCAGCCGGTTTTTTGCCTGTCTTGTTAAAGGCTGTTCCAGTCCCAGATACAACTTTATGTTCAGAATCAACAATAATGAGTCCTCCGCGTTCACCAATCTTAACAGACTGCAGACTTTCACCCATCTTGTCCAGATTCAAAGCCAATGCAACAGCTCCTTCACCGTCCTCCAGCGTTCCCGATATATTAACGACTAAATTCCCTGTCGTGACGCTGGCAACTGGAACACCGACGAATACTTTGCCCTTTTCCAGCATCGCATTTTTGTACCATTTTCTCTCCCGGGGGTCATAATCGGCCTCCTGTTTTTTCGGCGAACGTATGTATTGCCCTTTCGCATTGCCGAGAAGCGCGGCATCTAGCTCGGGATGAGCCTTGACGATGACATCTAACTTTTTCTGAAGGGCCTCTTGGTTGGTACCAATGGAATCAGAATTGATTTCAGTGGTAAGCACGTCCAGGTCTTTCATAATGGGCGCTACATACTGATTGACATTGCTCTGGATCAAATACAGATTCGTGTATACGGAACCGCCCATTTGCTGACTGAGTTGTGTTGTAGCCCCCTGATAGGAAAAGTACCCGATAAGTACGCTCGGAATCAATAACACAGCCAAAAAAGATATTATTAATCTTGTCCTCATTAAATAAAACTGCTTGAGAAACCTGTTCCACCACGGAACTGTTTGTTTTGTTTTAGTCATAGCTCTTGCTCCTCTGTGTCTGATGATCACTACATTCTTTTATTCGACAGAAACCGACTAATTTTATAGATGTAATCTTTGAGAAACGAAGAATAATTACATGTTTTAGACACTTTTTCTGAAAGATGGGTCTGAAGAACTATATTTTATATGAATACGAATACATAAAAAAGCCAAATCGGAGATACAAAAGCATCTTCACGATTTGGCTTGGGTGAGTCATGAAAGGGACGTTGAACTGTTAATTTTTTTGCTGACGTGAAATCATAAAGAGCGTAATCCAGATGAGCATAAAACCAGTCAATTGCGCTACAGTGACAATTTGCTGAAATGCGATCCAGTTAATCACGACACCAACCATGGGAAAGCTCAGTTCTGCCATCGTAGCATAAGACGCTTTGGTCGTACTTAAGCCTTTGTAATACAGCAGCAAGCTGAGAAGACCCGGAAGCAATGCCTGCAATAGCAGATTGATAATCACAGCTGCGCCCGCCCATGTACCGGCAGGCATATTCCATGGCGCATGCTCTACAGAGGTGAGGACAATCAGCAGAGGGAGCGCCACCATGAAGCGGAGGGAGGTTACTGTTTCATATTTCATTGAACGAAGCAAGTAACTTCCCATGACTGTCGAACCGCCCCACAGCACTGCTGCACCGAGTGCAAGCAGACTACCAACCTGAACAAAATCACGAACATGTCCGAAGGGGAGCGACCAACCGAAGGTCAGAAGATACGTCCCGAACAGAGCGACAACAATTAATAATCCAAAATGACGCGGCAACATTTCCTTCAAAATAATACGGGCTAGAACAATAGCGACCAAGGGTTGAAGCTTCTGGAGTAAGAGTACAGCATTCAAATCACCATTGCTGAGCGCCATAGTGAAAATCACGCTGGCCAGAGCCGAGCCGCCCCATGAGACGAATAAAATAGCGAAAACTTGACGAAGCCGTACCGCTTTGAGTTCCTCACGATGCTTCCACAGCATCGGTGTCAGAGCGAGGAAGAGCAGCACATGCTCCATAAGTACAATTTGTGTTGAAGTAAATGACTTTAGCAAAATAATACGAAAAAGCGGGTCTGCGCCCCACAAGGCTGCTCCAATTGCGACCAGCCAAAAACCGCTTTTCATGTGGGAGCTACGATCAAAACCTTTGGATGTTAGTACAGTAGAAGATTGACTCATACTCAATTAGCTCCTTGCGAATACAGGACCGGTGGCACAAAAACCCCCGTCCATGGCGAAAGGCCATGCAAGACGGGGGTTGATCAAATAAACTTGCCGCTTTATGCAAGTTAAATGAAGTTGCTGCAAAACTAATAACGCAGTATTCATCCACTTCGCGGCATGTTGATATTTCGATCTTCTTCCATCCGGACTTTACCGTCGGCTTTGGCATCTCACCAAATCAGTCCGTATCCTGTTGCCAGATACAGAGTCGCGGGCTTAGCTCCATGAGCCATACCGCCGGTTGGGAATCTCACCCTACCCCGAAGATCCTTATTCCGTTTTTAATTTCTCCTATAGGATATACCTGTTTTAGAATGAAGTCCAGTGAAAAATGTGTGTATATCTAACAATGATTTTCATCTTTTTTTTGAAAGCGCTCTACGAAATTACATATTACGAGGTAATATCCTTATACTCAATACGTCGAATCGCCGCATAAGCCACAAGCATTCCTAGTAGAGAGAAGCCAATTTGCACGGGGGCTATGGAACTAAGTGGAGCACCGTTATTATTGGAGAAAAGCAATGCTACAATCAGGATTGAGGTCACAATGGTGGTGGGTACAGAGTATCTTCGCATCCCCATATACAGCGGAACCAATCCCATAAAGCTGGCAGCAACGGCATTGATCAGCGTTCGTGCTGATTGTTGGCCCAGTATGGAAAGAGTAAGGTTATCCGGTACAATCAAGACAAACTGGTTGAGCAGATGAATAGCAGCCGTAATGATTATTTCCGAAATAATAATAGACAAGAACGTAAACAGCAGCACAACCAAGAGCTTGGCGATCATCAGCTTTTGACGGTGAATCGGATACATGAACAAGATTGTAATCGATTTGGATTTAAATTCTCCGACGATAAAGCGGCATAGCAAAACGGAGGAAAATACAATAAATGTTGCTCTCACAAAATTGTCTATTAGATCCAAGAGTTGGGTGTATTGTGTGAATTCGGGTATTCCTTCACTTTGACTGTCCAGCGCGATAATACAGAGCAGCCCAAGAATGCATGCATTGGCGATCAGTGCTGAACGGATATAACCCGCGAGATGAAATTTTTTCAGCTCCAACTGCATCAATTTAAGCATGGAGATCACCTCCGTTTAACAGGCGCAAAAAGTAGTCTTCCAGCGTGCTGCTTTTCTGATGAATGGAATCCACCTCTATATCATTTAAAATGAGTGTTTTCGTAATTTGTTTCTGTGGTACATTTGAATCGTAAATACGTATACTCTGTTCATTTAGTACCTTTATATTATTCAGATTCAGATGATGGGAGAGGACATAGGTCGCTTTTTTACAATCGTTGGTCGTAAATTCGATATATTCCGTATTGGTTTCCCGCACCTGCTCCATCGATACTTCCTCAATCAGTCGTCCGTGATTAATCACGCCTACCGTATCCGCAATCTGCTCTATTTCCGCTAAAATATGACTGGACACGAGCAGAGTCATCCCATATTCCTTGCATAGCATGTGGAATAGTTGGCGGATTTCCTTGATACCCACGGGGTCCAGACCATTAATGGGTTCATCCAAAATGAGTAGCTCTGGCTTAGTCGCGATAGCGCGGGCAATCCCAAGACGTTGCTTCATTCCCAGCGAAAAATCCTTTACCGGCTTGTCATCCGCATTTCGCAAATTCACTAATTCCAGGGCATCCCGAACCGCCTGCTTATTATAGTAGCCCATGTATTCACAATGAAGTTCGAGATTTTGCTGTGCCGTCAGTCTGTCATAAAAAATCGGGTATTCAATAATCGAACCCATCCGTCCGAGCAGATGATACGATTTTGGCGTTAATTTCTCACCGAATAATTCAATTTCACCCGAAGTCGGCTTGAGTAAATTCGTAATCATTTTCATCATCGTTGTCTTGCCTGCCCCGTTAGGGCCGAGAAAGCCATAGGTTTCTCCCTTGCGCACATTCATACTGACTCCCGCTACAATTTCATTGCCCTTCAGGGCCTTGGTCAACTGATGTGTACGTATTACGTAAGTCATGGATGTTCTCCCTTCGTATACTGCTGATAATTCAAGGATAAAGGGCGAAATGTTCATTTTTCTTTCGTGATTCTTACAAATTTATTAAGTTGAGCACAAATCGAATTATGCAAAATGCTGAGTTCGATTAATAGTTGATTTTCTTCAATGTAAAAGAGAAGACTGTCCGCTCATAAGGTCTACTAGTCAATTGAATTTCTCCGTTCATCGTTTCAACCAGGCGTTTGGCAATCGTAAGGCCCAGTCCGCTGCCTTGTACCGCCTTATTACGGGAGTCCTCCAGTGTGTACATGCGTTCAAAAACTTTATCTTGCTCAGATTCCTGTATGCCTTTGCCACGATCCCATACCTCTATACGCACTGTATCCTGCTGTTCCAATAGAGCCAGCCCCAGCGTCCGTCCATCTGCCCCATAACGAATGGCATTCGAGATCAGATTGTTCAGCACCCGTCCAATCGCTCCTTCGTTCCCCAAGGCATGAATGGGGTGCTCCGGGATCTCAATATGCACAGTAAATCCCTGTGCGGTCAGCAGGTCATAAAACTCCAAAATGCTGCGTCTGCACAGTTCTCCCACTTCCAGTCGAGTCAACGGAATATCCGTATCATTAGCCTCCAGCTTCGCCAAGCTAAAAAAGCTGCCGATCAGCTCAATCGCTTCGCTTGTCTTTTGATGAATTTTGGATAGCAGCTTTATACGTTCTTCTGGCAAAATAGTCGGATCGCCATCCAGCATCTCGGCATATCCAAGCACAACCGTAAGCGGTGTCTTGAGATCGTGGGAAATGTTCGAAATCATTTTGCGCATGGCGATTTGGCTACGGTTGTAATCCGCAGACACTCTGAGATTCAAGTCCAGCAGTCGGTTAATTTCCGTCATGAGTCGTTGCAGTTCAACGTCACCTGTGACATATAGCAGCTTTTCCGCATGATTCACCGTCACAATCCGCTCTAGTAGGGTTCGGATATCCTTTATTTTGCGCTTATAGGCCATACGCTCCCGCCAAAGCCATACTATAACGACTGACATGATGAGGCCGACAATCCATTCAGAAATGTTTTCGATGTTCATATCAGCCATTCTCCCATTTGTAGCCAATGCCCCATAGCGTTTTAATGTGGACAGGATGAGAGGGATCTTCTTCGATTTTCTCACGCAGGCGGCGAATATGGACGTTAATCACGTTCTCGTCGCCCATATAATCGTCCTTCCAAATAAATCCGTATAATTGTGCTTTTGTAAATACCCGGTTCGGATTGGCTACAAATAGCTTCAAAATATCGGACTCTTTGGCTGTTAGCTGAATTTCATTTTCATTGCGTATGACTGTAAAATGATCAAAATCAATGCGCAGACTGCCGTAGGTCAAAACTTGTGCTTGAGGCTGTTCCTCCTGTTGTTGCTGACGGGCATATGTAGTAGATCTGCGGATCGCGGACTGAATACGAGCCGTCATTTCCAGCATTGAAAAAGGTTTGGCAACATAATCGTCTGCTCCAAAGCCCAGTCCAAGCGCTTTATCCACGTCGCTGTCCTTGGCTGACATAATCAGAATCGGTACGGCGCTGTGGGTACGGATCCGGCGGATCACCTCCATACCGTCCACCTTCGGCATCATCAAATCCACCAGTACCAGATCATAGGTATGACGTTCAAAGGCGAGAAGCCCTTCTTCCCCGTCATAGGCGGTAGTTAAATTGTAGCCTTCCTTGCTGAGTGCTTTGAGTAGCATTTCGGCAATGGATAGATCGTCTTCAATTAGTAAAATATGTTGTGACATAGGTGTGGAACACCCCTAATTTTTAGATTAAGCTCGCGTGACGAACTGTACCTGAATTATATAGAGCAGTGGAGGGGATTTCCATAATAAATATCCAAAGAGAAAATTAATGTGTCTGGTAATCTATGATTCCCCTATATTATACTGAAAGAGTTTATAATCCGATGTTTGGAATACGGTGTTATGATATCCGGGACATGCCTCATATGAGAGATTGGGTATGTCGAATCACGCTGCGGTACAGGACCGTCAATAAAGGAGAGCGACGATGTTTGTCATACGAGGAACACAAAAACTGCTGAAGGAATGGGAGACTCAACCACTTCAAGTTGATATTTATCCGCCTTTGAATAGTTGGCATGCCAGCTTGTTTTTACTGAATCGAAGAAAAAATATAGTGTTTATGCATGATATATCCCGCTTAAGCATCACGCTTTTTGGGATTAAAAAATCGCAGTACAACAACCTGCCGACTCTTTTTGTGCAAGCCTTGAAGGAATTGATGATCAGCGAAGGCTTTGATGAACAGATCGTAAAGGCTTACACACAGGAAGGCGAGCAGATGCTGGCTACGACGACGAATAGTCATAGTGTAATAAGAACCTTAGATGAGATTATTTTTATCATGAAGGAACTGGATATGGAGCATGGGTGCGAGCTGGAAAAAAACCAGTGGAATAACCGGATTGTTTTCAAAACAGTCGAATACAAGTACCCTGTTGATGTTTTTAAAGAAATGCTAGAAAAGCATTATAAACTAGAGAGTATTTGAGAATTTTATGATTTTACGAAATCAGTTCCATTTATTCCCTCTGTCCTATATAATCTAATATAGTTCTAAAAGACTATATAAAGAGAGGTAAGGGGTAAATGAAGATTAAATTGAGAAATAAAACTGGAATGATCAAGGAACGCAAAGTAGGTTTTTCATGGACTACGCTCTTTTTCGGTTTTTTCCCTGCGTTGTTTAGAGGGGACTGGAAGTGGGCTGTTATTATTTTTCTGGTGTCGATCCTTACGAGTGGGGCATCCAACTTTGTATTTTGCTTCATATATAACCGCTTACATATTAATGATTTGTTGTCCCAAGGCTATGGCCCTGCTACTAAGAAATCCCAAGCTATCCTGATTTCTAAGGGATTTATTGCTGAGAATTACGCTGCTAACTTTGCAGGTTAAATTGAGAGCTGTTTGTTAAACGAGACGTATCAAAAGAGCATCCACCAAAGTCCATGCGGGCGGGGAATGCTCTTTTTTTTATAACTCACATGATAGCAACGCTTGCGATGAAATGAATCATAGCGCAATAAGCGGCACACTTTGGTAAAATAAAACGATACAGGGTTTGACACCATCGGTCAGACTTATAAAACGGGGGGTACATAACGAAAGATGAAGAGGATTATTGATATAGCCAAGGAAGCAGGAATTGAAGAAGAACATCTGGAGACGTATGGAAAATATAAAGCGAAGCTGAATCCGTCCCTGTGGGAGCAGTTAAAGGATCGCCCGAATGGAAAGCTGGTGCTGGTTACGGCAATGAATCCCACGCCGGCGGGAGAAGGAAAAACGCTGACAACCATCGGGCTGTCACAGGCGCTGAATGCGCTGGGGCATAAAACCGTTGCTGCGTTGCGTGAGCCGTCCCTTGGCCCTTGCTTCGGCATGAAAGGAGGAGCAACCGGGGGAGGACAAGCTCAGATTGTTCCGGCAGAAGACATTAACCTGCATTTTACAGGTGATATTCACGCGATTTCAGCTGCGCATAATTTGCTGGCAGCGATGATCGATAACCATTTGTTTCATGGAAATGCTTTGCGGTTGAAACCGGAGCGGATCGTGTGGAAACGCGCTGTCGATATGAACGACCGGAGTTTACGAAATATTGTGACCGGATTGGGGTCAGGTAATGGAGCAGTGAGAGAAAGTGGCTTTCTCATTACCTCAGCTTCAGAAGTGATGGCGGTATTATGTTTAAGTGAAGATATGGACGATCTTAAAGTGCGATTGGGTCGGATGGTGATTGGTTATAACGAAGATGGCGAAACGGTAACAGCTGAGGAACTCCAGGCGGTGGAAGGTATGGCTGTGCTGCTTCGGGAAGCATTGAAACCCAATCTGGTGCAAACGTTGGAAGGAACTCCAGTTATTGTGCATGGTGGACCGTTTGCGAATATTGCGCATGGATGCAGTAGTTTGATCGGTACGAAGCTGGCCCTGAAGCTGGGAGAGGTGGTCGTCACGGAGGCTGGATTCGGGGCCGAGCTGGGAGCGGAAAAGTTTTTTGACATCAAGTGCCGTCAATCCGGTTTGCAGCCAGATGCGGCTCTGTTGGTCGTAACCGCCAAAGCGCTGAAATATAACGGTGGTGTAGCTAAAAATGAGCTGGACGCAGAAAATCTGGAGCAATTGCAACTTGGATTAGTCAACATGAACCGGCATGTTCGGAATTTGCAAAAGTTTGGCGTGCCAGTACTGGTAGCGGTCAACCATTTTGTAACAGATAGCGAAGCCGAGTTGGAACTGATTTTCTCGGAATGCCGCAAGCTGGGTGTACCCGTAGAGCTGTCACAGGTGTGGGCACGGGGAAGCCAAGGTGGAGAAAAGCTGGCTCAAAGCCTCCTAAACCTGCTCCAGGAGGACAAAGCCCATTTTGCACCATTGTATGAGCATACACTTGATTTGCAAGCGAAAATTAGTGTCATTGCGAAGGAGCTTTATGGTGCGGCAGGGGTAGCTTACACTCCTGCGGCCAAACGGGCGTTGGCCGGTATGGAGCAGCTTGGTTTTGGACAACTGCCTGTATGCATGGCCAAAACACCGTATTCTTTCTCAGATCAACCTTCTCTGCTAGGTGCACCGGAGGGCTTTACCATTCACGTGTCCAGCGTTTCTTTGTCCGCAGGGGCAGGCTTTGTGGTCGTGGAAACAGGCAATACTATGACGATGCCAGGATTACCCAAATCCCCAGCAGCTGAGCATATGTCGCTGGAGGCAGATGGAAGCATTCATGGTCTAATGTAGTATCTTTAGAAAAATGGCAGCTTATCAGGATGAAGTGACGAGCAGTTTGGGCAGTGCAGTAAGCAGTTCTTGCCGGGTCATGGCATCGCTCCAGTTCCATCGGTCAGCTTCTACGAAATATACCCGACCTTGACGTACAGCAGGAAGGCTGCGCCAGAGAGGGCTGCTGATCATGCGTTCCAGCGTACGTTTGGATTCTGGGACTGTCGGAACAAGCATAAAAATGCGGTCCCCGGCGTAATCAGGCAATTCGTTCGGATCTATTTCCGCGAAGCCATGTCCCTTGTCGAGCACCTTTTGGATCGGCTCAACGGGCTGAAAGCCCTGTGGGTGGTAGAGGGCCGACGAGAATCCGGACATACCCATGACAAAGAGCCGATCACCATGATCGAAGATGAAGACGGAGGCCGTTTCTCCGGCTGTGATTTGCGTACCGAGCTGCTGCCACATTGCCAGATTACGGGCTGTGAAGGTAGACAACCAGCGTTCGGCCTCCCGCTCCTTACCGAGCCAGGCGCCAAGTGTACGCATCCGTTCCTCCAGCGTGGCGAAGGAGTTGAAGGTGACGGTGGGAGCGATACTGGCAATGCGCTCATATTCCTGTTCATCCGAATTAGCGATGATAATTAGATCAGGATCAAGAGCGCTGGTCAAGCGAATATCCAGGGGAAGGCCCACATCGGCGACATTCACAAGACGATGTTTATAGACGCTGTATTCACTGAGTCGCAGACTTCCCCCGATGGCTTTGGCCCCTAATGCCAATAGATCGCCCATCGTTTCTCCATGATAGATGATGCGGCTTGCTCGGCGCGGAATATGAATATGGTGACCCGTCCAATCCTTGACGCGCACAGAACCGGAGACAGAAAGCGCGTACTTGCCCGGGGGAATCCCGGTCAATTGCCTAAACCGCCGATTAAAATAATATTCGTCAGAGAAACCAACCTGACGGGCAATTTCACGTAAAGGCCGTTTGCAATCCAGCAGCAGTCGCTTGGCATGATTCAAGCGCAGCTCAGTGAGGTAATGCAGCGGCTTTTTGCCTGTGATTTTACGAAACATTTGGGAGTATTGCCATATGGAAACGTTCGCCTGCTCGGCAGGACAGGTCCGTGATATAGGGATGGCATACGTACTGCGTGTTCACCCAAGGCCATGTCCGCTTGTGGTTCTGACGGCAAATCGATGACCTCAAACGTGATTTTGTAGTATTCGGGCACAGTTCCATTCAGGGGAGCGATTTGATAGGATTCACCTGGAGCTAGCCAATATCCATGACCTGTATGGAATAGATACTGCTCTGAGCCAATGTCCACCATACCTGTCCCACCGATGAACATAAGCAGACAGTGATATGAATTGGGACGTGATAATAATTCATCGGTAGGCTCACCAATCAACGCAATTTCTTTAAAATGAAAAAGCAGTGAACTGAACGGGGGAGGTTCTTTTTATTTCCTGTATGAATTTATTATCAGTCTCCAAAAGATTCTATAGTATTACGCAAGGATACGTTCAAGCTTGTCATGCCAGTCTGCATAAATCGAACAAGTCCTTCATAGACATGTACTAATTCATTTAAAACATGTGCTGAAGGGGTTGATGACATGCGCCGGATTTCATGGATGCTTGCCATGGTCATGTGTGTAACGCTGCTGCTGGCCGGGTGCGGCAAGAAGAGCGCGGACGATGTGGTTAAAGATTTGAGTGACGTGGTGAGCGACCTGAACAGCTACCACGGTACAGCTTTGATGACGCTGCATACCGGCGACACGCCGCAGGAATACAAGGTGGATATTTCCTACCGCAAGCCGTCCTATTACCGAATTGCCATGACGAACGAGAAAAAGGATGTTACGCAAATTGTGCTTCGTAATGATGAGGGTGTATTTGTACTGACACCCAGCCTGAACAAAAGCTTCCGTTTCAAAAGCGACTGGCCAAACAATCAGGGTCAAGTATATTTATATGAAACGTTGGTTCGCAGCATTATCGGCGATGCCTCCCGTCAGTTGGCTACCGACGATAAATCCTATGTGTTTGATGTGGCAGCGAATTACAACAGCCATGCGCTGGTGAGACAAAAGATATGGCTGTCCAAAAATGACTATGCACCGACTCAGGTACAGGTGTCTGATGCGAATGCCAAGGTAGTTGTTGATCTGAAATTCGATCAATTTGCTTTTGATACGAAGTTTGACAAAGACTCTTTTGATATGGAGCGGAACATGGCTTCAGGTAAGACGAGTACGGGTAGCGAAGGGGCTCCATCTTCCGGAGCAGTGGAGCCCAGCGGTCAGCTTGATCCTTCCGGTGCGATAGATGGGACGACTGGCGTGACGTCTGGCGAACCCGGACAAGAGCAGGGAACAGCAGGGGATGCAGTCCAGCAGCCGTCAGGGGAAGCGAAGGTGGACGGTACTGCCACAAATGATACATCCAAATCGGACGCAGCAGCCAACGCAGAGGCGCAGCAACAAACCCCGAGCACATCGGATGCCGCAAACGGAACGTCAGCGGGAACAGATGCGGCAGAAGCTGTGATGGGTGAATTCGGCTTGATCGAACCGTCCTACACGCCAGCCGGAGTACAGATCAAGGATACGCCGGAGCTGGAGGATAATGGTACACATGCCGTGATGCTGCGGTATAGTGGAACGTATAATTATACCATTGTGGAGGCGCGTCCAAAAGATCGGGCAGTCGCACTAGCCGCAGGCGAACTGGTTGATATTGGAGGAAGTTTTGCCGTTCTGACCGGAAGCGAACAGCAGACGATGACCTGGATGAATGACGGAATCGAGTTCAGAATCACCAGTGCTGACCTGCCTGTGAGCGAAATGATACAAATTGCCGCTTCTATACAGGATCAATCGGGTAAATAAAACTTTATAGACGGATGCAGACGGTCTAGAGTGTAAAAATGCTCTGCTGCCGCCCGTATCCGTCTTTTGTTCATTCGCGGTCTAGGATGTGCACCGCTTGTATGTCGTGTTCATTGTAGAGGATGCTGGCAAACTTCTCCTGCCATTTGACAGCCACGTTTTTGAACATTACCATTAACCTTTGGAAGCAAGAACTTTGCCACACTCCGAATGGTTAAAGGTTATGTTACAGGCTAACAATTGAAGAAGGTGACTGGATTTGCAAGCACAATACAGATCGACCCGGGCCGAAATCAACCTGGATCACCTTGGCGCCAACTATGAAGCTTTTCGCAAGGCATTGCCAGCGGATAAGCTGATACTGGTCTGTGTCAAGGCTAATGCCTACGGACACGGTGCCGTGGAAATTTCAAAGGAATTGGAACGCCTTGGTGCAGATTATTTGAGCGTCGCTTTTCTGGATGAAGCGTTGGAGCTTCGTCATGCGGGGGTTCAGCTCCCAATTCTAGTACTCGGTTATACCTCACCGGAAGCTGTACAAACGGCTTGGGAGCATGATATCTCATTGACAGTGTTCAGTGAGGAAGTGCTGGACGGTATCCGTAGACTGGACCGCCAAGGAAACGAACGCAAGTTGAAGGTGCACATCAAAATAGACAGCGGCATGGGAAGACTGGGTTTGCTGCCTGGAGAAGAGGCTATGGCTTTTGTCCGGCAGGCTCACGAATTAGAGCAAGTGCTGCTGGAAGGCATGTACACCCATTTTGCCCGCGCGGATGAAGAAGACAAAAGCTATACACTGCTACAATATGATCGGTTTCGGGGCGTGGCGGAAGCGCTAAGGGAACAAGGTATCACCATTCCCATTATACATACGGGCAACAGCG
Organism: Paenibacillus sp. S29; assembly: GCF_049319765.1. Taxonomy (NCBI): domain Bacteria; kingdom Bacillati; phylum Bacillota; class Bacilli; order Caryophanales; family Paenibacillaceae; genus Paenibacillus; species Paenibacillus sp. S29. Next base: position 30,895 of record NZ_JBMOUI010000006.1, on the reverse strand, counting down.
CCGCCACCATTGATACCCCTTCTCTTTCCCCCAATTTGGTGCGGATTGGTATCAGTATATACGGTCTGTACCCGTCTGATGAGGTTAACCGGCAAGCTATTGAGCTGCTGCCTGTATTGTCATTGAAGACGGCGGTGGTTTATACCAAGACGCTTCCTCCCGGCTGGGGAGTTAGCTATGGCACCCGGTATGTAACCTCCAGTGAAGAACGGATCGGTACACTGCCAATCGGCTATGCGGATGGATACTCCCGCATGCTGAGTGGGAAGATCGAAGTGTTGATACGCGGTCGCCGCGTCCCGGTACTCGGTACGATTTGCATGGACCAGTGTATGGTATCCTTACAATCTTTCGCAGAAGATGCGGAAGAAATCCAAACCGGCGAAGAGGTTGTTCTCATCGGCCAGCAGTCCGGCGAAACTATCGCGGCGGATGAGCTGGCATCCAAGCTTGGTACGATCCACTATGAGGTGATCTGCATGATCGCAGACAGGGTACCGCGTGTATACACACGAGGTCATGTTCCTGTTGTTCGAGTGAACTCGCTTCTTCCAACCCGCTGGAATTAATTTCATAACGCAAATTACCGAATAAAAGCAGGAGTTTTCGCAGAACGTCCCGAAATATGTACAAAGGAAAGAAAAGAGCGCTATAACTGTCAAAAGACGCATCAGGCTCCGCTGACACTTGTATTTCGGGGATCAAACGCCTGTACGAAAACGAACTGCGTAGTTTATAATGGAATGCAGCATAGATGATATACGAATATCATATACATTCTCTTGTATTCCGTTTGAATAAATTACCGGGAATAACGTTATAATGGTACAATGGCGACAAGGTTTTGGGGGTGGAAGAGAAGTTGGCCAATTTGCAGAACACCAAAAGAATAATGATCAGTTTGCCAGATCATCTCTTGCAGGAAGTGGACGGGATCGTAGCTATGGAAAATTCCAACCGCAGTGAATTTATCAGGCAGGCCATGAAGCTGTATGTAGGTGAACGAAAAAAACGTTACATTCGTGAAGCTATGCAGCGTGGATACATGGAAATGGCTAAAATTAACTTAACCATGGCATCCGAAGCCTTTCACGCGGAGGAAGATGCAAACAGCACCTTGGGCCGTACAGTTAGCGGGGTGTAATCCATATTGATCGTAAAGCGCGGCGACGTTTTTTTTGCAGACCTTTCACCCGTAGTCGGTTCCGAGCAAGGTGGCGTCAGACCTGTGCTGATCATTCAAAATGATATCGGCAACCGGTTTAGTCCTACTGTGATCGTAGCAGCCATCACCGCCCAGATTCAGAAGGCAAAGCTGCCTACACACGTGGAAATCGACGCGGCGACGCATGGCTTTGATCGTGATTCTGTTGTTCTTCTGGAGCAAATTCGGACGATCGACAAGCAAAGGCTTACCGACAAAATCACCCATTTAGATGAAGAAACCATGCGCAAAGTGAGCGATTCGCTACAAATCAGTCTCGGTTTGATTGATTTTTAGCGTGATGGAACGACGAGTGAAACGGGAAAAGGGCAGCGCTTGGGCGCTGTCCTTTTGTTTGTCCGATGAAAAATGCAGGTAGGGCTTGCTTTAACGTCACCTGCTGGCGCTTTGAATCATTTTTTGTGATAATGAAAGACATGGTGTAAGACAAGAGCTGTGAGGAAGAAGGGATAGGTTTGTCTAACGAGGAAACGAAGACGGAAATCCGGCAGGAGCCGAACGAAGCAGAACGCCAAGAGCGGATTGTCAAACAAGTGGCGAGAGAGCTGTCGCTGGCACTCAAGCAAATCCGGACAACGATCAGTTTGTTGGATGAAGGGAATACAATTCCTTTTATCGCGCGTTATCGTAAGGAAATGACAGGAGAGCTGGATGAAAATCAGCTACGTGAAATTGAAGATCGTGTGGTGTATTTGCGTAATCTGGAGGATCGTAAGGTAGAGGTCATCCGCATTATTGATGAGCAGGGCAAGCTGACGGAAGACCTGCAGGCTGCTATCACCTCTGCGGTTAAACTTCAGGAAGTGGAGGATCTGTACCGTCCGTATCGGCAAAAGCGCAAAACCCGCGCCAGTGTAGCAAAGGAACGGGGACTGGAGCCGCTCTCCATTTGGATCTGGAGCCAGCCGAAGCAGGGCGATACTCTGAAAGAAGCCGAGTCTTATGTAAATGCGGAACTGGGAGTGGACAGCGCCGAGGCGGCCATCCAAGGAGCCTTGGACATTTTAGCTGAAAATATAGCGGATGATGCGGCTATTCGCCAATGGGTACGTCGATATACGCTGGACCATGGTATGTTGACCTCCGAAGCGAAGGATGCGGAGCAAGAATCCGTGTATGAGAACTACTATAGCTATCGTGAACTTGCTAAGAAAATGCCACCTCACCGTATTCTGGCGATTAATCGCGGAGAGCGGGAAGGCATTCTTAAGGTTGGTCTGGAGGTAGTGCCAGATTCCATCTACAATTACGTGGCAGGTCAAGTGATTAAAGGATCGTCTGTCGTGGAGGAGCTGCTGCGCAGTGTCATTGAGGATGCGTATAAAAGACTTATCGCGCCATCTATCGAGCGTGAAGTACGCGCTGAAATGACAGAGAAGGGCGAGCAGCAGGCCATCTCCATCTTTGCAGGCAACTTGCGCAGTCTGTTGCTACAGGCTCCGATCAAGGGCCGACGTGTGCTCGGTGTCGATCCGGCCTATCGGACAGGCTGTAAGTTGGCGGTTGTCGATGACACGGGCAAGCTGCTGGAAGTGGCTGTGACATATCCGACACCGCCGAACAACAAGAAGCGCGAGGCTGCTGAAAAGTTCAAGCAGCTGATTGCCCAATACGGGATTGAATTGATTGTCATTGGTAACGGAACCGCTTCGCGCGAGACAGAGCAATTCGTAGCGGAAGTCATCGCGGACATTGGTGACAGCAGTCTAGCGTATCTGATCGTCAATGAGGCGGGCGCGAGCGTATACTCTGCCTCCAAGCTGGCACAGGAGGAATTTCCCGATTTGGACGTGGCCGAGCGCAGTGCGGCTTCCATCGCACGTCGTGTTCAGGACCCGCTGGCTGAGTTGGTCAAGATTGAGCCGAAGGCTATTGGTGTAGGCCAATACCAGCATGATGTGTCGCAGAAACATCTGGATGAAAGCTTAAAGGACGTTGTCGAATCAGCCGTTAACCATGTCGGTGTGGATGTGAACACGGCTTCCTCTGCGCTGTTATCCTATGTAGCAGGGATCAACGCGACGATTGCCAAAAACATCGTTAAGTACCGTGAGGAAAATGGAAAATTCAGCAATCGTCGTCAGTTGCAGAAGGTGCCGCGTCTTGGTGCAAAAACCTACGAGCAATCTGTAGGCTTTATCCGTATACCGGGTGGAGAAAATCCACTGGACCGCACACCGATTCACCCTGAATCGTATGCTGTCGTAGACCGCCTGTTGGCGGAACTGAACATCAGCGCTCACGATCTGGGTACTAAGACTGCAATGGAAGCACTGAGTGTGTCCAACATTGACGAACTGGCCGCCAAGCTGGAAGTCGGCGTGCCGACACTGAAGGATATTCTGGACAGCCTTCAGCGTCCGGGTCGTGACCCGCGTGACGAGCTGCCGTTGCCGGTATTCCGCAAGGATGTGCTGAAGATCGAGGATCTGGCACCGGGTATGGAGCTTCAGGGAACCGTCCGCAATGTCATTGATTTCGGCGCGTTTGTCGATATCGGTATTAAAAGTGACGGGTTGGTTCATATTTCACAGCTGCGCAGTGGCTTCGTAAAGCATCCGATGGATGTCGTATCTGTCGGTGATAACGTAACGGTGTGGGTGTTGAATGTTGATTTGAAAAAAGGCAGGGTTGGTCTGACGATGAAACCTCCTGCAGAGGCGCAATCGCAGGCATAATACTTTAAATAAAGCTGTACAACCTTCTTGTGAAGGTATAACAAAAGCCGGAATCTCCGAACTGTATCGGAGATTCCGGCTTTCATTTTTGGATGCCTTTAGCTTTTACCCGTTGTTGGCATCGAACTCCACGCCAGGTGCTTTATGATAAAAAAACCAACAATCGTTCAACAGTTTAATTTGGCGCCGGTCCTTTTTGTAAAAGGCCCGCATGAGCTGGTTGCTGAGCCATTGAGGCAAGCCGATCTCCTCCTCTGCGTTACATCTGTATGTTTAGCATATGGGGTGGGTACCTAAAGTGTGCTTATGAATTGGGGGTTAGACTTCGGTCGTTATTTTATAATATGCTTGTCAGTAAGGAGCAAAGGAGGAGAGACCGTTAGGATGGAGTCCAAGTCCCTGAGCAATTCAATGAACCATTCAATGAGCCGTTCTATGAGTAATGAAGAGCTTCAAGAATGGGTAGAGCGCATTTCGCTGGAGAGCTTCGGCGTGCCGTTTCGACATCAAGCCACCTTTAATGCGCGCTTGTCTTCCACAGGTGGTAGGTATTTTATGAAAAGTCATCATATTGAAATTAATCCACATCAACTCGCAGCTTACGGACGTTCTGAGGTGGAGAAAATTATTAAGCATGAGCTGTGCCATTATCATTTGCATTTGCGCGGGATGGGCTATCAGCATCGAGATGCTGACTTCAAAGCATGGCTGGCCCGTGTAGGAGGAAGCAGGCATTGTCAGACTCTGCCGGGAAGAACGGAACGTAAGCCTCAGCCTTATCGTTACAAGCTAGTATGCGTTTCCTGTAAACAGGAGTATATGCGCAAGCGTAAGATGAATCCTCAGCGGTATCGCTGTGGGAAATGTGGAGGGAAGCTTCGCCTGTTGGCACTTGACGGCACCCCCTGAATCATGGTAAATTAACCATACTGTAAGATAATTTACAGTAATGTTCCCTGATAGCTCAGTTGGTAGAGCACTCGACTGTTAATCGAGTTGTCACAGGTTCGAGTCCTGTTCGGGGAGCCATGGAGAGGTACCCAAGTGGCTATAAGGGGACCCTCTGCTAAGGGGTTAGGCTGCGAAAGCGGTGCGAGGGTTCGAATCCCTCTCTCTCCGTTGGTATTTTAAGTAGAAAAAGGACGCTCGTATGCATTGTAATGATGCTTGCGAGCGTCCTTTTCGTCTATATCTGCTTTGAGAATAACGGTGGACTGAAATCGTTTAAATGGAGAGGAGATGTGCTGCGTACAGCTTGAAGCGGCGTTAGCCTGTCTTGTACGCAGCCAATGACTTCTATTTCACGGTGTCAGCCTCGACTGGCTTGAGTATGTTCAACAGAGCATGAGCGACGCCATCTTCCGCATTAGTCAGAGTCACTTGGGAGCAGACGGCCTTGATGTCGTCTTTTGCATTGCCCATGGCAATGCCTGTTCCTGCCATTGTTAGCATGGAGATATCATTGTAGCTGTCCCCAATCGCTACGGCTTCCTGCATGGGAATGCTCAGATGATTCGCCAAATAACGCAATGCATTACCTTTAGACGCATCCCTATGCTCGACTTCAAAGTTACGGTCTGAAGAGATGACCATGTTCAGGCCCTGAAAACCTCGGTAACGCTCACGACCCCGCTCCAATTTGGCTTGATCAAAGGAGAAACAGAGCACGTTATAAATCTCTACATCCAGTGGAATGTCCTCATATGAAGCGATGCGGGTATGTCCGGTCTGTTCATATTGTTTTTCAGCTGCATGTAATAAAGTATCCAGCGAAATATCCGGGTTGGCACTCAGCAAGCGGTCCATTTCAACAGCAAGTAGCTGATGTCCGTTTTGTGGAGAATAAATGGCTCGGTCTGTCATGACCTCATAGTAAAAGTCGTTGTCGTGCAGCCAGCTCAGCACTTCAAACGTTTCACTCCGGCCCATAGGAGTAGAGGTTAACTGACGACGATGCACATCGTGTACGGTTGCGCCGTTTGCTCCAATGACGGGAGTTACAAGCTCTGCTTCCTCTAGCTTCGTCCAGGCGTCATAAGCGGCTCTACCAGTGGCAATTGTCACCTGAACGCCTTGCTGCTGTGCTTGGCGTATAGCCTCCGCGTTCACTTTGCTTATTTTTCCTTCCTCGTTCAGCAGTGTTCCATCCATATCAATCGCAAACAGTTTCATTTCTCTCCAACTCCTGTCTTTCGATATCTCTGTGATAAATCTTGAGTTCTAGCTAAGCAGTTTCATTTTTTATGAGGGTACAACAACTTCAACATCATAATGTTGCAAAATTTCCAGCATCGCTGGTTCTGGCAATCTGTCGGTAATCACGATATTAACTTCAGACAGATCGGCAAAACGATATGGAAAATTGATTCCGAATTTCGAATGGTCCGCAAGGATGATCACCTGATCTGCCTGCTTCATCATCTGATGCTTCAGCATACCGTCTTCTTCATGAATTAGGCTTAGTCCGTGGGCAGATATACCACCAATCCCGATAAAGGCTTTGTCTACAAAATAGTGAGACAAAGTGGCGATCACGGAGGAGCCATATACATATCGGTGTTCTTTTTGCAGGCGGCCTCCCAACAGATGTATGGAGACACCGTCTTTTCCAGATAGCACGTCAGCCTGATTGATTGAATTGGTGATGACCGAACATTCCTGCACATTCAGTCTTTCTGCACACGCCTGTACGGTGGTAGAGGAATCCAATATAATACGATCCTTATCTCGTACCATGCTGGCAGCCAGCTGTCCGATCACTTGTTTCTCCTCGGATACAGTAAGTAGTCTTTCGTTATAATTTCCAATTGAATCGTGATGAAGTGTAGGGAGAAGAGCGCCACCGCGGGTGCGAATAATTTTTTGATGTTCTTCAAGTTTTACGAGGTCTCGACGAGCCGTATCTCGTGAAACATTAAAAAATTCACAAATATCATCCACCGAAATACGTTTATGAAGCTGTAAGTAATCAACGATTTTTAACATTCGTTCTTCCTGATACATAGAAAGCTCCTCTGATATATAATTATTTCGGTATCTTGTAAGTGATTATAAGTAAATTCAAGTGATATTGCAATCATTTATCACTGTTTTCAGGATTTCAGTGATTTAAGATAAGGAATTGTAAGTTAATATGCATTTTGTACTTATAAAAACTTATTTTTTAAAAATTTTAGAAATAAGTATTGCCATTCGGTATTCTATTTGATATACTCTTTCTTGTCGCCAAGTTGGCGCATAATAATAAGGCCCGTTGGTCAAGGGGTTAAGACACCTCCCTTTCACGGAGGTAACAGGGGTTCGAATCCCCTACGGGTCATTGTTGTCTTTATAGACTACATGTTGCATGCTTAAGGGAAATTCCTGAGGTCTGGTCTAATGGCGGACAGCTTGGATGAACAGCATGAGCCATTAGCTCAGTTGGTAGAGCACCTGACTTTTAATCAGGGTGTCGAAGGTTCGAGTCCTTCATGGCTCACCATTTATATTTTGTTATGCGGTCGTGGTGGAATGGCAGACACGCTATCTTGAGGGGGTAGTGAGCGTACGCTCGTGGAGGTTCGAGTCCTCTCGACCGCATCAATGGAATAAACGGAAAAGTCTCTCGCGGTAGAGGCTTTTTTTATTTGTGTAGTGATGTAATAAAGTAATCATTATGATGAAATAATGATTCCATAGTATAATATAACGCCATAATGTTATAGAATGATAAGTATAAACTTATGAAGTGACGGTGAAAAATATGGACACTCAACTGTTAGGAAATATATCAGAAAATATTTTGGGCTTGTTTCCGATTGTGAAGAAGAAATTTTTCACCTACGGTCCGCTCGATTTCCCATTACACTTGTCGCCTAATAACTTTCAGGTATTACTGCTTCTGCGTGAGGTGCGCTTGTCTACGGTATCTGATTTATCCAAACAGCTCAATGTCTCACGTCCGAACATGACTCCTCTTCTGGACAAACTGGTGGAGCATGGGTTGGCTGACCGCCAGTCGTGTGATTCGGATCGCAGAGTCGTGAATGTGGCGATTACACAGGAAGGCGATGCTTTTTGTGAACAGGTATTTCATACCTTCTCCAATAAAATTCAAGAGAAACTGGTGTATCTGCCAGAAGAAGATTTATTGCATCTGAGCGAAACTTTGAATGAATTGAAGCATATCTTACTTAAAATCGACAACTCTGCTACGTGATTAGCGTAAGTGAACTGGCTTAAAGACCGCCCTTTCTTCGGAAAACAGGCGGTTTTTGTTGCGTGTTGTGGTATAATGGAAACCAACATACATAATTCGGTAATTTTAGCATACGTGATCTTTGAAATGGGAACAGAGAACATGATATCGTTATTTGAGAGCCTGCTAGGGAGGAAGGAACTTCTATGCAATCTATTTACCATCGCATTGAGGAACTCATCAAGGAACGGGGAATGACGAAAAAGGCGTTCTGCCAGCAGTTAGGCATTAGTACAGGGAACTTCGGGGATTGGAAAAGAGGAAAAACGACGCCGGGCACGAATAAACTCATTGAAATCGCTTCTTTTTTTGATGCCAGTCTGGATTGGATTATGCTGGGTCGAGATGTACAGGGTGAGGTGCTAAAGGAGCCGCAAGACCCTTATTTTTTTGACGCTTCAGGGCAACTGAATTGCCAGGGGGAAACGCTTAGTGAAGCGGAAAGAAATTTTATACTTGAGTATATTGAATTTACCCGCTTTCGTAAAGAGAAAAACCAGCGCAATTCTACTATGGGGTAATGGTTGCTTAGGATTTGATGAGGATTACTAATGAGTAAGGCTGAAAAATGAAAATTATTTCAGAAAAAGTTACTGTGTCGGAGGGGAAACATTTTGGGAGATCAAACTATTTATCAGCGGATTGAAGCTTTGATTAAGGATCGCGGAATGACCAAGAAGGCATTTTGTGAAAAACTTAAAATCAGTTCAGGGAATCTCGGTGATTGGAGAAGAGGTAAAACAACGCCGGGTACCGCCCATTTGATTCAGATTTCGGACTTTTTTAATGTATCGCTTGATTGGTTGATGAAAGGGATTAAGCCAGGGGAAGGCGTACTTCAGGAACAGAAGGCTGCTTATTTTTTTGGAGTGATGGGGCCACTGAATTGCCAGGCAGAAGATCTTGAGACGGAAGAACAGAATTTTATTTTAGAATATGTTGAATTTGCGAAATACCGTAAGCAAAAAAGTGAGAAGGATAAAACAAAGCCGGAATAATTTTTTGGCTAAAGATCGTCTGGGTTGAAAACCCGTAAACGAACTGGAGGGGTTCGCTTTACGGGTTTATTTGGTTTCTGGGTGATATGGAATGACCTATATGTAACTGGAATGCTTGTTGGATTTAGAGTGGCGGTGCCTCCTTATAATCGTTATCGTCGATGTTCAGAATTGCAGCAACTTGTTTTCTGTACCTTTGTGCTTTGCGGGTGCCGTGAATCAGATTGGACAAGCGTGAAGGCGGAATATTGTGTGTCTCACAAAATGTTTTCTGATCCAGTCGAAGTTCGACAAGCCGTTGTTTGATGGCCCACCCGAAGGAGGTGACAGGCATTTTGTTGTTCAAGAGAAATCGCCCCTTACGGATTCTTGCGGAATAATTGGTGTGTTATAATAATCATCAGTAAACATGTTAGAATTAACCATCTGAAACTATGATACACTTTTATACGTGTTTTTACAATCGCAAATACGTTATTTTGTTGAATTAATTACTTAATTAAGTGCTAGGTGGTTCTGATAACCCGTCTAGAGTCTACTAATAGTGTGAATTTCGATTATGTGTGAATAAAAAACACTCTGCCACCTGAGGAAAGGGACAGAGTGTTTTTGGTGTTGCTGCCAGATTGGTGAAGCGACGCATCAGGGGGATGCTGGAAGGCGTTTGAATAGACCTGAGGAGGAAAACAGTCTAGGCTCATCCAATTGGCTATTATGGCTCATATAAAGCGGTAGAGTGATGTAGGAGTTGCACCAATGTCTGTGAAGAAAGCGACGCTGAAATGTGGTTGGCTCAGGTTCGTTAAGCTTCTTCCATGCGGAGAGCAGCTCGCTGGTCATACGCTCCATAAAAGGGTTCTTTTCCTCATAGGGAGGATTGAGTAGTTTGAAGGCATCTTCCACACAGAAGGACACCGCTGCGCCAAGATAGCCGTGCATGGTCTGTTCTACATCGTTTCCGAGGAGGAAGTTAATCCAGGTGTGAACGGTAGCGAGTGTGCCAATTGCATTGTATTGAATGAGTATAGATTCCAACTGGTCAAATTCAAGCCAAGGATAAAGAGCCTTAGCGAGCTTAAGTAGACGCTGACCGGATAGACGCAACTCCTTCACATGCTGCAAGGAGGGACGTTGGGTATGCAGCATCTTATCAATGAGAGCGATTCGCCAACCGTCATTCTGCTGGATGGCGACATACAGACTTTTGATAGCCATGCCGTCAACGGTTGTAAATTGAGGATACAAATCATCCAGCATGTAATGTTCCAGATCTTGTAGACTGTTCAAATGTCCGTTGCGGAATAGTTTCTCCAGTCCGTTAAAACGGGTGAAGCCACCAACAGGTAGGGAAGGGTCCAACAATAATGCATAGTTCAGCAAACGGTTGCCTTTATGCAGGGCGGTTCGCCTCCTCGAAGTGAATCCTTATGTTATATTATTTCACTCTTTACTTAGGGATAACGAAAAAATTCGAAATGTATGTAATATATTTTTACATTTTAGTAGCCCTTTTGTCAAATTAAATATTATTATCGCTCATATATGTTAGGTAAAATAACATATAAAATAATTATTATATTTGTGTTTACAAATAGTTGATGAGAGAGTATAATAAATCTGTTGCCTCAATACATTATGATTTGCGGTCGTGGTGGAATGGCAGACACGCTATCTTGAGGGGGTAGTGGGCGTACGCCCGTGGAGGTTCGAGTCCTCTCGACCGCATTATATGCAAGACCTAGTTGAAAAAGCATCCTGACACGGTTTACGTGAAGGGATGCTTTTTTTGTTTTAATAACTGTGATAAAGAAGAATATCAGTTTTGCTGCAAAAGCTTCTCTATATCTCCCGCCAGCTTATCTGGAGTGGTTTGCGGTGCATAGCGCTTAAATACGTTACCTTCTCGTGTAATTAAGAATTTAGTAAAATTCCATTTGATCGCTTTGGACCCTAATACCCCCGGAGCTGTTTGGGTCAGGTAGCGAAATAAGGGGTGCGCTTGATCGCCATTGACATCTGTCTTGGCGAACATCGGAAAGGTAACACCATAATTGATCTGGCAAAACTCGGAAATCTCCTCGCTGGAACCTGGCTCTTGTTTGGCGAATTGGTTGCTGGGAAATCCCAAAATTTCGAGCCCCAGTTCATGGTACTGGTCATATAGCTCTTGTAACGCTTTGTATTGGGGGGTTAACCCGCATTTGCTGGCTGTGTTCACAATAAGCAGAACATTCCCTTTATATGTGGATAACGGAATTGGTTTCCCTTGCAGGGTTTGCGCATCATATTCATAAACGGTCATAGTATCTCTCCTTATTCAATATTCAGCAATTAAATTGTAAGCAATTCAAAGTAAGGTTGCAAGTCTGGAAAAGCTGTATTAAGCCTTTAGCCGCTGTAAAATCGTATTTTGTTCAAAACAGTAAATCGCATTGCAAATGGAGCGAATTAAGGTGTTTCTTCTTATAAAAGCGGGTTCAATCGGTGTTTAGCTGGTACATATAGCGTATTTTCTTCTCTTTTTACAAAAAAAGGCCAAAAACGCTCTACCCTACGCCAATATTGACATGCTTGTCATTTTCGAAAAGGGATGAAAAACAGAGATTGAGTGAGCTGTGAGAAGCATAGTTGCGTTGTAAGCGTTATTATTAATCTTCTATGCTCTAAAGGCCGATTTATAACCCCGCAGTTGAGCTTTACAGTCTTCCATGCGCGGGTGTATGATTCAAGACGTAATTTCAAATTAACTTGAATGAAGCAACAACGAAATGTCTATAGCGCTGAATTTTGCAGTTGCAAAAGCGGGGGAACCAATCGAGACTGTACGGCTTGCCGTGTGTCTCATGGGGTGAATTTTCCGGTCAAGTGCCAGAAATAGGGCGACTCTCACGTCCGAATCCGACAGCTAACCTCGTAAGCGTACAGGGAGAGGCAACAAACCGCCGTGTGCAGCCATGGTTTATTTTATCATGGATATGTAAGAAGCCGGAGGAAAGCCTTTTTCCTTCGGCTTCTTTTTGTTGTCTTTTTATACCGGGAGAGGAGCTACTGATGGAAGGTCGGTTAATTATTGTCACTGCACCGAATGAAGCGGGCAGAAGTTTTGTGAAATTGCTTATTTTCAAAAAATTGGCGTTTGCAGTTCTGACGAATAGCGCTCAGGAGGAACGACAGCTCAAAAAAATGGGTGTGGAGCACATTGTCCGCATCAATACCATGCAAGCGGGAAAATGTAATTTTCCAAAAAAAGAAATTGGTAGTGTGTATTTGTTCGAGAACAGCTTGAATCTGACTTGCCGTTTCCTGCAAATATGTCGGCCGCTAACATCGGAATCGATCTATGTTATTACGCACGGCTGTAATCCACAAGGAATTTATCGAGGATTGGGAGCGGACCATGTGATCTACACATTGAACGGAGAGGTGGGTTTTCTGCTGAACGGATAAGCACTTATAACATAGTTGTTTTATGATTTTATGATGAAATAAGAATGGCGATCTGAGGACCGATACGGAGGGTATGAACATGATGGATATATACATGCTGCTCGTCATGGCTGTGAGTTATGGAGTGATACTGCTGTTTGTACGCTGGTGTGATGCGCAGACCTCTAAAGGAGGACGAAGAGGATGATCGTTATACTTGGGCTTACGGCTATTGTGTTTATGTATTTAATCTACGCGCTCCTGAACCCTGAAAAGTTCTAGTCAGCTATAGGGGATAGAGCGGGCGGGAACAACAGATCTGAATATTTAGCATCATAGGTAGCAGGTTTCCGCAAACGTGTGCACACGTTTGGTGCTCTGAAGCAGGTCTGTTGTTCCAAACGCAGGAGCATTTTGAAGGAGGAATAGAGGATGGAGCTGCTTCAAATTGGAATTGTGATCGTCATATTGCTGCTCTTGGTAAAGCCAGTGGGCACCTATATGTATCATGTATTCTCGAATGAACCCAATCGGACGGATCGGATTTTTGGCGGAACAGAAAAGCTGATTTATAAGATAGTAGGATTGAAGAAGCTGGAGAGCATGCGTTGGACTACGTATGTTATGAGTTTCATTGCAACGAATGTCGTGCTTGTGGCGATCAGCTACTTGCTGTTGCGTTTACAGGGAATGCTTCCTGGTAATCCGGCGGGAAACAGTAATATGGAAGCATCACTAGCTTTTAATACGGTAATCAGCTTTATGACGAATACGAATCTCCAACATTATAGTGGAGAAAGCGGGCTTACGTATCTGACACAGATGGCGTTCGTCACGATGATGATGTTCACTTCGGCTGCTTCCGGTTTTGCGGTTGCTGCGGCTTTTATGAGAGGATTGACGCGGCGCGGTGAAGGAATGGGCAATTTCTTTCAAGATTTTATTAAAGCCATCATAAGAATTTTCCTGCCGCTGGCCTTTGTGCTTACGCTGGTGCTGGTTGGATTGAAGGTACCCCAGACGCTACAGCCTACGGCGGATCTTACGACGCTGAGCGGAACACAGCAGCAGATTTCTATGGGACCCATTGCTTCTCTGGAGTCCATCAAGCATTTGGGGACAAACGGGGGTGGTTATGCGGGAGCTAACTCTGCGCACCCTTTTGAAAATCCAAGTCCTTGGACGAACGTGCTGGAAATTTTGGCAATGTGGGTAATGCCGGCTTCGTTGCCGTATACCTTTGGATTGTTTGCCCGTAATCGCAAGCAGGGCTGGATTATTTTTAGCTCCATGATGGTATTGTTTCTTATTTTTCTATCCATTACGTATGTGTCTGAGAAGACAGGTAATCCGTTAATCCAGACACTGGGTGTGGATGCTTCTCAGGGAAGCATGGAAGGGAAAGAGGTTCGTTTCGGCATTGGACAATCGGCTTTGTTCACTGCGGTCACAACAGCGGCAACGACAGGTTCAGTCAATAATATGCATGATACACTAACCCCACTGGGTGGCATGGCTGCTTTGGGAGAAATGATGCTAAACGTCATTTTTGGCGGCAAGGGTGTCGGACTGATGAATATGCTGATGTATGCGATTCTGGGTGTGTTTATATGCGGACTGATGGTCGGGAGAACTCCGGAATTTATGGGGAGGAAAATTGAAGGCAAGGAAATGAAGCTGATCGCGATTGCCATTTTGGTACATCCGTTTCTCATTCTCGCCCCAACTGCACTTGCATTTATGAGTCATTGGGGATACGATGCGGTCACTAACCCTGGCTATCACGGGTTGACTCAGGTGCTCTATGAATATGCGTCATCTGCCGCAAATAACGGTTCGGGATTTGAAGGCCTTTCGGATAACAATGTATTCTGGAACATGACGACGGGGATGGTTATGTTCTTCGGCCGATATGTATCTATGATTGCATTGTTGGCTGTGGCGGCTTCGTTGAATGCCAAAGCACCGACTCCGGTGACGACGGGGACACTGCGCACGGACAACAAGTTATTTGGAGCCATTCTGATCGGGGTCGTGCTGCTGATTGGTGCGTTGACCTTTTTACCCGTCATCGTATTGGGACCTGTTGCTGAATTTTTGACCATGTGAAGAAGAAAATGAGAATGGATGAACGGGGTGTTTGATCATGAAGGAACAACGCAAACACATGCTGGACAGAAGCATCTTGAAGCATGCGATCAAGGATAGCTTTATAAAATTAAATCCGATGATTATGATGAAAAATCCTGTCATGTTCGTCGTGGAGATCAGTACATTGGTCGTGCTACTCATGTTACTGTTTCCTGGTTATTTTGGAACTGGCAAGGAAATGGGCTTTAACCTGGCCGTGTTTGTTATTCTGTTGTTTACGTTGCTTTTTGCTAATTTTGCCGAAGCACTCGCGGAGGGGCGGGGTAAGGCACAAGCTGCCTCTTTAAAAAAGTCCAAGCAGGATACACAAGCTAACAAGCTCATCGGAAATGACATTCAGGTGGTTAGCTCAACCGAATTGCGTAAGGGGGACGTGGTTATTGTCTCCCAGGGCGAAATGATTCCAAGCGATGGTGAGGTCATTGAAGGTCTGGCTTCGGTGGATGAATCTGCAATTACGGGAGAATCGGCTCCGGTCATCAAGGAATCGGGTGGTGATTTTTGCTCGGTAACCGGCGGGACGCGGGTAGTCAGTGACCGGATTAAGGTGCGAATTACGACAGAGCCGGGCGAGACATTTATTGATAAAATGATTTCGCTCGTGGAAGGCGCACAGCGGCAAAAAACGCCGAATGAGATTGCACTGAACACTTTGTTGATTAGCTTGACGATTATTTTTCTAATTGTGGTGGTTACGCTAGCGCCGATTGCCCGTCATTTTAACATTGATTTGCCTGTTCCTGTGCTGATTTCGTTGCTAGTCTGTCTGATTCCGACCACGATTGGAGGACTGCTGTCAGCTATCGGGATTGCCGGTATGGACCGGGTCACCCAGTTTAACGTACTGGCCATGTCAGGCAAGGCGGTAGAAGCTTCTGGGGATATCAACACGATGATTCTGGATAAAACAGGCACAATCACCTTCGGGAACCGGATGGCGAGTGAATTCGTGCCTGTGGAGGGCGTGGAGAAGGCAGAGTTAGTGAAGTGGGCAGCGATTAGCTCTATGAAGGATGAGACGCCAGAGGGCCGCTCGGTTCTCGAATTGATGCGCAAACAGGAGCATACGTTGGATGCATCCTTGGCAGCAGGTGGAACCTTTATCGAATTCAAGGCGGAGACCCGGATGAGTGGTCTGGATCTGGCCGATGGACGAAAGGTACGCAAGGGCGCGGTGGATTCTGTTCGGCAATGGATCGTATCGCAAAACGGCAGTGTTCCAGCCGATCTGGAGGAAAAATCCAATCAGGTAGCCTCAGAAGGAGGTACACCGCTGGCAGTCGCGCTGGATGATCAGATATACGGCATTATTTATTTGAAGGATACAGTGAAGCCAGGCATGAAGGAACGGTTTGATCAGCTCCGGGAAATGGGTATCCGTACGATCATGTGTACCGGAGATAATCCGCTGACAGCAGCTACAATTGCACGAGAAGCGGGTGTGGACGACTTTGTAGCTGAGAGCAAGCCGGAGGACAAAATCGCGGTTATCCGACGTGAGCAGGAACAGGGGAAGCTGGTTGCCATGACCGGAGACGGCACGAATGATGCACCTGCGCTGGCGCAAGCGGATGTCGGTCTGGCCATGAATAGCGGCACAGTCGCAGCCAAAGAAGCAGCTAATATGGTGGACTTGGATTCCGATCCGTCCAAAATTATTGAGGTGGTCGCGATCGGCAAGCAGCTGCTTATGACGCGCGGAGCATTGACAACGTTCAGCATTGCGAACGATGTTGCCAAATATTTTGCCATCATCCCGGCGATGTTCATGCTGGCCATTCCACAAATGGGCGCTTTAAACGTCATGGGGCTTGGCTCCCCGCTGTCCGCTATTTTGTCGGCGCTGATCTTTAACGCGGTTATTATTCCGCTTCTGATTCCGCTGGCCATGAAGGGCGTGAAGTATAAGCCGATGAGCTCGGATCGCCTGCTGGGACGGAATTTGCTGATTTACGGTCTGGGCGGTATGGTCGTACCGTTTGTCGGCATTAAGGCTATTGATTTGCTGGTGCATTTGTGGATTTAGCGCAGAAAGGGTGAACGACATGAGTGGTTTTTATCGGATGATGTCTGGACGCAGATTTGCTGCGCACGAAAAAGCCGAATCTGGCGGGCAAGGTCATAACAAACGTACAGGGACCGGGACAGTGTCGGAAGGACAACCGGAGAGACAAGAGATGCGAGGAAGTACAGTTATTGGAGTGGCTTTGCGAACATCGGTGCTGATGATTCTCTTGTGTGGTTTGGCATATCCGCTAGTCAGTACAGGAGTAGCGCAGGTTCTGTTTCCGCAGCAAGCAAACGGCAGTATGCTCCGTGACGCAGAGGGACGGGTGGTCGGCTCCGAACTGATTGGGCAGTCCTTTGCCGATTCGGCATTTTTTCAAGGTCGGGTATCGAGCGTTGATTACAATGGGGCTGGTTCAGGCTCAAGCAACTACGCGCCGTCGAATCCGGCCTTGATACAGCGAGTCAAGGACTCTATTGCGGATTGGCAGAAGCATAACCCGGATGTACCCGTCAGTCAGGTTCCGGTGGACCTGATTACGAACTCCGGCTCCGGTCTGGACCCGCACATCTCGCCACAGGCGGCACGGGTGCAAATTCCGCGCATTAGCGGCTTGACGGGTATCCCGCAGGATCAACTGAGAGCACTGGTGCAGGAGCAGACAGAAGGCCGCAGCGCCGGGGTATTCGGCGAGCCGCGTGTGAACGTGCTCAAGCTGAATCTCGCGCTTGAGGCGCAAATAAAGGTAGAGCCTGCCAAGCGTTGAGTATTCTTTATGTATACAGGATAAATAAAATAGGATGAACAAAAAAGGTATCTCGCTGCCATTGGGGCTAGTGAGATACCTTTTTAATATATTCATATTTGGCTACCGATTAACCTGAAATCGTTTGGATGATGAGCACTACATTCAAGATGATAATGACAGCGGTCACGATCCAGGTTAATACTTTTTGCCACATTTTATTTGCGAATTCACCCATAATCTTTTTGTCGCTGGTAAAGAGAAGTAATGGAATGATGGCAAAGGGAAGCTGGATGGACAGGATGACCTGGCTCAGCACAAGGAGTTCCTCCGCACCTTTTTCACCTGCGATAGCAGTGACGATAACCGCTGGAATGATCGCGATGAGGCGGGTCACTAGACGACGCAACCAAGGTGAAAGACGAAGATTCAAAAAGCCCTCCATCACGATTTGTCCAGCTAAAGTGCCTGTAACGGTTGAATTTTGACCTGAGGCGAGTAACGCCACCCCAAATAGTATGCTCGCCAGTGTGGTTCCCAGTAGTGGCGAAAGCAGGTAATAGGCATCACTAATTTCGGCTACATCTGTTCTTCCTGCCGTATGGAATACAGCAGCTGCCACGATCAAGATGGCGGCATTAATAAATAAAGCGAACATCAGCGCTATACTGGAATCCCAAGTTGCAAATGTAATAGCTTCCCGTTTACCTGCTGAAGTCTGCTCAAATTTGCGAGTTTGTACAATAGAAGAATGCAGATACAGGTTATGCGGCATTACAGTAGCGCCCATAATACCGATGGCAATATACAGCATGCTTGGATTCGTCAAAATTTGCGAGTCTGGTACAAAGCCACCCAATACGTCGCCCCATTCCGGTTGTGCCAAAATGAGATTAATCCCAAAACAGCCGGCAATCGTCGCCATCAGCACAATGACAAGTGTTTCCAATGCCCGAAAACCTTTGTTTTGCAGCAGTAAAATAAGCATGACGTCAAATGCGGTAATGATGACTCCGTATAGTAACGGTAGACCAAACAGCAACTTCAGCGCAATGGCTGAACCGATGACCTCGGCCAAATCCATGGCTGCAATAGCAATTTCGCACAAGAGCCATAAGCCGATGGCGACAGGACGACTGTAAGCATCACGGCACATTTGAGCCAAGTCTTTACCTGTGGCAATGCCAAGCTTGCCAGATAAGGCTTGTAGCAGGATGGCCATCAGGTTGGAGATTAGAATGACACTAAGCAACGTGTAGCCGAATTTCGATCCGCCAGCGATGTCTGTGGCCCAGTTGCCGGGGTCCATATAGCCGACTGCGACCATATAGCCGGGTCCAGCAAAGGCAAGAAACTTCCGAAACCAGGTTCCGTCTTTCGGGACGCTCAAGGAACGATTCACTTCCGACAGTGAAGCGATTTCCGCGAAGTTACCCTTTGTATTTTTCATACGCTTCACCTTCTTTATTGATGTTGAAATATATTATTAGTGACATAACGATTGTGTTATCCCTATTGTACACTTACAATAGTTTTTGTCTAGTGCAACTTTTGTGTGGTCAAGCAAGTTAATCGTATTTTTGAAGCAATATGGGCATCGTATAAAGCCGAACACTAGAAAAAACCAAGCTATATCGCTCTGAGGGGAGCAGCTTGGTCGTTTTGGATTTTTTTAATTGTTGTCCATATTCCGGGTGAACGCTGCTCCATATTTTATCAATTTCCTTGTAGTTATTCGGACTGAAACGATAAATAGTCCGGTACAATCCTTTTTCTTCGAATTTACGCGTTTCAGAAAAGGCTTCATTCTCCAAGTTCGGAATCGGAAGCATTTTGGTCATTTCTACGCCTGTAAGCTTTTCCAACGCTTTGGTATAGGCCATCACATGGACTCCACCCCGCACCAACAAGTAGCCTACGATCTCGCGTACGACAGGGTTGTCAGTCATGGAAGTCTGAGCAGATACAATAAAATGATTCAAGTAAGCCTTCAAGACACATGTTGACGGCCCATCAAGTTAGGGGCTTATAACATATAGTGTAAACAAGGTGAGGTGGAACTAAACGGTAAATGTAAGGTTAACAACCCTATTTCAAATGATTCATTTTGTGTAGTTCGTTTAAAGTACATACGAGAAGGAAATCATGTATAACATGACGATAGATCCCTGCGGAAAACATATGATATAGAGAAGGAGAGATGAAATCATGGAAGCATTATACACAGCATCAGCAACGGTACATGGTGGAAGAGACGGTTCAGTCGCTTCATCCGATGGAATTTTGAAGCATAAGCTCAGCACGCCGAAGGAACTGGGTGGCGCAGGTGGAGAAGCTACGAATCCGGAGCAATTGTTTGCGGCAGGCTATGGTGCCTGCTATGAGAGCGCATTGGCTAATGTGGCCCGGAAGGCTAAGGTGAAGGTAGACAATGTTGAGGTCACCAGCCACGTATCTATCGGCAAGGACCCACGCGATGGCGGCTTCCAGCTGGCGGTACGTCTGGATGTGAAAATACCCGGTATTGAACGCGCTCAGGCCGAAGATCTGGCACGCCAAGCGCATGATTTTTGTCCGTATTCCAAAGCAACACGCGGTAACATTGATGTCGAGCTTAATGTCATTTGACTGCATTTCTATAACTTTTACACTCTGGCCGCCGATTTATCGGTGGCTTTTGCACATAGATCTTGATTCGCTGAGATTTGTGACCATTTGACATCATCGCCAAAATTCATTAAGATGGCTTAGGTGATTCTGGTCATCAGGTACGAAACAAATTTGAAAAATACGGGTGATATGATGTCTTACAGACCGAATATTGTTAATTTCACGCTGGCTGGCAGCAACGAAAAAGAAGGGCTTTATGAGTTTAAAATGAGTTTGGCCGATGGAACGGAGTGCCGCGTTTTTTCTCAACGTAATCCGGAGTGGACCTTGACGAATATTAGTCGACTGCTAACGACGCCTTGCCCGGTATGCCATAAGGATTTTATCTGCAAGTGTATGGATAAGTTCCATGAGGAGTTTTTAGAGCAAATTAATACGAAACAGCTGTTTGAGAAAGCATTGAGCTAGTTTTTCGAACAGGTAAAGACTATACATTTCTAAACAAGCGTCGGATACTTTCGGCGTTTTTTTGTTTATATTCATATGGTTGCGTTGCTGGTATTCATGCCGTTGATTTTCTTGGAGGTGAAATGCATTTATGAACCAGACTGATCATGCTCATTCAGATCATTCCATTGTGTTGGTAGATGGGGTATGCCACTTTTGTCAGGGAGCGGCCCGCTTTATTATCAAGCGTGACCCTAAGGGAACATTTCATTTTGGTTCCCTGCAATCCGAGGCAGGACAAGAACTATTACGTGCAGGAGGACTATCTACAGATCAGCTGGATACGTTCGTGCTGATTGAAGACGGTACGTATTATACAAGGTCCACCGCGGCTTTGCGAATTGCCAAACGTCTTCGTTTTCCATACCCGCTGGCCTATGTGTTCATCCTGGTTCCCCGCTTTGTGCGCAACGCTGTCTATAACTGGGTGGCGCGTAACCGATATCGTTGGTTTGGCAAGGATGAAGAGGATCAATGTCAGATCCCCCCACCAGAAATCAGACAACGATTTTTTTAGTTGCTTTTTTAAGTTTCTTTTTTGGAGCGATGTCTACGAATTAGTAAGATCACAGCGATCACGATTAGTATCAGGCTCGTAACAGCTACATACACGATATGTCGTACATTGGGTACGTTAACAGACAATTTTAGCTCGTTAGATTCTAATGGAGCAATGTCCCAATACAGTGTTTTTCCGTCTTCCGACACACGGTCTGCATTATTGGTAGCAGGTTGGATGGGTAAGGATAGGCTGAAGTTAAGATCCAGCTGCCGCTCCAGTAATTTGCGCGCAAACACATTCATTTGCTCAAATTTGTCACTCAGTCCTTGAGCTTCTTCAGGAAGCATCCGTGGTAGATCGAGCTTCATGGTAAGATCAATATGCGTTGTGAAAAAATGTTGGCTCACAGCGCGCTTTATTTCTAATCCCTCAGGTAGATTTAATCCCTGACTGGGATTTTTTTTGTTTATGCTCCAATCTCCTTGATAATGCCCCTTGATTTGATATCCCTTTCTTCCCTGTTCAGCTAGCGGCTGTACATCTACATTGTTGCTTTGAATACGCTTGACTAATCGATCTAATAGCCCGGGATTGTCCAACATCATCAGTGTCTGGTTGTTTACACTGAACGTTGCATCCAGATCTACACTTTGATCGAGATGAACATCTACATGGATGTCACCCCGAGCACATGAAGTAAGGGTAAGCAGACAACACATTAGCATAAAAATGAACAGTATTTTTCGTATTAGATTTTGCTGACGTTGGTTCCGATAAGGACTGTATCCAGTTTGCTTCATGACCTGCCCCTTCTTTAAATACGTTCTTTAATTTTACTATTGGATATCTTCTATATATTACACATTGGGAGAACAAAAATCGAACGGTATAACGAAATACATAAGAATTATATTTTTTAAAAATGTTTCCCTGGGTAAAAACTTTAGTGTATACTCTAAAATATAGTATTGATAAAAAATAATTGAATCAAGGAAATAGTTTGTCCCAAAACGAAGTTCAAAGGAGGATTTTAAAATATGAACAAGCAGTTTAAGAAGGCTTTGCCGCGATGGGTAACGACAGTTGGAGTATTGTCTCTAGCTCTGGTTTTAGCGACTGCATGTACCGATGCTAAGAAGAAGGAGCAGGGAACTGCGAGAGAAACAGGACAAAAAATAAAGGCTACGGCTACCATCGGTATGATCTCTGACATTGTCGGCAAGGTCGGCGGTAATCATGTGGAGGTCACGGGAATTATGAAGTCAGGCGTTGACCCGCATTTGTACAAGGCTTCTCAGGGAGATATGCGCAAGCTGGATCAGGCCGATGTTATTTTTTATAACGGGTTGCATCTGGAAGGAAAAATGCAGGACATTCTGGAGAAGATCAGCAAGCAAAAACCCGTCATACCCGTGTCCAAAAACATCGCACAGGATCAGTTGCGTGCAGGTAGCCCGGAAATGGGATCTGAGCATGATCCGCATATCTGGTTTAACGTACAGAATTGGATGTCTGCGGTAGAAACCGTCAGAGATGAATTGTCGGCGCTAGACGCTGTTCATGCGGAGGAATATAAGGCCAACGCAGAAGCCTATCTTACTGAGCTGCGAGAGCTGGATGATTACACGAGAGAGCAGATTGCCAGTATACCGGAAGCCCAGCGCGTGCTTGTCACGGCACATGATGCTTTCGGCTATTTCGGAGATGCCTACCACATTCAAGTGAGAGGACTTCAAGGTATGAGCACAGAATCAGAAGCGGGTTCTCAAGATGTGACCAAGCTGCGAGATTATCTGGTCGAACATAAAATCAAGGCTATATTCGTAGAATCTAGTGTTCCGAGAAAGGCCATAGATGCGGTTATTCAGGGGGCCGCTCAGCAAGGTCATACAATTATGGTTGGTGGCGAGCTGTATTCGGATGCCATGGGTGAAGAAGGCACAGAAGATGGCACATATATTGGAATGGTCAAGCATAACGTTAATACGATTGTTAAAGCTCTTAAATAAGGAGGCAAAGATACATGGGGCATTCACCACTTGTTGTTCGTGATTTATCGGTAGCTTATCAAAAAAAGCCCGTTTTGTTCGATGTTTCCTTTGAGGTGCCGGAAGGCAAGCTGATTGGTATTATCGGCCCGAACGGGGCTGGGAAATCTACGTTGATCAAGGCAGCGCTTGGACTGATTCCAAAGCTTAGGGGCGAGGTGCTGGTCTACGGCAAGCCCTATAAGCAACAGCTGCTCAAGGTTGGCTATGTACCACAGCGGGAGTCGGTGGATTGGGATTTTCCGACGAACGCATTGGATGTGGTTATGATGGGACGGTATGGCAGATTGGGCTGGTTTAAGCGTCCGGGTGCAGCAGATCGTCAGGCTGCGATGGAGAGTTTGGACAAGGTTGGAATGAGCAAATATGCAGACAGGCAGATTAGTCAATTGTCTGGCGGTCAGCAACAACGTGTTTTTTTAGCCAGAGCACTCGCGCAGGATGCTCAGCTTTATTTTATGGATGAACCGTTTGTCGGTGTGGACGCTGCAACAGAAAAAGCCATTATTTCATTGCTCAACGATCTGAAACAGCAGGGTAAAACCGTACTTGTCGTTCATCATGATTTATCTACAGTCACGGATTATTTTGATCAGGTTATGCTGTTGAACGGGCATCTTATGGCGTTTGGAGAGACGACAGATATTTTTACCGAGGAAAATCTGCAGCGTACGTATGGCGGGCGTCTGAGTATACTCAAAACAAGCCCGGATTCCGGTACGATACTCGGAGTGAGGTGAGCAGTATGACAAGCTTGGCAACGCTTTTGACCGACCCGAATATGCAGTGGATTTTGCTGGGCTGTATTTTGCTCGGTTTAAGCAGCGGGGTGATTGGCAGTTTTATGTATTTGCGCAAGCAGTCTCTCATGGGAGATGCTTTGGCACATGCGGCTTTGCCGGGGGTATGTGTGGCTTTTATGATCACAGGTACAAAATCCGTGTTTGGATTTATGATTGGGGCCGCCATTGCAGGGATTGTTGCGACCTTTGCCATCAGTGCATTAACCCGGTATTCACGAATTAAAAGTGATTCCGCGATTGCAGCGGTGCTGTCGGTATTTTTTGGCTTCGGCATTATGTTGTTGACCGAAATTCAGCATAGTGGCGCTGGAAACCAAAGCGGATTGGATAAATTTCTATTTGGTCAAGCTGCGGCAATGGTATTGTCTGATGTCTATACGATGGCAGTAATTTCGGTGGTACTCATCGGAATATGTATATTATTTTTCAAGGAATTTAAGCTGCTCAGCTTTGATCCCGGCTTTGCCCGCGGACTTGGTTATCCGGCAGGGTTGCTGGATAAGTTGTTGATGCTATTGATTGTCATTGCGGTGGTTGCTGGCATTCAGGCCGTGGGAGTCATTATGATGGCTGCCCTGCTGATTACCCCGGCCGTGTCGGCAAGATACTGGACAGAGAAGCTGGGCGTCATGGTGTGCCTATCAGGCTTGTTTGGTGCTATAGCGGGCCTTGGTGGGACGCTCATTAGCTCTCTGGGGCAAAATCTGCCTACAGGACCGTTATGTGTGTTGTGTGCGACTGTGGTGTTTGGAATGAGCTTGATTTTTGCGCCGCAGCGCGGGATGATCTCCAAGGCTATCGTTCGGTTGAACGCCAGAAAAAATCTGGAGCAGACAGTCGGAACACAACCAAGGGAGGAGCGTGCCCTATGAGTTCATTTTATGTAATTTTGACGGGAATGTTAGTGGCAGGGGGATGTAGTATCGTTGGGTGCTTTCTCGTGCTCCGAAAAATGGCTATGATCGGTGATGCAATCAGTCATGCGGTACTACCGGGGATTGTCATTGCCTTTCTCATCAGCGGATCGAGGGATTCGGTGTGGATGATGTTTGGTGCGGCTGTGCTGGGTCTTCTAACGGTGTACCTAATTCAGCTATTCCAACAAAGCGGTCTGCAAAGTGATGCTGCCATTGGCGTGGTGTTTACGACATTGTTTGCTATCGGTGTTTTGCTGATCAGTGTGTTTGCTTCCAATGCCCATCTGGATATGGATCACGTTTTATATGGGGAAATTGCTTATGTGCCATGGAATACGTTCGAGATTGCCGGCTTCGATGTCGGTCCGAGGGCTGTGTGGATTACGGGCGCGATGTTTTTGATCAATTTGCTCGTGATAGGAGGCTTTTTCAAGCAATTTAAAATTACTTCCTTTGATCCCGCATTAGCAGCTTCGTTGGGCATTCCAGTTGTTTTTTTTCATTATCTGCTGATGAGCCTTGTCTCGCTAACGACGGTGGCGTCATTTGAGAGCGTGGGCGCAATTCTGGTGGTTGGCATGCTCGTTGTGCCGCCGCTTACCGCTTATCTGCTGACGGAGAAGTTGTCTCGTATGATTGTATACAGCGTCGGATTTGGGGCGATCAGTTCGGTCGTAGGCTTTTACACAGCAAGTGTATTGGATGCTTCTATTGCGGCATGTATGCTATGTGTATCGGGTGTGTTGCTGCTTTTGGCTTTTCTCTTTTCCCCGTCTCACGGTGTGATATGGCAAAAGTTATTTCAACAACGGGGGATCGTTGGCGAAGATAGCAAGTGATTGTAGGAAGTGATCCCATATGAGTTACCTAAAATAGCGTGTATTCAGGCATAAGAGGCCTGAATGCACGTTTTTTTGCGCTTATACTGCCCTGCGCGGCTTTTTTTGGAGCAAGCTTGATTGATCATCTTGAATTGATTGGGACACGGGAGTACATTCATTACAACCATATAAGAATGAACGGAATGAGCGGTTACGCTGGGGGAGGAACGAAAAGTGGAGAGCTTCAAACGTAAATCACCAGAGGAAATACTGGATTCGATTAACAAACTGCATCGAGGCAGACTCAAAATTTACATGGGTGCGGTCAGTGGCTCGGGCAAGACGTATCATATGCTGCAGGAGGGACAATCGTTGCAGCATGAAGGTATTGATGTTGTAATTTGCGCGGTCTCAACCATGCAGCGGCCTGTGACCGTCGAACAGGTCGGCACGCTGGAGCGCGTGCCTAGTATTCATTGGATAAAAGATGGTGAAGAGCAAAAGGATCTGAATGTGGAAGCTTTGGTGGCACGAAATCCCGAGGTGGTACTGGTGGATCATTTGGCACATCATAACCGGAAAGACGCCCCATTTCCAACACGGCTGGAGGATATTCGGTATTTGCTGGAGCAGGGAATTAGCGTCATTACGACGGTTAATGTTTATGAACTCGAAGGAATTACGGAGTGGGTATATCAGCTAACAGGCTTTGAAGCGGAATATACGGTTCCAGTTGATACACTGGAACTGGCGGATGAAATTCGTCTGATTGATGCCACCCCGGAGATGATTTTGGAACGGCTGGCGAAAGGCTACATGCATACACCCAATCCTGAGATGTTTCACCGGGGAAATCTCGGTAAATTGCGTGAGCTAGCCCTGCGATTGGTAGCAGAGGATGTGAACGATTCGCTGGAACGGCACCGAGAGGAGTTAGGCTTGCACGGGGCGTCAGGAGCGGCAGAGCGTATTTTGGTACCTGTTCAATATCATTGGAATGGGTCTATTTATGTACGTAGGGGGGAACAGGTCGCAAAGCGGTTGGGTGGAGATATGCTAGTGGTCTCCTTTGTCAGCTCGAAGCGCAGGCTGTCCAAGGAATCAGCAGCCTTCAAGCGTTCGATTGAGCAGTTGGCTGACAAGATCGGATCAACATTTGAAGAAATCCCGCTTTTTTCCCGCAGAAGGTTGCCTCGTCAACTGATTCATTATGCGGTGACGCACAATGTTACCCGAATTGTTATGGGGCATTCTCGGCAGACTCCGTGGCAGGAGCTGATGAAAGGATCGCTGGTGAACGGGATTTTAAAACGAATGAAAAATATGGATTTGCTGCTGATTGCGGACCGGGCCGAGCAGGAGGGTGAGCGGATCTTGCCAACAATGAGACAGGAAGAGGGAGATAATGATCCGTATCATCGTTTGAGCGTTGAGGAAGCACAGGCTGAGGCAGCCAAAATCCTGCGGGGCAAGCTCAAGGTATACATTGGCGCTGCTCCGGGGGTCGGCAAAACATACACGATGCTGAGAGAGGGGAATGATCTGCTGGAAAGCGGGATCGATGTAGTTATCGGACTGCTGGAAACGCATGGAAGAGCAGAAACATTGGCACAAGTAGGCTCTCTGGAGATGATTCCCCGTCAGTCCATTGAGCGTCATGGTGCACATTTGGAAGAGATGGACACCGAAACCATTCTCAGGCGTAATCCCGAGGTGGTGCTTATTGATGAGCTGGCACATACCAACGTGCCCGGAAGTATGAGATCTAAGCGCTATGAGGATGTGCTTACGATTTTGGAACAAGGTATTTCTGTGATATCCACAATGAATGTACAGCATCTGGAGAGCCTGAATGATGCGGTAGAACAGATTACTGGCATACGAGTGAGAGAGACTGTTCCCGACCATATGATGCGTCTGGCCGATGAAGTACAGCTTGTTGATGTGGCTCCTAAATCATTGCAGCAACGCATGCGTGAGGGCAAAATATACGATCATGCGAAGGTAGAACAGGCACTTAGCCACTTTTTTAAACTCGGCAATCTGATTGCGTTGCGTGAACTTGCTTTGCGGGAATTGGCAGATGACGTAGATGAGCGGCTGGAATCCTGGGATCGACACGAATCACTTCGGGGACCGTGGCGCAGGGAGGAAGTGATCTTCGTAGGTGTGACGCTAAGCGAAAATGCTGAAAGGTTGATTCGCCGTGGTTTTCGTATCGCCTTTCGTCTGAAGGCTGTGTGGATTGTGACTTATGCTCATGTCGGTGAGCGTATACCTGAGAGACTGAACCCTCGTCTGGAACAACTAAAGTTGCTGACCCACCGACTGGGGGGGACCTTTGAGATACGGCTTGTTTCCAGCCGACGCGAAATTGCCGACATTTTGATTGCTCCGGTGGAAGGATATTCAGGTACACAGCTCATCGTGGGGCAGTCTTCCCGAAGTAGTCGTTGGGGTAAGTCTGCGGTTGTGCCAAGGATTCTCCGTCAAGCACGTCATATGGATGTTCTCATTGTGGCGGATTATGATCCGGATATTAAGCTGGAGGTAGATCATTAATTAGCCCAGTAAATTCATAAATAGTCATATGCTGGTTACCGATGGTTCGCTGCTTCCATAGTATATTCTATCTCAAAGAAATGGAGGCGAATTTGAATGTATAAACATCGTAAGCATGATTGTCATTTTCCAAAGCCAAAAAAACGTGTCTTTAAGAAGATCATTAAGGTGACTGTCATTAAGTTTAAACCTAAATTTAAACGTGATCACTGGAAACATGAAGATTTTGATAAGAAATGTCATTGCCGGAAACGTCGCCATCATCGCCATCATGACTGTCATCGTCGTCACCACAAATTCTACTAAGATGAAGATAGTAGGAGGCGGGGCTAGACTGCCCGCCTTCTCCTAGTACGAGGATTTTGGAAGATACTTGCACAAAAAATACTTGCTCTAATATAAGCGCTATGCTATTCTACCAGTAAATAGATTGCACGTGACGGAAGCACCGTTCACCAACCGTATGTACTTACGGATGGATGAACGGTGCTTTTTTGCGTTGTTGTGTTAGGGAAAGGGATGAGCGTTATGATTCCAGTGAAAGTGGTATTGGCTGTAGAAGGCCGGGATTATATTGAGCCGCTGCTGAATTATGTTCACGGAAGCGAGTACGCCAGAAGGCTGAGAATAACGGCTTTTTCGCAACCGGAGGCATTTCATCAATACATGATGGAAACCAGCGGAATGAAAAGACCGGACGTGGTGGTTGGTGAAGCGGCTTTTTTGAATCTATGGACAGATAGGGAAGCTGCTGATATTCCTTGTTTGGTATTACATGAGGGAGAACAAGTGAGCGAATATGGACAGCCTTTATTAAAATATCAGCCCTTATCTGAGCTGGTCGGTTTTATTTTGGAAACGGCGAGACAGAAGTCGAACGGTCGGAAATGTGTAAACAGCCGGGAAGGTGGACTGATTATCGGCATGGTAGCAGCTTCCGGCGGACTGGGCAAGACAACGGCCGCACTCAATATGTCCAAACAGCTGGGGAATGAGGGATATTCGGTATTCTATCTGAATCTGGAGACGGTGGATTCAAGCTCGTTGTTCACTGGTTCAGGCAGTGCTAGCGGAGCAGAAGGAGAAGGGCTGTCCAGGCTGCTCTATGATCTCAAGGCGGAGGGGAATGAGGGCATTCCATTATCCGTGGCAGCCTATTGTGTTCGCCGCCCTGAAATTCAGGCGGATACTTTTCAGCCTGTCTATAATCGTAAGGAACTGACGGATATGACTTGTGATGAAGCGAAAGAACTGATTCGAACGGTTGCCGAAAGCGGACAGTATGATGTAGTGATCGTAGATGGCGATTCTGAAAAAGGTGACCGGGCTCAAGCTGTGCTTGAAGCTAGTCATAAGCTGATCTGGCTGCTGGCAGACGATTTAATGAGCATGCACAAGTGCGGATTATGGCTGGATGTTTTAGAAACCACGCAGCCTGAAGGGCTTGAAGATATGATATGCAAAACCAGCTTTGTGGTGAACCGCTATATGGGAACTATGATCAACTCGTTACCTCGTGACTTCATGGAGCTAAACGGAGCGTTACCCTATATACCTTCATGGAAGCAGATGCAGCACCGTGAGCTACTGCTTAGTTCACCGATTTATCAGCGGGAAATTCGTCATCTGTGCCACGAGCTGTTGAATGTGGACAGTGTAACACATCCGCCGGCCGTTTGGTCTTAAAAGGGGCTGATGAACATGAATGAGGAACGGTTTAAGGCATTGCGAGCAGATATCCGAAACGGGCTGGACGTAACGTCTTCGGTAAAGGATGCCGATCTGGTTCGGCATATTGAAAATCGAATTTTACACGATGTAGAGCTGGCGGGCTTAACTTCCCGTGAGAAGCACGCACTTGTCCGCAAGATTTTTAACTCTTTCCGTGGGCTAGATGTACTCCAGCCATTGATTGACGACCCGACCGTTACGGAAATTATGATCAACAGTCACCGCGAAATCTTTGTGGAGCGGGCTGGTGAGGTGATGCAGGTACCCGATCAATTTGAGTCCCGCGAGCGACTGGAGGATTTAATCCAGACGATTGTAGCCGGGGTGAACCGAATTGTGAATGAGGCTTCTCCCATTGTGGATGCCCGGTTAAAGGATGGGTCACGCGTAAATATTGTGCTGCCTCCAGTTGCTCTCAAGGGGCCGACGATGACAATACGGAAGTTTCCCGAGCGTCCTATGACGATGGATGACTTGATACGAATGGGTGCGCTGGATGCAGAAACCGCTGCTATGCTCAAGGACTTGGTACGTAGCAAGTACAACATTTTTATCAGCGGGGGAACGGGTTCTGGTAAAACAACTTTTCTGAATGCATTATCCCAGTTTATCCCGTCGTCTGAACGGATTATTACTATTGAAGACTCAGCAGAGCTACAAATTGTGACGGTCCCTAATCTGGTTTCTATGGAAACACGGAATGCGAACACCGAGGGGAAGGGAGAAATCACGATTCGTGATCTGATTCGTTCCTCCCTGCGTATGCGGCCCAACCGCATTGTGGTGGGTGAGGTCCGGGGGAGTGAGGCATTGGATATGCTACAAGCGATGAATACTGGTCATGATGGTTCTCTATACAATACAATGTGGTATTCATATGTAATAAGCGCTCATAAAAGAGCGCTATAAATTAATTATAAAGTACC
>NZ_JBMOUI010000005.1:0-437037 GCF_049319765.1 Paenibacillus sp. S29 | reverse complement strand
GCCTCCGAAAGAGTATCGGAAGCAGCTTATAGCCTAGGGTCTTTTTTTAGTGTCTATAAAATGGGGTCTTGACCAGTTAACGGTGAGACGTTTTTTGTTGATCCTGCGTACCTGCTGAATGCTCCACTGCAGCTACAAGATCTCTCATTATTTTCGTTCATTTAACTTTGATGTGTCCATGGTAATTCAAGAATGCCGAGGACCGGGATCGAACCGGTACGGTAGTCACCTACCGCAGGATTTTAAAACATGAGTTTTCAATATACTGTACTGGAATAAAGTTCCAAAATCCAGCATCCTCAAGGCTTTTGTGTGTTCGTATATGTTCTCATTTGGACTGTATTCTACACAAAATACTACAGTCTGTTCCCAATAAAAAGAGCAGAAGGGATTAATTCCTTACTGCTCTTTTTGCCTTCTACTAAATACAAAATCATTATCCGCCGACCACTAGGTTAGCGGGTAGTATCTTTTGCCGTATGTGTTGTCTTACCTCATGCCACTATCGTTTATTGTACACTGTAATCTAATTTCTATCCTCCGACGCATCCTAGGAAAAAGCTTGTTTATTATGAAACGTGATAATTATTCCGAAATAAAAAAAATGATACACGGTATACATTCTTAATGACTCTCTTGGTTCTGAATAAGCTTGAACTACTTTTTATGAGTAGTAACTTTAGGCTTAGACTGTCTCCATTCGTTCCCGCTCCGTACTATGAATTAACAGGACATGGTTATGAAGAAAACTTCGTGATAATATCTATGTCATAGCAAGTAGATATGAATAAATTGTTTGGAGGGATAATTTTGACTAAAATTCACCAAAAGTTGACAGAATTAATTGGGAATACTCCTTTGTTAGCACTGCTGAACTACAGCCAAATCCAAAATATTGAGGCAAGCGTGGTAGCAAAGTTGGAATATTTTAATCCGGCTGGTAGCGTTAAGGACCGCATTGGATATGCTATGATTAAAGACGCTGAGGAGAAGGGCTTAATCAATAAAGACTCCGTTATTATCGAGCCGACAAGTGGAAATACTGGAATCGGACTTGCATTTGCAGCTGCGTCTCTTGGATATAAACTTATAATTACACTTCCTGAAACGTTTAGTATCGAACGTCGTAAGCTTTTGACTGCGTTCGGTGCTGAGCTTGTGTTAACACCGGGATCCGAGGGGATGAGAGGCGCTATCAAGCGTGCTGAGCTCTTGGCTGCCGAAATACCGAACTCTTTCATACCACAGCAATTCAGCAATCCTGCCAATCCAGAAATTCATCGCAAAACTACAGCGGAGGAAATCTGGCAGGATACAGACGGCGGTGTAGATATTTTTATCGCAGGCGTAGGTACAGGTGGAACTATTTCAGGCGTTGGCCAAGTATTGAAGGAACGAAAACCTTCTGTAAAAGTGATAGCCGTCGAACCGTTCGATTCACCAGTGCTGTCTGGCGGTACTCCAGGTTCACATCAACTACAAGGACTCGGTGCTGGTTTCATTCCAAATAACTTTAATGAAGAATATGTGGATGAGGTTTTCAAAGTTAAAAACGAAGATGCGTTTGAAACTGCACGCCTGCTTGCCAAAACAGAAGGGCTGCTTGTTGGTATTTCTTCTGGGGCTGCGGTTTGTGCAGCAACACAAATTGCGAAACTTCCAGAAAACAAAGGCAAGATGATCGTGGTCATATTACCTGATACAGGTGAGCGTTATTTGTCCACTCCGCTTTTCACAGACGTAGAATTATAAAACGCCGAAGGCACGGATCCCCCTGCCTCTTTTGTTAATTTTCCAGCCACGACAAGCAAGAGCCTATAGAATTGTTTCATTAACCTAAATTGATACCTTTCTTCGCCAGCGGTCCATTTTTCGCACAACGAATGGACCGCTAGCGAAGAAAAAGTTACCTTGGCCCAGCGCGATGTCGTTGTAGCTCATCAGGCTTTTTCTGTAAAAGTGAGCTTCTCCGTAATAGTCTTGTACCACTTTGTAAGCCTCTTTCTTTAACTTGATGCGGGTGTAACGCATCATCATCAGGAAGTCTTCGATTGCGATATGAGGATCTGCTTTTTTAGTTAATCAGCTAAAACACTAGCGTCAAATGCTCCTAGAAAGACTTCGACTTGAAATGTCGTAGGTAAGGCGGTTGAAAATATTTCTTGTTTGTTGGATAACGTCAGTAGAATATTTACTCCCCTTAGATTTTTGCTAGATACTTGCTGAAATGATATCCTCCAACTTGTTCCAACTAAAATCATCCTCGCCACGAAACATTTTCACTTCCCTGCGAGCAGTATTTATAGACGTGATTACACCTGTGAGTTCTTCGTCATCGAACGGGCTAAAAAACACTATCGATATAGGTTGACGTGTGTTGTAAGAGACTATGATCGCCTGCTCAATTAGCTGCACTTCTTGATCATCAAGTTCAGGCTTACCACGCCGTTGGCGATCTTTCATAAGCTTCAGGCAATGCTTCCTTATGTTCAGGGATGATTATCCGACTGCTTTCCCATAATCCATTGCCCTCAAGTTTCTTTCCCATGTATACAGCCTCCTGATGTGTTATGTAGAAATCATATTCCGAACATACGTTCTAGACAAGGCTTTTTGTATGCCGAATCCAAAACTTTTGTCCTAGAAAAATATTCCTAGGTCTGATAGACTATACGAAAATAAAAAATCAGGGGGATAATATGAAAATTGTAATAGGTATATTGGTGGCTGCCGCGTTTCTAACGCTTGCAGCTTGCTCGCCTAAACAAACTGCCACAACAAATGACACTAAACCAGCTACTACGCCAACGAATACTGCCGCACCAGCAGCACCAGTGGAACAAAAGCAAGAAGATACGGTTACACCTATTAAAAAGGGCGAGACAGTTACAATACAAGATTTCGCTGATATAACAGTAACGGGAAATAAGATTTCGAAAAAAATCGAACCCTCTAAACCGGGAGACTTCCACACACTATACGAATCCAAAGAAACAGACTCCACCTTCTTTGCTATATTCATTAAAGCCAAAAATCTTGGGGCAGAAGGTATTAAAGCGGATAAAATAGCGGAAGTAAACCTAAAATTTGATAACAAATATGATTATGATACATTCAGTACTATTGAGGAACGTGGTGGTGAAGACTTTACTTACACCAACATAACTAGCGTAGACCCACTTAAAACGGGAACACTGTACTATCTTTCAGAGATCCCCAATGAGGTGGCTAAAAGTGATAAGCCATTAAAAGCAGAGATAAAGATTCAGGATAAAGTTTACGAATATACGATCAGATAAAAAACAACCCCGGAGCAATCCGGGGGTTTAATATTCTGTGAAATACTTATTCGCATCGCTAATAGGTCTACTCTGTCCGCACTCCAGTCCTCTATTATGACAATATCTCGCAATTAGATTTATCAGCCCATAAAATTTAGTTGTCCTTCTTTGACAGCAATCCAGCTCCTATGTCTGCTGTAAAGGAAATGACGGAAAATACCGATACATACATTACAGATGAAAAAGCAAATACCGTAGCCGATGCGGATTTATTGGAGATTATATATGATCGTTACATCAGACGTTTTTTGGAATTTACTTACTTGGATTTTTTCGCTTCTAATTGTTTATCCTTTCAAGGTATTAGTGCGATGGTTGGTAGGATTTTTAAAATTAAGTAATTCCAATACTTCTTTTATTACTTTTATTGTACTTACTTTGTCGTATCTTATATTTACTACACTTAATTCACAAACAATAGTAGATATAATTAAAAGAGTTTTATTTACTACTCCTATTTTCGTAGTATATTTAGTAATTGATCTTCAAAAAAGTAATGAACATAGTAAATTTATAAAGTTTGTTTATCATCCTGCAGTACAAATAATTGTTTCCGTCCTTATGTTTATTGCTGTTCTAGCTTTCTACTCTCAACAATTACATGACGTTTTCTATATAAAGTCATTGTTGATTGCTACAGTTTATATGTTTGTCATTCTTAGACGGAGAACTAAGAAAACAAGAAAAGTTAAAAATAACGAAAATAAGGGGACTTCATCATCTGTGTAAACAGATATGATAACATATGAATAGAGTAAAGCATTAATTAAAGTGATTCGAAACAAAGTTTTAATACAGCAGTTATACCATGGTATCGGGCTAAGAAGAGATAAAAATGTAAATCCCCACTGACCAATTAAAGGTTAGCGGGGATTTGCTTTTATTTCGAGTATTCACTTACTTCAAACGTCAGAATGCGATCATATAGCATATAATCCTTACGGTTGCTGAATGGGCCTTTATTGTTATCGTGTTTATTTATTTGCATAGGATGCTGATCCAGAACCAGCCTGTTTGCCTTCGTACCATGCAATAAAGTCATTGACCTCTTTCATACTCAAATCGAATTCTTTCTCCAAGCCTGTTGTCATGGTGACTACTAGAATAGCATGATCCCCGCTTGAAGTTTGGTCCGGGTCCTCTGTTCCTGGATTAGGAGTAGAGCTCGATACTTTAGACATCATCTCTAGTTCACCAATAGCTAAAATTTGATTTCCATTGTTGGCTCTTATATTAACTCTATAATCCTTGTATGAATTAGAATTAGAAAAAGTGAATTTTTTGGGAGTGCTATCTACCCATCCAGTGATATTTGACTGAGTGTCTAGAACGTTCCAAGTAACCCCATCATTGGAGCCTTCGAAAGTCCAATCTTTAGGGGCTCGATCACTTGCCGTAGTTTGTTGATATATAACATACTGACCTATAACCACAGGAGTAGGAAAGTCATATCTTAACCATGCTGTATTTACATTTGAACCCCACGCGCTAGAAATAGTAGCAAAATCTCCGTCGAAAGCTCTATTTGCGGATGAAAATTCATTACTTGCGCTTGCCACACCAGATGGCAAAGTGTTAGAGGTCATATTTGGAATTAAATTTTCTGAATACTCTGCCTCGGCTGCAAAAGCATTCGATAAGGGAAGGGATAAAAGAACTAAAAACAAAATCGTTATACATGCTTTCTTCATTAAGGTAATCTTCCAATATGTTTAATAGACTAAGAATAATTTAATTGAGGAACTGTGTCTAAACATAAACTTGCTGATCTATAAATATAATCTATATATTTGCATATTTATTTTTTATTGGATATAAAAAAGGACTCATACCAGCTATTATACTGGTTGAGTCTTCGCTTTTATTTCACGATAAATCTTACTTTTGTTCAATCAGCATACTTATCTAATATCACTCGGAGTTATGTATCCGATATCGACACCTACACCGCCTTCAGCCCACATTGCCATTGGCTAGGGAGCATCCTATCAAGGAGATTCAGCATCGATTGCGACATTCTACATCTCAAGTGACTTCATACACCCATGCTCATTTCACCAAAAAGATTAGTCGTAAAACAACAGCACACCTCGATGTCTTCGATCCAAAAGTTCGTCCCCAATCCGTTCCCAAGAGCGAAAAAGGCGCTCGCTCCCTGTGATATGGAAGTCATGATTTCAATCACTAAAAATAAAAAATCCCTTGATAATCAAGGGATTCAAGAGAAAAACGATAGTGCCGAGGACCGGGATCGAACCGGTACGGTAGTCACCTACCGCAGGATTTTAAGTCCTGTGCGTCTGCCAATTCCGCCACCCCGGCATAAATTTAGGAACGCTAATCTTTACACTTACTTGTCTTACAAGTATCTGAGAAACATGCATCTGATTAAGAAGTGTTCTCGTTATGTAAATGTCGTTCAATTGGGCACCAACATATAATACGATAATTTTATCGAATTGTAAAGTGTTTTTTTTAAAAAATAATAAATTTCTCTTTTTGTATAACTTGTGCACATTTGAATCACACTAATAAACGTCTTTCCAAACTACCAGAAGGGGTGTTACGAATGCGTGAAGGTATGATTCCAGCTGTTCTTGGAACGGTAGTATCGGCTTCAGGCGCTGTGTTGCTGAGCAGTAAGTACAAACTTGCAGCTACAGGCATTCTCGGTTTCGGACTGGCTCATGTTGTTCTGGGAGCGATTGATCTGATTGAGCATCGCTAGTTGTTTGGGAAGTGCCGGGCGGGATTTACTTCCTCCCGGTTTTATTTTTATCAACGTTTAGTCTGGAGCACAAGCGTTTATGTAAAGTATAGAAGCTGAATGTACCTAATAAAAGGAGCTGTGATGTGCTATGAGAGATAATAACTCTGAAAAAAATCGTACTGACGATCAAATCGAACATAAACAATCCCTCGACAAGCGCGAGCCAGGATTTAATCGCATTCCTGACACCGATGCAGATACACCTGCTGCTACCGATATGATTGATGAAGCCATAGGTCGCGGGATAGATAAGTTACGTAACGATTTCACAAAATAAAGCATGGGTAATAGGACACAGGTTTGTGAGCAGCCCTTAATTTTATTTATTTTGATATGTACAGTGATTTCGTAAAATCACTTAAAGATCAGCATAATCCAGCCAATGATCGATATCCACAGCACGATGCTGATTAAGAGTCCACACATGATACCAAAAGAGAAATTACCTTCATTCTTCGGCATAGTACTGCCAAATTTCAATCTAAGCTTCATTTGATTCCAGTTCATAGAACCCCCTCCTTAAGTTCTATTTCGGAATATGAAGCTTATTTTTTTAGACCTATAGTCATGTTTTCGAAAATAAAAAAGGGTTTTTCGTCCTATCACCCTGATCGCGGAAACAGGATTACAGCTATACCGACCAAACAAATCAATCCACCAATGAAATCGTACAAGTCGGGTGTCTTTTTATCAATCCACCAGCCCCATGCGATGGAAAGAACGATAAAGACACCTCCGTATGCTGCATATACACGTCCAAAGGAGGAAAAAACCTGAAAGGTAGCGATGATTCCATACACAGCCAAAATTACTCCGCCGCAAAGTCCGACATACCATGTCTTCCCTTCACGCAGCCACTGCCAAATCAAATATCCTCCTCCAATTTCAGCGATGCCAGCTAATATAAAAAGTAAAGCTGCTTTTAACACCATTTCACATCCCTAATTCTTCAAATTCTTTTCGTTTTTTTGGATATCTCAATTAGAGCACTCGAGCTAAAATGATAATCAATGCAATCACGCCAACTAGAATCAGCAGGTTGCTGACCTGACGCCATAAGCTAGGCACTCCCTCGGAGTGAAGCTTCCGCTGATTGGCATCAAAGTTCGCTTTGGCTCCTTGAGCATCTGCTGATCTAGAGAATGGTCTGTTTTCTTCATTCATAAGAGTACCTCCTTTTCAATCCACTTTAATCTTACCAAACTTTTCCGTCGATTTCGCGGTGCTTTTATGTATATACTTACCACATATTTCTGATTGCATCTTCATATATGTGAAGTGTACCCCCTTATGTCAATATTTCGCTGAATATAAAGTCTGATGTCGAATCAGGGTAGAGTGGGTATTTAGACGTCTTTCATTGCAGGACGGTAGTTATGGTATAATTTAGTCAACTTGTTCAAGATCGTAACCAGCGCTCAATTGTTTACTCAACTTGCAATTAAATTCACATCCAAGAATCCACATTCCTGTTACAACCTGCATATTCTGTTTGTAAACCCAGGAGGAGGATACCGATGTCCCCAATCTTTATAGCAAGTTTAATGATAATGGGTATATTTTTATTTCAGGCAGCCATCGTTTTCGGCATCATACATTGGATTTCAAAACGCACCCAACGTCCAGCACAAACCAAAATGTATCTCACAATGAGTTTGCTCGTTGTAATTTTAGGCTTCCTTGTATGGGACAACTGGACACACTCACAGGAATTCAATGGATGGGCCATGATTAGTCTGCTGGTGATTATTATTAGTGCCTATATACAGCTTAGAAAGCAAAAAGAAAAATACTAATCCCATTACCATGCATCAAAGGAGGAGCGCCATGAAATCTCACTCAACACGCTTTTGGTTACAGAGGGTGCTACTGCTAATGCTTGTTTTACTCTTCAGCGGTTCTCAGCAATCATTCATTGTTGCCGATGCCGCCCCGCCAATTAATGTTCAGGCCTCTGCCAAAGCTAAGCAATTACTCACCTACCTATCTAATGTACCGGATGATATGCTAATTTCCGGGCAGCATGATTACTTAGAGGCACCGGATGAACAAAATAACAAGCTACAACAAATCAGCGGACAATACGCAGGACTTCACGGCTATGAGTTTGGAGGATTAGCTAATCAGTCTCGTACGGCCCTACAAGAGCAACGTCAGCATGTTGTGAATAGTGCTATCCAATGGAGTCAGGACGGCGGAATCGTAGCTATTACCTTCCATCAGGCGCTACCGGGCACACCCAAAACGTGGAAAAATGTACAAGCAAAAATAACTCAAGCTGAATTTAATCGTTACATCACGCCGGGTACCCCGCAATATAAACAACTGATCGCCGATCTGGATGAGGTGGCTCTGTCCCTTAAGACTTTACGAGACGCGGATGTACCTGTTTTATGGAGACCCTATCATGAGATGAACGGCAACTGGTTTTGGTGGGGGAACAAGCAAAATTACGCTAAGTTGTGGAATCTAATGTATGATCGGTTCACTCATGTCCATCATCTGGATAACCTGTTGTGGGTGTGGAGTCCCAATGCCCCAAACGCATATAGCACTCCCTATAATCTATCCTTCCCAGGTATTAACCGGGTAGATATTCTTGCAGCTGATATCTATAATAATGATTATAAATCCTCCTATTACACTGAATTGCTAAAGCTTGCGCAGGGCAAGCCTATGGGAATCGGAGAAAGTGATATTCTGCCGAGTGCGAAGGTGCTGCAAAACCAGCCAGCCTGGGCCTATGCCATGACATGGGGAAAGGAGCTGTCTGCAACCAATTCACAAGCAGCAATCAGACATTTTATGAACCAAAATAATATCATCACACGAGACCTTCTTCATGAGTCCCTCCGCTGAAAGAAAAAAGCTTTCACTTCGCTCTAAGAGCAAAGTGGAAGCTTTTTTATACTAAATCCAAATAAAGCTCTCTAACTATTTCTGATAACCTCTTCTAGATCAATATCGGCATACGCCTCTTCACCAAGATGTACGGATACAATGGTGTAGATCCGCTTGGACAGTCTAGACATCAGCCGATCACCCGGTGCTACAGAATATTCTTCCCGATAATCTCCAATTTTGTGAAAACCGCTGGACATATGGATGTACAAGTTACCCCTACGTGTTTTACCATGCACCAACATCAAATCTCCTCCTGCTGTGTAACCAACCTAATTTCCCTGTTACATGTATATCGGTCAGAACAAGATAGGATATAAGTCCCTGGTACCCTTCTTTCGTTTCACATGTTAGTGCACGTAAACGAAACGGGTCTGCCAGTGATGTGACAGACCCGTTTTTGTAAACCCATTTTCGTGATTTAGGAAGAAACTATTCTTGATAGGATTCTGCTATTGCATTCGCTGCAATGATTGCATTGTACACGTCAGCAGGACTAACCGGGAACGGCATGTTGACCATTGTATCATTCGATGCACAAGCAGCTTCAGCCACTTGGCGCCATTCAGCCTCAACAAATTCCTCTACACCCAAGTCACGAAGCGTCAACGGAAGGCCTACATCCTTCACCAGTTTAATCACGGTTTCCAGTTCCTCTTTCGGTGCATTTTCCAGCACTAGCTGGGTTAACAAACCGAATGTAACTTTCTCACCATGCTGTGCTTTATGGAGCGAAGGAACAGCCGTCATGCCATTATGAATGGCATGTGCTGCTGCCAATCCACCTGATTCTGCACCAACACCGCTCAGATAAATAGTAGCTTCAATCGTATCCTCAACCGCACGAGTATATACTTTACGATCCACAGCACGTTTGGCCTTCACAGCATTTTCCAGCAACGTATCATAACAAAGACGAGCAAGTCCCAGCCCTGTAGTGGAAGGCTTGTTCAGAACCAGGTTATCTCCATTGGCCTGATAGCAGGCACGAGCTTCAAAATAAGTGGCCAGTGCATCACCGATTCCAGCTGCAAAGAAACGTGCAGGCGCTGCTGCCAGGATGCCTGTATCCGCCAGTACAACGTCTGGATTAGTAGGCAGGAACAGATATTCATCAAAAGAGCCATCTTTTTTGTATATAACCGCAAGCGCGGTACAAGGAGCATCTGTAGAAGCAATTGTTGGGAAAATAACAACAGGCAGCTTTTCATAATAAGCCGTTGCCTTGGCGGTATCCAATGTTTTTCCCCCGCCAATCCCTATGATAATGTTCGAACCATGTTTACGCACCAATTCGCGGTTACGATCAATCTCTTCTTTTGTACATTCATATTGAAATTTCTCGAAGACCACCTGGTTACCAGCTGCTTCAATCGAAGCACCTGCCTCCTTTTGGGCCCTTTCAAGTATGAACTCATCACAAATGACAAAGGCTTTATCGCCATAATCCTTAATATAGTCATTTAACGACGAGAGTAGATTTTGTCCAGAAATAAATTTCTTGGGTGAAGTAACGGACCTTACAACGTTTGCCATGTAAATTCCTCCTCAGCTTTGACTCATACTCAAATTAATAATGATTTGGGCATGTGACCCTTTAACTATAAACCTCTTTTCACATTATTAAAAGGCTTATTATGGAATATTTTATGAACAAATTGTGTATCTATTATATTTGAACAGTCGAGCTCCATTCAGAATACAGGATACCCATCATGATACGATCATAACTGTTACCATCACGAAGAACAGCGGAACGAACTCTACCCTCAAGCTGGAACCCCACCTTCTCATAAGTTCGGATCGCTTGTGTATTGTACTCAATCACATCCAAGCCGACCCGATTCAAATTGAGCTCATAAAACGCATAACGAAGAATGAGCCGTACCGCTTCTGCCCCAAAGCCCTTGCCGCGGTAGTCCGTATTACCTATACCTATTGCCAGCTGTCCGCTGCGATTATTCCACTCAATCCCGTGGATAGCAACAAATCCGATCAAGACATCATCTGCCAATGTTCTTAATCGAAAATAGACCTCGTTAGAGCGGGGAGATCCTTCTGACTCCATCTGTTTCAACGTGTAGGGGAGCGCCAAATCCGTATCTACATTTCGCAGATACTTCGCATCCTCACCCCATTTGAACATCACTTCGGCATCTTCTTCCCTGACTGCGGCCAATTTTATTCGTTCCCCATAAAATAAATTTTCGATCTTAATGACTCTTCAGCTCCTATTATGAATTGTGTGCCATGTTTTCCGTCATAATTGTCATGCTATCCGATTCCCGCAATATAAGCTCTCCCTTTTAATTCAATGTTTAAATTTTACAAAATAATCAAACACAGCACAACCAAATCATTACAATTGTCATTGTGTGACACACAAAAAAGACCTTACAGCTGCAAGGTCTTCGCATAACTAATATTTAAACAACATAGCAACCAGCTGATATCCAGCTCCAATCGTCCAGAACAGCACATAATCACCGCGCCGGATACGACCCGATTCAATACCTTCATATAGCGCAATGAACGGGCTACTGGTACCTGTGTAACCATATCGATCACCCACATAAATCATTTGGGCATCCTCTAGCTCCAAGTGATCCTGAATCTTCAATACATTTGCTAACGAGAACTGAGACAGACAATAAGCCCGTACATCCTGAGGCGTCAGCCCATTCTTTTTTAAAATGCGTTCAAGCAGATCAAATGTAGGAGGCAAGGCCATATTGGCATCAAACGGAAGCCACTGAATATATTTTCCGGGAGCATTCCTTTGGAGTGTTGCCGCTAACCCCTGAGCCGGGTACAAAATTTTATCTATATTGACTGGGTCCGTAAAATACATTGAATCTATAAAACCGGTGTCTTCTTCTGTACGCTCCAAAATAGCCGCACATGCAGCATCTCCATAGTTCGCATAAGTAATCTCATCCTCTGGACCGGAAATGAGTGAATTATAATCTGAACCGATAATAAGCGCTGTCCGCACGTCAGGATTAGATAGCATCGACCGACTGGCTTGATCGACAGCGACTGTCATCCCTGCACAATTCGCGTTGGAATCCATCACGGCCACATCATGTCTCGCCCCAATCGCCTGGTGAACAAACAAAGCATTCATTGGAAACAGTGACTCAGGAACTTGAGTGGAGAACACGATCATATCCACATCACGGCCTGTCATACCGGCCTGTTCCAGAGCTTTTTGCGCAGCTGCAATTCCCATGGTTAGGCCGTTTTCGTTCGGATCATCAATGATATAACGCTGTTTTCTACCCATATGCTCCATGAAGCGTCGAATATCTTTGCCCCGCTCGTCAAAATGGCGAACATAATATTCGTTACCCAACGAATGGGGCGGATGGTACACACCCAGTGCTTTTATTTTGATATGGCTCATCAGGTTTCCCCCTTACACATACGTCAGCGCATTATTGTACGACAATATCTACGTTGTTTAATCCTGCTTCACGTGCTACTCGACCAAGCTGCATTTTAATAATGGTTTGTTGAAGACTGATGCCAAAGATTACTTTGGTAAATCCAGTTTCTTTATAACGTACAAATGAGCCCTTCAATTTTTCCACTTCTCCCGGACCCAAAAGTGCCATCTGGGTACAATCTACCTTGAGTGTAAAGCTGGACGCCTGAATGGATGAAGTTTTGGCTACATAATCTTTTACAAAGCTATCATACTCCTCCTGGCTAAAAACTCCATTCACCGCCATATGTACCGTTTTCATGGCTTGATCTACTTCGATAGTGTAAGGATGTTGACTCATTTAGAAAGACTCCTTTGATTTCATTTTTTTGTCTATTAAGAGTATCGGAATAATAGGTAGAATTTTTAATATTAAATCAGATAAATCACCACTAAAATATTACAAATTTATGAATATAAAAAACCGTCACTGCTCCTAGAAGAAGCAACTGACGGCTGGAAATTTGCGTATTCTCATGTGCAATTAATTCGTAAACGTATGGCGACCGAGTGAGATGACAGCCGGGCGACTTTTACTCCATTTGGCTGTGGCAATGGCCGGGTTGTAATAAAACAAGGACCCATTAGTCGGATCAGCACCATTAAGTGCCTGCCTGGCTGCACGGTATGCCGTCTTGTTTGGTTTCAGGCGGTATTGACCATCCTGTACAGCGGTGAATTGGCCAGGCTGCAAAATAACGTCCGGGATCGAGCTTGGAAACTCGCCGGACTGCACACGGTTTAATACGACAGCGCCAACAGCCACTTGGCCTTCAAACGATTCTCCGCGCGCCTCAGAATAAATGATACGAGCCAGTTGATCCAGCGCGGTTACGCGTACCTTTCCGAAGGATTTCAGCTTGGCTTGTGTTGCCGCTCCGGCTACTCCATCAGGTGTCAGACCGTTATCTCGTTGAAAACGAGCCACCGCTTTACTGGTCAGAGAACCATAGTACCCAGTAAACCCAGCCTTGAAATAACCGAGCGAATGAAGCTGCTGTTGAAGCTCCAGCACCCGTTCGCTTTGAATCCCTTTCTTCAAAGCTGACGTTTGTGCTTGTGCTTGTCCTGG
This sequence comes from Paenibacillus sp. S29, assembly GCF_049319765.1. NCBI lineage: Bacteria > Bacillati > Bacillota > Bacilli > Caryophanales > Paenibacillaceae > Paenibacillus > Paenibacillus sp. S29. Next base: position 423,466 of record NZ_JBMOUI010000005.1, on the reverse strand, counting down.
TGCGACTGACAATACAGTACCTAACATACATGCGCAGGACAGGATTAAAATAGATAATTTTTTCATATTCCAGACAACCTCCTCTTTCATGTTCTGTCCGGTGCAACCATTCCGGCCTGTACAACTCAGGGACGTTTATCCGATGATGTTTCTTATGACATAACTTATGCCTAGCTGCAGAAATGACGCGTGGCTACATACGGAATGGGACAATCATGCTTTCACACGTCCGTTGCAGTATACCACAAGCCGCATTTACGTATCATCCGGCTCTGGTCCTAAGACTACCCAAGCAAATAAAACGCCATCCCTAAAGGGATGACGTGTATTAAAAGCAATGGATCATGTACTGACCACACTTGAATACGTGACTTTTTTCGCTATTTTTCGCTTCAACTTGCCCGGGATCGGAGCCTGATTTCTACTAATTCAAATCACATTTGCGCGCACACATATATGGGCGTATGCATAGGGTAGCGTACGATCATCAAATCTTGATTAACAGAAAGGCTGGAAACGACGCGTGAATTCATATATGGATTACACCTCTCCTACTGTACAATTCACCTATGATTTAAGCGACAATGTTTTGTTTCAGAAGGATGCTCAAAATTCGATCAACGAGCTGTCGATCCAGCAGCTGAATACATTGGCAAATGTATCGCTGCTGGATATTCGCCTCAGCACTGCTAATGTTGTGGAGCCTCACTATCACCAAAATGCCACAGAACTGGTCTACTGCATCTCTGGAGCAGTAACCGTGTCACTGATTAACCCCTTTACCCGCGAATTACGACATTTTCCGATCACACCTGGCCAAGTGGCTAACGTCCCTCAAGGATGGTGGCATTATCTGGTCGCCACGATGGATAACACTCATTTGTTGACGATGTTTGATGCCCCGACCCCTGAATTCATACTGGGATCTGACATTTTGCGCCTAACGCCAAATAACATTCTGGCTCATACTTACTGCCTGGATGAGAATAAGGTTCAAGAAGCGCTCGCCCCTATTAAAAAACCTGTCATCATCGGTCCTCCCAATGACTGCAAGCAGCAGCCCCCTCGAAAACCAGGGATACATGTAAGGCTTGCTGATGCTTCATCACACCATCAAGCCGTCCCCCAAAGAGATTACGCCTATACTAACGGATATCCCGGCTTCTCTTTTAATCCCTATCAAGAATAGGCTAACTCTAGTCAGGTCTTAAGTTGGAGAGAATACCTTTTCCCTGTATGTTCGCCGTTACCATAAGACCGTCCCTCTCATAAAATGCCAATGTATAAGAGGGGGTGATGGAATGGACGCTTACTACAACTGTTTGAACTGCATGAATAAAAAGGTGCGTATTCTCACCATTGACGGAAAACAGTACGAAGGAACCATTATGGATGTGGATCGTAATAATGTGTACTTAAAAACAGAACAGAACGGACGTGTACAAACGTCTGCCTTTTATCCTGGCTACGGGTATGGGAATCAAATCTTAACTTTGAGCCTGTTCACCCTGCTGGCGATTGCGTTAATTTAATCCTGATCCATTGTCCGTTCCTGTCTATAGATGCCAATGTAACTCAAATGACAGCTACCCAGCCCGGCACAGTTTGTGTAGGGCTTGTACGCTGTTATTTGAGGTGTTTTACATACGTTTCATCCTCTAAAACACTTAACCCCCCATCGGTTATATACCGATGGGGGGTTAAGCTACTCAGTTCAATTTAAACCCATAAAGACTTCGTAATGATAACGAGCAGAATGAACAGTACCAGAATAGCTCCTGTCGATGTCCATACTCCTGGGTAGCCCCCTACTGAACCGCCACCACAACCTCTTTCACATTCACTCATGGTCATTGCCTCCTTCAATTCAAGGTACAACATAGCTTATGTATTGAGCTTTCCTACGGACCGGGCTTTTCGGCAATGTTATGAATGTTTTTGCTGATGGGCATTAGCCTACACCTTTCCTAGGCAGGAGCATAGGATAACACAACTAATCTTGAAGGAGTGAAGCAATTGAATTCAAATCAAATGCTCAATTACAACGTTAATCAACCTTTCCCCCACCATCCTACCTCTCACCACGTCGTGGTACACCCTGTAGATCCGTACGTCGTAGAAACATTAAAATCGGTGATCGGCAAGTACGTTGTACTTGAGACAACACGTGGCAGAATTGATGGATGTGTAGTGGACTGTAAGCCTGATCATGTCATTTTAGATGTATACGGAAAAAAATTCTTTGTTCGAATCAGCGAAATCGTATGGATTATGCCCAACTAAACAATTTAGACATTAAAAATCCTCGCAAATCCTGTTCCGGATTCGCGAGGATTGATTATAACGTTGATTATGCTAATCAAGCTCTCCTGCCAGTGAAGCCCGGAGTTCATCTATCGTTCCGTTGTATTCATCCAAATCGACTTGGCCTTGAATACCCGGAACACTGCCTGTGCTACTGTACTGCCAAGCCCACCAGCTATTCCAAGCTGGGACTGCGGTCGGCTTTTGCGTAGTGCTGTATCGGGCTACCCACAGCTTATACATAGAAAATGTAGGATCAAACTTGGAAGCAAAGACATTGCCCGTGTATACGATCGGCTGACGCCCGGTAAGCCTCTCCATTTCATCCAAAAAAGCATGCGCCACTTCACTAATCTGTGCAGGAGTAAGACCTTTGGGGTTATTTTCATAGTCCATCACAGGGGGTAGATCCAGCCTGCCTCCTGCTGAATCTATAGCCCTGGCAAAATTAGCTGCTTCCTGCCGAGCTCCATCCGCAGTAGTAGCGTTCAAAAAGTGGTAAGCGCCAACCAGGATGTTAGCATCTCTGGCACCCTGCACATTTACTAAAAATTGATTATCTTGATATTTTGTGCCCTCTGTAGCTTTAATAAAAGCAAATGTCTTGCCTGCCGCCGCCACTTGCTGCCAATCAATATTGCCATTATAGTGTGAGACGTCAATCCCTTGCGCGTGTCCATCGGAAGAAATCTCAGGTACAACAGGTATGGTAGGTATAACGTTCTCGGTTGTTGATGGCTCCTCTGTTTCCTGATCCAACGCTATAACCACCTTACCATCATCCACATTGAGTACATGAAAGGGTGTACTCTGATTAAGATCGACCACGATGCGTACCGAGGCTGGGTTTGTACTAAACATGGAGTATCTTACTTGGGAAACATCTGGATCATCTGTGACTAGAAAACTTCCTTGTCCACCATTGTTAAATGATTGCGAGGATGGAAATTCCTCAGCAAACTTTGTATCCGGTATATCTACAACAATACGGTCTGCATGAGTCAACGTGGTTACTTTAGGGGTTACTTTTCCATTAACAGTTATAGTTAATTGGTGATTATCGAAGCTAATTTGGTTTATAGCCGTGCGCGCACTCTCTTTAGGATTACTTACAGCTGGAGTAGCAGGATGATCATGAGTGGACTCGCTATTGCCGCTTGAAGTAGGAGGAGTCGTCAGGAACACGGTTTTAAGCTCGTTGTTCCAGGTCACATTCATTCCTGTCTGTTCCGATACAAAGCGAAGCGGAACATAAGTCGTCCCCTCTTTAAGCAAAGGAGCTACAGCCAATCCCATTTGATGATCATTGACAGAGGCTATGGGATTGTTGACCTGAAGACTGAGGTTAAGATTTTGCTTATGTATAGTTATGGTCCCTGTCTTGGACTCCCAATTCACGCTATAACCCAATTCCTCTACAATGAGACGGAGTGGAACCAGTACATTCCCCTTTACTTCTTGAATCTGAACACCTTTGCCAACACTTATATCTTTACCATCCAACTGAAGATGTGAACTCGAAGATGCAGCATGACTTTCTCTTGGAAATGCTAGTAGAAACAGAAACAAAAAAGCAAATAAACAAATTTTTTTCATTATGTACCCTACCAATCTCTATATTTTCGCTTATGAAATTCTTGCACTCTATGATTCTCAGGACCTCTATTTTGATAGACGCGAATCATATGGTAAAAGTTACGATTGATTCAGTACATATTTCAGTCTTATCATACAAAAGTACTAAAAAACTCTGCCAGCTATACAGCAAGCAGAGCTTTTTTCAGTTTTATTAACCTAGTTTACTAGCAATCTTATCACCAAACGAATACTTCATGTTCACACTGTTAAAAATGTTAACCCTATAAGAATGATCGAGGTAACAGATAGTACCAGTAAGGGAAGCATTGCTTTCTCCCGCAAAGCCTTAAAGCTCACATTCAGCCCCATGCCTACCATAGCCATTGTTAACATAAAGGTGGTAACTTGAGAAATTCCGTTCGTCAGACTAGATGGAACTACAATATATTTCCCAAAAACATAGCTGCCCACAATACTTGTAGCCATAAAGCCGATGAGGAACCAGGGAAACTCCACTTTAGCGTCTGTACGAATTTTTCCAGTTCGTTTCATCCAAACCATTAAAACAAAGCTGAGCGGTATGAGTAAGAAAACACGCCCCAGTTTAGCTAATAAGCCCATTGCAAGAGCATCCTGTCCGGCAGGCGCTGCAGCTAAGGCCACATGTGCAATTTCATGTAAACTGATGCCCGACCAGATTCCATATTGCATATCCGTCAAAGGAAGCCAGGGCCGAAGCACAGTAAACAAAATGGCAAATACCGTTCCAACCAAGGCAATGAGTCCTACTCCTATGGCTGTATCCTCATCTTTGGATTTTAACAAGGGAGAAACCGCTGCAATCGCTGCTGCACCGCAAACTCCTGTTCCAATACCAAGAAGAAGCGAAAGCGAAGCATCTGCCTTGAAACGTTTTGCCAGCCAAACCGTAAAAAAGATGGAAAATACAACGGTGCCCACATCACGCAAAAGTAAACCCAACCCATGATGAATGACAACATCCATGTTCAGCTTCAGCCCAAATAACACAATCGCTCCACGTAGTATTTTCTTTGCTGAAAACTCAACCCCCGAGCGCACAGCTTCAGGGTATCCCCACAACTGTCGGTACAGAATAGCGAGAAACATGGCACAGGCCAATGGACCTACATAATGAAAACCTGGCAATTCATTCAGGCCGTAGCCTGTCAAAGCAAATAACATCGTGAGGATAATGCCAAATATACGCTGGAATAATCGCCCTCTGTTCGAAAATAATTTGGTGTGTTGTGTATGACTGTTCATGGTGAACCCCTCCAATTCTACATGCATCCAGCTTAATATGTTTTTTGTCATAAGAAAAATAAATCATTATAATAATGATAATAAGTAAATAGATATGATGAATTTGGAGGAATGGGCTTTGGACCAATCTTTAATCGTATTTGTTATGGTCGCGGAGAAACAAAACTTCACACGAGCTGCCGAGGTGTTACACATGACCCAACCAGCGGTAAGTCAATATATTCAAACGCTGGAACGTAGCGTAGGGACCCGCCTCCTGGAGCGTAGTAATAAATATGTGCGCTTAACCAAAGCAGGTGAAATTGTGTATCATCATGCTCAGGAGATTATCCGTCTCCATACACGGATGCAATATTTGGTGGACGAGCTGATACATACGGCAAAAGGAAACCTGTCGATTGGCGCAAGCTACACATATGGCGAATATGTGTTGCCGCATGTGATTGCGCAAATGAGAATCCAGTATCCACTCATTCAGCCCTCGATTACCATCGGTAACACTCAGGAAATTGAAAAACTCATGATCCATAATCAACTGGATGTAGGCATTATCGAAGGAGAATTTCAGCATGACCATTTACACATTGAATCATTTGCTGATGATCGAATGTATATCGTCGTTCCGCAAAATCATCGTTTGGCTGGTAAATCTCAGGTGGATTTAAGTGAGCTGCAAGAGGACATCTGGATTCTGAGGGAAGAAGGTTCTGGAACCCGGGAAGCGGCTGAAAATATGTTTGCACGGTTCCGGTTTTCCCCTTCTCATATGATGAATTTTGGCAGTACACAGATCATCAAAGAGTCTGTAGAAGCAGGCTTGGGGATTTCTTTGCTGTCCCAATGGGTCATTCAGAAGGAACTTGCTCTGGGCACATTAAAAGTACTGGATATTCATAATCTTCCAGTCATTCGAAAATTCTCCTTCCTAACTCCTTCATCGACATTTGAAATGAAAGCAAGCACCGCTTTTTTGGAGATTTTGCGAAGTTATAATTTGAAAAGATAAAGTGCAGAAACAACGAAAAAAAGCACCCATTAAGGTGCTTTCAACATATTCATTATCATGTTTTTTATGAGGAAAGATGATCCTTACCATGATATAAGAAATGAGAAAAATCAGCGTAGCTTCCTTGGAATTGTTGCATATCATGAGCAGCAATACCTACAAAATTCCCTGTAAAACCACCGGATAAAAAGCTGATATCCTGCATTTCAAAAAGCCGCTTCCAAGCAGGTTTGTCTCCGACCCCATAATAAAATTGCCCGTGGGATGCATGGACTTCCACAGCTAAATGTATAGGAAGATCGTCCTGAAGTGTAATCGCTTGGGGAACTAAGGTAAATGTGTTGGCTTCACATCGCATCATGCGCAGCACCTTCCCTTGTCCCTCCTCATAGCTAATATAGGCGTACAAATAATCTTCTTCATTAAGGTACAGTAGAAGCCCCGCCATTTGCAAATAGCTTGTTGGCTGATACTCCAATGCTGTTTCCACCCGGAAATGATGATCCGTTTGCCGAATGGCAAGCACATGATGCTGGAACAGACTTTGAATGGATTCTCCAGCTAGAATCCGAAGATAACCGGGGCGCTGGCTTAATGAACACCAGCTATCATCCGCCAGGATACGCAATGTGTTCCACGTTTTATCTAATGTGGTTCCCTCGAAAAAATCCTCGAAAATATAACCCTGCTGCTCTTGCTTAACCGAGAACTTCCCTCGAGGTGCGGGCACCTCCAATTGAGGTGTATGGCCCCCGGCGGTTAATCGCAGCCAGCCTTCATCATTCCAGTACACTTGCTGCAAGGCTGTTTCCCGTCCTAAAATGGCATATTTCCCCTCTACTGGACGTGTGCATAAATGAGCCATGTACCATTCGCCGTCCGGAGTTTGTACAAGACTGCCATGTCCTGCGCATTGTAACGGGAAATCCAGTCGATCACGTGACGTAAGCATGGGGTTGTGCGGGTCTACTTCATATGGCCCGGATATCTGCTTCGACCGTGCTACGGTAACGGCATGCCCCGTACCCGTTCCGCCTTCCGCTGTAACAAGATAGTAATAACCGTTTTGCTTGTAGATGTGAGGCGCTTCTGTTTTCTTCAAAGGAGTGCAATCAAAGATTTTGACAGGCTCGCCAATGAGTTGTTGTTGCTTGCTGTCATACTCCTGCATGACGATACCGGAAGATTTATTGCTTTCCAACATACGGTAATCCCACAATGCGTTCAACAGCCATTTGCGTCCGTCCTCATCGTGAAATAAAGACGGATCAAATCCGCTACTGTTAAGATAGACGGGTTCCGACCAAGGTCCTTGGATCGTAGGCGCCGTCATTACAAAATTATGGACGTCCTTGAACGGACGCTTGGTGCTTTTCACATCCGTATAGAGCAGATAAAAAAGGTCATCCGCATAGCTAAGCTGCGGTGCCCAAATGCTGCAATTTTTCGGGTTTCCTCTTAAATCAACCTGATCGGTCAAAATATCTGTGCAATGCTCCCAGTTGGCCAAATCTTTGGACTGGTACACCCGTACTCCAGGCAACCACTCAAACGATGACACCACAATATAGTAAGTATCCTCGACTCGTGTAATACACGGATCGGGATTAAAGCCTTTTAATATGGGATTTTGAATCATCATGAGACCTCACTTCTCCTTACTTCCAAAATGTGACTTCATCAAAAACCTGTTCCTTGCTCCATACTTCTGTTCCCGTTTCAAAACAATCCGCCCACGGAACACGCTGCTTACGTAACGTAGCAACTTCATCGGGTCCGTTATATTCCTGATAACAGACCGTTTTCTCGTTCGCGACATTGTTCCAATTGTCCCAGCCACGTGGGTCAATATGATCGCCCACTTTACAATTGACAAATACGGTCTTGGCATACTCCCGCCACGGACGCCCCAAAAAAACCGGGGTAATATCAGCTTCTGCGGTTAAGTAGCAATGGTTGAATACATAACCATATGCTTGTCCTTGCGGCGTAGAGGCGGCTGTGACGTAGCTCGTTTGGTTGTCATGATGGCGTAAACTGCGAATCTCGCAATCTTCAAAATACGCGGTAGCCCCACCAAAAATAAAGTCCACCGTCCCCTCTATATAACAATGCTGGTAGAGCTGCCGATAGTGCCTATGATGCTCCTTCAAATGAATTCCACCAAACTGGAGTCGTTCTTTCGGTGCAGGAGGTAGAGGGCCTGTAAATAAAGTATCCTGGTGCCCTTTAAAGGTACAGTTTCTAAAGACCGTTTCATCACAATGAGCGTATACCGCAACGGCCTGCCCAATGGCTTCTCCCTGTCCTGCCGTGTTGGAAATCGTGAGATTTTCCAAGATCAGATGGCTACCGCCTAAAAATAAAGTAGGTGTCGCAAAGGTCCCTATTTCCTCACCCGCTTCATCCCGCTCCTTGGCATACCGATCCATTCGAATCTCTACCTGTCCGACGCCTATAATATGAAGATATGAACGGTAAATTCGTACCTCTTCCTCATAAGTACCTGATAAAATAGTTAGCGTTTCCATTTCGTTGGAATCCGACTGCTCCAATACAGCAATCGCCTCCTGAATCGTATGGAAATCGCAAAAGGATTCTTTTCCAACTAGCATGGTTACCCCGATCCTTTCATTTGATTTACAGGTGTTCAGCTAAAAATAACTGCCACGCCATTCGCATTTCCAACGTCTCCATATGTCCACCGCCCGCAATCACAGGCTGCCAATGCTCAGGGTGACCTGCTTCCTGGTAAGCTTCCAGCAGACCTTTTGCCAAATGCTCGACTCCTTCAATAGGACACATCCGATCATTTTGACCTGTTATACTCATCCGTGGACGAGGTACGATCCGCTTTTGAATATCCAAGGTGGTAAAATGCTTCAACAAGCCAGGGACATAGGAATAGAAACCATGATGATCCAACCCCCTTTTGGCGATTAGCGTATGGGCATCTACCTGTCCACAAATATCAACCGTCACCTGTATCCTTTCATCTAACGCAGCCATCCACCATGCCATGAGTCCGCCCATCGACATACCGATTGTTGCGATACGGGAAGCATCAATATCTTCACGCTCGCACATATAATCCACCAAGCGACGGTTATCATACAGCATCATGCCCCACAGCACTTGGCCCTGCCAGAGCATTTCCTTTACCAGCTCGCTCTCGGTTTTGCCCCCACGTTCATTGAAACCCCACATGTCAATGCAGCATACACAGTACCCCATGTCTGTCAGGGTAGTAGCAAACGAGGGCTGCTGCAAGTAAGAGCTGCTATGGATCAGTTCCTTGCGCCCGTTCGTATAATTGCCTCCATGCGAATGGTTAAAAACGACCAATGGAAACGGACCGTTCCCTTGTAAGGGTGTAGCTACATAAGCGGGTACAGACTCGATCCCGTTCAAGTCGAGCAGGAGACTCTCCAGTCGGTATCCCTCGCGCTCTTCTTGATTCAGCAGAGTTGCCGTTACAGGGCGATCTGCCGGAAGGTCGCCCAACAATGCTTGCAACTTATCCACGTTGTACCTCCTTTTATGCCCTTCTAATTCATCCTATTTTGTTCAGAAGGTTGTATCGTTACTTGTTCTATCAGCTTTTCGGGCTGAACTGTATTCTTCGAATGACAACGATTGATTTCAACGTCTTCTCCATTTTCAATGTAAAAGGCAGGACCTTCATGATTCTCAATCGTCACATGTTGAAAACGAATATCCTTCACATTACCTAGATAAAAACCACGGTTGTTCATATCTTCAATCCCTGTCATCATCGCCGGACGACCGGGAATTGCATTTTTAGCCATAGAAATATCAATATTGGAAAATGTAATTTCAGCAATATATTGCTCTGCAAGTCCGTATAAGAATCCAGCAGCCGCATGAACCTGTCGTGCCGTAATATCGGAAAAATGGATTCGTCTAAAGCACGGGGTTTCATTGGTAACCGGATAGGGATTTTTATCCCACACATATTTGTCTTTGCCCCGAGGGCCGCAGAAATAATAAAGGTTCAGAATAAATGGACAAATTACATCTTCCATCACAATGTTGCTGACGCGAATATCCTCGATGGTTCCGCCACGTCCTCGTCTGGATTTCAGACGTATCCCCCGATCCGTTTGCTTGAACACGCAATTACTGATCGTAACATTACGGATATCACCACTCATTTCGCTTCCCAGTACGACTGCGCCATGTCCATGCACCATCGTACAGTTGGTAATCGTAATATTTTCACATGGAATTCGCTCTTGTGTATCTTCGGTTCCTGCTTTGATGGCAATACAATCATCGCCCACATCTATATTGCAGTTGCTAATACGAACATTGGAACAGGATTCAGGATTAATGCCATCCGTATTGGGGGAGTCCGCGGGGTTAAGAATGGACAAATTATCAATCGTAACGTTATAGCAAGCGATGGGGTTTACCGTCCAACTGGGGGAATTTTTTAACATAACATCTTTAATGGTAACCCGCTGACAACGGTCAAAGCTGATTAATTTGGGTCTCGGATACTGTAATTCCTCTGGATGATTCCGGTGCTTTTCCCACCAGGGTTGACCATTTCCCTCCAGCGTTCCGCTACCTGTAACTGATATATTCTCAAGGTTCTGTCCATAAATGCATGACGCATGCACTTCCCGCTGAACGCCTTCCCATCTGGATTCTACTACAGGGTAATCAGCCAGTTCCGTACTGAAGGACAGAGTTGCGCCAGGGCTTACATGCAGCTCAATGTTACTTTTCAGAAAGATAGCTCCTGTCAGATACGTCCCTGACGGAACATAAACGGTTCCTCCTCCAGCATTGCTGGCCGCTTCAATGGCAGCCGCAATCGCTTCCGTAGCCAACGTCGTACCATCCTGAACTGCTCCATAATCTACAATGTTATACAATTGCATTTCGTTCTCTCCTGTCTTTATATTTTGTGGATGTTAGATCCATTTTGTATTGGGAAAGCATAAGCTGCCCCCGGGTTTCAATATCCAAGAAATCATTCAAGGAGTCTGGGGGCAACAGCCATGCTCAGCTATTATTTTTTCGTTTTTTTATACGCTTCCTCATACTCAGCAGTAATCCGTGATCCACCGGAGTTTTTCCAGTTTTCTACGGCTGCTTTAAATCCGGCTTCGTCAAGCTCGCCCATAATAAATTTGAAGGAGGCGTCGGTAATGATTTTCTCCAGCTCTGTTCCTTGCTCATTAGCAGTGACTGAATCCAGTGGCACGGTCGGGTCCAGAACAGCAAATTCATTATTTTCACGGACTAATTCATTAGCCAGTTCCTTTTCTGGATTGGCATCTTTTAAGTTATAGGTCACTTCACTTGGTCTGGAGCTTGAAAACGGCTGAACATCTGCTTGCCACAAATCTGTATTCGTAATTTTGAAGGCTCCATCTTTTTCGATTTTATAATGAGTGCCTTCAATACCGCCGGTCATATACATATATACATCTTTGTCAATTAAATCATCTACAAATTGCAGCAGTCTCTTCAACTCAGCTTCCGTTTTCACTTCGGATTTTGGAAATGCCAGCAAACCTCCTACCCCGCTTCCTTCAGACCATACGTGGTATTTGCCATCTCCATTCGAAATCTTGTTAACCGGTACCAGCTTCAGTCCCTTTTGAAGGCCTTGGGACAAGGTTCTGAGGTTAGAGATATCGATCATGCCCGTATAAATACCTGCTTTACCTTGTGCAAATTGTTGCTGCTGATCCGTTTTAGCGGTTACAGCAAAGTCTTTAGAGAGATATCCATTTTTGTATAATTTATTGGAATACTTTAAGGTCTCCAAATATTGAGGAGTATCAAATTCTGGCGTAAACTTTCCGCTTTCATCTACTTTCCAGCCATTAGGTGTGCCAAAGTAGGAACTTAAAGTTTTGAAGCTGCTGTAGCGTAGATCCGATCTGTCAACAAACCCAGTCGTATCATTTTTTCCATTTCCATCCGGATCATCTTCTGTAAACGCTCTCGCAACTTCATACAACTCATCCAGTGTCGTCGGCACCTTCAGTCCTAAGCGATCCAGCCAATCCTGACGAATGACCAGACCCGCCCGAGCCAGATTCTTCTGGAACGGAACGCCATACAGTACCCCTTCAATGGATGCGGCTTCCCGAACTTCAGGCGGGATCTTCTTCAAATTTTCATAATCATCCAAATACTTTCCTACATCCCAGAATAGCCCTGATTTCAAAGAGCTTCGTACTGAAGAATTTGTCATCATCGTCAGTGTCACCATATCGGCCAATTCGCCGGACGCAAGCGCGGTAGTGATTCTCTCTTCTTTGGAAGCGTCAGGCACCCAATTGAACGTGATTTTAGAATTGGTGTATTCTTCAATTTTGCTTTTGATCGTTTCTGTAGGCGGAGAAGCTGTATGCAATACGTTTAACCAGGTAAATTCCAGTTTGGACTTCGGATCATAGGTTTGGCCGCTTTGATCCTCAGCTCCCTTGTCACCGCAAGCAGCTAAAAAAACACTCATGACCATTAGTACAGCAAGAAGACCTGATACTCCCTTTTTCGTCGTGATTCCCTTTTTCATTGTGTTTGCTCCTCTTCTGTTTATATATTTATGCCATATCTTCCTCTTTCACCAGAACCTCTCGTTCTATTTTGCTGAACACCTGATGCGTCATCCACATCACGAGATAACCCATAATACTTGCTCCGGCAAAAGTTAGAATTCCTGGGTACAAGCCTAGAATCAATGCAAAAAGCACAACAATGGCTACAAAAAGAACAAGCGTATATTGTAAATACGAAAATCCAATCACTATCGACATTTTGACCTTCAGTCTGATACCTTTCCAATCATAGTGAGCCAGTAGCGGGAAAATGTAGGCCAAAGAGATGAGATACAAAAAGGCTCCAATAAGCGTCACCACACGAACATACCAGGACGAGACATTGACTATATCCACGTAGAGTACGTAACCCACAAGGCTGTAAAGCCCGCCAATGATTGCTGCTTCTTTAAAGCTTTCTCTAAAGTAACGTACAAACGTCGAGAAAATGGCGACTTCCTCATTGCCCCGAATCCACTGCCTTAAAATACTAAGCATAGCAACGGTCGCAGGTCCGACACCTATAAAACCCAAGCCCAGAATCGTCGCAACCGTCCAAAGCAAATTAAGGTAGACCAGACGCAGCAGGCGCATGCACCATTTGTTCATGTTTTCTACAAACCGTACCATTTTGCATCCTTCCCGTCGTCATTAGTAAACGCCGTCTTCACCAAATTTCTTGGCCAGTCGATTGGAGCCCATAATCAGGATTAAACCTACCACACCTTTAAAAAGTCCTACCGTCGTACTGAAACTTAATTGTCCATTCTTTAAACCCGCAGTATAAATGTAGGTGTCAAAGATTTCGGCAACCTCGCGATTTAATGAGTTCAATAACAGATACATATGCTCAAAGCCCAAATCCAACGTGCTACCGATTTTCAAAATTAACAATGTAATAATGACTGGGCGGATCGCAGGCAAGGTAACGTGCCATGTCTTTCTCAGGCGTCCAGCTCCGTCCATCTCTGCTGCCTCATACAATTGCGTATCTACCACTGTAATCGCAGATAAATAAATGATGGTAGACCAGCCGAGTTCCTTCCAAATCACTTGCCCGATGTAGACGGTTCGCAGCCATTGGGGAGAAGTTAAGAAGCTGATCTTCTCACCGCCTAGCGCGGCAATCATTTCATTCAGCACCCCACCGTCTACGGTTAGGAATACATAAGAAATCGAAACAATGATAACCCATGACATAAAGTGCGGGATGTAGATGATGGTTTGAATAATGTTCTTAAAAAACATCTTCCTAACCTCGTTCAGCATGAGTGCCAAAATGATGGGCAATGGAAAAAAGATTACAATGTTCAATGCGAACAAAACCAGCGTATTGCGAAGCAGCATAAAAAACGTAGGCTCGGTAAACAAACGAATAAAATGCTTCATTCCTACCCATGGACTGCCCGTGATTCCCTGAAAAGCTTGATAATCCTGAAATGCAATCACCAATCCTCCCATAGGAAAATACTTAAAAATAATGAAGTACACCAGTCCGGGTAAAACCATTAAATAGAGCAACTTGTGTTTCTGCATTCGTAAAAGGCTTTCCGTCGTTCTTTTGTTCTTTTTCATTTTCATGTTTGGTGCGGGGACACTTGAAACTTTCATTAGTTCGACCTCCTTCAAACGTTCCTGTATACGTTTTCAAGAGTATGCGATTTTCGGCATTCCGCATATAATCATCAAATGATAGCGTTTACAAAACTGGGTGTGCACCTACTTTTCAACCTTATCACCTTAGCTAATGATTACTACACAACCTAATGAGCATCCGCTTATTTCCATGATTAGAGAACACCTCAAGATTTGATTATATACGGAATTCTTTCCTCTTGATAAAGTTGACATGTAAACGATTACGAGGAGGTCAACCACATTGACACAGCCATTACGAAAACAAAAATTACGAAAAAAAGAATCGCTGGGCAGCCGTATTTTCAACATTGTAAACAGTACACTATTGATTCTCATTGCCCTCACTTGTCTCTTACCTTTTTTGAATATCATTGCCAGCTCTTTTGCCTCAACCGAAGAAGTGATAGCCAAGAAGTTCATTTTATTCCCAGTTACTTTTTCCTTGGATGCCTACCGCTATATTCTGTCGACTCCCACCATTTTTAGAGGTCTCGGGGTTTCGGTCGGAGTAACGATCGTCGGTACAGTTGTAAGTATGATATTTACTGCTTTTATGGCTTATGGATTATCCCGAAGATATCTACTAGGCCGCAATACGATTAACTTCATTGTCGTGTTTTCTATGCTGTTTAGTGGGGGGATGATTCCAACATTCCTGGTTGTAAAAAGCATGGGGCTTATCAACTCGTATTGGTCCTTGATTCTTCCCGTGGCCATTAATGCGTTTAACCTGATTATCATGCGTAACTTTTTTCAGGCGCTGCCAGATGATCTGGAGGAATCAGCCAAGATGGACGGGTGCAACGATTTTGGTATCTTCTTTAAAATTATGTTGCCGTTAGCCCTGCCTTCTATTGCAACCATCTCTCTATTCTACGCTGTTGCCTACTGGAATACGTATATGCACGCCATTCTCTATATCAATGATTCTGCCAAATGGCCGATTCAAGTCTTGCTACGACAAATTGTAATCGTTTCCAGTGGTATGCAGGCAGAAGGAACTGCTGTAGATGTCATCCCGCCTGCGCAGACCATTAAGATGGCAGTCATTGTCATTGCGACCGTTCCGATGTTAATCGTATATCCATTCGTACAAAAGCACTTTGTCAAAGGAGCTTTATTAGGAGCGGTAAAAGGCTAATTGGCTTGCTTCATCTTTCGGTAAGCTCCCGGTGTAACCTGTTCCTTTTTCCGAAAAGAGCGGATAAAGTTTTGTGAATTATGATATTGCAGTCGCTCGGCGATTTCTTTAATCGTCATATCTGTCTCAACGAGCCACTTTTTGCCCATTTGTAAACGGTAGCCCATCAGATATTCACTAAACGTCGTTCCGTATTCTTTTTTGAAAATACTGCTTAAATAATTCGGATTGTAATGAAGTCGGTCTCCAATGAGCTCTAATGATAATTCCTGGTCATATTCAGCACGGATAATAGCAGCAATTTTCTCCGAGAGACAACGGAATTGCTGGTTGGTCTTCTCTTTCATGCTTTTTACCATGGGGAAAATAACTTGCTCTATCAGCATACGTTCTATCTCTTCCGGGTTACGGATGTCCAGCAAACGATGATACAAGGCATGATTGTCTTGCGTCAGCAGCACTTCAATCCCTAATAGTTGCTCCAATTGGATGAGGTTATTCACAAACCGTACCAACAGCACTTCAAAGTTCATGGAATGATTATTTTTTATCATCATTTCCTCCAATAAAGAGTGCACGGTATGATATACCTGCTCTTCGTCCCCTATTCGGATGGCATCAAACAGTTTCGATTCCAATTCCGTAGGATAATGAAGCAGCACCGGACCTGAAATGACCATGGAAATATCTTCATAAAAAATAATCGACTCTTTGCCTAAATTTAAACGGTGATGCAAAGCTTGCTTGCTCATCTCACAGGCTTCTTTACTTTCTAATAAGTTATCATACACCGTACTAATGCCGATGCTGATGGATACATTCAAATACTCTTTTACGTTTCGAACCAAAAGGGTCGCATCATCCAGGACTTGCTTTCTCATTTCCTGTTCGCTCTTACCTGTCAAAATTAATATGGTGGCCTGAGTGTTATCGTTCAAAATGATGGGAAGCATTCGCTGCTGCTCTGGAATCGTTTCTTCTATGATTTTGTTAATAGCCAGCAGCAAAACGTCTTTATCCGAGGGCTCTCGATCTCCCAGATTATCCAGTTGGACTAACAAGGTAATATACATTTGATTCTCGATCTGCGGATAACCCAGGCGTGGCATTTTTCGTGCCAATTCCTCTGCAGAAATACGTTTGCGGAACAGGTTGAGAATCAATTGGGTTTCCAACTGTGGCATTTCGGACTGAATGAGACTTTCCAAGCTTTCCTTCTCGGTTACAATGTTGTCGATGGAATTAATAATCCATTCAATTTCATTTTTAGAAGGTTCATTTTTGAAAGCGAAATTAGGATTTTTAGGCAAGCTTTTTTTTATTTGCTGAAATGGCTTTGTAAAGTAAATGGCAATGAAGTACGCCACTACCACCATTAAGAGCGTTAATACAAGTCCCATCATGATGATTCCAAATTTGGTCGTTTGAAAGGCATCCGCAATTTCTTTCTTATCCAATACCGTTAAGTAAGTCCAATTGTTATAGGCAGATTTGGCGTAAATGACTTGTCGTGCAGGCTGCTGATCCGTTTTCTCCAAAGTTAACATACCTGTGTTGTTCGGCTTCACTGTAGCTTCTGAAATGTGCTGAAGCTGCTGGGTGGACAATAATTGTTCAGCAGGCTGGGTTTCATACATTAAATCGCCTTGTTTATTCAAAATAAAAACAGCCATATGATCCTCGGTTTGAATCGTATGATTTAACGTTTGCAGCGAAATATCCGACAAAGCAATGGCTTGCTTCTTCTTAGAGAATACAGGCAAGGTATTCACAAAACGAATTCCTTTATCTGTTTTAACCCAGAATAGCCCCTTCTCTTGGTGGTCGATATAGGTACTAATCAGCTTTTCTCGTTCCGTTTTCGTCAAATAGGACAGGCTACCATTGGAGATTCTCCAATTCTGATCCAGACTGATTAGTGAATATTCCGTTCCTTCTAATCCCATCGTAGCAATATAATTGAGCTGAGTATTCACATTCCGATACGCTATAAAATCTTTTTCTGTAATGGGATTTTTCACAACATCATTAAAGGAACTGGTCGTGCTATACGTATTAAAAGCATATTCAATCGTTTGAATTTTCTGCTCCAGACTATTTCTGATCTGTGCCATGTAGCTTTGCTTGGTATTGGAAACTCTCTCCACAACGGAGCTAATTGTTGTAAAATAGATGTAGCTGCCAAAACTGGCCACCAATCCTACTCCCAAAACCAGAATCGTAATAAAAATAGTGTAGAACATTCTTCCTTTTTTCATTGCGCTCCCCCTCTGGCTCTTTGCTTCACATCAAAAGTATAGCGCTTTCATAACAAGGTTTAAATCATTTTTTTCACGTGTGCATTATTTTTTACATCCGTATCATTCCAATTTAAGTCGATTTTGTTTGGTTTGCGGCAGTTAAAAAGAAATTTGGAGGAGTTACTTATGTTACATGTGGTTAGTCCTAAAGAACCGATTATAAAAGAAGAATTTCCGTCAGACACTTCTTTTCTCTCCCTCTATCCCGTAGCAGTTCGTGAAGCTCGTCCTTTTATATTGGTATTACCTGGCGGTGGCTACGAGCATTTGGCCTCACATGAAGGAGAGCCTATAGCCCTATGGTTGAATGATCTAGGTATTCATGCGGGTGTGCTGAAGTATCAAGTCGGCGATTTCGAGATTACTTCCTTGTTGGAGGATGTAGAACATGCTCTGCAATGGATTCGCCAAACACCGCATGACTGGCTAGTCATTCCTGATCAAGTGGGGCTCATCGGTTTTTCTGCAGGCGGTCACTTGGCCTCCATTGTCTCCACTATAGGGACAGTAAAGCCAGATCTTCTGTTGTTGGGATACCCTGTAATTTCATTTCATGAGCCTCATACACATATCGGAAGCCGCACACATTTTTTAGGGGAACAGCCGACGCTGGAGCAGCTTCAAGCCTTTTCATCCGATCAGCAAGTAACTTCACAGACACCTCCAACTTTGATGTGGACTACAGCTAATGATGGCGCTGTACCCGTAGAAAATAGTCTGTTGTTCGCTTTTTCATTATCCAGAGAACATATTCCGTTTGAACTGCATGTATTTGAGGAAGGGCGACACGGATTGGGACTGTCAGAGGACAACCACGAATGCCGTCAATGGCTTGATCTGGCGGAAACTTGGCTTCAAAAACATGGATATGCTCAGGCAAGGCAACAGATGACAACTCGACTGTTTATCGCCGGGGACTCCACTGCAGCTCAAAAAGGGGCTACCGAAAAACCGATGACAGGCTGGGGTGAACACTTGCAAAGCTATTTGGCACCGTCTGTTCATGTGGACAATCGTTCTGTCAATGGGCGAAGCACCAAATCTTTTATAGCAGAAGGCCGATTAGCTGATATTGAAAAAGATATTCAAGCTGGAGACTATCTGTTTATTCAATTTGGACACAACGATGAGAAAAAAGAAGACCCCACTCGCTACACCGATCCTGATGGAGAGTATCGTCAAAACTTAATTCAATACATTCAGTCCGCTCGGGAGCGTGGTGGAATTCCAGTCTTATTGACCTCTGTAAGCCGCCGACGATTCACCGCAGACGGTGAACCTGATCTGTTGGCTGTAGGAGCCTATCCTGCTGCCATGAGAAAAGTAGCCGCGGAAACCAAGACACCCCTGCTCGATATTTTTGAAGCTTCTCAGCAGCTTTATCGTTCAATGGGTGAAAAAGAGTCACAGCAGCTATTTATGCATTTGCCTGAAAAAGCACATCCTAATTACCCCGCTGGTGTAACGGATAATACCCATTTTTCTGACGAAGGAGCCAAACAGGTGGCCCAGCTTGTAGCGGAAGCCATTCGACAGTGTGCGGAACTGTCTGCATTAAAACAGCGTATCGTAGAAAGGAATCTAGACAGCGATGAGAAGCTTGCACATCAACTTGTCAACTGATATCAAGAACTAAATAGATACAAACACAAAACGGACTTGGAGCTAATCACTCTGACGTCCGTTTTTTATTCCGTGTGGATCAAAGACTATACAGCTAGGAGAATAGTTCAAAAGTACAGTAAAGACTTATTGGGAGTATTATCGTCCCTAGCGCGTCCGCATCTGTAGGCCCTTCTCCGATAATTACGCCTGTCGTAGAAGTTAACGGAGTATACTACAGAACGGCTACGTTGCCACGTAATTATTCCTATGCGTTGTCAAATTACCCAGGGGATACTTATAAAGTGGCGAGCGGAAATGTCACCGTCTCCGCTTCCGGGGTGGTAACCACCACTACTGCAACGAATGCAAGAGTTGAGATTTACGGCGGTAACGGTAAATTGAGAATGGTATACACTGTTAAGGTATCCTAAGTAAAAACGGTAAAAGTAGCACTGTCCGTTTATTGGGGCAGTGCTACTTTTATGGACGGGCTGATGTCACCCCATTCTCATAGCTATTCAATGTCCTGTTCTTTGAACTCTAAAGATCATGTTTAAACCGAATCCAATTAAAACGAGGCCCGTAGCTTTATCAATAACATTTTGTACTCTCGGAGACATTAACCATTTCCTTACATAACTCAACAATAATACGATTGTGGCAAACCAAACAATGGAAACAGCTGCACAAAGTAAAAAATGAAGGCTTGATTGTAGCCAGGCATAATAAATTTCGGTAAAAACGTGAGAAAAAATAGTGAAATTAGTTATTTGTAAATATTTATAGAAAAATAGATCTAGTTCTGATAGACTATTGCTACTATATTTTTATGCTGGAGGATATTGGGTTCATGAAAAATAAAGCTTTTTTCTCTCTTTTGTGTGCTTTTATTATTTTTATAATGGGATTAACAGCATGTGGAGTATCATCAAGTAAAGATCATTCATTATTATCTAAAGAAGAATTTGAACAAATGTACGTCAATGCTGATCAGTTTGAAGACCGCTCTATTGATTTTTATGGACAAATCACTAATGGTCCTAAGGAGGATAGAGATGGGATTTATGTTCAAGTAAATGCTGATCCGAAAAATAATGAAAAAAATACTTTTGTCTACGGCAATAGTTTTTCCAGCTTCTCTAATGCAAAAGAGAATGATTTTATCCACGTAACCGGTACTGTCATTGATAAATATCGCTATAGAACGACCTACGGCACCTACACCTCAGCTCCTGCCATCTCGGCAAATAAAATAGAAAAATCTATGTTTATTGATCCTACATTGAGCACTATAGAAGTAAATAAGTCAATAAAACAAAAGGGCTATATCATGACTCTTCAAAAAGTCGAGTTTGCTGAAGAGGAAACACGGATTTATATGGCAATCGAAAACAAATCTAAAAACACGATAAATTATTATGACTTTTATACTAAATTGGTTCAAGGAAACAAACAATACGAACCAACGACTGATAGTGTAAGTTATACTTATCCTGCGTTACAGTCTGAAATACTACCTGGTATGAAGACAGAAGGAATTCTGACATTCTCAAAAGTTGACTCTTCTACGGACTTAACCTTAATTGCAAAGGGGTCTGCGGAGAATTTTTCCATTGAATATAATCCTTTCAAGTTTAAAATCTCAAAAAAATAGCCTTTTGGGAGCTTCTCCTAGCCTATAGATTGCATCCCCTAGAATAGATATTGATCCCCACTGGGTAGTTTAATATATTCTAAGGGGGCATTCTTCATGGCAATGAAAGATTAAAAAAATTAAATCACATTTAGAAAAAGTGAAGAAAGAGAAGGTTCACTGCAAATTATAATCGCTCCCTAATAAAGGGGCTATTCCCCTCCATTTTCTCACCCTCTATAAACAACAAAAAAACCCTTGCTACGCAAGGGTTTTGAGGAAATGGGCCCTGAGGGACTCGAACCCCCGACCAATCGGTTATGAGCCGACCGCTCTAACCAACTGAGCTAAGGGCCCTCAAAAAAATTTGTATATTCACGTTACACATTCATAACAGCAACGTTAATTAATATACAACATTTTCTTGTGTTTCGTCAATAGTCTTTCGAAAATTTTCTTTTATAAAATTATTTTTATGGACTTACGGAATAAATCGGACACCATAGCGACCTTTGCGCGAGCGGTACACCTCCACTGCGCGGGGATCATTGTAGCCATACATCCAGCCGTCGTGCTCCAACCTTTTTGCCAGACATCCTGCCTGGAATTTAGTCGTGTACAGTCTGCCATAGTAAATCCAATACATCCGAGCTCCCTCTTTTCACATGATGGTAGGAGTAGTGTAACCGGATCGAATTCGATTTACACGGCCCGAGCCATAACAATCTACAATAGTTAACAACGAGTACGAATCGTTCTAATCATTAGCTCTGTTGTCCCCTATAGCTCATCTTATTTGCCAAAGGAAGCCGGGTCCTGACGCCAAGAACGCAGCAGTTCCATCTCTTCTTCCTGAATGGTTCCTTCACGCAAGGCAACATTCATCAGAGCTGTATAATTGGACAAGCTTTGCAGCTCCACACCTGCTTCTTCAAAAGCTTGAGTCGCTTTGTCTAGCTGGTAGCTGAAAATGGCTAGTACCGCTAACGGCTGAGCGCCTGCTTGTGCTACAGCCTGTGCTGCTTTAATGGAGCTGCCTCCTGTAGAAATGAGATCCTCGATGACCATAACCTTTTGTCCTGGGCTGATGCGGCCTTCAATTTGGTTCTCTTTCCCATGTCCTTTGGCTTTGTCCCTTACATAGGCCATTGGCAGATTTAGCTTTTGCGCCACCCAGGCCGCATGAGGAATCCCTGCTGTAGCTGTCCCTGCAATGACTTCGGTTTCGGGATATTGCTCACGAATGAGGGCAGCAAAGGAGTCTGCGATCAGCTCGCGCACCTCCGGGTAGGACATGGTCAGGCGATTGTCGCAGTAGATTGGCGATTTAATGCCGGATGTCCATGTAAAAGGCTGTTGTGGGCGCAATGCCACCGCCTGAATACGTAACAGATGGGATGCAATTTGCTCGGGTATACTATTCAATGTAGTCATACTTGTATCATCTCCTCAATAATGTGTTCCGCTGCGGCGCGTGGGTCTGCTGCTGCGGTGATAGGACGTCCAACGACAATGTAGCTGCTGCCTTGGTCAATGGCTTGTCCAGGTGTAAGCACACGCGATTGATCGCCTGTAGCACTACCTGCCGGGCGTATGCCAGGGGTTATCGTCTTAAATTCTGATCCACATACAGCACGAATGGCAGGCACTTCCAAAGGGGAAGCTACCACACCATCCAGTCCCGCCTCACGGGTCAGTTGTGCGTAACGAACCACTGCATCCTGCACCGTACCAGGAATACCTAACTCCTTATTCATGGTCGTCTGATCCGTGCTGGTCAGCTGTGTGACTGCAATAATGAGCGGCATGGAAAGCGAGCTGTCAGCCGAAATAGCTGCTTCTGCACCAGCTTTAGCGGCTGACATCATATTAACGCCCCCAGCAGCATGTACGTTGAACATATCCACACCTAGGCGGGTAATGCTCTCTGCCCCTCCCCGCACCGTGTTAGGGATATCATGCATCTTCAAATCCAGAAATACGGAGTATCCTCTGGACTTTAGCTGTTCTACAAAAGCTGGCCCTGCACTATAAAACAGTTGCATACCTACTTTTATATAACAGGGAATCCCCTCTAGCTGCCGAATTAACTGCTCAGCCTGTTGTGCATTGGGATAATCTAATGCAACCATCAGCCGTCCTGCCATCTGCTGAAATGCTCCATTCACCGTTCTACATCCCCTTTTCACGTCAATTCGGGTACATTTGCCCGTGATAAAGGACATCCGTCAGCCGAAGCTGATGAATGTCCTTCCCTGTGCTACTTATTTCCTCACATCTATTCGTAACGCATTATTTGCTCAGGACTGGCATGGATTCGGATGTGAAATTGATCGTTTCCAGCATTCTTAGCAAAGCGCGTACTGTATCCAGTGAGGTCATGCAGACAATGCCATTCTCAACTGCTTCGCGGCGGATACGGAATCCATCACGCTCTGGCGTTTTGCCTTTGGTCAGCGTATTGAAGACAAAGTTGGCTTCACCCGTACGGATCATATCCAGGATGTTCGGGTTCCCTTCGCTCAGCTTATTGATCGTGTTCACTGGAATGTTGGCTTGCTCCATAGCAGCCGCTGTTCCACCTGTTGCAATAATTTTATAGCCCAGTCTGTAAAAGCCCTGCATCAACTCGACAGCTTCTTCCTTGTCCTTATCCGCCACTGTAATGATGATCGCCCCAGTGGATGGAATTTTCATACCAGCCCCTACAAGTCCTTTGTACAGGGCTTTGGCATACTGAATGTCGCGTCCCATAACTTCACCTGTGGATTTCATTTCCGGGCCCAGCGTAGGCTCTACACGGCGCAGTTTGGCAAAGGAGAATACCGGAACCTTAACCGAGACATAATTACTTTCAGGCCATAGACCTTCTGAATAACCTGCATCTTTAAGCTTACCGCCCAAAATAGCCTGTGTAGCCAGATTCGCCATCGGGATATTTGTTACTTTACTCAAGAAAGGAACTGTCCGCGAGGAGCGAGGATTAACCTCGATCACGTACACCTCGTCTTGATGAATAACAAACTGGATATTTACCAGACCGATCGTTTTCAATTCCTTAGCGATGCTGATTGTAATTTCCACAATTTTTTGTTTCAACTCGGCAGACAAGTGCTGTGGTGGATACACCGCGATAGAGTCACCTGAGTGAACCCCGGCCCGTTCTACATGCTCCATAATGCCTGGTACCAATACTATCTCGCCGTCGCAGATGGCGTCGACCTCAACTTCTTTACCCAGCATATAACGGTCGATGAGCACCGGATGCTCTGGATTGATTTTAACCGCTTCTTCCATGTACCGCAGCAATTCCGTATCTGAGTACACGATTTCCATAGCGCGCCCGCCCAAAACGTAGGATGGTCGTACCAGGACCGGATAGCCTAGCGCCTGTGCGGTTCCTACTGCTTCATCTACCGATGTGACCGTGTTGCCTTTAGGCTGTGCGATAGCCAGACGAGACAAAAGTTGCTCGAACTTTTTCCGGTCTTCCGCTTCATCGATACTTTCCAGACTCGTGCCTAAAATATTCACGCCTGCCGCACTCAGCGGAGCTGCGAGATTAATGGCCGTTTGACCACCGAACTGGACGATAACCCCAATCGGTTTTTCCTGCTCGATGACATTCATGACATCTTCGAAGAAGAGCGGTTCAAAGTAGAGGCGGTCGGATGTGTTAAAGTCCGTTGATACCGTCTCCGGGTTGTTATTGATAATCACTGCTTCGTAGCCCGCTTTTTGAATAGCCCATACTGCATGTACGGTGGAGTAATCAAATTCAATCCCTTGCCCGATCCGAATCGGTCCGGAGCCGAGTACGATAACTTTCTCTTTACTAGATGGAATCACTTCATTTTCCACCTCGTAAGAGGAGTAGTAGTATGGAGTTGTGGCTTCAAACTCGGCTGCGCACGTATCTACCATTTTGTAGACCGGACGCAGGTTTTGAGCTAGACGGAATTCACGTACCTCACGCTCGGTTATCATACTGTCGTTTTGGCCCATACTGCGAATCTCGGCGATCGAGCGGTCGGTAAAACCTTTACGTTTGGCCTGATAGAGTGTTTCGTAGGTCAGCTCAGATTCTCCAGCGATGATGGCTTCGAACTTGACGATTCCCTCTACCTTATCGAGGAACCACCAGTCAATTTTCGTCAAATCTTGAATCTCCTGCTGCTGCCAGCCGCGACGGAACGCCTCGGCTACCAAGAACAACCGCTCATCATCTGCTTTAATCAGGCGATCCTGGAGCACGTCATCAGACAGCTGTTCGGCTCCCTTAAGATGCAGACGGTGTACACCGATTTCCAACGACCGTACAGCTTTATGGATGGATTCTTCGAATGTGCGTCCGATGGCCATGACTTCACCCGTTGCTTTCATTTGCGTGCCCAGCTTGCGGTTGGCAGAAATGAATTTGTCAAATGGCCAGCGTGGTATTTTGCTCACGATGTAATCCAGTGTTGGCTCAAAGCAAGCATACGTTTGTCCCGTTACCGGATTCACAATTTCATCCAACGTGTAGCCCAGTGCAATTTTGGCAGCCATTTTAGCAATCGGATATCCGGTTGCCTTGGAAGCCAGCGCCGAGGAGCGGCTTACGCGCGGGTTTACTTCAATTACATAGTATTGATAGCTGTGCGGATCAAGCGCAAACTGTACATTACAGCCACCTTCGATATTGAGGGCGCGGATAATTTTCAGAGAAGCGGAGCGCAGCATCTGGTATTCGCGATCTGACAGCGTCTGACTCGGAGCTACGACGATACTGTCGCCAGTATGCACGCCGACTGGATCAAAGTTCTCCATATTACAGACAACGATGCAGTTATCATTGCCGTCACGCATGACCTCATATTCGACTTCCTTCATACCTGCGATACTCTTTTCCACCAAACATTGTCCGATTGGACTGTATCTTAAGCCAGAGCTGACGGTTTCACGCAGTTCTTCTTCTGTGGAACAGATACCACCGCCTGTTCCCCCTAGCGTATAAGCCGGGCGAACGATAATTGGATAACCGATTTCGTTGGCAAATTCTAACGATTCTTCCAAGGTTGTTACAATTACACTCTCCGGTACAGGTTGTTCCAACTCGCGCATCAAATCACGGAACAGATCACGATCTTCGGCTTTTTCTATCGAATTCAGTTGAGTTCCCAGTAGCTTGACGTTTTCACGCTCCAGCACTCCGGCGCGAGCCAGTTCCACTGCCATATTCAGACCTGTCTGTCCTCCCAGCGTAGGAAGCAGCCCATCTGGACGCTCTTGACGGATAATCTGTGTTACAAAATCAAGTGTAATCGGCTCGATGTATACTTTGTCTGCCATGTTGGTGTCTGTCATGATGGTTGCCGGATTACTGTTGATCAGTACTACCTCGACGCCTTCTTCTTTGAGCGCTTGACAAGCTTGTGTACCAGCGTAATCAAATTCTGCTGCCTGACCAATGACGATAGGACCGGAACCGATCACAAGTATTTTTTTAAGTTCTGTATTTTTCGGCATATTAGCGCTCTCCTCTCACTGCGGCGGCGATAGCAGCCTGACGCGGTTGCTTTGGATGATTTCTTTTGTGCTCACGGATCATGTCCAGAAAGCGGTCAAACAGGTAGCCATTATCGTAAGGTCCTGGTGCAGCCTCTGGATGATATTGCACCGAAAACGCGGGATACTTGGTATGTTTAAGACCTTCAATCGTTTTATCGTTGTTATTAATATGTGTCACTTCAAGCTCAGTACCTTGGATCGAATCCTCATTCACCGTGTAGCCGTGATTTTGTGATGTGATAAAGCAGCGTCCGCTCTCCAGTTCTTTCACCGGATGGTTACCACCGCGATGTCCGAATTTCAGCTTTTCCGTATCCGCTCCCGAAGCTAAAGCGAACAACTGGTGTCCCAAGCAAATTCCGAAAATCGGATATTCCCCTAACAGTTCAGCTACCGTACGAACGGCATGGGGTACGTCTTTTGGATCTCCAGGGCCGTTAGACAGCTGGATACCGTCCGGGTCCAAGCGACGAATTTCCTCAGCCGTCGTATCATGTGGAACGACAACCACATCGCAGTCCCGTTTATTCAGTTCGCGCAAAATGCCGCTTTTGGCACCGTAGTCAATCAATACGATCCGCTCTCCGTTGCCAGGACTGCTGTACGGATGAGGTGTGGAAGTCATAGGAACCTGATTGCGCAGTTCTTCAATGGTCAAGTCAGACATCATTTCTTTCAGTTCTTCCAGCGGCTGGGAACCAGTCGTCAAAATGCCCTTCATCGTGCCGTGATGGCGAATAATCCGGGTAAGCATGCGGGTGTCGATGTCGCTAATGCCAATGATGCCATATTCCTTCAGCAAATCGCCCACGCTGTATTGAGCACGCCAGTTACTTGGCGCTGGCTCGTAATGTCTAACAGCAAAGCCATGGACATAAGGCCGTACCGATTCAAAGTCATCACGAGTAATTCCATAGTTGCCAATCAGCGGGTAAGTCATCGTTACGATTTGTCCGCAGTAAGAGGGATCAGTCAGCACCTCTTGATAGCCTGTAATCCCTGTGTTGAAAACGACCTCGCCTGTTTTATCACCTTCCGCACCAAATGATGTGCCTGTAAACAGCGTGCCGTCCTGAAGTAACAATCTTGCCTGCATCCCGTCTCACTCCTCTATATTGTTTCCTGCTATAAGGTTCTATTTTTTTAGTGGTTTCTATTTATTTTGCTTCGTCAGCAGACCATACCAGTTTGCCGTCTACCCAAGTTTTCACAGGCCAGCCTTTGAGCTTCCAGCCTGTAAAAGGAGTGTTGCGTCCTTTGCTGGCAAACGTTTGTGGATCAACTGCCTGCTCCTGCTCCAGATCAATCATGGTCAGGTCAGCTGGAGCTCCTTCTTCCAGGCGTCCCGTATCCAGGCGGAAGACACGCGCTGGATCAGCAGTCATACGACGCACCAGAAAGTCCAGCGTCCACTGTCCGGTAGCTACGAA
The DNA here is from genome assembly GCF_049319765.1 of Paenibacillus sp. S29. NCBI lineage: Bacteria > Bacillati > Bacillota > Bacilli > Caryophanales > Paenibacillaceae > Paenibacillus > Paenibacillus sp. S29. Next base: position 395,413 of record NZ_JBMOUI010000005.1, on the reverse strand, counting down.
TTTCGTGTACAACAGCGGGAAGGCCGTCTCAAATCCAACGATCCCGAATGGCGCCAGCTCCATACCTCTTGCCTTCTCTTCCTCACTGTGCGCTGCATGGTCCGTTACGACGATGTCAATCGTACCGTCTTCCAGCCCCTCGATGCATGCCTGCACATCACGTGGGGAGCGGAGCGGAGGATTCATTTTCCAATTCGCATCCAGCCCAGGGATGTCCTCATCTGACAATACCAAGTGGTGTGGGCATACCTCAGCCGTTACCTTGATACCAAAAGATTTCGCGTGGCGGATTAACCGCACTGACTGCTCTGTGCTGACATGGCATACATGATAGTGTGCCCCGGTTGCCTCGGATAACAAAATGTCTCGTCCGACGTGAATGGCTTCGGATTCGTTCGGAATGCCTTTAAGTCCGTGGCGCTTGGCAAATTCGCCGTCCGTCACAGCCGCTCCTTCAACAAGCGTGTTATCTTCACAGTGTGCAATAACCGGCATATCCAGTGCTTTGGCCCACGCCATGGCGTCCTTCATCATTTGCGCGCTTTGCACCCCGACACCATCGTCAGTAAAGCCGATTGCACCTGCTGCTTTGAGCGCTTCAAAATCTGTCAGCTCACGACCCAGTTCGTTTTTCGTAATGGCTGCGTAAGGAAGAACCTTGGCAAACCCGGCTTCCTGTCCCTTTTTCAATACCAGCTGGACTGTGTCAACATTGTCCGTCACTGGACGTGTGTTTGGCATGCAGGCAATCGTCGTAAATCCGCCTTTCACCGCCGCACGGCTGCCCGTTTCAATTGTTTCTTTATATTCAAAACCAGGTTCTCTCAGATGCACATGCATGTCGATTAAACCGGGGATGACCAGTTTTCCCTGGGCGTCGATCTTTTCGATTTCGCGCTCCTGCCCAGATGCCCCTTCTTCCATAAGTAGGCTGACTCCAGCATCCGCATTTGCAATAGCCAAAATCTTTCCGTCGGCGATTAGGATGGATTTCAATTCAGCCTCGCCCTGCTCGTTCAATACGCTTGCATTCATAATTAATTGTTTCATCTGAAATATTCCTCCGCTCAGTTTTCTGCAACTTTTCCTACGATCCTACTGACAGCTTCTACAGCTTCATTGCCCGTTCCATAACCGCCATGCGGATCGGAACCCCGTTTGCCATTTGTGGAAAAATTCGTGATTGTTCGCTTTCCACAACCGCACTATCAATTTCCACGTTCCGATTCACTGGAGCTGGATGCATGATAATTGTTCCGGGCTTCAGGTTCGCTGCTCTTTTCTCTGTCAAACCGTACTGCTCTCGGTACTCATCGGCTGAGCGCAACATCCCTTCGGCATGCCGTTCCAGCTGTACCCGAAGCATCATGACCACGTCCGCCTGTAGTGCCTCTTGCATCGGAACATAAGGCGCGTACGCCGCAAGATCAGGTGCTTGCATATTATCAGGAGCGCAGAAGCTAACCTTGGCTCCGAATTTTTGCAAGGCCCACAGATTCGAGCGAGCGACACGGCTGTGCAGAATGTCTCCTATGATGGATACTCTCAAGCCTTTAAGCTCACCGAAAGTTTTGCGCATGGTGTACAGGTCCAGTAGAGCCTGCGTTGGATGCTCATTGTTGCCGTCCCCTGCATTAACCAGTGGAATACTGACCTTCTCAGCGAGCTCTTGCAGCACCCCGGCTGGCTTTAACCGGATGACTCCTGCATCAATGCCCATGGATTCGAGCGTACGTACTGTATCGTAAATGGACTCCCCTTTTTCCACACTGGAAGCCGCAGCGGAAAAGTTCAAAACCTGAGCGCCCAGCCGCTTCTCTGCCATCTCAAAAGAAAAGCGGGTGCGAGTGCTGTTTTCAAAAAACATGTTGGCCGCAAAGCGTGATTGCAGTACTGGGACCAGTTTTTCTGGTTGAGATTCCCAATAATGAGCGCGATCCAGAATGGACTCGATTTCATTTCGGCTAAGTTCCTTTAACCCGAGCAGGCTACGTTCTTTAAGTTGACTGGCTGTTGTGATCATAGCTGTTCCCCCCGGTTCTGAATGATTGTCACTTCGTCCTTACCGTCCGTCTCTTGAAGGGCTACTACGATTTCCTCAGATTTGGAGGTCGGGATGTTCTTGCCGATGTAATCGGGACGAATCGGAAGCTCACGGTGTCCGCGATCCGCTAGCACTGCCAGCTGAATCATTTGCGGTCGTCCGCAGTGCATCAATGCATCCATCGCCGCGCGGATGGTGCGGCCTGTGTACAGCACATCGTCAAAGAGAATGACTTTCTTATCATGAACCGATACGTCAGCAGGATTCATCAAAAGCTCTTTTCCATTTCCTTTAGCTTCGGCTACGCTGCTCCGGTCATCCCGGTAGGCTGTGACATCCAGCTCTCCCCAAGGAATTGGTGCGCCTTCAATCTCAGCAATTTTTTCAGCCAGGCGTTGCGCCAGATGAACTCCGCGTGTTCGAATACCTACTAGCACACAATCGTCAATACCTTTGTTTTTCTCCAAAATTTCATGTGCAATCCGTGTTAATGCCCGACGAATCGCAATTTCATCCATCAGTACATGTGTTTCATGACTCATGCTTCCAGCCTCCTCAGGTGATGTTCCCTTCAGACCTGGTCCCGTGTTCGGATACAAAAAAGACTCCTTGCCCAAGTTTGGCAAGGAGTCTCGTGTGAACAGTCTTCCACTGTTCTCCGATCTCTCGGACACACTGAAGACATACCGCCGCAGCGGATGCACTGATCAGTGATCCATTCACGTTACCTTGCCAGCCTCACGGGACTGATTTAAAGGTGCTATTCAGGATTTCCTTTGTCCTGCTTCTCATAGTGTGAGATGGTTAGCCATCTCTTGGACAAAGTTCATCGCAACTACAAGAAGTATGACAGATTGAAAATCGTGTGTCAACACCCGTTCAACCGGAACCACCGGAAGCACTCTAATAATTATACAACTTCATTGTATAATTATCCATAGTTGTTTTTACCCATACCTTATCCCACAATAAAAAAACCGCCATTTAGGCGGTTTAACTTAATAATTTATTCAGGTTTGTGAATAGGAATGCAAATTGTCATTGTTTTAGCGACTACGCAGGGACGCTAACACATCCTCCATATCAGGAGGGATCGGTCTGTTGAATTCCATGTACTCTCCAGTGGATGGATGCTTAAAGCCCAGTACCGCCGCATGCAGCGCCTGACCATCCATACGAACCCCTTTGCTGCGCCCATACATAGGGTCGCCAACCAATGGGTGTCCAATAAATTTCATGTGAACACGAATTTGGTGTGTGCGTCCTGTTTCCAATTGAAGTTCAAGCAGGGTATAATCCCCCAACCGTTCAATGACGAGAAAATGGGTGACTGCATGCTTGCTGTTACGTTCCGTCACTGTGAACAATTTACGATCACCGGAATCGCGGCCAATCGGAGCATCTACCGTTCCCTGATCGTGGCTCAAATGACCGTGAACTAAGGCGATATATTTCCGAGTCACACTATGGTCCTTAAGCTGTGCTGCAAGTGATGCGTGAGCCTGATCATTTTTAGCCGCCATCAGCAGTCCTGATGTATCCTTATCAATACGGTGAACAATACCAGGACGTAATTCCCCGTTGATGCCGGAAAGATCGTGACAGTGGTACATCAGTGCGTTAACCAATGTTCCCGAAGAGTGTCCCGGTGCAGGATGCACGACCAGACCACGTTGCTTGTTAATAACAATAACGTCCGAGTCCTCGTAAACGACATCCAACGGAATATTTTCCGGTACAATATCTACACTTTCTGGCTCCGGTACCGATAATACAATACGATCTCCTTCAGCCAGCTTGTAGTTCGCCTTGATCGCCGTACCGTTCACCAGCACGCGACCATTTCCGATCCACAGCTGTATCTGAGAACGAGACACTTCCTTCATTTCTTCGGCGATATATTTGTCTATACGCGTTTTGGCATCCCCGGAATCGGCCGTCCATTCCAGAGATTCACCCTCCAGTTCGTCCTCATAAGACAGACCTGCGGCTTCGCCGTTTTCATTCACTTCGCTCATGCTATGACTTCCCTTCAATGCTATCATTGCCATTTCCTTTTTCCCGACGCGATTCCAGCAATGTATCCAAAATAATCAGTGCTACACCGATGACAATCGCCGAATCTGCCACATTAAAAATGGGGAACGTATAGCTTCCAAAATTAAATTGTGCAAAATCAACTACTTCCCCTGAAATAGCTCGATCCAAAAAGTTACCGACTGCTCCCCCCAGCACCAAACTTAGTGCAACAGGAAGTAGCTTTTGTCCAGCCTTGACTGTTTTTCGCAGGTACCAGACGATACCAATCACCACTACAATTGTAATCACGATAAAAAGCCAACGTTGACCTTCCAAAATCCCAAAAGCGGCTCCACGATTTCGATGGGAGGTGATTAAAAAGAAATTGCCGATAACTGGTATTTGTTCGTACAATTCCATCCGCGTAGCCACCAAATATTTGACTCCCTGATCAATCAAAAAAATAATTAGCGCAATACCAAAATAAATCACAGTCCCTCGTCACTCCGATCCGCTTATATCCGTTGTTGAACCCATTTATTGTAGCATAAGCATTCTCAGATCGTCCACGAATCCCGCAAGCTTCAAGTACAGATCATCCATAAAATGAACTCCTTCGCATTTGATTAGAATTTCCTATGTAAAAGAGGTCTTCCCGGTGCAAACTACATGGAGCATACTCGTCACAACGCATGCGCATGTAAACCTAGAACAAGGAGAGGATTCCATGTCCCCATTGACGGAGCAACAATTGCAGGGCTTGCGTAACGAACTGCTGGAACGCAAAAAAGAAATTGAGCATCGTTTGCAAAACAACGACCATTACGGACTCGGCGATTCCCAACGCGACCAAACCGGCGAGCTTTCTCCTATTGATAACCACCCAGGAGACCTGGCTACCGAAACCTACGAGCGAGCCAAGGATATCTCCTTACTGGAACACGACGAATTCCAATTAGAACGCATCGAATCAGCTCTGATGGCTATGGAAAAGGGGACGTATGGCATTTGTGCCGCCAGTGGTAAACCCATTCCCTATGAGCGCCTACTGGCTGTTCCCTATACCATTTACTGTAAAGAGTACAGTCCCGAAACAGAAGTGTCTAACCGCCGCCCAGTAGAGGAAGAATTTCTCGCTCCCTCGTTCGGCAGAACGAGTCTAGATGAGCGTGATGATCAAAACGGCTTCGACGGTGAAGATGCTTGGCAGATCGTCGAAAATTGGGGTACATCTAACACACCAGCCATGGCCGAAAGTGGAGAAATCCACAGTTATGATGATATGGAAATTGAAGCAGGCGATGATAATATGGGCTTCGTAGAGCCATACGAAAGCTTTATTGCTACTGACATTTATGGACAAAATGTATCTGTTATTCGCAGCTCCATTTATCAGCGTTATATAGAAGATGGTGAGGGCGAAGGTCTACTGGAGCCGGATACGCACGAAGACGAATCGTGAACTTCAAAGTGGAGATCGCTGCCTAATAGGTGGTAAGCTCCAATTGTCGCTGTACGATCCGTACAATATCAGCGATATAATCACCGATAATCGGCAAATTCAACGCTCCGAGCACTTGCAGCACATAAATAATGGTAGCGGCAAAAAAAGTAAAACCTAGCGCGATGCCGATTCCCCGGGAAACGCCTGATATTAGATTTAGCCAGAGTAATCGCCAAGGCTTATTCAGCAGCAAAGCGTAATCTGCAATACGTGTCCGTTCCATCTGCTCTGACACAGCACGTATCAGCTTTTCAACACGACTTAATTGCTCTGCCTGATTACCTGTTTTGCTTTTATCTGCGGCTATGGCAGCCCCTTCTCCGTTCACCCCTCGGAGACTCCTTCCCTGTCTACGCCTTGATCGTGCCGTCATATGCACAATCCCCCTTTTCCCATGGCTGCCCTGAACGCAGCAAACGAGCCGAAGCACGTAACGGAGAAAACCCGTTTCCGATGCTTAGGCTCGTTTTTATATGCTGCCTGTTATTGTATTATGGGACAGGGGGCTTGTAATTATTCCCCAATATGAACGCCGATGGTTTTACCGTTCACTTCCACATGTTCTGCCGGTTCGGCTTGACCAAATGTCACAGTAGTAACCAATACGTTCTCACGCAACACAGAGTCGAAGCTTTCGATGGCCAGACGCAGCTCATTATCTACATCCAACGTCAACGCCACATACTTTTCAATCGGAAGATCCAGTTTTTTACGATAATCCTGTACCGCACGAACCACTTCACGTACCCAGCCCTCTTGCTCCAGCTCCGGTGTAATGTCTGTGTTCAACGCTACCGTTAAGCCATAACCGGAAGCAGAAGCGAAGCCTTCTTTCGCTTTTTTCTCCACCAGCAATTCTTCGGCCGTAACTTGCAGTTCTTCACCTTCTGGAGAAGCGACGTTTAACACTCCTTTTTCTACAACAGAACGGGTATCCTCAGCAGACATTCCTTTGAAAAAGTTTTGTAGGAAACCGACATTTTTGCCGTATTTCTTGCCTGCTACTTTCAAATTCAGTTTCAGTGTAAAATCTACAAAGCCGCTATCGTCCGTCTCAACATGAATATGCTTCACGTTAATCTCATCTTTGATGATTTCCTCATAGCCACTCAGTTCAAAATCCTGATCCATGGACAGAATCAACTCGGACAACGGTTGACGCGTTTTCAAACCCGTTTCGTTGCGGACGTTACGAGCCAATTCGACGACACGGCGTGCCGTTTCCATATCTCGTTCCAGTTCCAGATCGATCAAGGATTCATTGGCAGTCGGATAATCATCTAGATGAACACTTTCCCCGTTGCTTAGGTTGAGGTAAATATCCTCTGCAAGCAGTGGTGTAAACGGCGCAAGCAGTTTGGCAGTCGTTAACAGCACTTCGGTCAGTGTACGGTATGCATCCAGCTTATCTTCTGTAAGACCATTGCCCCAGAATCGGTCGCGTGAACGACGGATATACCAGTTACTCAGCTCATCTACAAACGACTCAATCGCTTTGGATGAGTTCAGGAAGTCATTTACAGCCAGCGCTTTGTCCACTACCAAAATGAGGCTGTTCAGACGGGACAAAATCCAACGATCCAACTTATGAGCCGATGGTTTGAACGGATGCTGTGCCGGATCAAATCCGTCGATATCCGCATACAAGGTCAGAAAAGCGTGTGTATTGACAAGCGTATCGACCAGCTTCGATTTAGCCTCGCCTACAATGCCTTTGGAGAAACGTTTGCTATTCCATGGTGCACTATCGGACAGCAATGCCCAACGGAAAGCATCTGTACCGTACTCGTCAATCACTTCCCACGGATCAATAACATTGCCCTTGGATTTAGACATTTTCTGCCCTTGCTCATCCAGTACATGGCCTGTCGCCATGACAGCTTTATAAGGAGCTTTGCCAGTCAGCATAGTCGAAACCGCAAGCAAGCTATAGAACCAGCCACGAGTCTGGTCAATTCCTTCACAGATCATATCTGCCGGAAATTGCTGCTCAAACGTTTCATTATTCTCAAAAGGATAATGATGCTGCGCAAACGGCATGGAGCCGCTATCGAACCATACGTCGATTACTTCCGGTGTACGAGTCATTTCGTATTTACCGCATTGGCTACGAACCTTGATATCATCTACATATGGTTTGTGCAGCTCGATATCCGCTGGTACGTCGCCGATCGCACGTTCCCTCAACTCAGCAATACTATGCGGAGCGAACTGTTCTCCAGTTTCCTCACAAACCCAGATGTTTAGTGGTGTACCCCAATAGCGATCGCGACTGATGTTCCAATCCACCAGTTCCTCCAAAAACTTGCCAAAACGTCCTTCACGTATATGCCCCGGGTACCATTCGACTTCGCTGTTGTTGGCAATCAATTGATCCTTGATCGCAGTTGTTTTGATAAACCAGCTGTCCATAGCATAGTACAATAATGGAGTGTCGCAGCGCCAGCAGAACGGATAGCTATGCTCGTATTTTTCCTTGCTGTACAGCAAGCCTTTTTCGGACAGCATTTTAACAATATCTACATCACAGTCTTTAACAAAACGGCCTGCAAAATCAGTGATTTCCTCTACATAGTTACCTTGAAGATCCACCACGTTGATAAATTCAACACCATTTTCACGGCATACCCGGTAATCATCCTCACCATGCGCCGGAGCCATATGAACGATACCTGTACCGCTGGAGTCTGTTACGAACTTCGCACCCAGAATCTGATTACCCTTTTCAACCTGAAAATACGTAAATGGCGGGGTATACATTTGGCCAACCAGTTCTGAACCGGATAGCGTGCCAATCACTTCATGTTCGCCTTTAATTACGTCCTCAACCAGATTTTTAGCAACGATGTATACACCGTCTTCCTGCTTCACACGTGCATATTCCAGTTCAGGGTTGACGGCGAGCGCCACGTGACTCGGCAAGGTCCAAGGCGTTGTCGTCCAAGCCAGTACATATTCACCACTGCTATGCAGCTTGAATTTAGCCGTGGCGCTCAGATCCTTCACATCTTTGTAGCCCTGCGCTACTTCATGAGAACTTAGCGTCGTTTGACAATCCGGGCAATACGGACTCACACGATGACCACGATACAGCAGATCTTTTTCATGAATCGTCGCCAAAATGTTCCATACACTCTCGATATAGTTATTATCCAATGTAATGTACGGGTTATCGAGGTCTGTCCAATATCCGATTGCTTCGGTTAAATCACGCCATTGTTGCTCATACTCAAATACGCTCGCCTTACATTTTTTAATAAACTTTTCAACACCGTATTCTTCAATTTCAGGTTTGTGGGAGATTCCCAGCTGCTTTTGTACACCCAATTCTACCGGCAAGCCATGCGTGTCCCAGCCTGCCTTACGTACGACGCGGTATCCCTTCATTGTCTGATAGCGACCGACGAAATCCTTAATTACACGGCCCAGCACGTGACCGATATGCGGTTTACCGTTAGCTGTTGGTGGGCCTTCATAAAACACAAAATTTGGCTTTCCTTCACGATTTGTGATGGATTTACGGAATGTGTCCTCCTGCTTCCATTTGCTCAGGATGCGTAGGTCACGAGACCGTGCTTTTTCTTTAACATCCACTCTGTTCATACCGTCATACTCCCTCTCTGCTCATCATTGATTTCTCTAGCATTTCCTAAAAAAAGCAACAAAAAAAGCCCCATCCCTGTAAAGGGACGAGACTGTGCTCGCGTTACCACCCTGATTCCGTAAAAACAGACATTAAAAATACAGTCTCATCACGGCTCTCTGAGCCCCACTCAACTACAGCAGGGCGCCATTATAACGCATGGCAAACGGTGATTGCTTACACACGCCATAAATCTTAAGCGCTTCAGCTCACTTCTCCGGGAGGATCTTCGGTCATGTTCTGAACGTTGGCTTGCACCGGAAGGCCAACTCTCTGAGGGACAAATCATGACGTACTCGTTCCCATCAACGAATTAAACATGTTAAATTCATTGAAATCAGCAACATCGTTGCATTGAATAACAATCATCAGCCGACAGACGGATAATCATTGAATTCAGTATAGTATTTACAGTTATAGCCTGTTTAAAGATAAAAGTCAACCCTAACAAAGCCTGATAAAAGCTTGTCAGCAATGAAATTAGTAAATTTCTTTCATCTCACGCTCGCGCTCCAGTACTTCGCGTTCCCGGTTTTCAAGTGCTTCCCAGCCGTCTTGGCTTAACAAGTCAAGCTGTGCTTCCACCAGTGTACGAAACCGTGCTCGGTAAATCGAGGCCTGCTTCTTCAGTTCTTCAACCTCCAACGCAATCTTGCGGGATTTGGACAATGCTTCGTTCACAATACGGTCCGCATTTTTTTCCGCTTCCTTCACGATCAGTTGGGATTCTTTCTTGGCGTTGTTACGAACTTCATCAGCCGCTTCCTGCGCTACGATAATCGTCTTACTCAGCGTATCCTCAATCGTCGCGAAATGATCGAGCTTCTCCTGTACGTTCAACAACTCGGTGCTCAGTTCTTTATTTTCACGAATAACGCCCTCGTAATCTTTGATCACCTGATCCAAAAATTCATTAACCTGATCCTCATCATAACCGCGAAGCCGGCGGGCAAATTCCTTGTTATGTATATCCAATGGCGTTAATGGCATGCCGTCCACCTCCTATAAGATTGACAAAAAATACATTTTCCGCGTCACGACGCTCACTATCATCTATCGGTCATCATACCCCGTTTTGTGAATACTGTACAGAGCAAAATCGTTCCAGTTCTTCGCTATAGCTTAATTCTTTCGACAGAAAGCTCGTGATTCCTGCCTACAGCTATACAAACTTACCAATTTTGACACGGAATCTTCCCTTTTTTGTCATCCCGTCTGTTTCAAGCACTTTGAAACGCCCAAAACCCTGCATGGAAATAACGTCCCCCGCTTTAAGTGGAGTGGATGGATTCTCCTCCACCTTCCAATTTACCCGGCACCGCCCCGCCCGAATCGGTGTTAATATTTTACTTCGGCTTAGCTTGTACACGTCGCTGGCAATACCGTCTAGGCGCAAAGAAGCGACCGTCAGATCTAGCGCATCTAATGCAACTTCCTTTGTTCGCAGACTCGCTACAGGCAACAGTTCTGTCCATACATGAACACGATGTACCTGCTGTAAATGCATCGTCATAAAATCACCAATCTCTGAAGCTACCAATACATGGCACCCATCATCCAGTACATGAATGTCCCCGATTTTCCCACGTTTGATTCCAAGCCCCAGTAGGGCACCTAGATAATCACCGTGCTCAAGGGTACCTATTTTATGATCGTCAGATGTGATGGAAAGGACCTGAATCCCCATCTCCTCACCGTCCAAATACGAATAATCGGGCGCAATAAGCGCCCGCTTTCGTTCCGAAGCCATGTATCCGCCATCTAACCTAATCGTGACCTTATCTTCCTTCGAAGCAAGTGTCTCCAATATGTACTGTTGGCGCGGGTCCAAAAAATCAGTCAGCTTCTGCTCATGATAAGCTCCCGCATGACTGATCCATTCGGAAGCGCGATCCACATAGTCCCGTTCATCCGGGTGAAAATGCTCATAAATCTCAGTTCGCATAACTCCTCCTAGACGAAATTACCAATTAAAGAAATCAAGCCGTATGACGCAAAACGCAGAGCAATCAGCGCAACGATGGGCGAAATATCAATCATCCCGAAGATTGGCGGTATAAATCTGCGAAAAGGAGACAAATACGGCTCCACAAACTTGGCAAGTAAATCACCAATTACACTCTCTCTGGCATTAGGAAGCCAAGACAGCAGAACATATGCAATGATCATGTACGAATAAATCTGAAATAGCCAGTAAATTACCTCGATCAAGAAAAGTTCACCTCATTCTGTTAAGTTCTTGTTCAGTGTCAGCCAGTATTTCCGTAATAGAGCCTTGAATCTCAACCGTATCTGGTGTACACAGAAAAATATTATTCCCGACCTTGGAAATACCACCACCCAGTGCATACACAGTACCACTCAAAAAATCAATAATGCGCAGCGCCTGATCCTTGCGAATTCGTTGCAAATTAACTACGACGGTGCGATGGGAACGGATATGGTCGGCAATTTCCTGTGCTTCATCATAAGAACGCGGCTCATACAGGACAACTTTCACATTTTTCTGTGAATGGATGCTGACAACATTAGTGCCCTTCTGGTTCTTACGTTTATCAAAGCTTGGGGTTTCAATTTCTTGATCTTCCGGCGTATTCATAACCTCTCGCTCTATAACTTCCTCTTCTTCCTGAAGCCCCAGAAAGTTCATGAACTTATTCATTACGCCCAATGGAAATCCTCCTCTCGTCCGACCAGTACGGAACCAAGCCGCAGCCAGGTCGCTCCCTCTTCAACTGCCACTTCAAAATCATTGGACATCCCCATTGACAAGTGAACGATGGGTTCTCTGGTCAAGGCTTGTCCATTTAACGTATCCCGTAATTCACGCAATCCCCGAAACACAGGCCGAGTTTTTTCCGGGTCTTCTTCATGAGGAGCCATCGTCATCAAGCCAATCACGTCCACATGCTCTAACTCGCGAATTTGTTCCAAGAAGGGGGCAACCGCCTCAGAGGACAAGCCATATTTGGACATTTCTCCAGAAATATTGACTTGCACAAAAGCTTTAACTCGCAATCCCAGAGCGGCTGCTTTCTTGTCCAATTCCTGAGCGAGCGATAAGCGGTCAAGCGAATGTATAAATTTAAATTTTCCAATCACATCTTTAACCTTATTCGTTTGGAGATGGCCAATAAAATGCCACGTTCCCCGGTCACCCAACTTGCTCCATTTATCAGCAGCATCCTGCCAGCGATTTTCGCCCACATGCTCCAAGTTGCTATCCAATACAGATGTCATTGTCGCCGCCGAAACATATTTCGTGACAGCGATCACATTAACTTCATCACGCGAACGCCCGCTTCGGGCACATGCCGCTTCTACACGGGCATTCACTTCTTTAATTCGTTCCTCCAAAGACACGGGAGGACTCACCTCTCTTCCAGACCAATCCAACTCGCCATTCTTCCTGTGATGCCGCCTTCTTTGCGATATGAAAAAAACAAATCGCTACGGCTACTCGTGCATAAGGTAGTACATTCGATATGGCTCGGCAATATTCCTGCTTTCATCATAATGTGTCGATTGCATTGTTTCAAGTCAAGTAGTGTTTTTCCGTCGGTTAAGGGGAAGTAAACAGAACCTTCCCATTTATCATTACCCGGGCAATCATGCTCCAAAACCTGAATTTGACTCATCACGTACTCATCCACCTCATAGGATTCAGAACCAATAGAAGGACCAATAGCTGCTAGTATATCAGACGGCTGAGATCCATATTCGTTCTGCATGGTCTGTACCATTTTCAATGCAATTTCCGCAACGGTTCCCTTCCAGCCTGCATGCGCCAACCCAATCACACGGCGCACTGGATCACAAAAATATAATGGTACACAGTCTGCATAAAAGGATGTCAGCAAAATGCCAGGTACATTCGTCAAAAGTCCATCTGTGTCCTGAAAAGCGGATGCACGATCCCTAAAGCCCCGCCCGCGATCAGCAGCCTTGACGACAGCAACATGATGACCATGAACCTGCTCACCGCACGTCCATGCTTCAGCAGCAAAACCAAGCTGCTCAGCAATGAGCTGCCGATTACGAATGACTTTCTCGGGGTCATCCCCTACATGAAACGCACAGTTCAGACTAGCGTAGGGCACCTCACTGACACCGCCATGACGACCTGTAAAACCCGCTGTTAATCCCTGAACCTGTCGCTCCCAAGATTGAATATATAACAACTCCGGTACGGGACGTCCACCATCTTGCATTGGCTTTGCCCCCGTAGCCTCGGTATTCACTACAAATGGTTCCATTCATTCTCACCTCTACTGCCCAGTGTACCAAAAAGCCGCCGCCGTGTCTTCACAACACACTAAAATACGTAGATCTGCAAGTTCAGAAGCCCCTTCGATCACTCCGCTCTTGACGTTCGATATACAACTTTTCTTCCCCTTCACCCGGCGGCTCTTCCAATCCTTCCAGTCGTACAAGCACAACATCCGAACCAATTTTCACAATGTTGCGCCACGGAATGACCAACTCGCTTCCGCCTCCAAACCAGCCCATAAAACGACTGCTGCCTGGAACCACAATGGCTTCAATTTTCCCCTGCCGCACGTCAATCTCCAAATCACTGATTTGTCCGAGGCGTCGTCCATCTACAATGTTAATGACATCCTTGGTTTGAAACTCGGAAATTTTCATTGCTCTTACTGACGTTTCCGGTGCACTCACACGCATCACATCCTTTATTTCACTATATGAGCGGAAGAGCCCAAAAAATGTCCTGTAAACGCAAAAACGATCCGAGTAGGATCGTTTTTATCGCTGGATCATTCAAGCATTCATTTCATTAGGACTTTACATGTTTTTGCATTTGCTGTATAGCCGACTTCTCTAATCTTGAAACCTGGGCTTGAGAGATACCGATTTCGTCGGCAACCTCCATTTGCGTCTTTCCTTCATAAAAACGCATAGACAATATCATCTTTTCACGCTGGCCCAGGCGATGCATCGCTTCCCGCAGAGCGATTTCCTCAATCCATGAGACGTCTTTATTTCTGTCATCACTGATCTGATCCATCACATAGATTGGGTCGCCCCCGTCGTGATATATCGGCTCGAACAGCGAAACCGGATCCTGAATCGCATCCAACGCGAACACAACGTCTTCTTTAGGCACATTCAGTGCCTCTGAAATTTCAAAAATCGTTGGTTCCCGCGAGTTCAGATTCGTCAGACTGTCCCGCACCTGAAGCGCCTTATATGCAATATCCCGTAACGAACGAGACACACGGATCGGATTGTTATCCCGCAAATAACGGCGGATCTCTCCGATAATCATCGGCACCGCATAAGTGGAGAACTTTACGTTTTGCGAAAGGTCAAAATTATCAATCGCCTTCATTAGGCCGATACATCCTACCTGAAACAAATCGTCCACAAACTCTCCCCGATTGTTAAATCGTTGAATCACACTCAGGACGAGCCGGAGATTGCCGTTGACCAATTTTTCTCTGGCTGATCGTTCATTATTTTGCTGAAGTGATGTGAACAACTCGCGCATTTCTGCATTGGTTAATACCGGCAGTTTGGCGGTATCCACACCGCAAATTTCCACTTTATTTCGGGTCATCGTGTCTTACCTCCCAAGGAGCAACATTAATGTACATTATCTCCTGAGGGCATTTTTTTATTCGCCGTTTCCATCGCTTCCGGATATACCCATGCACTATACCATTTTATTAAATTCTTTTCGTAAGCGCTTTATAATCCGCTTTTCCAGACGCGAAATATACGATTGCGAGATACCCAACAGGTCAGCAACATCCTTCTGTGTCTTCTCCTCTCCGTCTTGTAAGCCGAAGCGCAACTCCATAATCAAACGCTCTCGATCCGTCAATTTATCCAGTGCCTTATGCAATAATTTACGGTCCACCTGCTCCTCAATATTACGGTAAATGGTATCATTTTCCGTGCCCATCACATCAGAAAGCAACAACTCATTACCATCCCAATCTATATTCAGAGGCTCATCAAAAGAAACTTCCGTTCTTGTTTTACTATTGCGACGCAAATACATCAGAATCTCATTCTCAATGCATCGAGAGGCGTATGTGGCAAGTTTGATTTTCTTCTCCGGATCAAAAGTGTTAACCGCTTTGATTAGTCCAATAGCACCGATGGATACGAGATCCTCAATGTTGATGCCCGTATTCTCAAATTTACGGGCAATATATACGACTAACCGCAAATTTCTTTCGATTAGCATCGACCGTACTGCCGCATCTCCAGAAGAAAGTTTTCCCAGCAAATATTCTTCTTCGTCTCTCGTCAGCGGTGGGGGGAGCGCCTCGCTGCCGCCAATATAATAAATTTCTTCACTTTTCAGTCCAAATAAAAATAAAATACGATAATATTGCAATTGCAATGCTAACCTAATTTTCATCTTCAATTTCATCTGTTCCCGCATATCATTCTCCCCCTTTTGAAAATAGTGCAATTCCAGCTGTGCTCCGCCCATTTCACCATTGGATATTTCTCGTCGCCTTCAAACATCATTTTGTGTTTATGCTCTGTCATCCTGATTCTGTAAAATGCTCACCAAAATGTGCATCTCGTTTCTGGTTGGTATCAGCACTGCCCTCTTCTTGTGCCGTCACATCCGGGTGGATGATGGCGCGATACTTACCCTCTGCCGACAATGTTCCCCCATCCAAGCCAATCAACACTCGATGATGTACAAAATGAACCCCATTCATCGCCACCTCTACCCGGTCTGGTTTAAGGGCCAGCATAAAGGAATGATTGCGGTTAATTCCACGATAGGGGACGAGACGAACACGATCCTGCCAACTAAACGATTCGTCCCCCAGTTCCATCACCAGTTGGTCAGCATTACCCTCAGAACATTTTCGGAGCCAGGAGGCGGGCAAATGCGATTCCCACAAGGCCGCCTCCATGACCATCACCGGGGTTCGGGTCAAAGGATCATAGAGCTGATTACCTGTATCCAACAGGCCTGTACACTCAATATGATCCTGCCCAATCCATACCTGCACTTGTCCCAAAAACCCACTCATCCTTTCTGTGCGCTGCTTTGAGGACTGCACAATACGAAAGAAAAGCATCACTCCGCCAAATGCGCATAAAATAAACCAGAATGCGATTTTGAGTTCAAAGGACATTCCACCCGAAGCGGTGTACCAGATGCCGTTAAACAATTCCCCCGTATTTTGGAGAAAATAATGCATCCCCAAAATGCCACCTGCAGCTACAAAATTGATCATGTAAAAAGCACCCATTGTACGAAGATACTTTTGCATGCTGCCAAATCCAAAAGCCACCAGCAGCATTATGACCGATAATGCCAGTTTGATCAGGAACGTAAATAAAAAGGACAGTTCCGGCACAAACATCATGACCACATACATTGCGCCGATTCCAGCTGAAGTCATCAACCTCCACCACACTGGACGGATTTTTCTCATCCAAGCGGTGACCATCAGCAACACAGCATCAATGAACAAATTGGCCAAAAAAATCAAGTCGATATAAACAACCAAGGCTTCACCCGCCCAGCGTTTGCAGGATAGGATTAAGTATAGTAGTCATGCTGTTCAAAGTCTGTCTAACGGTGGGGACGGTGACCGACTAATTTTGTCGGAAAGAGGAGAAGCGCCTGAACTACAGGATACGGAAAACAGAAAGAAGCCCGCATCTCCAGGGAGAATGCGGGCAATCCGAATTGAAACTAGTTATCGTTATTATTATTGCGCGAACGGTTACGTAAGAATGTAGGAATGTCTAATTGGTCACTGCTTTGAGTGTTACCAAATGGACGCAAGTTAGGAGAGCCTTTTTCCGCCGATTCGGAAGTGGCCGGGTTGGCTGCCGGTTTACGTCCCGGTGCCGGTTGACTTGGCTTGCCTTCAAAGCCAGTGGCAATGACAGTAACCTTGATCTCTTCTTTCAACTCTTCGTCAATGATAGCACCGAAAATCATGTTTACTTCCGGATCGGAAGCCGATGTTACAATTTCAGCTGCCTCATTAACCTCATACAAAGACAGGTTGTTGCCGCCAGTGATGTTCATAATCACACCACGAGCACCTTCAATGGATGTCTCCAACAACGGGCTCATGATAGCCTTGCGTGCTGCTTCAGCCGCACGATTTTCACCAGTTGCTTCGCCAATCCCCATCAATGCGGAGCCCCGCTCCGTCATGATCGTCTTAACGTCAGCAAAGTCGAGGTTGATTAGACCCGGTACAGCGATCAAATCTGAAATACCTTGAACCGCCTGACGCAGAACATTGTCTGCTTCACGGAATGCTTCCAACATTGGGGTTTTCTTGTCCACAATTTCAAGCAAACGGTCATTCGGGATTACAATCAAAGTGTCTACTTTTTCTTTTAATCCCTCAATACCAAGTTCAGCTTGATTGGAACGCTTACGCCCTTCAAACGTGAATGGTCGGGTTACCACGCCTACAGTCAGCGCGCCGCATTCCTTGGCAATTTCAGCAATGACAGGAGCCGCTCCGGTTCCAGTACCGCCACCCATTCCCGCCGTTACGAATACCATATCCGCACCTTTGAGCGTATTCATAATGAGCTCACGCGACTCTTCAGCCGCTTTTTTACCCACATCGGGGTTAGCGCCGGCACCCAGACCGCGGGTCAGCTTATCCCCAATTTGAAGCTTATGCTCAGACTTTGCTAAATGAAGTGCCTGGGCATCTGTATTGACTGTAATGAACTCCACACCCTGAACACCATTTTCGATCATTCGGTTAACCGCATTGCTGCCGCCGCCTCCGACGCCGATCACTTTAATTTGAGCCAAGCTCTCCATTTCAAAATCAAATTCCAACATACTATTCCATCTCCCCCTCAATGTGCATGGATGGCCCGTCCATGATTGGCATAATTAGCAATGAACGTTATATAAATTCACTGAACATATTTTTTAAGCGTTCAATCAACCCCTGCTTTTGCTCGCCTTCCGTGGCGGGACTACTGCTTTTGGTTCGGTTAGTCGGCTTCTTGGTACTTCCGCCACTGTTGCTAACACTAGTCGATCTTCCGCGATAGTAACGAATAGCATTATGCAAGATTCCAACTCCGCTCGTGTAGCCCGGATCCCTTACACCGATAAAATCAGGTACGGCGATCCTTACGGAAGCGGCCAGTTCGCTTTGTGCCACCTGAAGTACACCAGGCATGGAGACGGTGCCTCCGGTAAGTATATAACCTCCCGGAAGCTCTGTGTAACCCAAGCGCTTAACTTCCGCCTGAATGAGTTGAAAAATTTCCTGCACTCTCGGCTCAATAATAGCAGCCAAATCCTGCTGGTTGAATTCCTTATCCACATTACTGCCGATACGCGTCACTTTAAAGACGACATCGGCTGCCGCATCATCATACCATGCGCAGCCGTATTTAAGCTTTACTTTTTCGGCTTGATCGGTAAGGGTTCTCAGTCCGTAGGCAATATCATTGGTTACAAATTCTCCACCAATCGGAAGTGTTGATGTGGCAACAATCGTTCCTTCCTGGAAAATGGCAACATTCGTAGATCCTGCACCAATATCCACCAGCACTGAACCCATCACCTTTTCATCCTTCGAAAGAGACAATTGTCCGGCTCCAAGAGGCAGCAAGACCAGATCTTTAATCCTCAAGCCGGCTTTCTCAACGCAGCGCAACAGATTATGTATCGGGGTCTTGCCTCCAGTAACAATCGTGGCCTCTACTTCGAGACGAACTCCAATCATACCGCGAGGGTCCTGAATGCCTTCAAGGCCATCCACGACATACTGCTTGGCTACCACGTCAATAATTTCTCTCTCCGGTGGTACGGCAATAACCTCAGCTGCCTTCAGTACACGCTCAATGTCCTCCTCACCGATTTCACGGTCCTCGTTGGACACGGCTACTACGCCATGACTATTTTGCAGGCCAATATGATTGCCTGAAATCCCCACATACACTTCTGTTATTTGAATACCAACCATGCGTTCTGCGTGATCCACGGCGTTACGGATTGATTGCACGGTTTGATCAATGTCTACAATTGCACCTTTGCGAATCCCTTCCGAGTCGGCAGATCCAACTCCAATAATATTAAAGGTTCCATTATTCATTTCCCCAATAATAGCCCGAACTTTGGATGTACCGATGTCCAAACTAACAATGATGTCATTGTTGCTCAAGTCTGTGGCACCTCCTGACTCCAAAATGAATTTCGTTCTTTAAACACACTCTGTACATATTCAACATACTCCATGCTTTCCCTCTTTTTTCTACAAATTTTTTAGAAGCCAATTTATGGTTGCAGTCACATAAAAATTTGAAGAAAAAAGAAGGAGGCAAGTCTATTACCCATAAAATCAATTCTAGCATTTTTTCACATCACTGAGTAGTATCTTTTTCTTGACCCTCTTCACTCGTATCCGGTTTGAACGGAACGTAGGAATCCGCCTCCAACATGGTGATCAAACCTGGATCTTCTGTTTCTAGCACCTGGTTCAAATAGCTGATTTTAGAATTCAGTAGAGAAACAGTTGTAATAACCTCAAACTGGGAACGTGTGTACATTTTGATGCGATCCGGAAAAGAAGGAATCGGTGCGGGAATGATTTCCGAAATATCGGCTGTCCATTCCCCCGGAATGCGCGATAAAGCATCACACAGCTTCGCTTTGTACGGATCATCAGATTTCCATTTGGTCAAAATAGGCTTCTCAACAGCTATTCCGCTACTTCCCACGCTCACGCTTGTCCCATTCGCTAGAATAGCACGAAGGCTCCCGTCACTTTGCAACTCGTAAGCGACCGTAGCAAACTCTTTAATATGAATAGCAATAATACCCGGAAACTGCTTGTCCACTGTGACTTGCTGTATCGATTGAATTTCCCGCAGCTTCTCAGAGATGTCGGATGAACTGACTCCGAAATACTGGTCTCCAACAGCCAGACCACTTCGATTAAGAAGCTGATCTCGGGTCGAAAATACATTACCATCAAAACGAATTTCAGAAACCCGACTCAACGAAGAACGGAAAAAGAGAACAGCGAGCAGTACGATAAACAACAAAATGAGAAGAATAGCAATCTTCCGGCTTGTTCTTTTTTTCGTTCTGTTCTTTTTAAGAACAGGTATTTGAGCATTTGGCATAGCTTCTCTCCACAAAAGCCTTTTGTCCCCCCGTTAACGGAGGGACATTACAGGCATTAATTTACGAAATCCAGGTGCTCCGGCACCGGAGTCTGACGGCTCATTCGGGCACCCAGTCCCTGGAAAAGACGTTCGATCCGGTCATACCCTCTGTCAATATGATGAACCTGCTCGACAATAGTACGTCCTTGAGCCGCTAGACCCGCTATGACCAGCGCTGCCCCTGCCCGCAGATCGGTAGCCTCTACCGTAGCCCCGTACAGACGAGAAACTCCTCTTATAAAAGCAGCATTTGCATCAACCGTAATATCAGCACCCATTACATTTAGTTCATCCACATGTTTGAATCGGCTTTCGAAGACGGTCTCTTTCATGACGCTGAATCCGTCCGCCAAAGAAAGCAGAACCATGACCTGTGATTGCAAATCCGTCGGAAAAGACGGGTAAGGGGAGGTAACGATCCTCTCCACTGCTTTGGGACGACTCATACAACTTACGGTCATTATATCATTCAAGATGCCGATTTGAACACCAGCCCGCCTGAGGACGTGAATCAGAGCAGACAAGTGGGATGGATTGCAGTGGGTCAGCGACACACTTCCTCGTGTAGCTGCAGCTGCAATCATAACCGTTCCAGCTACTATGCGATCAGGAATGACCTCATACGTACACGGATTGAGGCGACTGACCCCCGTGATTGTAATCGTGTCGGTTCCAGCACCAATAATGCGGGCTCCCATGGCATTCAAGAAGTTTTGTAGATCCTGAATCTCCGGTTCCCTCGCTGCATTGGTGATCGTTGTTCGTCCTTCAGCCAACGCAGCGGCCATCATAATATTTTCCGTTGCACCTACACTCGGGAAATCCATGTGGATGTCCGAGCCGATTAGCTTGTGGGCTCGAAACGTAATTTGCTCGTCTTTTTCCTCTATCTCTGCGCCAAGAGCTTTTAAGCCCTCTAGGTGAAGATCAATTTTGCGCTCGCCTATGGCGCAGCCTCCGGGCTGGTAAATGGAAACTTCTCCATATCTGGCGAGCAGCGGTCCCATCAGAAATATAGATGAGCGCATTTGCTTCATCAAATCTTCCGGAATTTGGAACGTTCGGACGGACGACGTATCCACGTATACCGTTTCCTCTTCATGTCGGCATGTACAGCCGAGTCTTTCAAGGATGTGCAGCATGACCTTAATGTCTAAAAGATGGGGCACATTCCGAATTTCTACCTTACCTTGTGCAAGTAAGCTCGCTGCAAGAATAGGTAGTGCCGCATTTTTTGCCCCATGGATACGTATGGTGCCTGACAGGGGACGGCCTCCCTCAATCACCAATTTGTCCAATGTATCACCTCCGAGTTTACCGCTCACCCACTACGAAAACCTCCGGAACTAGCTTGATGCCGGTTTGAGATGATATTGTACTTTGAATATGCTTCATTAGGGTAAGCACGTCCTCTGCTGTCGCTTGACCGGTATTTACAATGAAATTGGCATGCTGTACAGATACCTCAGCGCCTCCCGCCTTCAAGCCCTTGAGACCTGCGCTCTCAATAAGACGAGCAGCATAGTCACCTGGAGGATTACGGAACACGCTTCCTGCACAAGCTAACTGTAGCGGCTGGGTCAGCCGACGGCGGTCTTTAAAAGCCGCAAGCGCTGATGAAATTTCCTCCCGATCGCCCCGCTTCATCCGAAACACTGCCTCTGTCACCATTCCACGTTGCTCATGCAACACGGAGTGACGATAGCTGAAATGCATATTGTCAGCATCGTACACAGCCAATTCCCCTGTATCCAGCACAATCTCAGCGGACTGGAATATTTGTGACACATCAGACCCATGGGCACCGGCGTTCATGTAGACAGCCCCACCGACTGATCCTGGGATACCACCAGCAAATTCAAGACCGGACAGGCCCTGCTTGCTGGCCATAACGCACAGTTTGACCAGTGAAACGCCTCCTCCAGCAACGATCTGTTCATCCTCAAAATGAACATAATCAAATCCTGGCCCCAGCTTGATCACAAGTCCCCGTATCCCTTTGTCAGAGACGAGCATGTTGGAGCCCCGCCCCAACTGCATCCAGGGAATTTCGTGCTCGCTAGCCAGCTTCAAAACTCTTGCCAGCTGCTCTTTGGTATCCGGGATGACAAGTGCATCCGCAGGGCCTCCAATCTTCCATGTCGTATATTTGGACAGCGGCTCATGCTCCAGCACTTTTCCGATATCATGCTCCGCTAATAATGGCATCCATTGCTGCATTGTACTGAAACCTCCTTGTTGCTTGCCCCGCATGGTTATAAGGCTCTCACCTGACAACCGGCAGCCTGAGTGATGGTCACAATCTATAGGGTATCCTATGTAAATACCATCCGGTGTGTGACAACCGCCCAATTCTGCGCTGCAGACTACCTTTTATGGGCAAGACGTTCCATTTCTTTTACTAAAATATCTGCTGAGTCAGGCTTGCCGAGCGCAGACGCCGACTCTGCCATGCGACTTCGTCGTGCCTCATCCTTCATAATTCCCGCTATAGATTGAAACAGGGCCGGGCCACTCAGTTCCTTTTCTACAATCATGACGGATGCGCCTGCCTTTTCAAGTGTACGAGCATTAGCCTCCTGATGGTTATTCGTCACATTAGGTGATGGGATCAGAATGGACGGAATGCCCAACGATGTGATCTCTGCCAAGAAGGACGCACCTGCGCGATTAACAATTAAAGAGGTACAAGCCAGCACCTCTGGCATATTGTGAATATAGGGAAGCACATGTAGATGATTGGGCAATGAGCCGATCTGATTCCGTATGCTATCCAGCGTTTGCTCATAATAAGATTCACCGGTTACATATACAAAATGGACGTCTTTCAGTTGCGAAAGTTGCGGAGCCATTGCAATCATGGCGTCATTAATGGCCTTCGCTCCCCTGCTGCCACCGACCACAAGGACGACCGAACTGTTCATCGGAACCCCAATTGTAGCAAATCCCCGATCCCGGTTAGCCAAACGAACTGTTGTAGCACGCGGGTTCCCAGTGTACAGTACATTTTTAGCTTTGGGGAAAGCTCCTTCTGAGCCTTCAAAGCTAACAGCCACTGTATCCACATAGCGACTCAGAAATGTATTAGTCAACCCTGGAATTGCATTTTGCTCATGAATAATGCTGGGAATTCCCAACTTGGAAGCTGCATAAACGACGGGTCCGCATACATATCCCCCAGTGCCAATAACGACATCTGGCTTAAATTTCTTTAATAATGCTTTGGATCTGCGAACCCCTTTGAAAAAGCGCATGATCGTTTTTATATTTTCCACAGACAAGCTGCGGCGAAATCCTGTGATATCAATAGCCTCAAATGGAATTTTTTCCTGAGGAACCAACTTACTTTCGAGTCCTCGTTGACCGCCAATATATAAAAATTCAGCGTCCGGATCAATCTCTTCGCACTGTCTGGCTACGGCTAGCGCCGGATAAATATGCCCTCCGGTGCCGCCGCCGCTCAACACGACGCGCATAAACGTTCACCTCGCATAACGTGATAAATTTAGTAAAATGCCCAGAGCTGTTAGCATTAAGGTCAGAGAAGAACCTCCATAGCTGATTAAGGGCAGTGTTATTCCTGTCACCGGCATTAAACCGATAACGACACCAATATTAATGACGACCTGTACGGCGACCATTGCGACAATACCCACCGCAAGCAAACTGCCATAGGTATCCGGAATAGTTATAGCGACACGCATTCCTCTCCATACGAGAACCAAAAAGAGCCCCAGCACCGTCATTCCACCGATAAAGCCAAGCTCCTCCGCCAAAATGGAAAAAATAAAATCAGTTTGCGGCTCAGGAACGTAACTATATTTTTGTCGACTCATGCCGAGTCCCAAGCCCGCCAGCCCGCCAGGACCAATCGCATACAGCGATTGAATAATTTGATAGCCTGCGCCAAGCGGATCGGACCAAGGGTCCAGAAAAGCGGTGATGCGCTGGAGTCGATAAGGCGCAGCTGCAATCAGTGCAGCAAACCCTGCTGCTCCCGACAAAGCCAGCAGACCGAGATGCTTCATACGCGCGCCTGCCGTAAATACGATGAGCATGGACGCTCCCATCATTACCGTGCCTGTGCCCAAATCGGGCTGGAGCATAATAAGCCCAAAAGCCAGTCCCATGAGTCCAAGCGGGGGCAACAGGCCGCGCGTAAAAGAGCTAATATCATAGTCAGGACGACTGAGCCAACGAGCGAGAAAAAGAATCATACCCAGCTTCATAAACTCGGAAGGCTGAATGCCGAAAGAGCTAATACCGAGCCAGCTTCGTGCCCCGCCTCTTACTACACCAATGCCGGGAATTAATACGGCAACCAGTAGCGCTAGACAGATCAACAACACGACCTTGGCATATTTCTGCCAGATCCGGTAGTCCGTTCTGGCAGTAAAGTACATCGCTACAAGGCCGAGCCCTGCAAACAGCAATTGCCGCTTTACAAAATAGTAGGAGTCCCCGTACTCGTGAAAAGCGAGGACGGCGCCCGCACTGTATACCATAACCATGCCGATGGCTAATAAGCTTACAATACAAACGAAAAGCCATAGATCCGGCGCTGGACGAGATTGCTTCATCAGGAGGCCACCCCTTGCATAAAAGTAGGGGCTTATCCAACCCCCCTACTTACAATTTATGCGCCGCCTCTTTAAAAATACGTCCACGCTCTTCATAGGATCGGAACATATCCCAGCTTGCACAGGCGGGTGAGAGTAATACTACATCTCCCGTCTCAGCAAATTCAGCAGCCTTGTTCACAGCCTCCACGAGCGTAGCGGCGGCATCCTCCCCATTATCGACGACCTTGACATGCTCTATTCCAGCCTGATGGGCCCGCTCAGCCAGCTTATGCCGTGTCTCACCCAAGAGCACAACGGCTTTCACACCTTCCTGCAAGGAAGGTACGAGCTCTGTATAATCAGAGCCGCGATCCAATCCTCCGGCAATGAGTACAATCGGTTGCTTAAAGGAAGATAAGGCCATCATTGTTGCTTTCGAATTGGTTGCTTTGGAATTATTGTAATAAGCTACACCAGCGTGTTCTAAAACATATTCGAGCCGATGTTCGACGCCGCGAAAAGTACTTAATGGTTCCGCCAAATTCGTTGGTTCTGCGCCTGCAGCAATGGCGATTGCGCAAGCAGCAAGAGCATTTTCTACGTTAAAACGACCCGGAAGTCCAATCTCAGCTACGCCTATAATGGGATGCAGCACACCATTTCCATCGCGGTATACGATGCTACGTTCAATATCATCCGTCACATCCGGTATGTATGGCGGGTCAGCGAACAACCCTTCCTGTAAACGTTCTGTCATAGAGAACGGAAGCAGCTTCGCTTTTATATAGGGTACGAGCTCCCGGCAGACGGGGTCATCCCAGTTCACCACCGCAGTATCCGCTGCCGTTTGATTGGCAAATAGACGCGCCTTGGATGCAACGTAGTCCTCCATGCCTCCGTGGTAGTCCAAATGGGTCTCAGCTACATTGAGCAGGCAGGCCACAGTGGGCTTGAAATCTTTTGTTCCTTTTAACTGAAAGCTGCTCAGCTCCACAACCATCCACTCGTCCGACTTGGCATCCACAGCCGCCTCACATACGGGCGTACCGATATTACCAGCCACGATTGGATTCATGCCGGATGCTTCCAACAGCTTGCCTACCCAAGTGGTCGTGGTCGTCTTTCCGTTGGAGCCAGTAATTCCGATGATCGGAGCTTTACATAGATGGTAGGCGACCTCAACCTCGGTCACGACCTCAATGCCGAGCTCGACAGCTTTCTGTACGGGAGGGGCCGTATAAGGAATCCCTGGATTTTTGACAACCAGCTTCACTCCAGGATGAATTAGCCCCTCTGGGTGACCCCCGCATAAAACGGAAATTCCCAAAGCCTCTAATTCAGAAGCTTCGGGACATTGTTCCCTATCTTTTTTATCATTGACTGTCAGCTTGGCTCCGGCCTCGTGCAGCACCTTGGCAACTTGCACGCCGCTTTTAGCCAGACCGATAATGACGACTTCCTGATCTCTGTATGCGTCTGGATGGTTCATTTGTCTACAACCCCTTGTTGAGATAAAGTCCGAGTCCTGCCAACAGCAGTCCTACAGCCCAGAATGTAATGACTACGCGCCATTCGGACCAGCCGGACAGCTCGAAATGATGATGAATCGGGCTCATTTTGAAAATACGCTTGCCACGTGTTTTAAAGGAAGCTACTTGCAAGACTACGGACAGCATTTCAATTACGAATACACCACCGATAATGAGGAACAAAATTTCGCTTTTCGTAACGATGGCAATGGCACCTATGGCGCCTCCGATTCCCAGCGAGCCTGTATCACCCATAAACACCTTGGCAGGATGAGCATTATATACAAGAAATCCGAGTACAGCGCCAATCATAGCCGCTGAGCATACTGCTGCCGGAAGCGAGGTCGCCTGAATCGCGACAATGGCATAAGCAGCAAAGGCAATGGCACTTGTACCGGACAGCAGCCCGTCCAGCCCATCCGTGAAATTGACAGCATTGCTAATCGCCAGCATCATGATAATGATGAACGGATAATAAAACCAGCCGCCCCAATCAAATGACCATGACGTTCCAGGGATGCCGATCGCAGTACTATGATCATTGCTAAGCAGAAGCCAGCACATAATTGCGCCGAACAATAATTGCCCAAACAGCTTTTGACGCGCCGTCAGACCTAACGAGCGTTTGAATACAATTTTGATATAGTCGTCCAAAAAGCCGATCAGCCCAAAACCGAGCGTAGCAACCAACAGAACGTAAAAGTCCGTATTTTTGATAGCTGAAAACTTAAGAAAGGTCAGCGTAAAAGCCACCAGAATCACGATACCGCCCATTGTAGGCGTACCTATCTTTTTAAGATGGCTTTGTGGCCCGTCATCCCGGACCTGCTGGCCGAATTTCATTCGCCGCAGCAGCGGAATGAGCAGTGGAGCGGCAATGACCGCCAGTATAAACGATACGACGATCGTCAGCAGTAATAATTGAATATCCATGGGAGTCTCCCTCTCGTCAACATCAGTTCTGTAGCGGACCGTTTTTCAGCGCATCCACAATTTCTTCTAGTCGCATCCCTCTGGATGCCTTAACCAGCACAATATCATTGGCGTGGAGATGAACCTGCAAATGCTGGATCAGCTCTTGCTTATCTGTATAAGCGTGCACGTTAGCAGTTGGCATCAACCCTTGCGCACCCTGCGCAATCGAAGTGCCTAACGCACCGTAGGTATACAGTACCTCTACGTCGTGCTTTGCCGCGAAAATTCCAATCTCCTCATGGAATTGCTTTTCCTCAGGTCCCAGCTCCAGCATGTCACCAAGCACCGCGACTTTACGTCCGTCCGTTTTATACGCAGACAACGTCTGAATGGCAGCCTTCATTGAAGCCGGGCTGGCATTATAAGCGTCGTTTAGCACGGTAAGTCCATTAGGACAGTTCACGACCTCAATGCGCATGCCCGTCAGTTTTAAAGACGACAACCCTTTACGTATATGGTCTGCATCGACATTGAAATGACGCGCTACCGCCAGTGCTGCCAAACCATTTACAACATTGTGCTGTCCAAGCAAGGGAAGCCGGAAAGCCTCTTTGCCAGATTGGGCTGTTATGAATAAGCTACCTTCTCCATCCGAAGTGATTTCAGTCGGATAGTCATCGTTGCCTGTAGCTAGCCCGAACGTAAACAATTTTAAACCTTCAGGCTTGACCGTTTCAGACTCCGCCAACACTTGTGAAAGCAGTGGTTCATCCCCATTGTAGATCAGCAAGCCACCAGGCTTAAGGCCACTTGTAATCTCCAACTTTGCACGAGCGATTTCCGTTCGAGAACCAAGCTGCAGCAAGTGCGATTCGCCTATGTTCGTTATGATAGCTACATCTGGTTGGGCGATATTAGCCAGCAGACGAATCTCTCCGCGCCCACTCATGCCCATCTCCAGAATGAGAATATCTGTATCCTGCGGCATGGACAGTACCGTTAAAGGCAAACCGATATGATTGTTATAATTCCCTTCGGTTTTGTGTACTTTAAAAGTCGTGCCCAGCAGAGCGTTTACGATGTCTTTCGTTGTCGTCTTGCCGTTGCTTCCCGTGATCCCAACGACAGAAACGCCAATTTCGCGTAAGTATGCAGCTGCTAGATGCTGAAGGGCTTCTAACGTATCCTCTACCTCAATAGCGTTCTCAGCCGGAGGTGCTCCATGGTCCTTTTGCCATAAAAATGCAGCTGCACCTGCCTCGCTTACGATCTGCTGCACATAATTATGTCCATCAAACCGTTCGCCCACGAGTGGAACAAACAACCCTTGGCTCTGCGGCCTGCGAGAATCTGTAAAAACGCCTTCGACCATCTGTTCGGCGTCCGCTTCTCCGTGAAGTGTTCCTCCACACATAGATGCAATCTGACCGATTGTTCTTTTCATCACTTGGATAAACCCCTTATCGCTTCTTTGGCTACGATGCGGTCATCGAATTCATGCACCGTTTTTCCGATCAACTGGTAAGTCTCATGACCTTTTCCCGCAATCAATACTACATCGTCAGGGCTTGCCATTTCAACAGCTTTATGAATTGCAGTTCTGCGATCCACGATCAATTCATATCGTTCTGCGGGTACACCTTCGTCAATCAGCCCTTGTTCGATGTCTTTCAAAATCACTTTCGGGTCCTCTGTTCGCGGATTATCGGAAGTAATAAACGAATGATCGCTGTAACGCGCAGCAATTTTCCCCATCAACGGACGTTTCGTACGATCCCGGTCACCGCCGCATCCAAATACACACCATACTTTACCAACCGCAAATTCCTTTACGGTGCGAAGGACATTTTCCAATCCGTCCGGTGTATGGGCATAATCTACAATAACAGCAAAGGGCTGACCCGCATCTACAGGCTCTACCCGCCCATCTACGCCTGCGATAGACTCTAGACTGTGCTTGATATCCACTAGCGAGATTCCTTCCAGCAAAGCAGCGGTAATGGCCGCCAGTGCGTTGTACACATTGAACTTGCCCACCATTCGAAGCTCAATATCGGTATCTCCTTTAAAAGTAGACACATGGAAGGAGGTTCCCTTGGAACCTATAGTGATACGAGATGCCTGCACATCAGACTCCTTTTCTACGCCGTATGTAATCACTTGGGCCGCAGTTTGAGCCTGCAAATAGGAAGAAGCCGGATCGTCTGCATTCAGAACAGCATATTTGCTATCTGATGCATCCCGCGAGAAAGCATTTCCCAACCTAGAGAACAAAAGTCCTTTTGCAGCACGGTACTCCTCCATTGTGTTGTGGTAGTCCAGGTGGTCCTGCGTCAGGTTTGTAAATATAGCAGTGCGAAAATCAGTTCCTTTGACGCGGCCCTGCTCCAACGCATGTGAGGATACTTCCATGACACAGCATTGAACCCCCTGCTCTGCCATATTTCCGAGATAACGTTGCAGTTCCACCGCTTCGGGCGTAGTACCAGACATTGGGTAAGACTGACCCCCGTAACGCATTTGAATCGTACCAATCAGTCCGGTGTTCACCCCGGCATCCTTCATGATCTTTTCAATCAGATAAGTTATCGTTGTTTTACCGTTAGTTCCGGTTATGCCGATCATGCGCATGCGTCGGCTCGGTGAATCAAACATATAATCCGCCAAAACCGCCATGGCATGTCGTGCATCCTTAACTACAAGCTGCGGAACAGGTACATCCAGTTCCCGTTCAACGACCAAAGCTGCCGCCCCGGACGCAATTGCCTGCTCAGCATAGTCATGTCCGTCCACTGTAAAACCTGGCAAACATAGAAATAAATCTCCCTGTTGCACTCGACGTGAATCCGCCCCGATTCCTCGGCAATCCACTGTACCGTCACCCACAACACGGGAGACGGCCAGCAGTGAAGCCAATTGTTGAAGCTGCATCTTTCATTCCTCCATTGCTCTCTCGTTATTCATAGTATGGTATAAAATGAACCTATCAATCCCCCATGTAAATACGGATCGTTGATCCCCGCTCCAATCTGGAGCCCGGCTTCGGCGCCTGACTCACGACCGTCTTGCCTGACCCAGATTTCACGAGCATAAAGTTCATATTCATATCTTCGTACAAATCAGCTGCAGTAGCACCTACCAGATCAGGTACCGTTTCGATCGGATTTTCTCCATACTTGTACTCTTTGGCAATTTGATTGGTGCGAGGCGGTATTTTCAAGGCAATCAGCGCGTCCTTTAAAATATTTTGCACGATTGGCGCAGCAACCACCCCGCCAAATTGAATGCCCTTCGGGTTATCGACAGCGGTATAGACGACGATTTGCGGATCATCCGCCGGTGCAAAACCAATAAAGGATACAATATGCTCCGAGGAAGAATAACGCCCGTTAATCACCTTTTGTGCTGTCCCCGTTTTACCTCCCACCCGGTAGCCTTCAATGAAAGCAGGACGACCTGTACCTTTAGCAACGACGCTTTCCAGCGCTTCCCTTACTTGTCGGGAGGTTTCCTCTGAAATAACCCTACGTACCAGTTCTGGCTCTACTTTTTCCAGCACTTTTCCGGTTCCCGGCTGAACCCAACCTTTTGTAATGTGAGGCTTATAAAGATTACCGCCATTAATTGCCGCTGATACAGCCGTAACCTGCTGGATCGGAGTAACAGACACCCCTTGACCAAAAGCGGTTGTCGCCAGCTCTACAGGACCGACCTGAGGTAGTTTGAACAAAATACCGTTGCCCTCACCAATCATGTCGATCCCCGTTTTGCTGCCGAAGCCAAAATTGCGAATGTATTTGAACAGTGTTTCTTTACCTAATCGCTGCCCCAATGTTACAAAACCGGGGTTGCAAGAATTCTCCACCACTTGAAGGAAAGTTTGGCTTCCATGTCCGCCTTTCTTCCAGCAACGCAGTCGTGCTCCACCGACTTCAATATATCCCGGATCAAAAAAACGGTCATTTTTGAGATTGACCTTCTTTTCTTCCAAGGCAGCCGCCAGTGTAATAATTTTGAAAGTAGACCCAGGTTCATATGTCATCCAGATAGGCAGATTTCGATTATAGATTTCAGGCGCATATTGCTTGTATTGCGCTGGCTCATAGCTTGGTCGTCCAGCCATACCTAATATTTCACCCGTCTTAGGGTTCATAGCTATAGACAATGCGGACTTCGCCTGAAATTTGACCATAGCTTGGTCAAGCTCCCGTTCCATAATGGACTGCACAGACTTATCAATGGTTAATTGTAAATTCAGTCCATCCTTCGGTTCAATGTATTTTTCAGAAGAACCAGGCATTAGACGACCACCTGCATCCGATAAATACGCAATGCTTCCGTCGATTCCCCGAAGCTTACTGTTTTGCTGCTTCTCTACGCCTGTCAGCCCTTGATTATCAATTCCTGTAAACCCAAGAATATGAGCCGCTAGATCACCATAAGGATAATAACGTTTGTTGTCTTCAGCAACAACGATACCCGGCAGCTTCAAATCACGAATTTGCTGCGCTTTCTCCATCGTAATTTTTCGTCCGCCGGGCTGAAGTTTTTGGCTTGCTGTTCGTTTGGTAATCAGCTTGAGCACTTTATCCTCACTCATATCCAGCAAGGGTGCCAGCCTGCGTGCCGTTTCTTCCGGCTTCTTAATTTGTACTGGTATCGCCATGACTGTCGGCGAACTGACATTATAGGTCAGCGCCGTACCCTGCCGATCCAAAATTTCGCCACGCTTGGCGGCAAATGGAATATTGCGGCGCCACGAATCCTCAGCCTTGGCCGAGAGCTCGCCTCCTTTACCCAATTGAACATAGGCGAGCCGGATCGACAAGGCCGCAAACAGTACAAACAATCCCATTAGCCCCCATACCAGCCTCCGCCGCATGGTCACGTTAGATTTTTTCAAACGTGCTCCCTCCGTTCCTCAAATACTCATGACATGTCTTACCTCATGAATATTCAAAAGAACGGACATTAGAACAAGCTATCAGTTATCCTCGCCTTTAATCGCAGCAGCACTTTCCTCATCTGCAACAGCAGATATTCCTCCCTTAGGAGCTTCCGAGTCTGTTCCAGCATCAGCAGTAGTACCGGAATCGGTTTTAGTATCGATCTCCGTTTTTGTTGCGCTGCCGGTCTGGTTAGCTGCAACTTCATTGGTCGAGTCCTGTGTTTCCTCCGGTTTCACTCCGGTCACCGTTTCTTTGGCCGGCTGAAGCGTCACGCTGACGATCCGCTTTCCATTTACCATTTGCGCCTTTTGAGAGACAACATAACCTTCGCCGCTTACCTGCACACCAACCTTCATAAGGGTCAGAACTTGAAGTGTGTCACGCAACGAAACACCTGTAAAATCAGGAATAGTCATGTTGGCACTATCCTCAGTCAGCAAGTAAATGCGTTGTCCGGGTTTCATTTTGACGCCTGCTTCAGGATACTGGCGAACAATTTTGGAGCCTTTGCCTACCGTTTCATAGGCAATTCCCTGTTTGAGCAAAGCATTTTGCGCATCCTTCTTCACCTGACCAGTTAATGTTGGTACCGTTGGCAAATTCACTGTTTTTACAACAGCGGCACCTGATTTATTCGTTTTAGTTCCCGTTTTTGGAACCCCCATATATTGCAACGATTGGGATACAATTTTTTTAAATACAGGTGCTGCTGCTGTACCGCCGCCTACCGATTTGTTAGGTTCGTCCATAACAACCAAAACAGCTATTTTCGGATCATTTACCGGTGCAAAACCTATAAAGGACACGACATCCTTCGAATGGTCATATACTTTTCCGACGACCTTCGTCGCCGTACCTGTTTTACCAGCTACACGATATCCGTCAATATAAGCAAGGCGTCCCGTACCAATTTCTTGGTCAGATACGACCTGCTCTAGATAGCTGCTTGTCTGGACTGCCGATTCCCGAGTAATCACTTGGCGGACTTCCTTCGGTTGAATCGTCTGAACTTCGCCTGTATCTGGGTTGATGATTTCCTTCACCAGATGAGGCTGCATCAGCTTCCCCCCGTTAGCAATTGCCGAGATGGCAGCTACCTGCTGGATTGGCGTCACCTGAACACGTCCGTGTCCATATGAAGCGGTTGCGACCTCGGATTTGTACTGGGTATGGAACGTAATAGCTCCGGTAGACTCACTTGGAAGATCAATGCCCGTTTTCACGCCGAATCCAAAGTTATTAATATATTTCTTCAGTCTCTCGCCACCCAACTTATCCAAACCCAGATGGACGAAACCAACGTTACTTGAGCGCTTGACTCCCTGAAGATAGGTTAACGTTCCCCAGTTACGGCTTACATCACGAATATCCCAGCCTCCGACCCGAATCATACCAGATTGGTAAGATTCATTCGGATTGAACACCTTTTCTTGAACCGCAGCTGCCAAGGTTACAATCTTAAACGTGGAGCCAGGCTCGTAGATAGATTGAGTAGCATTATTACGGAAATATTCCAAGGGTGTACTCCCATATGTATTGGGATTAAAATTCGGATAAGTTGCCATACCAAGAACATCCATCGTCTGGGGATCAGCAGCTACTACAGTCATCGTTTTCGGGTTGTATTTTGCAATAGCTTCCTGCATGGCATCCTCTATATAATACTGAATTGTATCGTCAATCGTCAGCTTTAAATTTTTACCATTTTGTGCCGGCTCATAGACACTTTCAGATCCTTGAAGAGGAACTCCCTTCCGATCCCGCTGATACAGAAGCTTTCCAGCCGTCCCCGAGAGCTCTTTATTATAATAAGCTTCCAACCCCATACCTGCTGTGCCATCTTTTCTTTGATAGCCAAGAACATGGGAAGCCAGCTTATTTTCCGGATAATAGCGTTTGGATTCTTGAACGGTGTCCACAGCTCCAATTACTTCATACTTATCCTTCAAATACTCTTTGAACGTATCCACTTGTGCCTTGATCTCAGGGTCTACCTTCCAGCCCCCATTACGAATCTCGCGATTTTTTAAGTAGTTCCCCTTTTTATCCTTTGCAGAAAGATGTCCTCTCAGCTCATCCTCAGGCGTTTTGAGTAACTGGTGCAGCTTAGCTACAACCTCATTCTCCAAATCATACTCCTGAATGATGCTAGGATTGACAACTACCGTATAAGCCGGTGCATCCGTAGCCAATACGTTTCCTTTACGGTCCGTAATGGTTCCACGCTTGGGCTGAATGACCTGATCTCTTTCAACTTGATTAACTACCAGGTTATGCCAGTACTCCCCGCTCACAACTTGAATCCAAAATACCTTAAGTAGCAGAACAAGAAAAAAGAGGGTAATACATCCCCCTATTAGCAGTGTGCGAAGCTTTATTCTTTTGACCATAGCTCAAACCTCTCTGCAAAAAAATGTACGTCAGAGCATAGCTTGATGCTATGCCCTTAACTATTTGGCAGCCTGCTTTTCCACACGAATGGGCTCTCTTGTTGGTTCGATATATCCCTGTTGCTTTGCAGTCGGCACGATCTGATTTTCCAGACGCTCCTTTTGAATCTTCAGTTGGGCGATATTGGTCTGTAATTTGGAAATGTCCTTGCTTGCCGTATTAATCGAATAATTGATTTGATAAATGTGAGCGTACCTGCTAATCAACATACCAGCAATGACAATGCACGCTACAAGTGTCAATAGATACAGCAGCTTTTCTCGAATCGGCAGCTCTCTGCGGCGTGTAACGACTTTGGTGGTCTCACGATACCGTTGTTGCTGAACCTGTTCCTGACGGGCTCTTTCTTTTACAGCCAAATTACCGCGTGTATAAGCCATGTCGCCTCTCCTTCTCCATTAAATTTACAATTTCTCGGCAACTCTCAGCTTCGCTGACCGGGACCGTGGATTAAGCTCCAGTTCCTGCTCTGACGCCACAATCGGCTTACGGTTCACCAGCTTCAGATCGCCTTCCATTTTGTCTTCCAAAATAGGCAAATCAGATGGATAGATGCTTTTCGCCAAATACTCCTTGAAAATATGCTTGCATATCCGATCCTCCAGAGAATGGAATGTAATGACCGAAATTCTGCCTCCTGGAGCCAGACATCTTACTGCCTGATGCAAAGTATCTTCCAGTGCACCCAACTCATCATTCACAGCAATCCGCAAAGCCTGGAAACTGCGTTTAGCCGGATGTCCCCCGGTTCTGCGTGCCGCAGCCGGAATTCCTTCTTTGATAATATCGACAAGTTCCCCAGTTGTGTGAATAGGCTTGTTCAATCGACGTTCAATCATGATCTTTGCGATCCGCCGTGAAAACTTCTCTTCTCCGTAATGAAACAAAATACGCGCAATCTCTGCTTCCGACCATTCATTGACAATTTCGTAAGCCGTAAGCGAGCTACTCTGATCCATCCGCATATCAAGCGGCGCATCATGATTGTAGCTAAATCCCCGTTCCCCCTCATCGAACTGGGGCGAGGACACACCCAGATCGAACAAAATACCCTGGACCTGCGGGACGCCGTCTTTCTCGGGCAATCCCAATTCGGTCAGCTTGTCCTGCAAGTGGCGGAAGTTGGATTTCACTAATGAAATCTTGCCTTCATAGGCTGACAGCTTCTCTCGCGCATTGTTCAATGCCCAGTCGTCCTGATCAAAGGCAATGAGCCTTCCCTCAGGGCCAAGCTGTGATGCAATGACGGAACTGTGTCCTGCCCCTCCCAACGTGCAGTCCACATAAATCCCGTCCTGCCTGATGTTTAGTGCCTGTGTTGCTTCTTCTTTGAGTACGGTAATGTGGTGAAACAAACGGCTGACCTCCTAAATTACAATTCAAAGTTGAAATCAACCAATTTCTCAGCAATGTCGTTAAATGCTTCTTCTGATTGGTTGAAATATTGCTCCCAAGTGTGCTTGCTCCAAATCTCTACACGGGTGGACACTCCCAATACGACGCACTCTTTAGTGAGCTTGGCGTATTCGCACAAATTCCCCGGTAAATTTACCCTGCCCTGTTTGTCCAATTCGCATTCAGTCGCCCCCGAGAAAAAAAAACGGGTAAACGCCCGCGCATCGGCCTTCATCAGAGGCAGTGCTTTAAGTTTTTTCTCCATGACAGCCCACTCATCCATGGGATACACGAAGAGGCATTGGTCCAACCCGCGGGTAACCACGAACGAGGCACCGAGAAGTTCACGAAACTTGGCCGGTACAGTAAGCCGACCCTTCTCATCAATGCTATGTTGGAACTCCCCCATAAACATTGGTTTCGTCACCCCTTACCCCATTCTCCCACTTTGGCCCACTTTCCACCACCTAAGCATAATAGATTCGCTTTAAAAAATCAAAGACCTCTTTTTCATTACCAAAAAGTGATAGAAGCCGGATCCATACCATTATGTCTGTTATTGTAGCCCCGCGTCACAAGATGCAAAAAAGCCCCTTATCCCATGAAGCCGTCCCCCGACAATATGCATCAGGTTTCGAAACAACACGGAATAAAGGGCTTACTCTCTGTCCATTATGTCAACCTAAACAAATACTTGCATTAAAAACGCAACACTTTACAGCGAAAATCGTGATGGAAAAATCCGATTACGCGTTCCAGCTGTCCAAATAGATCTTTTGTTCTTCAGTTAACGTGTCAATTTGGATTCCCAGACTATCAAGCTTGAATCGAGCTACCTGCTCATCAATTTCATAAGGTACATTAATAACGGCTTTGCCTAGCTCATTGTAACGATCATTCACATATTTCAAGCCAAGCGCCTGAAGCGCAAATGTCGTATCCATAATTTCCGCAGGATGTCCATCAGCAGCAGCCAGATTCACGAGGCGTCCTTCTGCCAGCAAATACATTTTACGTCCATCTTTAAAGCGATATTCCTCGATATTGCGACGCACTGTACGAATGGATTCGGAACGTTTAGCAAGCTCAGGCTTACTAACCTCCACATCAAAATGCCCTGCGTTACACAGCACAGCTCCATCCTTCATCACATCAAAGTGTTCTCCTGTAATTACAGCCTTGTTTCCAGTTACTGTAATAAAGAAGTCGCCCAGTTTGGCAGCCTCTACCATCGGCAAGACATGGAAACCATCCATATGGGCTTCTACTGCCTTGATCGGATCAACTTCGGTTACAACAACGTTGGCTCCCAGCCCTTTCGCACGCATTGCAACTCCTTTGCCACACCAGCCATAACCTACCACAACCACTGTACTTCCTGCTACAACCAGATTAGTCGTACGAATAATGCCGTCGAAAGCTGACTGTCCTGTACCATAGCGGTTATCAAACAAATATTTGCAGTAAGCATCATTAACAGCCACCATCGGAAAGTGAAGTTGCCCTTCTTTTTCCAAAGCCTTCAAACGAATAATGCCAGTAGTTGTCTCCTCTGCTCCCCCACGGATCGTAGAAATCAGATCAGGCCGTTCGGATTGCAACAGAGTAACCAAGTCACCACCATCATCTATAATGAGATCCGGCTTTGTTTCCAGTGCCTTGATTTGCAAATTCTTGAATTCTTCTGGGTCTGGATTGTATTTAGCTAATACTGTAACGCCATCTTCAACTAATGCGGCACAAACATCATCTTGTGTAGACAATGGATTACTCCCCGTAATAGTTACCTGCGCTCCACCTGCTTGTACCACTTTAGCCAGGTAAGCCGTTTTGGCCTCCAAATGTAGACAGATGGTTACCTTCAGACCAGCAAAAGGCTGCTCTTGCTCGAATTGTTGACGTATACGGTTCAATACCGGCATATGGGCTTCTACCCAATCAATTTTCAAATGACCTTCAGGGGCCAATTTAAGATCGTGAACTATGCTATTTTGCAGAGAATGGGAAGTCATACTTTGTTTCCTCCTTCATATTGGTTAAATTTGCACCATGATAAATCCTATATAAAATAACAATCATACATAAATAACACGATGCGTACCCGTCAGATCCAATGGTACATTCATAATCGTATCAATCAAGCTGAGACCATGACGGTTTAGAAAATGATAGATCGTATACGCCCGCTCCTGCGGCTGTCCAAATGGAAAAAGCGACCATTCAATACGATCCCACTGGCGAAGTGCTGTTTCATTTTGCCGAAGCAACGCTTCCTGAACTTTTGCCTCCAGATAAGCGATCTGTGCCAGAATTTTCTCGCGGTTGGTTTCTCCGAGCCGTAGCAAACCTTTTTCAATCAAACCTGTCTGCTGCACAAGTGGTTCGTACATGCGGACAAAAGCTTCCTTAGCCCCGGAAAACTGATCCTGCATTCCAAGCTGATCTTGAGTGGCAATCCATTGCTTTTTCCGTTCCTCAAGTCCGTCTCTAACTTGACCAAAACTTAATTCATACTTAAGCATATGCTTCTCCACACCTGGCTCTACCAACGTAAAAGACATTCGTGGCAGCAGTATCGGCATCTGCATCTCCAACACCCCGAAAGCATCCCGTGTAATCGCCCAGTAAGCAATCTCACCTAGACCCAGCACAGATGCCAGCACCGGAAACAGTGAATCCTGCATTAGAGGACGAGTTAGCACATTGTTACTAAAACGTTCGGGATGTCTATCTATCTCTTCAAGCAGTTCATCCACAGTAAACGCCACCAGACCGTGTCGATCCGCGAATAGTCCAGCTTTTTTGAAAAGCAGCAAGCGTTCATCTTCATGGATATAAAAGAGATTCGCGCCACCTTCATGCACATCGGCTTGTAAATGATATCCATAATCTACGATCCGTGTGGCAGCCGTCCGATAAGCCTGCTCCAACTCATCATTGTGCTGAACCAGCCGCTTAAAAACGGATGCTTCCAGCTTGCGTAGCGAAGGATCTGCTGAATCCAAGAGTACTAATCCATAGGTGCCGAACAAAAGGCCCAGCAACTTGGCAAAGGCTTCACTCAGTCCATATGAATCCGTTATCCCGTTCTCAATCATGCGCATTATATCAGCCTTATGTTCTGAATCTGGCAAGCTTTGCTCTATATCCGCTATCGCTTGCTTCCATTCAAAAGCGTCAACTTTAATGGCACTAACCGAAGAACGGCGTTCAGGTTGCTTATTCAGCTTGATTTTGACGGCTTGTGGGTCATTTGCCATTACGTATGTATGATTGACCTCGTCCCAGTCATGATCTTCGCCAGCAATCCAGAAGATGGGAATAACCGGACGTCCAAGACGTTCCTCAGCTTCTCTCGCCGCCTTAATTAGGGTAGCAGCTTTGTAAATGACCAGCATCGGACCTGTGAACAGTCCGCTTTGCTGCCCGCCAGCTACTACTAAGGCATCTGGACTTTCCAGACGGTCCAATGAAGCACGAACCGCCTCATACGAATTGTATTTCTCATTGTATATACGAAGACATGCTACGACATCCTTACGGTTTAATCGCAGATGCTCCGTCTTATCCAGCCACTTCGCCCGTTGGGCATAAGCATCGGCGTGCAGCACATTATATTCATACAAGTCGCTTGCGCGTCCTGTACCCTGTATATAATCTTCTGCCAAAGCCGACCCTCCGCGAAGCGTTTCCGGAATTATTTTCATGGGTCTGCCTCCTGTCTCCACCAAAACCTTACTGCTTGATTGTACCGAAAGCCTATGTCCACGTCAAAGCTTCCTACAAAAAAAACCGCCGAATAACTCGGCGGTTGGTGCATAAAACAAGATCAGGCGTAAGGCTCAGCTACAAAATGTCCTTTAGACACTTCGATGAGCGTGGCATTTTCCAGGTTATAAGCCCCTGTCTTACTGCCAGATGCATCATGAATCGGGCCTGCTTGGTCGCCTGGCATAATAATCCGTTTTTTGTTGGCTTCTACTTCTGGATCAGGAAGTGGGATCGCCGACAAAAGCATTTTCGTATAAGGATGGATCGGATTTGCATACAACTCAGCACTTTCTGCAAGCTCAA
This sequence comes from Paenibacillus sp. S29, assembly GCF_049319765.1. Lineage (NCBI taxonomy): Bacteria > Bacillati > Bacillota > Bacilli > Caryophanales > Paenibacillaceae > Paenibacillus > Paenibacillus sp. S29. The sequence goes on along the minus strand of NZ_JBMOUI010000005.1, from coordinate 355,162 downwards.
CCATTCTACCCATATACATTACAGCTACCCGATCACTGATGTGCTTGACCATCGACAGATCATGCGCAATGAATAGGTATGTCAGACCCAAACGTTCTTGAAGCTCTTTTAACAGGTTGACAACCTGAGCCTGAATAGATACGTCAAGAGCTGAAATCGGCTCATCACAAATGATGAATTTAGGATTAACAGCCAGTGCACGTGCAATACCGATCCGTTGACGTTGACCACCAGAAAACTCATGCGGATAGCGTGTTGCATGGTCAGGGTTCAAACCAACCAGATCAAGTAACTCTTCAATCCGTTTCTTGCGTTCTGCACGGCTACCCGCCATATTGTGAATATCCAGTGCCTCACCAATAATATCAGAAACGGTAAAACGCGGGTTCAATGATGCATACGGATCTTGAAAGATCATCTGCATATCACGGCGCATTGCTTTCATTTTACTTGGTGATAATTTGTAAATATCCGTACCGTTAAAACGTACGCTACCTGCTGTAGGTTCATACAAACGCAAAATCGTACGACCCGCTGTAGACTTACCACAGCCGGATTCGCCAACCATACCCAGCGTTTCACCCTCGCGAATATAGAAATTCAGGTTGTCCACCGCTTTGAGCACACGGTTTTTGCCAACATTAAAATACTTTTTAAGACCTTCAACCTCAATTAAATTGTTGCTACTCACCATGATCTCACCTCCTATTTCTTCAACTTCGGATCAAGCGCATCACGCAAGCCGTCGCCAAAAAGGTTGAACGCAAGCATAATCAAACTGATCAAACCTGCTGGGAAAAGCATCCGCCACGGGTAATACATCCACCCAGTCAGAGCTGATTCAATCATTGAACCCAGCGACGCCTGAGGAGCCTGTACCCCTAATCCAAGGAAACTCAGGAATGCCTCAGAGAAAATAGCACTTGGAACTGTCAAAGTCAGTGTGACAATGATCGGTCCTACCGCATTAGGCAACAAGTGACGGAACAGCAAACGACCAGCACCTGCACCCATTGAACGGGAAGCGAGTACGAATTCTCGGTTTTTAAGTTGTAACATCTCACCACGTACAATCCACGACATGTTAATCCACCCTGTTACACAGAGCGCAATAATAATTGTAGTGATACTTGGCTCCAGTACAACCAGCAACAGGATCGTAACAAGCAAGTAAGGAATGGAGTACAAGATTTCAGAAAATTTATTCATGATTTCATCAACGCGGCCACCAAAGTAACCCATAATTCCACCATAAATAACTCCAATCATCAAGTCAATCATTGCAGCAGCCAAACCAATAATCAAGGAAATCCGAGCGCCCATCCAAGTACGTACAAACATATCACGCCCCAGATCATCTGTTCCGAACCAATGTTCCGCCGAAGGAGGAAGATTGGTGCTCAACAAATCATTCGTGCGGTCATCGTATGGGGACAGCATCGGACCAACGATTGAAGCAAGCACAATGAGAACCAAAACACTCAAGCTTGTCATAGCCAGTTTGTTTTTACGAAGTCGCTCCCAAGCATCTCGCCAAGCGGATAAGCTTTCGCGCTGAATAACTTCAGACTGCTTTTCATCCGCCCCGACCTTCTGGAAATCTTCCGGTTTCACCTGAAGCTTATCCAAGTTCACAGCATTATCTTTAACAGACATAAAGTTATCCCTCCTTCCCGCCAGTAAGCTTAATCCGCGGATCAATAAATCCATATGCAATATCTGTAATAAAACGCGCCACCATCAGCAAAATACCGTAAAAAATAGTAACTCCCATAATCATGGTATAATCGCGGGTCGTAATACTATCTACGAATACCTTACCAATACCGCCAATCCCGAAGATACGTTCAATAACAACTGAACCCGTAATAATATTGGCCGTCATTGGTCCCACATAGGTAACAACCGGCAGAATAGCATTACGCACAACGTGTTTGAACATAATAGTAATGGATTTCAAGCCTTTAGCCTTGGCAGTCTTAATGTAATCCGCATGAAGCACTTCCAGCATGCTAGAACGCGTTAGTCGAGCGATAAACGCAATAGGGGAAGCAGATAGAGCTGCAACAGGCAGAACGTAGTCCATCGGACCGTCAAAGCCCATAACATTAAACCAACCTAACTGTTGAGCGAAGAAAAATTGAATCAAGGATGCCAGAACGAAGCTGGGAACCGCAATCCCCATGATAGCCAATACCATTGCAACGTTATCTATTAACCTACGATGATACAAAGCTGCTAGCATACCTAGCAAGAGACCGACAATTATCGACACGATTATGGCAACAAAACCCAGTTTAAGGGAAACCGTAAACGTTTGTCCGATAATGTCAGTTACACTTTGATTCAGCTTTTTCATAGAAATACCAAAATCACCTGAAGCAATATCACCTAAGTATTTAAAATATTGGACATATACAGGCTTATCCAGCCCATATTGTTCCATTAACCGGGCTTGAATCTCAGGAGAAGTCGCTTTTTCACTCATGAAGGGGTTACCCGGAATTGCTTTCATGAGAAAAAACGTCGCAGAGATCAGAATGAACAAAGATAGCAGCATGTAGAAAAATTTACTGATCAAATAACGCGTCATTGCCCGTTTACACCCCCCATAAATTTTTTTCGACACCATTCGATTTTATCGAAATAGAATTGGACTGTCCAATCTACTTATTTGCATGGTTACATGATGATGGAAAAGACCATGACACACAAAAAAAACGGGATATATATGGTTCTATCCACATATATATCCCGAAGTAACTATCAAACTTCAGAATCGAGCTTTAGTTACTGTGTAATATACGCTCTTGTGAAATCAACTGCTCCACTAAAGTCAAGCCCAATGTCTTTTACATTCGGTTTTGTTAAAGAAACATTTGAGTAGTAGTAGATCGGAAGCATTACCATATCATCTTGAACCAGAATTTTCTCCGCTTTCGCAAAATCTTCCATGCGTTTTGCTGGATCAGTTTCTTTCTTAGCTGCTTCAATCAAAGCATCATATGCCGGGTTAGCATAACCTGCATTGTTGTTGCCGTTGCCTGTTGTCCACATATCCAGGAATGTCATTGGATCATTATAGTCAGCAGACCATCCACCACGAGCGATTTGGAAATTCAGCTTGTTACGTGTTTGGATAAATACGCCCCACTCTTGGTTTTGGGTTTTGATGTCAACGCCAAGGTTTTTCTTCCACATATCAGCAACTGCCAAAGCAATCTTTTGGTGACCCTCACTGGAGTTATACAGCAATGTTACCGGAGGAAGTGTAGTTACGCCTTCTTCCTTCATACCTTCTTGAAGCAATTTTTTCGCTTCAGTGAAGTCTTCTTTGAAGTAATCATCTTTATTCTCAGTACGGAATTCTTGAGATACTCCTTTGATACCTGGAGGTACAAAGCCGTATGCAGGAATTTGACCGCCCAATGTTACTCTTTCAACGATTGGTTGACGTTCAATAGCCATCGCAAACGCTTTACGGATTTTAACATTGTTAAATGGTTTTTCTGTTACATTAAACAAATAGTAATACGTACTAGCAATCCCTTTAGCCTCAAATTCATTCGGCAGTTCTTTTTTCACAGCCGGAATTTGGTCGGTAGGAATTTCACCGTTTGGCATACCTGCGTAATCGAGTTGTCCACTTCTATAAGAAGCCAGCTCTGTTGCACCGCTATTTACAAGGGACATCGTAATTTTGTTCAGCTTGATATCATCTTTACCCCAATAGTTTTCACTCTTGGTTACTTCGATCTTTTGACCGCTGTCCCAAGTCGTTAATGTGAAAGGTCCGTTAGTGATCATGCTATCTTTCTTAACAGCCCACTTATCATTACCTTTAACAGAAGGATTTACAGGATAGAAAGTGTAGAAAGAAGTCAATCCCAAGAAGTAAGGAGTTGGGTGCTCCAGCTCTACTTGCAATGTATGATCGTCAACAGCTTTAACACCTACATCTTTAAAGTCTGTAACTTTAGTGCCTTTAAAAGTTTTCGAAGTGCTCAGGTTGTAACCCTCAGCATTTTTGATATAGTACAATTGGTAAGCATATGGAGGTGCAGGAGCCGTGGAAGGATCCAATACCCGTTGCCAAGCAAATACGAAGTCGCTTGCTTTGACTGGGTCGCCATTACTCCATTTTGCAGTATCACGAAGCTTGAACGTATAGGTTTTGCCGTCATCGGAAATTTTCCAAGATTCAGCTACGCCAGGGATTTCTTTGCCGTCAGGACCCATACGTACGAGACCTTCATACAAAGTTTTCAGAACCGTGTTAGTTTGACTATCCTGAGCTTGTGCCGGATCGAAGGTTGGCGGTTCGGAAAGAAGGTTAATGCGCAAAATTTGCTTGTCGGCCGCAGCCGGCGTAGTCGAGGTGTTTTCTTGTGCGCCCTTACCATTGGTATCGTTCTTGCCGCCGCAACCTGCGAGCAGTGCGCCAACTGCAAGAATGAGTGTCAAAAGGACTAAAAAGCTTTTCCTTTTCATCTAGCGTTTTCCCCCTAGTTCTAAAGTGGTATATGTTTATAGATTATACAACCAGCGGTCAAAAAAATCTACATTACATTTCTTCAAATTGAGCTTTTTTTTCAAAAAAACATGATTAATTCATATTTTTTCACCTTTTCATGTCACCTTATATCACATGGCGTTGAATATATTCTTAAATATACCAACTACAGTCAACAAAATATACGCCAATGTCATCGCCATAAAAGTTAATCTCCAGACCGCTCTACATAATCTTTTACCATCAACCTTCCCTTTTATTCGATTTTGAGCTCCTCCAATTAAACCCAAAGCCAGTAATAGGAGCAGTAGAATCAAATAAAAACCGAATCGAGATGTAAAAATGACGTTAAAGAGTGCTGCGACGGAAAATATCAGAAAAAACGTGGTAATATCCATAGAAGTAAGTAACGATTTCTTTTTTTCCATTTTAAGAATGTAGCGACAAACCACAAACACGATCAAAAACGGAAAAAAGGGAAGAATACTGAAAGTGATAATAGTACCTTGTATAAGACTCAACTGATCACCCCTCTTTTAGCCGCATGCCTTCAATTAATTGCCACAATAACTCATGAGTTGGTGCAGTAACTCCAGCCCGATCTGCCATCTGCACCAGTTGTCCGTTAATCGAAGCAACTTCCGTCATAGACTGTGCAAGTACATCAGCTAGCATGGACGAGTGATTCTCTGCCGTTGCCCGGCATACATTCATAATTTGCTCCCACCATGCGTTTTCCCAGTGGATACCATGAGCTTCATACACTTGAATGCCTTCATCGTACAGCCTGCGCATCATATGTATTCGAATAGGGTCCGAAAGCAGCTCGCCATTACGAACTCGCCATAACGCCGTCAGCGGATTGATCACAGCATTGATCAACAACTTGCGATACATACCGTTCTCGATTTCTTTCGACAAGCAAGCGTCAAATCCTGCTGCAACCAGCCGATTTAGCACACATTGATTAAAATTATTGTTCTTCGACTCCTCCTCTTCCTCCGAACATCCTATTTCAGTAACACCCGATCCTGCATGTACAATAGATGCTACTCCCTGCCTCTTAGCTCCTTCAGTCGTCACAGCAGGGTATATTACAGCTTTAGGCCAAGCCTTTCTAATGCGTTCTATATGGCCGATTCCATTCTGCAAGCAAACAATTCCTGTATCTCTATCCATTTGAGCTGCAGGCTGGATCTGTTCTAATACTTCCTCAATCGCCCCCTGTTTGGTCATAAGCATTATCCATCGTGCCGGAGCCTGTGAATTTAACCGTTGCCAATCTGCCAATGGCGCTACCTTCAATTTATTCCCGGACACATGTACTGCCGTCTGTCCCTCCTTATCAAACACAGTAATCCCTTCACGAGCAATGATGCGTGCCTGCTCAAGTGTACGCGTCCACAGCCTTACTTTTGTACCTGAGGCAGACAACCTCCCGGCAAACAACAATCCCAGCGAACCCGCTCCAATAATATCAATCACCTTTGTATCGTCTCGCTTCCATCTTTTTTTCTACTATATCATATGCACTCTAGAGAAATACAAAAAACGCCAACTACAGCAAAGCGCTAGTTGACGTTTTATTTCAATATTGCAGAAGTAATCTTGTTACTCAATGCGCTCCAGATTCCCATTGGCGTCCATTTTGAATCTGGATTTAAGCTCTTCCTCATCATCAGTGATTAAAGCCAAGCGCCGAGCCCGGTCCATAATCTGAATCAGAGCTTTATAATCATCATTCACAACACGATAGTCGGTTTGCACCTCATTCACTTCTTTGGACAGCCGGTCATTAATGGAGCGAAGCTGATTCAATTCGTCTTCCTTTTCCCGTAAATCTTTCTCCAGCATCTTAATCTGCCGATTCGTTTCCTGGACAGATCCCTTCCATTGACGCAAAAAGCGAATTACTGCATCAATAGATAACGTATCCTCACTCGTACCATCCGTTCTGTACCCACCTTCGACTGTATCAAGCGAGGCAAAAGCCGCAACCTGTGATACACCTACCGGGTTCTGCTTACGGATATAACTGCGCTTCTGGCGCTGTGCTTTGGCAATGCTAATCGCTTCATCATAACGTTTGCGCACGCAGCTGTTCCAACGAAAGCCACATGCTGCAGAGGTTCTTCCGATTTTTTGACCAACCTCCTCAAACGCAGCGAGCTGCGTCCCACCTTCACGGATATGCCGCAATGTCACCTCCGCCAATATCAAGTCATCTTCCACACTCCATGCATCTTGTCTTATTGCAGTCATGCCTCTAGCCCTCCTAACAACATCCTGAAATAACCGTCTTCATGAACCGATCTTGCCGGTATTTGAATAGGGTATAAAAGCTGTTTATTCATTCCTATGCCTCTCGTAGAGTTCATAGAATCTATTTGATACTAAATTGTATTTCCATTTCTGCAAGAACTCATACGTGAACGTAAACAGTTTCGGGTTTCAAGCATGCTCAGACTGCTGTACAATAAAATGAATGGTTAAAGAAACAGAAAGGATCATATACATTACTATTAGTTTTTTTCGGGAATACATAAAAGGGGAAACCAAATGAATAAACGAGTAAAAATCACAATCAGCACCCTGCTGACCACCATTATGTTGCTAACTTTCATATATGTAAGTCCTACTCTGGCCGCTCCCTCCCATGAAGAAAGTCAGATTTTACAAGATAGCCTGTCGATTGTAGAGATAGACCATGAAATTGAGCGAATCAGTCAAGAGCAGCAGACTCTTTTGCAGCGTCAGCGGGAATTGCGAAGTAATCTCACCGTTCAGCAAGAGCAAATGACCATACAACGGAAGCGTGCAGGTTCTGTGCTGCGATCGTATTATATGGGAGAAAGGGACAAGCTGTTGAGTGTAGTGCTAGGGGCGAAAAGTATACGGCAGCTTCTCTCTCTGTACGATTACTACTTATTATTGATTAGTCACGATCAGGATGTGCTTCAAGAATACGAATCCAATTATCAATCTATGCGAAAAACAGAACAACAAGTCACCCAAGCCTCAATGGAATTGGAGATAGTCAAAACAAACTTACTAGCTCAACGCAAACGCATTGTCCTGCTTCAGTCGCGTGTAAATGACGGCGTTAACGCCAGTAATGACCCGGATACCCTACGCAAGCTCATTGGCGAAATGACAGCTTATTGGGAGAATGTAGGGGTCTACGAGGTAAATAAGCACTTTAAAGCATTAGCTCAAGCTATGCAGGATTTACCGCAATTCATTCAACAACAACAAGGTGCTATGGTTACAAATGGAAAAGTGATTACGATAAGCATTCGCGAAGAGGACTTTAACCGTTTTTTAAAGTCAGAGAATGAATTGTTTAATCACTTCAACTTTACATTTGCACAGGATCGAATTATGGTAGAAGGTCAACAGGGAACGATGAAATTAAGAGTAGAAGGTCACTACACGGTAGAAAATGAACCGAAAAATGCAATTTTATTTCATGTAGATCGATTGGTATTTAATGGTCTGGAACTCCCTGATACGACCCGCAACAAGCTGGAAAAAGATTTTGATCTAGGTTTCTACCCACAGCAGCTTATTTCCTATGTCAAAGCCACAGAAGTACGCACTTTAGCAGGAATGCTTGAAGTTAAGCTCGAATTAAACTTTAAATAAGCTTTTGCTCACTTTCATTGTTCTGAATTTTTACGTGTACAAAACAAGAGACCCCGGGATATTCCCGAGGTCTTTATTATTGTCATAACGATAGGGATTTTATAGCAGATCGGCTGCCAACTGCGCAAGCTTGGAGCGTTCTCCTTTTTCCAACATAATATGCCCGCTAATCCCTTCTTGCTTAAACCGCTCCACCACATAGGTTAGACCGTTACTGGCTGCATCCAGATAAGGGTGATCAATCTGCTCCGGATCTCCCATCAAAATGATCTTGCTCCCCTCACCCACCCGGGACACAATCGTTTTGATCTCATGTCGGGATAAGTTTTGCGCCTCATCGACTATAATAAATTGCCCAGGTATCGAACGCCCGCGAATATAAGTAAGTGCCTCCACCTGAATACTGCCCAAGCCCATCAAAATTTTGTCGATATCACCTGATTTTTTGGCATCAAACAGATACTCTAGATTGTCGTAGATTGGTTGCATCCACGGGCGAAGCTTTTCATCCTTTTCTCCCGGTAAATAACCAATATCCTTACCCATAGGAACAACAGGCCGAGCAATCAGCAGTTTCTTGAAGCGATGTTCATCCTCTACCTTAAGCAAACCTGCCGCCAGCGCCAGCAACGTTTTGCCCGTACCCGCTTTTCCTGTAATGGTCACGAGGGGGATTTCGTCATTAAGCAAAAGCTCCAATGCCATCCGCTGTTGAGCATTACGCGCGCTGATTCCCCACACCGATTCGTTACTTAAGTACAGCGGCTCTAATCTCTCTGCCTCCTGATTTACTTTCAGCAAAGCTGATTTTCCTGTTCCCATTTCATCTTTCAGAATGACAAATTCATGTGGATACAGCGTATAAGGTAGTTCCAGTGGCTTGATTGGTAAAAAACGGTTAGAGTAAAATTCATCTATGATGGACGGGTGCACCTGTATTGCCGAGTATCCGGGATATAGCTCACTCAGATCGCCTGTTCTATCAGATAGGTAGTCTTCGGTCAGTAGTCCCAATACATCTGCCTTGATCCTGACCAGCACGTCTTTACTGACCAAAACGACCGAACGTGGTTCAGGCTGCTCCTGCTCTTCCAGATGATAATTCAAGGCGACCGCCAAAATCCGGTTATCGTTCGAAACCTCCCCGAACATCTCCTGAACTTTCAAAAAACTTCGGTGGTTTAACTCAACCTTAAGCCTCCCACCTTGGGGAAGTGGAACGCCACTGTGCAGATGACCTACTTCTCTCAACCCGTCCAACAATCGCGATACATTGCGGGCATTCCGTCCAATCTCATCCGCGTTGCGTTTTTTGGAGTCGATTTCTTCCAGAACAACAGCTGGAATGACAACTTCATGTTCTTTGAAGGTAAAAATGGCTTTCGGATCATGCAGCAGCACATTCGTATCCAGCACAAAAATTTTCTTCATTAAATCCCCTCCAAAGCGGCGTGGACAATCTCGTGTTTCATACCTATACCTATTCACCGGGTACCCAATACTTGCTGATTCCCTGAAAAAAGAACCCCAAAGCAGCATAAAACAACGAAAAGTTGTAAGTGAAGATAGCCTCTGAGCCTGTCCATTTTTGAAATTAGACACAAAAGGCCCAGTGATTGCTCACTGGACCTAGACTTGGTTCACTATAACTTTAGACATACCTCAACCCCCTTATGTTATATAAGAGCTTTACTCGCTGCGAGTATAACATAAGTGGGAAGAAAGATACATACTCAGGAATTGGAAGAAGCTGCGGTATTGTCGCTTGCTTTTTTAGCTAATTCCTCTTGTAGCGCTTGCTTGGCCAAATCGAGCTGTTGCTCATCAATGTACACATACGGGCTACGCCACGTTCCTGCTACAGGATTGTATTTCACATTTTGCTTGGAAATATTCCAATAGGTTTGTACGATATTTTTCATTTGCTGTGACTCGATATCTGTCATCATATTCTTATCAACCGATTTAATAATTGCACTAAACTTGGTCAAAGCGTTAAAGGATTGCATTTGGTCAATTAGGGAATGAAGCACCTGATTTTGTCGACGATTACGATCAAAATCGTCAGATTCAGCTGTTCTCGGACGACAATTCGATTTGCGGTAGCGAACAAAATCAAGAGCCTGATCACCGTTCAAATGCTTGGCTCCAACTGTCAGGTTAATATCGGTACCATCTGCACGGTCACGATAACACATGTTTTTATCAACCGTCACATCTACGCCACCCAAATTATCTACTACATCTCTAAAGCCCTGGAAGTTAATAACCGTCACATAATCAATATCAATGTTTAAATATTTGCCAATCATCTTCTTCATTTGTTCTTCAGCAACTTCGCCAGATTCTTTCTCTCTAGCCTTAAACACCGGATAATACTCATTCAACTTGCGAGGTTTATATCCATCCATTTCTAGACGCGTATCGCGCGGTAAGGACACGATGGTAGACGATTTAGTATTGGGGTTCAATGTAGCTACCATAATAACGTCGGACAAATAAGTCGGATGATCAGGGCGGTAATCGGTTCCTAGCAATAAGATAGTCAAAGGCTTAGCTTCTGCCAATTGTGTTTTGGGTACTTCCTTGTTGATCCCCGTATCCAAAACTTCCTCTACCTGATTGTAAATATAGTAGGTATAACCACCTGCTGCCAAAATACCTATAATAAGCAGAAACAAGACAAACTTCATAAACGATCTGAAAAAGCTTTTTTTCTTTTTCGTTTTTTTCGGTTTGGCGGACTTTTTCCCGCTTTGTGTCCGGGGAGGCAATCCGTTCGAAAGATTACTCATGCTTCAACACCTTTTCCTGCGTTTTGAGAAATATAGCTTTCTCCAAGTTTACAATCCTAAAACACACACAGCGGCGCATCCCGTTCCCGGGCGTCGCCGCTGTGGCCAAAGACCAATCCAATCAATTACATATTTGCTTGTGCTGTTTTACGTTGTTTCTCCGCACGCTCGCGTTCACCTTTGTTCAAGATCTTTTTACGCAAACGGATAGCGTTAGGTGTAATTTCGCAATACTCATCATCATTCAGATATTCGAGCGCCTGCTCCAAAGAGAAAATAACAGGTGTTTTCAGTTTAACTGTATCGTCTTTTGTTGCTGAACGAACGTTTGTCAATTGTTTTTCTTTACAAATGTTAACGACAATGTCGTTATCACGTGTGTGCTCCCCAACGATCATACCCTCATAGATTTCAGTACCTGGCTCCAGGAACAAAATACCGCGATCTTCCACGCCCAGCATACCATAAAATGTAGAGCTGCCGTTTTCCGTTGACACGAGTACACCCTGATGACGTCCACCTACTTGACCGCCAACAAATGGTCCATAGCTGTCAAACGCATGGTTCATTACGCCATAACCACGAGTCAAAGTCAGGAAGTTTGTAGTGTAGCCGATCAGACCACGAGCAGGGATCAAGAATTCCAAGCGAACCTGTCCGGTGCCGTTATTAATCATGTTAACCATTTCGGCTTTACGGGAGCCCAAACTTTCCATAACCGCGCCCATGCTTTCTTCCGGAATATCAATAAGGAGACGTTCGATTGGCTCCATTTTCTTACCGTCAATTTCCTTGACGATAACTTCCGGTTTGGACACTTGCAGTTCGTAACCTTCACGACGCATGTTTTCAATCAGGATACCCAGATGCAACTCACCACGTCCGGATACAATAAAGGCGTCCGGGCTATCTGTTTCATCAACACGTAAGCTGACATCCGTTTCGAGTTCTTTCAGAAGACGCTCACGCAATTTACGGGATGTTACCCACTTACCATCGCGACCTGCGAATGGGCTGTTGTTAACCAGGAAGGTCATTTGCAGCGTTGGTTCATCAATCTTCAGTACAGGCAATGCTTCAGGATGATTTGGATCGGCAATGGTTTCACCGATGTTGATATCTTTAATTCCCGCAATCGCCACAATGTCACCAGCGCCCGCTTGGTCAGTTTCAATACGTTTCAGACCTTGGAAGCCGAACAGCTTCTCAATACGCGCTGATTTACTGCTACCATCACGCTGCATAACTGTGACTGCTTGCCCCTGCTTGATGATACCGCGGTTTACACGACCTACTGCAATTCGGCCAAGGTATTCGTTATAGTCCATCAGTGTTACGAGGAATTGAAGAGGCTCATCTACTTTCTCAGTTGGAGCCGGAATGTGCTCTACAACTGTTTCGTACAATGCTTGCATGTTATCGTCTTGCTTTTCAGCATCCATGCTGGATGTTCCGTTCAGCGCCGAAGCGTACACAACAGGGAATTCCAATTGCTCGTCATTCGCACCCAACTCGATGAACAGATCCAGTACTTCGTCAATAACTTCTGCCGGACGAGCTGCCGGACGGTCAATTTTGTTTACTACAACGATTGGCGTCAGATTTTGCTCCAGCGCTTTACGCAGTACGAATTTCGTTTGCGGCATGCAACCTTCGTAAGCATCAACGACGAGCAAAACACCGTCAACCATTTTCATAATCCGTTCCACTTCGCCACCAAAGTCGGCGTGTCCCGGTGTATCTACAATGTTAATCAGATAGTCTTTGTAAGTGATAGCTGTATTTTTAGCCAAAATCGTAATACCGCGTTCACGCTCCAGATCGTTGGAGTCCATGGCGCGCTCCTGAACAGCCTCGTGTTCTCTAAATGTTCCGGACTGTTGAAGCAGCTTGTCGACAAGCGTCGTTTTTCCGTGGTCGACGTGGGCAATAATCGCAATATTGCGAATGTTTTCTCTAGCATGCATGGTTTGTATCCATATCCTTTCCGTATATCAAAATAGTGTCTCTATCCTGAAGCAGTGCTGATTCAAGGCTAACAATCGTTCTTTAGGCCCACTCCCTGCCAGCCTTCTATATGTTTCAGGCTTTGTACAGACAGCTTCTCTCTCCGATTCGCGTGAAAACCTTAAAATAAGCGTCAGAAATCATTCCGACGCTCTTATCATATCCATTATATTATAGTTGAAATATGTCATAAAGCAAGACATTATTGCCTGTTCCGTAATTTACCGCCATAAAATCTCACAGCTTGTCGTTTTACCTTTTGCGTTTGCCACGGTTGTTTAGGACCAACCAGATTCCAGCGCCAATCAGTAAAACTGCAATAACATATATGATACCCGTTCTTAAGGAGGTAATAACCAATAAAAGCACCGATACCAAGCCCAATATTACGCCCCCTGTATATACATTGCGAGAAAGCGAAATATCGTTAATGGCGTACTCCCATAATCCAATCGCCACACCTAGAAGTAACAAAGGCCATAAATAGGCCATTAAATGCCAGCCCCAAATATTGCAGAGCAAAAATAAGAAGCCATAAACCGACAAAATCCCTGCCGGCAGCAACATAAAGGGTGAAACTTTACGCTTTATGTACATTGCATGCAGTACGATTCCAGGTATTAAAAACAGCAAAGGCCAAAAGTTTCGTCCCAAAAAGGAGAACGCCCCCAGTTTCCCCAACAAAATAATCAGTCCTACGGCAACAATGCCCACTCCGATCATACGCTCTTTTCCGGAATTCATCGTGGTCTCCTTTGTTTGCTGAATTTGTTTTTAGGTCTCTTAATGTGATTGTTTTTAAGTATATTTTTGTGAATATAGAGTCTTTACAAAAACCGAGTAAATCTGGCATTCGCAAAAACTCTATGTCTATTTTAGCCGATGTTTTCCAAAAAAACTACGTTCAAATATGGCGAGCTCGTAACTGACGATATATACCTGCAACGACAACTGCTGTTGCCAAGAGTCCCGGTAACCATGCATGTATAAGCTCTCCCGTACCTGCTAACCATACACCCAATCGGGGATCACGCAGTAGCATTTCTCCTGCCGTAAAAGCCAGGATTGCAGATCCGAGCAAAACAAGTACAGGGAACCGATGAAGCCAGATCGCAATCACGTTGCTGCCCCAGACGACAATCGGAATGCTAATCGCAATACCAATGACAATAATAGCGATATCCCCATCTGCTAGAGCTGCAATAGCTAATACGTTATCTAGACTCATCACAAAGTCCGCTACCAGAATCACCTGTATAGCCTTCCATATGGTTGTTTCTGCTCTTACTCCCACATGATCCTCATTCTCATAAAGCAGCTTAAACGCAATCCATAACAGAAGTAGACCGCCTGCCGCCTGAATAAAGGGTATGCCCAGCAAAATGACAGCTACAAAAGTCAAAACACAGCGCAGGAGGACTGCGCCGACTGCCCCCCACCATATAGCTTGACTCCGCTGCCTTGCAGGCAAGTTTTTGCTCGCCATGGCTATAACAACTGCATTATCACCGCTTAACACCAAATTAATCATTAATATTTTCAACAGCAAAATGATATGCTCCATGTGTACAAACACCCCCATCCTACTTGTATGCGAAATAGGACGAGGCTATGCTTATAAGCCTTGTCAAATAAGTCATCATTTATTAAAAATTGATGTCAAATTTGTTGAGCAAAGACCTTGAAATCAATAACAAACAGCAATATAATGAATCGTATTTCCGAAAAACGGGTATTAAAATAAACAACATACAATGATTTTAGGATGTTTAATCAGGGAGATGAGAACGATTGATATGTCTGGACTTCAGTTCTTTTGGCTACTGCTTAATGTGATATTTATTGACCTTCTGCTCGCAGGAGATAATGCGATTGTAATTGGACTTGCCGCCAGAAAGCTGCCTCCTGCAACGCAAAAAAAAGCGATACTGTACGGTACCGGTGGTGCCCTGCTCATTCGCATAGCAGCCACCATTGTGGTACTCTGGTTGCTTCAAGTACCATGGTTGTTACTCATCGGAGGTGTCATGTTAGTCTGGATCGCGTATAAGTTGCTCGTAGACCAGGAGGATCATACCGAAGTCAAAGCGGGAACAACGTTATGGGGTGCTATCCGCACGATTGTTGTAGCCGATGCGGCTATGGGTCTGGACAACGTGATTGCTGTTGCTGGCGCGGCCCAGCAGCATTTGCTCCTTGTAGTGCTGGGACTATTAATCAGCGTACCGATCGTTGTATGGGGAAGCACTCTTTTTATCAAGTTGATCAATAAATTCCCTTGGATTATCTATTTAGGATCGGCTGTGCTTGGTTATACAGCCTCTAATATGATTACTGAAGAACGTAAGCTGGAACCCTACTTTACTGAGCACCCTGCGCTGCGTATCTTGTTTATTGCCGCAGTCATGGCAGGTATTTTGCTCACAGGATATCTTCAAAATCGCAGAGCAGTGTCCAGTCGAGAAAAAGCCGTCTAAAATGATTCAAAAACTGTTTTAATTAAAATAAAAAGGCAGACCCAAAATAGCTGGTGGGTCTGCCTTTTTGTTTAAAACCAATCTTCCTGTATAACTTCTTCTTTGCGCCCCTCTATAGCTCCGCCTGCCTCCAGGACAAGCGTCTCCGTTGTAGCCACAGCCTGTTCAATCAACACATTTAAATCCCGAATAGAGGCTTCAATCTTTTGAACAACCCACAAATTTGGATTGGTCGTTGGGGATTTAGGAACAAACAATGTGCAGCAATCCTCATAGGGGAGTATCGATAGATCGTAGGTGCCAATCTGCTTTGCGATTTCCGTGATCTCCTGTTTATCCATCATGACGAGAGGTCGCAGCAATGGTAATTCTGTCGAGCGGCCAATCACATTCATGCTGGATAACGTTTGACTAGCGACTTGCCCCAGACTGTCGCCTGTCACGAGTGCCAGTGCTCCTTCACGTTCAGCCAGCATCGTTGCAATTCGCAGCATAGACCGTCTCATTAGCGTAATAATCAGATTATCCTGTCCAGTGCGCGTAAAGGCCGTCTGCACCTCTGTAAACGGTACAAGGTGGATTTTGATCCGACCCGCATAGCCTGCTAATACCCTTGCCAAATCAATAACCTTTTCCTTCGCACGCTCACTTGTAAATGGATAGCTATAAAAATGTACACATTCGATTTCCAATCCTCTACGCATGGAAGACCATCCTGCTACCGGGCTGTCAATTCCACCAGACAGCAGCAGCATAGCTTTACCGTTCGTTCCTAACGGAAAGCCCCCTACAGCCATAATAACATCGCTGAATATATAGGCCGCCTGCTCTCTAACCTCCACACGTAACTCAATATCTGGTTGATGTACATCGACCCTCAACGCTTGAAACTCTCGCAATATAGGAGAACCAATTAAATGATTCATCTCTTGTGAGGAATGAGCAAACTCCTTCCATACTCTGCGGGCATTTACCTTGAACGTCGTTCCCTCGGTCACATTCAGCTCACGTATCAAAGCTACAGCGGTCTCAATGATAGCATCCAGCTCGACAGGAGCCATTTTGACAGGACTTATTGTCGTGATGCCAAACACTTTTTGTAACACCTGAATGATCTGTTCATAAGGCTCTCCTCCGAGAACCACATAAATCCGTCCAAATTCCTTCCGCAAAGAAGCACCGGGAAAGGGCTTTAGCAGCAGCTTCACGTGATTCAGTACAGCCTTTTCAAAACGAGTCCGATTCTTCCCTTTTAATGTAAATTCACCGAAGCGAAGTAACAGCATATCATAGTGCATTTTAACGTTTCCACCTTTCAAGGGATTCCAGCTTGGCTACAGCCTTTCGCAGTGCAAGTATAAGCTCATCGATATCCTGTTCCATATGTTCATCACCGAAGCTGATACGAATGCCGCCAGACGCTTCCGCCTCATTGCATCCCATCGCCAGCAGCACCCGACTGGGTTCAGCCAATTTCGAAGAGCAAGCCGATTTGGTGGATACTACCACACCCAGTTGCTCCAGCGTATGCAGCATTACCTCGGCTTTCATGCCTGGATACGAAAAGTGGATAATATGCGGCGCTTCTTCCCCGCTGTTCAGCCGCAGTTGAGGGAGTGTCTTCACTTCTGCGACCACCCGTTCTCTCCACTCGGTCATACGGCGTGCTGTCTCTACTTGCCGTTCGCCCGCCAACCGTATCGCCTTAGACATACCGACAAGCACCGGTACATTTTCCGTACCTGCACGAAAACCCTGCTCCTGAGAGCCGCCACTATGCAGTGGGAAAAGCTCTACACCTTCCCGAACGAATAGTAGTCCAGCACCTTTGGGTCCACGCAACTTATGCGCAGAGAGACTGTACAGATCAGCCTGCCATCCCCGGATATCAACCGGTAGCTTTCCAAACCCCTGTACACCGTCAATATGAAATAGTACACGGGGGAACTGTTTCTTCAGCGCAACTCCGATATCATGCAACGGTTGCACCCTTCCCGTCTCATTATTGACATGCATGATACTGACTAAAATCGTATCTTTACGGACAGCGGCACAAACCTGTTCGGCGCTCACATGCCCTTCTGCATCGACAGGTAAAAATGTAACCTCAAAGCCCAGATTTGTCAGTTGTCTGCAAGCTTCATACACAGACGGGTGCTCTGTCGATACAGTAACAATATGCTTGCCTCTGGTCTGATACTGCAAAGCTGCTCCCTTGATAGCAAGATTGTTGCTTTCCGTTGCCCCAGATGTGAAGACAATCTCTGATGGATACACTCCCAAAGCCGCAGCACATACTTCGCGCGAACGCTTAAGCAACTTATCTGCATCCTCTCCATATCGATGCATCGAGGATGGATTCCCGTAGTGGCGTCTCATGACCTCGGCAACTGTTGTAATCACCTCTTCAAAAGGCGGAGTTGTCGCGGCATAATCAAAATATTTCATTGCACTCCCCTTTTCCGCTCTATAACTGCTGCAACAAAAAAAGACCAAAACAGGGAAAGGCCGCTACATTATAGCGACACCCTTTCCCCATATTGATCCTGTCTGCGGACCTAATCTAATTGAAATTACGCACTTTTTTCGTTGTAAGCTATAGGGCTTAGATCGTATATTTTTCACGTGCATTTTGAATTTTGGTAATATATCTTTGCGTTTCCACCGGAAGCTTGTCCAGTACAGCCATTAACTGTTCATCACTATTTACACCAAGCCGCTGCACCCGTCCGGGACCTGCATTATATGCAGCCAGCGCCATATTTTCTTGTCCGTTAAATCGTTTAATCTGGTAGGACAAATAACGAACACCGGCATCAATATTTTGAACAGGATCATATGGGTCGCTGACTCCCAGGCCTTGAGCCGTAGCATCCATAAGCTGCATAAGCCCTTTGGCTCCGGCCGAAGAAGTGACCGACGGATTAAACGAAGATTCCGTGTCAATAACCGCTTTAATCAACGCTACTGGAACGCCGTATTTCTGGCTAGCCTCGTTAATCAAACCATCATATGCTGTAGGTGTTGTGGGTCCGTCTGTTGCTGTGCTGGAAGGAGCGGGGTACAATGACGAAGCCGTCCCCCTCGAAGGTCCCAATTGAAGCCATAGCAAACCGTTTTCGTCTCTGGTAACATCACTTGAATTTTCTCGTGTCACAGCACCATCTGTTTCCAACTGACCTACTTGTTCCAGTAATCCGGAAAAAGCGTCCGTTGTACCCGTCTGGGTTGTAGCACTCATATTATTTAACAGCTGCATGTCTAACATGGACTTGGACACGCGCGGATCAATTTGCATGTGGTGTTCCCAACTTTCTATAGTTGTTATATCCCAAATAGCTTGTCATTACTGCTATGATACAACTTTTTACTATGTACTTCCATACCTTTTAATGAAAAAAAGCTCCGTTTCTGTCGAAAAGACAGCGGAGCTTTATAAATCAGCTTTAATGTAATTATATCACTAAGATGATTTTTCTCGGATATACAAAAAGAAAACTGAGCTTGTTCTCCAGTAGGGTCAACGAACGAACGGGATAAAAGCAAAATAACTCAATGTCGCCAGCGCCCCAAGACCAATCGACCAAATGCCGGTCGTTTTGCTGCCATTCACATAAGCAAAAAAACCTAAAACTGCAGCAATAGGTCCCAGCACAATTGACCACATAAACAATGAGGCAATTCCTGCAGCCAGACCAATATAGCCAGAAATACGGCCACTATTGTTTATAACCTGCTCTTCACCCTTAACCTCATGTCGAGTCACAGCTGAGCCGGGAGCAACCTCTGCTGCATATTCCTCACGATCATTACGGCGCTTGGCAGATCGTTCATGAATGTGACGGGGGTAATCTACACGTTCGCGGCTAACATGCTCTTTACTCTGATGCTTGTCATTTTCATGATCTTCCATAATAAACTGCACCTCCAAATGCGAAATGAATCGCGCAATAAAATTTACACGGACTTCGGCTTAAAAGTGTGGCAACAGGTTGCGGCTGACGTGGCAGCCTTATCACGTTCTTCTGAACTGAAGCTTTCTCCCGCATATTCTTCTTTAAATTTCTTACCGGCATGACCATCAACTTCAATCATGATCAAATCTGCCTTGCAAAAGTTGTTTTCTCCCCAATAATGGCAATTGGCTACGCTACACTTAACGATTGGCTTGGCCTCTTGGCTCATGATTATCACCTCGGATTCATTGTCCCCCCGCTACCCTGCACCTATGCGTTCATGGTATATGGCAGTTGGTGACATACGAAAAAAGCCGCTTCCTTCACCTCCTCCAAAATGGCAGGAAGCAAGTAGAAAACGGCTTGCTTGTCTTGTTTTAGTTTTTGATTAGAAATGATCTTCCCCATTGAATGCTTTAGGCATGAGTACGTCGAGTCTGCATCCGGCGCTGAGTCAAATAGTCACTTTCATAATAAGTCAGATCATCACGCAATTCTTCAAAATTTTTCGTAATGTCCATGATCACTTCGCGAGCGGCTGGCACTGGCGTTTTACGGAAGCGAATAGCATCTTGTCCCGTATACGCATAGCGTCCATCCTCTGCGTAAGATTCATTTTTGGGATAAAAAAAGCTGTTCACGCAGTCATGGTAAACGTTATACAATGCCTTTTCCGCAAAATCGACGTCAAAATTGGCACGGCGTAAAGCCACACCCAGCTTTTCATAAGATACTTCGGAAAAAACAAGGACATGACGGAGATCCGACAAAAGGCCTTTGTAAAAAAGTACGGACTCCTCATTGCCATCTGCAGCAAGTTGCGGCAAAGCATGCTCATTGAGGAATGTTTCCACCCGTTTCACGGCAGTTTTCAGTCTCTCCTGCGCCGACTCACATAATTTTTGTACGTTGACTGCTGACATCAAGGCAGCTCCCCCTTATTTGTTGCTTGTTCATCAATTGGTTACCCGAAAATAGTCCCTTCTAACCGAAAGAGCTGTAATTTTCAGTATTTATCCTACCACAAATGAGCATTGAAAGGTATAAAAACATGCCAACCTCCTCACGCTAAACCATAAATTTATGAATACTCAAGGAGGACGGTCCCATGTCTCGGCGAAAATGGTTAAAACCCCTGCTCGGAGCAGCTACCGGGGTGCTTCTCATCACACTGATGCTGCCTTCCCGTGATCACCGCCATACACCGCAGCCCGAATATACGGCCAAGATGGTGCCACAGCAAGAGAAGCAGCTCAAAAAAGGAATGTTGGCTTTGGACCTGTCCGCTACGGATACCCTCACACGCATGGATGCAAGGCAGGATATTCAATACGTGATGCGGGAGCTTGATGGTAAAACTGCTGATCAGAAAAGGCAGTTTACCCGCACGCTCCAGCAATCGCACAGTCATCTTCATACGTTACAGTTGATTCACACACGCGACGGGAACACGAGCACCTATACGGGCGGTAAATCACAAACTCGTCTGCTGAGTCATCCTCAAATTAAAAGCAGCTTGGCCGCCGCTCGCCGTTCCGTCATGCAAAATAAATCCTACGAATCTGCTGCATTTCAGGCTGAAGGCGGTAAATATTTTGTCATGGCAGAACCATCGGCTGACGGAACATGTGGCGTTGCTGCCCTGGTTAGTCAGCAAGTATTGCGTGACGTGGAGAAGCATCAGCGTAAGAATTTGCGGTTGATTCCCTATCCAAAAGAAGGCAGCTACAAAATCGAATCCGTACATCCCGACACATTGCACGATATTACTGTCAAGACGGGCCACGACAACGAAAATGCAAGTCATTATTTTGAAAACGAAATTGTCGTTCGCTTCCGTCACAATCCTGATTCACGACAACTGCAGGAAATTGCAGCAGATTTACACTGTGCGCCAGGCCGCAAGCTTGGTTATACCTATGTATTTCATTCAGATAAGATGAACTTCAAGGAGCTAAAGCAATATTTTTCAAGAAAGTGGAACCCGCTTTATATTGAGCCTCACTATATGTATCTAACCAATGAGAAAACACCTATCCAAGCGGACAGCTCTATCCCCAATGATTTGCTCTTTTCCCGCTATCAATGGAATCTGCCGGCTACGGAAACCAACCGGGGATGGAAATTAAGCAAAGGCAGCAAGGATGTAATTGTCGCTGTCGTAGATACGGGAGTAGATTTGGATCACCCCGACCTAAAAGGTCAAATCCTTTCAGGGCATAACGTGGTAAACCCGTCTGAAAAACCTTATGATGACGTCGGTCACGGAACGCACGTCGCCGGCATCATTTCTGCCCTCGTGAATAATGCTGAGGGGGTCGCTGGCATGACATGGTACAACAAAGTCATGCCGATTAAGGTACTTGACCAATCTGGCTCCGGTACGACTTACTCGGTTGCAGAAGGTATTATATGGGCAGCTGATCATGGGGCCAAGGTCATCAATTTGAGTCTGGGCAATTACGCACAAGCTGAATTTTTGCATGATGCGATCAAATACGCCTATGATAAAGATGTCGTATTAGTTGCAGCCACAGGTAATGACAATACGGAACGACCTGGCTATCCAGCAGCGTATCCAGAAGTATTTGCCGTTTCCGCTACAGATTCTTCTATGCACCGTGCATCCTTTTCTAACTATGGAGATTATGTAGACGTCATGGCTCCAGGTGCAAGTATCGCCAGTACGTACCCAGGGAATCAATATGCTGCACTGTCGGGCACTTCAATGGCCAGTCCCCATGTATCAGCACTTGCTGCACTGATTCGATCCATTAACCCCGATCTGACCAACAAAGAGGTAATGGAATTAATGAGAAGCAGCGTAATTGACTTGGGCACACCAGGGCATGACAAATATTTCGGGTATGGTCAAATTGACGTGTATAAAGCGTTGAAAGCAGCACAACGTCCATATGTTCCTTTGCAATTCTATCCACAGCATTTAAGTGACAAGTTAAAATCTATATTAAAGAAACTGGAAACGTAAGATTCCTTATTGGAAAAAAGCAGCCATGTTGCTCCATGGCTGCTTTTTTGGGCTTTATTAACGCTTGGAACTGCTGCGAACAGGACGCTTGCCATGGCTGCGAGTATGACAGCAAGGTTCTCCAGGATCCTTTATACTCACCGGAAATACGTGATGAGGCACAGGTACAATGTGCGTCTGATTTACAATTTCAATCGGATGAACCACAGGCACGACTTGTGGGAAAAATTGATGATTTACAAATTGGATCGGTGGGCACACGATCGGGTCGTAAGGGCAATGACTCATAATGTGCAACTCCTTTCGGTGAATTAGTACAGCATATTAAGAAGGCAGGTGCTGTGCTTGGATGTTTACCCCCTAATACAAATATCCCTTATAAAATAGGCTTCCGTTCAACAATGACCGAACGATCAAGCAGTTCGCCCAACAAACTGCACAGTTTGTGAAGACCTGTTTTAAGTGTTTCCTTGTCTGCATACGAAAAAGAAATACGGATATGATTACTGTCCATACCACCTGCATAACATACTGCACCAGGTAAAAAGGAAACGCCTTCTCGGTCAGCAAGCCGCTCCAATTCTGGAATATCAACATTAGGAGGAAGCTTAATCCACACATTTAGGCCGCCTTCGGGAGCATACCAGCTGACCTCTGGCGGAGCATAGCGCTGGAGCGTGTGCAATGCGACTGTCAACCGATCCCGCATTTGTTCCCGCAACCAAACAAGGTGCTGATCAAGTCGGTTCTTGATAAAGGGCAGTAGCGCTTTTTGTGTTAATAGAGGGCTCCCCAAATCCGTTGTAGACTTGGCAGCCACCAAACGATCCATTACACTGCCAGTGGCCGCTACACAAGCTATACGGCAGCCGGGAGCAACGGTTTTGCTAAAGCTTTTGATATATATCACATGTCCAGACTGATCATGCGCCTTGATAGAGAGTGGCGGCTTTGTTTTATAATAAAGGTCGGAAAATGGATCATCTTCAACAATGAGACAATGATAACTTTGAGCTAGATCCAGTAATTGTGTGCGTCTGGCCATCGTTAAAGTTACTCCGGTAGGATTATGAAAAGTGGGTATCGTGTAGATCAGTTTTGGGGGATGAGTGTCGCAAAGACGTGTGAGGATATCGATCCGCATGCCCTGCTCATCCATCGGAATCATAATTACTTTGGCACCACGACTGGTAAACACATCAATGGCCCCCGTATATGTAGGAGCCTCCATGTAGACAACATCTCCAGAACCAACAAAAGTACGTGCCACCAAGTCAATCCCTTGTTGGGCACCACTGGTTACGAGTAGCTGTTCTGCCACTGTGCATATACCGCGTTCGTTCAAGTGATCTACAAACACTTCCCTCAGCGCTAAATCACCTTCAAAAGTCCCATATGCTGCCATTGCATCGGGATTTCCAGAGGATAGACGTTGAGTATCAGCAATGATTTCGCGTGTAGGAAGAAGCTCCGGTTGAATTGCTGCTATATGAAAAGAATAGGGAATCTGTCTGCTATGGTTAAAGTTTCTCCATAGCTGTGCGCGCGGCAAATAATCGATCAGCGACATTTGCCATGACAAATCCTGCGCTCCCTCACCTTGAACAGCTACCGAAGGCTCCGCTACATAGCAACCTTTTCCCTGTGTACAGATAACCAAATGAATAGACTCCAGCTCAGCATATGCCTTGCTTACAGTTACAGGACTTACCGCAAGCAGGCTGGACAGATGACGGACAGACGGAAGCTTTGTGCCCTGAGGCAGCAAGCCAGACTGGATGCGATCTGCTAATGTTTTGGCAATCTGTAAATATAATTTGACACTGCTATTGCGGCTGAGATCAATATGCATCGGAACTGTCCCCCCCAAAAAATCAACTGTTACATTTAGACGTTTACTGTTATACTTCATTATCGATATAATACAACAAATTTCATAGTACAGTATAGAACACAGGAGATGATTGGATTGGAACACAAATTTTCGGGTATGGCTCGTACTCAGGGCTCGTCCATGGTAAGGGACATTTTAAAGCTGACACAGGGAACAGATGTGTTATCTCTGGCAGGCGGCCTTCCTGCCGATGCCTTTTTCCCCATCGAAGCTGTTGCTAAAGCCTATGAGCGGGTATTTCGCCTCGGCGGTACTACCGCTCTTCAATACGGCCTAACCGAGGGCTACATTCCTCTACGGGAACGTCTTGCAGCAATCATGTCATCCCAAGGCATCTCCGTCACCAGAGATAATATCATTATGACGACGGGCTCACAGCAGACTATTGATCTGGTTTCGCGTGTGTTGCTCGATCCGCAGGATACTGTATTGGTGGAGTCCCCTACTTATTTGGCGGCTCTTCAGGTATTTAATTCCTATGGTGCCAACATTGTAAGTGTAGATACAGACTCTAACGGTATGCAATTAGAAGAT
Organism: Paenibacillus sp. S29; assembly: GCF_049319765.1. Classification (NCBI taxonomy): domain Bacteria; kingdom Bacillati; phylum Bacillota; class Bacilli; order Caryophanales; family Paenibacillaceae; genus Paenibacillus; species Paenibacillus sp. S29. Next base: position 330,352 of record NZ_JBMOUI010000005.1, on the reverse strand, counting down.
CTTGAAGCCAAGATCAAAAAACATCAGCCTAAATTCGTGTATGTCATCCCCACCTTCTCCAACCCGGCAGGAAGTGTTTGGAGTATGGAACGCAGAACAGGCGTTGTTGAACTATGCCGTAAATACGGCACTTTGATTTTTGAAGATGATCCTTACGGACGTCTTAAATTTGACGAAAACCTTAACTTTCCATCCCTTTTCTCAATTGATCAACAGTTAGGTGGAGACAGTCATGTAATGTACACTTCTACATTCTCTAAAACTGTCGCTCCAGGTGTTCGCTCTGGATGGTTGGTAGCCGATCAAGCTATCGTCGTTAAAGTCGCGAATGCCAAACAATCTGCCGATCTGCACTCCAGCAGTATTGATCAACGTGCTTTGAATGAGTTACTGGACTTTTTTGACTTGGACGGACATATTCGTACCGTGTCCGCCGAGTACCACACTCGTATGCTACGTCTCACATCGCTGATGAAAGAACGCCAATGGGAAGGAATCACATGGAATGATGCACTTGGCGGTATGTTTATGTGGGTTACCCTACCTGAGGGCTTCCGTTCTGACCGGTTGCTGCAACTCGCAATTGAGGAAGGAGTCGCATTTGTGCCTGGACAAGTCTTCTATGCTGACCTGAGCGGCAGCAACCATATGCGAATCAACTTCACGCATACCGATCCTTCTCTGCTTCCAAAAGCAGTTGACCGATTGGATCGAGCACTGAAGATGTACACAGAGGAAAGTGTGGTAAAAAGCGTACGCTGATGGAGTTGGCAGAACACGTACGTGAGGCCCGCTTCACGTTGTTTTTACGATCGCTGTTATCCCTGATTTGTTTGAATTTTGAATAGTGGTGGAATCTGGGACAAAAGCCGCACGCCTCGCTTCTACAGATTCAAATGCGTTGCTACGCTGACTACGTGCCTCTTCCTCGCACGTTTTTACGGTAGAGGGAGTAAAAATTAAAATGAAAGCCTCCAGTAATTATGCTTGGGGGCTTCAATCTAAAAATGCACTATTTCTGCGCAAATACGGTATGTTAAAAAGGGTGTGTCATGATTCCCACAGGAATATGACACACCCTTTTTAATTCAATAAATACATTTGGATTAAAGGCTTTCATGCAAACAGGTCATTTACAAAAGTTAAATTCATACATTTTAAGGTGTTGCAGTGGGGAAAGTTTTCCGTAAGCCGGGTTCTGTGCTATTCGTGGTACAGACGGGAACTACCCTCCCACTACAAGCGACAATCATCTATCTAGGCCGAACATTGCTATCCAGCTCCAGCGACCAACCTAGACACGCCTCGGGCTAAGGCTGCTTCGCGAAGAAGCTGTGTCCCATTAGGTCTTGCTCCAGATGGGGTTTACCAGGAACGAAGTCACCAGCGTTCCTCGGGGTCTCTTACACCTCGGTTCCATCCTTGCCTGTGCCGCAAGCGGCCATCGGCGGTCCATTTCTGTGGCACTATCCTTCAACTCGCGCTGACTGGACGTTATCCAGCATCCTGCCCTATGGAGCCCGGACTTTCCTCTCGCGGCTTACGCCGCCAGCGATTGTCTGTCAAACTTTCCGAACAACATTACATAGTATACAGGGAACGCGCGCACGTTACAACCCTGAAAATATTGTAAAAAGTAGAAAGCACCTTTATTTTCTCATAGACGTTGAGGTTTTACAAAAATTGGAAAGGTTCGGTTTCCACCTGAGATACATGTACTTCCGTTGAGTATCGACCTTCTGCCAAGCGTTTACGCATCCACTCTGCAGTTTTAGGCTTCATAATCTTTTCAGCGTTATGTCCAGGGTCAATAATAGCGATCCCCGCCATAAGGGCATCCTGAGCCGTGTGATAGTCAATATCCCCCGTGACTAATACATCAGCCCCCTTAAAAAGCGACTTGTTCACATAACGGCTGCCAGAGCCCCCAAGCACGGCTGCCTTTTTGATCGTACGATCTAAGTCGCCCACCACACGTACATGCTCGACGTTGAGACCGTTTTTCACAACATCGACAAACTCGCGTAACGTGCAGGCTTCCTTAAGCTTGCCGACCCGCCCCAAACCAAAGCTACGGCCTTGCAAATCCATATGGTATAGGTCATAAGCCACCTCTTCATAAGGATGAGCCTTCAGCATCGCTTGAACAACTTTATTGCGTACACCCTGCGGTACAATGGTCTCAATACGAACCTCTTCACTACGTTCCATTTTACCCTGCTCACCCAAAAACGGCTGTGTGCCTTCACCCGGCACAAAAGTTCCGTAGCCATCAATGTTAAAGCTGCAATGGCTGTAGTTGCCAATATGTCCAGCTCCCGCTCCCAGTACGGCATCCAGTACCCGTTGATGATGTGTTTTGGGTACGAAAACGACAAGCTTGAACAATTGCTCGGTGTGAACATCCTCCAACGTACCTTCACTTTGAATACCCAGTGCTTCCGCCATCCAGTCATTCATGCCGTTCTCAGCCGTATCCAGATTCGTATGACTGATGTAGACAGCAATATCATTCTTGATCAGCTTTTCATACAATCTGCCCGCAGGCTGATCCGTGTTCAAAGCTTTAAGTGGGCGGAATATAATCGCATGATGCGCAATAATGAGGTCTGCTTTTATGCGGATTGCCTCTTCGACAACCTCATCATTAACATCCAGGGCTACTAATATGCTTTTGATTTCCTTTTGCAGACTACCCAGCTGAAGCCCGATTCTATCGTCTGGAACTGCCAAGTATTTTGGAGCCAGCTGCTCCATGTAGCTAATTACTGTCTGTCCTTTGGCAAACATGCAAGTACCTCCTCTAGCTGTTCAATTTGCTTGCGCAATTGTTCCCGCTTATGCTGTGCGGATTCCTGATCTGACCGTGCCACTTGTGCCAGCACATCCTGAAGCTTGCGAATCTCCAATTTCCATTTATAAAAAAAGATTTCATTCGGTGCTTTAACCAATAGCGGTCCAAGTTGCATTAACAAATCCTGTGTCAGTACCAGCGAACTATCGGGAAGTTTCCATGGTTGATACAGCTCATCCTGTTTCAGTGGGCTTACCGAATCAGGTACTGCCGTCAGAATCTCATATATTTTTCCGTCTTCTTCCATAATATGTTCACTTGTTAGTACCCATTGATGTTCAATGAGCCATCGGCGTAAAATATCCTCGCCTACGTTAGGCTGTAGAACAAGTTGTTTTACTGAAACAAGCTTGTCTTTCCCTTGCTCTAGAATGGAAGCGATCAAGGCACCACCCATGCCGGCTATTGTAATAACATCAACCTCATTGGCCTTAATTACAGCCAAGCCATCTCCCTTTCTAACCGCAATGCGATTAGTAAGACCTGCTTCGGCCACCTGCTTTTGAGCCGCACGCAACGGCCCATCGTTGACTTCACCCGCCACGGCTTGCGGTACTCTGCCACTACGCACTGCAGCTACAGGGAGCAGTCCATGATCCGAGCCAATATCCGCAAATCTGCTCCCGGCAGGAATTTGTTCCATAATATATTGTAATCGTTGAGAAAGTTTCATGACGTCACCCACGTAATCCATTTTTTTCGAGTCCAAAATAAAATCCCTACAACAAATGCCAACTTCAGTATGCTGTAAAACACCACATCTCCCGCTGCTTGATGGCGCAGGATAATCATGTCTGCTTCAGCCATGAATGCTAGTGTCATGCCTATAGCGAAATAAACCAAAGCGAGACGCGGAAAGCGGCGATGTACCCACCAGCTTAACCAGATCAACAATACTGCGTGTAAAATCCAAAATGCCTCAAGCATCACCAAAGTTGCTGTAGGCCAGTAGCGGCCTATAAGGACCGCGTACACTAAAAGCAGCCCAGCAAGACCACAGTAATGAAGTAAGCTGATCCGCAAAGTTAATCCCACAAGACACCATACCACACCGCATAGGCCTACGAGAAAAAGAAACCAAACCTTAGCTTCACCTTGATGGAGCTGAATGATCCACACACCCGAACCCAGCATAATCGCGCTGCCTAAAGTGCTCAACATCGCACTCATACTCTTTTCGGAAGACCGCCAAAATGCGGCCACTCCATAGCAAATCGTAGTAACTGCACTTGCCGAGAATATTTGCATTGCCAACGGAAAAGCGGTAAAATAAAAACCGATCAAACAAATGCAGGAAATAATGACAAAACCAAGAAGCCAGGCGATCCCATGCCCGTGTCTAAGATATGTAAGCAGCCCGGTGTTGTTACGGTTCTGGCTCTGCGACGGCTCTTCGTCCTCCCGATACAGGTTAGACAAAAAATCGCAATATTGCTCAGGGAGCAGCCGACTTCGCCGCCAATGCTCAATTTCATGTAACAGTATTGCCCGTTTTTTCTCCTGGTCCAAGCTTCTTCCCCTCCACCAAGGCTGCCATGAGATAAAAAAAGACCCCCTGCGCGCTTCAAGCCGCAGAAGGTCCGCAATGTTACGCTTCTATTCGAGGAAATCCTTCAGTCGCTTACTGCGGCTTGGATGGCGCAACTTACGCAGCGCTTTGGCCTCAATCTGACGAATACGTTCACGTGTAACACCGAACACTTTACCCACTTCTTCAAGAGTTCTGGTTCTTCCGTCGTCCAAACCAAAGCGGAGACGCAAAACATTCTCTTCCCGTTCGGTCAACGTATCCAGTACATCCTCAAGCTGTTCCTTCAGAAGTTCATAGGCAGCCGCATCTGCAGGCGCCAATGCTTCCTGATCCTCAATGAAATCCCCCAGATGTGAGTCATCCTCTTCACCAATTGGTGTTTCCAATGAAACCGGTTCTTGGGCAATTTTCATAATCTCCCGTACTTTTTCCACGCTCAGCTCCATCTCGGCAGCCACTTCTTCCGGCGTAGGTTCGCGCCCCAGCTCTTGCAAAAGTTGACGCGATACGCGAATCAGCTTATTGATCGTTTCCACCATATGCACCGGAATACGGATCGTTCTCGCCTGATCGGCTATTGCGCGCGTAATGGCCTGACGAATCCACCAGGTTGCATACGTACTGAATTTAAAGCCTTTTTCGTAATCAAATTTTTCTACTGCCTTAATCAAACCCATATTACCTTCCTGAATCAGATCCAGGAAAAGCATTCCGCGACCAACATAACGTTTGGCAATACTTACAACCAGACGCAAGTTCGCTTCTGCCAACCGACGCTTAGCTTCTTCATCGCCGTTATTGATCCGTTTGGCAAGCTCCACCTCATCATCAGCAGAAAGCAACGGTACACGACCGATTTCCTTCAAGTACATCCGGACCGGGTCATTAATTTTAATACCGGGAGGCAGGCTCAGATCGTCATCGAAATTAAAATCATCCCCATCATTGTTTTCAGGGTCGTCATTTTGACGCAATCTGGTAACTTCTTCGTCGTTGTCATTCACAACCTCAATCCCCAAGTCACCCAGCTGCTCATAAAACTCATCCATTTGCTCGGGGTCCTGATCAAACGGCGACAGTTTTTCCATGATATCTTTGTAGTTCAGAGAAGAACTTTTTTTACCCAACTCAATCAGTTGATCTTTAACCTGATCCAGTGTTAGTTCCGTCTCCAGTTCAGTATGCTGATCATTCGCCATCTTTCGACTCCCTCCTCCCTAGAAACATCCGACCTCTGTGTGTTCATTGTCTCTCTAGGGCTATAATCTCACTTGCAATTTGTGCTGCGCGCAAAAAGTCACCTAAGCGCTCAGCGGCTCTCATTTCTTCCCTTTTCAAATCCAGTTGCTCCTGCAATGGAAATTTTCGCACTTGATGAATATAATCATCCAAAATGTGCGGTGCCCATACGCCTGGAGCATCCATCATCATGATCGAACTTACGTTCTTCTCCAGTCGGTCGTCTTGCAAAGATGAAATAAAACGGCTTGTATCCGGTAACTTCCCTTGCGCGTAATAGGCATATAGATAAGCAGCAATTGCTGCATGATCCTCAATATTAAAGGCGTCGCCCAGATGCTTTTCTACATACTCTGCAGCTTCTAAATCCTGCATCATCCAGTGAAGCAGCCTGCGTTCAGCCACATGGTAAGCTGGCAACAGATTAGGTGTGGAGACCTGCCCTTTTTTATGCCTACCATTATTCCACCCATTTTCGTTATTATCCCCAAAGTTCTGTTTTTTTTGCAGGGATTGACGGAGTAAATTGCATTCTTGCTTCAAGGTTTCAAAATCCACCTTGACTTCGGATGATACTTCGCGCAGATACACTTCCCGCTCGGTCGGGGATGACAGAGGTGCAATGACATTTAATGCTTCGCGGGAATACGCGATTCTTCCTTCTTCCTCTTGCAGTATATGGTTTTTTTTCAGATATATAAGCTTAAATTTCACCGTTGAAACAGCACTTTCGATAATTTGGCGCTGGAATCGTTCGCCGCCGTATTGCCGGATAAAATCATCCGGGTCCATACCGTCACTGACCAGCGCTACTTTCACGTGAAGCCCCGCATTTTCCAACAGCGGAAAATTTTTAAGCGCAGCAGCTTGTCCTGCCCGGTCACCATCATAACAAATAATAACCTCGTCGCACAGTCCTTTTAACATCGTAGCATGGTGCTCCGTTAGAGCAGTGCCCATGGCAGCCACCCCATTTTGTACGCCAGCTTCCCACGCCGAGATAACATCACCATAGCCTTCAAAAAGAACACTTTGGCGTAGCTTGCGAATTGAGGTTTTAGCATGATGGAGATTGTACAGCGTTCGGCTCTTGTTGAATAGCTTGGTCTCCGGTGAATTCAAATACTTCGGCTGTCCCTCACCAAGTATACGGCCTGCAAAGGCAATAACTTTTCCGTTGCGATTCCAAATGGGAAACATGATACGATCCCTGAATCGATCCACATATCCATCACCCTCATGCCGGGGAGAAATAAGGCCTCCCTTTTCCATCTCCACGGGATCAAAAGAACGCTTCTCCAGAAACTGAACGATCGTATCCCATCGGTTGGGTGCATAGCCAATTTGAAATTGATCAATGATCTTGTCACTGAATCCCCGTGAGCGCAAGTATTCCATGGCTGGTTTGCCGTGCTCCGTATTTTTAAGCAAAAAATGGTACATCTTAGAAGTTAACTCATACGCTTGCAACAGCCTGTCCAACTCAGGATGCTGATGCGATGAATCACGTCCCTGCCATTCGCCGAGCGGGATATGACTTTCTTCTGCCATTGTCCTGACAGCTTCGGGAAAGGATAGTCCTTCGATTTCCATCATAAATTTGATGGCATTGCCTCCCGCGCCGCAGCCGTAGCAGTAAAAAATCTGACGATCCGGTGTCACGGTGAATGAAGGGGTTTTTTCGGAATGAAAAGGACAGAGGCCTTTCATATATTTCCCCTGCTTGGTCAAATGCACGTACTTGCTTACCGTATCTACAATATCATGATGTTGTAAAACCGACTCAATGATATCGTCCGGTATGTTGCCTTGTCCGGCACTCATATTAACCACCTTCATCTCTTTAGCACGTAAATATAATTCGATACCGTTACTCATTCTCCTGCAAGCGAAGTAAAAGTTTTGTCAGTTTATGTTGAAAAACTTCACGATCCTCTAATGTAAACGGTTTAGGACCTTTTCCATAACGTCCTTTTTTCCGTTCTTTGGCAGAAGTATGGCGTCGGTCAAGCATGAAATCTATCGAATCGTTTCGATACATAGCTCCGCGAAAAGACATCACTTCACAACCTTTTGCCAAGGCAAGTGCAGCAAGACCATAATCATTGGTGGTTACAATATCTCCGCGGCGGATATGATTGGCAATATAGAGATCGGCACTTTGGTCGCTTCGGTCTACTTTAACGACGCTTACGCCTTTGCTGCCCTGAATGAGATGATCATATGAAGATACCATAATAACCTCAATATGAAAAAGGGAAGCTATCTCCGCAATTTCACTTTTAACAGGACAAGCGTCCCCGTCAACAACGATCCGCACATCCAGTAAAGTTCCGGTTCCCTCCATGAGCATCCCCCATCTCCATCCGCATTCGAGTAAAATACGGAACGGCTGCAAGATTACTCTCACACCGTTCCGTATATTTATACCCATTTTTTCAAGTTGTTCATACTATCACAACTAACGTTTAAACTACAAGCTTGGAAAAATCGGCAAAACGCTTCAGTTCTGAGTCAATAGCAGCCAGCAATGCCAAACGATTATTACGAACAGCATCATCCTCAGCCATAACCATAACGGAATCAAAGAATGCCGTCACCGCAGGGGTAATGGATGAAGCAAGGGCTAACGCTCGTGTCGCATCACCTTCCTGTAAAGCTACGCTATAAGATTCATAAGCGCTAGACCATGCTTCGTAAAGCGTTTTTTCGCCTTGCTCCGTAAACTCACTCGTATTAACTAACTTATGCACTGCTTTAGCAGCCAGATTGCCTACACGATTAAAGGATTCAACTGTTGCTTTGAATACCTCACCTGTTTGTACGGCAGTCATTAATGCAGTTCCGCGGTTAACAACGGAAGCAACATCGTCATATCCAGCTGCAAGCACAGCATCCACAACGTCATAGCGAAGTGTCTCAGACAATAGTTTCTTCACCCGTAATCCGAAAAACTCATGTAATTCTTTACGTATTTCATCCGCGGAACGTTTCATATTTCCAAGGTTGCCGTGCACATCGAGCGCGATATTGAACACATCAGACAACGTAGCCGAAAGCTTACGATCCAACAAGATTTGCACAATACCTGCTGCCTGACGACGAAGCGCGTAAGGGTCCTGTGAACCTGTTGGAATAATACCGATGGAGAAGCATCCTGTAATGGTATCTATCTTGTCTGCGATACTTACAATCGCTCCAGCATTCGTTGAAGGAACCGTTTCTCCTGCATAACGCGGTTGGTAATGCTCAAACACCGCTCTCGCCACTTCTTCCTTCTCTCCAGCCTTACGAGCATAATCCTCACCCATCACACCTTGCAGTTCAGGGAACTCATATACCATTTGTGTTACCAGGTCAAATTTACAAATATCCGCTGCTCGACTAACCGATTCCTGTGTATCTGAGGAAACGTGAAGTTTCTCTGCCAGAGCATCAGCAATACGGCGAATCCGGCGCACTTTGTCTCCAACCGTTCCCAGCTCTTCATGGAAAACGATACTTTCCAGTTTGGAGAGTGCATCTTTAATTTCCAGCTTCTGATCTTCTTCATAAAAGAATTTGGCATCAGACAGCCGCGCACGCAATACTTTTTCATTCCCTTTAGCAATGACTTCCAGCGATTGACTTCCTCCGTTACGTACCGTAACAAAGTATGGCAGTAGCTCTCCTGTGCGATCCAGCACTGGGAAATAGCGTTGATGTTCACGCATGGAAGTAATGAGTACATCCTTCGGAATGTTCAGGAACGCAGGATCAAAACCTCCGAACAGTACAGTTGGGGTTTCCACCAAATACAGCACTTCTTCCAGCAGATCATCCTTGACCGCAATCGTCCAATCTTTTTCGGCAGCCAGCGCTTCAATTTGCTTTACAATAAGCGTTTGACGTTCTTCAATATCCACAATGACATGCTGCTTGCGAAGTACTTCAACATAGTCGGCCGGACTTGCTACAACGGCATCCTGTCCCAGGAAACGATGCCCTCTTGTCACATTTCCTGACTGCACGCCAGCAATCTCCAAATTAACAATATCGTTACCAAATAGGGCAATCAACCAGCGGATCGGACGAACAAATTTAAAGTCATAACTTGCCCAGCGCATGAATTTAGGGAATGTCATGGCATGTAAAATGTGCAATAAACCTTCGGACAGTACATCTGCTGTTGGTACACCTATGCTGCTCTTAGTTGCGTAAATATATTCCACGCCTCCAAGCTCCTTGAATGTGAACTGTTCAGGATCAACACCTTGGCTGCGAGCAAAGCCTAGTGCAGCCTTGCTCCAGTTACCAGCTTCGTCGAGTGCGATTTTGCGGGAAGGACCTTTAACTTCTTCGTTAATATCTTCTTGCTTCTCCGCTACTTCCTTGACAAGTACCGCCAAACGGCGAGGTGTAGCATAAGCCTCTACAGCACCATAAGCAATACGCGAGCTGTCAAGCCACGTCGTCATACGCTGCTTCAACTGCTGAATCGCATTCGGGATAAAACGTGCAGGGACTTCTTCCAACCCGATCTCAAACAATAAATCCTTAGACATTTGCCGCACCTCCTTTCTTCAACAGCGGGAAGCCCAGCTTCTCGCGCTCCTCCAGATAGGTCGCAGCCACCTGACGCGCCAAATTACGTACTCGTATAATAAACCCAGTCCGTTCCGTCACGCTGATCGCTCCGCGAGCGTCCAGCAAGTTGAACGCATGAGAACATTTCAGCACATAATCATAGGCTGGAAATACAAGATGCTGCGCCATCGCTTTATTTGCCTCTTCTTCGTACATATTAAAAAGAGTAAAGAGCATTTTGACGTCAGATACTTCGAACGTATACTTGGAATGCTCAAATTCAGGCTGGTGGAAAACATCACCGTACGTGATTCCATTGACCCACTCCAAATCGAACACATTCTCCTTGTCCTGGATGTAGGAAGCAAGACGCTCCATACCATACGTGATTTCTACGGCAACCGGACTGGCATCAATACCGCCCACTTGCTGGAAATAGGTGAATTGGGTAATTTCCATACCGTCCAGCCATACTTCCCAACCTAAGCCCCACGCTCCCAACGTCGGTGCTTCCCAGTTGTCTTCAACGAAACGAATATCATGCTCCAGAGGGTTAATGCCCAAACGGCTCAAACTCTCCAAATACAATTCCTGAATGTTATCCGGTGAAGGCTTCAAAACTACTTGGAACTGATGATGCTGATACAGGCGATTCGGGTTCTCACCATAACGTCCGTCTGACGGACGACGAGAAGGCTCAACATAAGCTACATTCCACGGCTCAGGTCCGATCGAACGTAAATACGTCATTGGGTTCATCGTGCCTGCCCCTTTTTCCGTGTCATACGGCTGTACAATAATACAGTTGTGTTCTGCCCAAAATTGTTGCAGCGTTAAAATCATCTGCTGAAAATTCATTGGTACACGCTCCCTTTCTACTTCCCTCAAATGTTGGTGATTTCTTCTCATTAAGCTCGTATGTACAGGGCTATTTTATCCCAAAAGCCTTGCTAGAGACAGCAAAAAGCCCCCGCCTCTACGCCTGTACAGACGTAGGGACGAGAGCTGACTCCCGCGGTTCCACCCTACTTGATTGCGATCCTACATCACCAATCAGATCGTAATCCTCTTTTCCGTGTCCATTCAGATGCTCCCGAGTGCCTTGTTCACGAAGAATTCCCGCTGGGCTTACACCGTCCCCAACTCGCTAATTACAGAGAATACATCCCGCTACTTTCTCGTTCAATGCATCTGCTCCCGAAGGAGATATATAGTAGGATATTACACGTTTTCAGCAATACAGTCAAGAGAATAGGGCGTTTCACATATCGTACTTGTCGAGCTGATCCAAGAAATTGCGGGATTTCAGCTTGACCTCCAACTGCATATCCATGAACTGACGCATGACATGTTTGATCTCCAGCTTAGTGGAGTCCTTCACGTCAATGTTGCCGAGCCGATTCAAATCCATTCTGGCGAACAAGCGCAGCAACTTCAATGTACGTGGAGTCACGCTCAATGCAGCTGGATCAAAATGCTTGTAGCTTCGGCACAAAACTCCGCCTAGCCTCGGACTGACAAACATATCTTCATCAGCACATTGTTGACCACTTGAAATACATGCATCAAGCTGAGGAGCATATCCGGCCGCCTGCAATATTTTAAATTCATAAATACTCATGACGATCAGCGGATCTTTGCCACTCTCCAGCGCCTCCAAACATGCTTTTAGCTGCTTAAACCAGAACGCACCTGTTTCCTCATCCTGTAACACCCGATCGAGTAATTCACAAGCATAAGATGCGTAAGCAGCCTTAGTAATATCCTCGCGCAATGTATGGTGGGATTGGATGATTTCACCGGCATTCAACGTGCCTAAGCCTGTGTTTCGAAAAAAAACGAATTCACCGTACGTAAACGGCTGCGTTAAAGCAGCGTGACGGCTTTTGGACTTTTTTGCACCTCTGACCAGCACGCCTGCTTTGCCTCCGCTTTCGGTGCAAAGCGTAATAATTTTGTTCCCCTCACCGTAATCCATGCTGCGGATGACGATTCCTTCCACCCTGTAAAGCATGCCTCTTCCCCCAAACATTCGCGAAGAAGCCAGTGGCTTGTACTATTCACGGGCTTCTTCATGCTCGTCCGACTCTCCCTCATCCGTGTCTTGCTCCCTTGTCACGGCGCTCTCCCGATATAACAGATACGCACCGACATCTCCAGTCATCGCAAAATACTTCCACGAAAAATCTCGCAATTGTATTCATCCTTTCTTCGGAAATGACGTTTGCATCTCAAAAATAGGATGATGCGAGGAGGGGAGAAGTATGCGATGAAATAAATGGATTGCGTTAAAAATGCTCCTTATTTCATCACTGGTCGAAAAGGTAAAAAGAGCAAGAGTTAAGCGCCGCATATGTGCGGCGCTTTGAATGATCAGAAGACTGTTACTTATCTCAGTCATAGAGATCGGGACGGCTTTTTTATGATGCTTACAACAACTATACATATTTATTTAATATCCATTTTTTTAGCCCCAATAAATCCTTGAACTAAAGTGACGTAGTATCGAATTCTGTTTTTAAGCGTCGCGATGGAAGCCAAGGTCACGAAGGACGCGTTCCTGGTTGCGCCAGTCTTTTTTTACCTTAACCCAAAGCTCCAGGAAAATCTTGGAGCCTAGCAGGTTTTGGATATCCTGGCGGGCCTGTTTGCCCACCTCTTTGAGCATGGCTCCCTGTTTGCCGATAATGATCCCCTTCTGGGAGTCACGCTCTACAAAAATAACAGCCATAATATGCACTACACCATTATCCTGCACTTTCATATCTTCAATCATAACCGCAATAGAATGGGGTACTTCCTCACGTGTCATATGCAGAATTTTTTCCCGTACCAACTCGGCAATAACAAACTGTTCAGGATGGTCGGTAATTTGATCATCCGGGTAATATTGCGGACCTTCTGGCAAGTATTTTTGCACCTGCTCCAGCAGGGTGTTTACATTGTTGCCCATTTTGGCCGAGATCGGTACGATTTCTGCAAAGTCGTACAACTTGCGATACTGCTCAATCAGGGGCAACAACGCTTCCGGCTCAATGCGATCAATTTTATTCAGCACCAAGATAACTGGCGTTTTTACTTGTTTAAGTTGTTCCGCAATAAAGCGGTCGCCACCGCCTAGGCCTTCAGCAGCGTCAATAAGAAAAAGTACCGCTTCCACTTCACCTAACGTATTAAAAGCAGTCTGATTCATGTAATCGCCTAATTTTGACTGGCGCTTATGAATCCCGGGTGTATCCAAAAATACAATTTGCGTGTCCTCTGTAGTAAATACGCCGTGAATTTTGTTGCGTGTAGTTTGTGGCTTGTCTGACATAATGGCGATCTTCTGCCCAATGACGTGGTTCATCAGTGTTGATTTTCCGACATTGGGTCTGCCAACAATTGCGACAAAGCCTGATTTAAAGTGTTTCTTAGCCATTTCATTTCCTCCAGCGCGATTAAGCACCTATTTTATTTTGGTTTTTCCATTAAAACAGCGAACTAATTAACGTCAACATAGGCCTATAAAACACAAATATACCAATAATTACAGCAAAAACCGCTGCCAGGAGCACGGCTCCGGCGGCGGTGTCTTTAGCCGCTTTGGCCAGCGGATGAATATCAGGTGAGATGAGATCCACCGCTGCTTCAACAGCGGTGTTGAACAGTTCGGCTACAATGACTATAGCGATAGCCACGCAGACGAATAACCAGTCGAGCCGGGAGATGTGCAGAGTTAAGCCTGCTACAATGACAAGGAGCGCCACGGCCACATGTATCCGCATATTTACTTGCGTACGCAGAGCATACATCACGCCTTCTGCCGCATAGCGAAAGGTCATTCTCCAAGGCTGACGTCTCATTACCTTGTCAACCCCGCTTGAGCCAGTACAGCTTCCTGTTTGCCCATCATTTCAGCTTCACTCACATCATCCTGATGATCATAGCCTAACAGATGCAGAAAACCGTGAACAAACAAAAAACCGATTTCACGCTCAATGGAATGTCCGTATTCTTCGCTCTGAGCTTGCGCTGTCTGTACAGAGATTATAATATCCCCCAGAACATCCGGTACATCATTCAATGAAATTTCTTCATTCGGTTCGTAAATAATTTCAAGTTCTTCATCCAGTGTCTCCTTCATAGCAAAAGACAACACATCGGTGGGACGATCAATTCCCCGATAGTCCCTGTTCAACTCATGAATTTGCTCATCATTAACGAAGGTAAGGGCTACCTCACCGTCCGTGACTCCTTCCACTCTGCCTGCCTCCTCTAATAAGGTGTTCAGCAGCGTAATTAAAGATTCGTTAATTTCCATATCGTTTTGTTCATTATTCCAAGCTAATTGAAGGCCCATGCCAACCGCTCCTTTTAATTCTAGTGCTCTACCCGTGCTTCATGCACAAGTTATATTAAGCTTTTCCGTTTTCAGACTTGGGCCTTTCCTCTGGATACTCAATACGGGAATGGAAAATCCCCATTACTGTTTCCTTGAGGGTTTGAGCCACGATATCAAGCTCCCGCATGGTCAGCTCGCAGTCGTTAAATTGGTGATCATCAAGACGGCTCTTAATAATTTTCTCAATCATGGATTCAACCTGTTCCACCGTCGGCTTCCGTAAGGAACGAACTGCTGCCTCCACACTATCAGCAATTCCCACCACAGCAGACTCTTTAGACTGAGCCTTCGGTCCCGGATAACGGAAATCATCCTCCGTGAAGTCAGGCTCCACCCCCCGCTCTTCAGCCTCACGCAACGCCTTGTGATAAAAATAGTGTAAGAATGTCGTTCCGTGGTGCTGCTCGGCAATATCGCGAATGGGCTTGGGTAGCTTGTAATCCAATTGCATTTCCACGCCGTCACGAGCATGGGCGATAATGATGGATTTGCTAAGCTTAGGCTCTATTGAATCATGTGGATTTTCCAACCCATTTTGATTTTCAATGAAGTACGAAGGCCTCTTGGTTTTACCAATATCATGATAATACGAACCAACCCGGCACAACAAGCCGTTTGCTCCTATAGCCTCCGCTGCGGCCTCTGACAGATTACCCACCATTACACTATGATGATACGTTCCCGGTGTCTCCGTAAGCAGCTTGCGGAGCAATGGATGGTTGGGATTCGACAGTTCAACAAGCTTCAGTGCCGACAAGATACCAAAAGTAGACTCAAAAAATGGCATTAGCCCTATAACAAGTATTGCTGTTATCAGACCGCCTGCAAAAGCAAAGGCTACCCCATAAAGCGTCGTCGTTTGAGTCCAATTCCCTTGGTCAATCAGTGCCAGAGAAAAAACAGACAGGGCACCGAACAGGCATACCATAATTGCCCCTTTGAACAGTGTTGAACGCTGGCTGGCTCGATGGGTAGAGAAAATCGCTGCCAGACAGACCACAATAGCAAAAAATCCAAAATTAAAGTCAAAAATTTGTCCCTGACGGACATTCAAAATAACACTTGCCAATATACTGAATATAACGGCACATACGAAAGCCAACGACATATCAAGCAACAGCGTTACGAGCATAGCTCCAAGCGCGATAGGCGCCAGATAGCCGAGATAGGAACGTTCACTGTTCTGCAGTATGGAAATTAACATCATTGCTCCCACTGTAATCACAAAGATTAATACTAGCATGAGCAACTGCGCATTATTATACTTGAAGTTTCGTGTTCGTGATTGAAATTGACGAATATACATAAACAGGCCCAATGCCAGCATCATAGACAACATCAGCAGCCCAAATTGTGGCCAATAATTGATTTTATCCTTGAGCAATTCATTTTCATCAAGCAGTGTATAGATTTCCTGGGTAATAATCTCACCCTTCTTGACGAGTACTTCACCCTGTTTAATGTAAACTGTCGGTGTATCTTCACGAGCCTGTACCTTGGCGTCCTTCGTAGCTGTATCATCATAAAACTTGTTGGCGGTAATCACAAGCCTTGCAAGTTCCTGAACAACCTCCCGTGAAGTACGCTTAGTAAGCGAGCTTGTACTAACCCGCTCAGCTACTTTCGCTCGGGCTGTCTGAGCATCCGTAATTTGATCATTCATCAACCCTGTCACAATCTCACGGGCAACAGGCCGCATTTCAGCAATATCCTCAGATGTAAGGCGCGGAATTTTAATGAATGTCTCCTCTGGAATTCGGTACGTTTGCTCTTTCGTTTTTTCCAGCACTTCATCCAGTAGCTTATCTGGGTAGGCATCTGCATTACGGCTATTATTCACAAAATTTTGCACAAATTCCCGTGCACGTTGCGGAATCTCATCCTTATAAATCGAAATCTTATCTGCTCTGGAAACCTGATCATCCTGATTGAGCCGTTCAATTCGATCCAAAATACCAGTAATCAGGTTATCGTTGCGAACGGGCACAATGGTATACATGGGCTGCACACGTTCAGCTGATTCCTCTTGAGCCTTCAAAGTCGCCTTACTGTTAGGAAGCTGCATCGGGGCGACAATTTCCTTTTCACTCGGTTGATTTACCCGAATATCATAACGCTCGGGAAGCAGCTTGGACGCAAAGCCTACATAAAAAAGAACCACCAAAAATAAAAACAGAAGATAGCGTGTCGCCACGCTATACTTCCATCCATTCATTCTATGCTGGAACGTTTTCCCTTTAGATAATTCCTTCGAGGTCATCTAAAACAATCCCTCTCCATCATCTTTTTCAAGGCAGCTACACTGCTCATTTTATACTTCTGATCGTACACACCATACTCGTGATTGAATGGCTATCCTTGATTTTCGGCAACACGGTCATAAGCAACAATGATTTTTTGAACGAGGGAATGACGGACAACATCCTCTTCTGCAAACTGGACAAAGCCTATTTCCTCAATCCCTTGTAAAATCGCATTCGCTTCAATCAGACCGGATTTTTTGCCGCGAGGCAAATCAATTTGCGTGACATCGCCGGTAATTACCATTTTGGAGCCGAAGCCAAGTCGAGTCAAAAACATTTTCATTTGCTCGGGTGTGGTGTTTTGCGCTTCGTCCAAAATAATAAATGAATCATCCAGCGTACGTCCCCGCATATAAGCCAAAGGTGCAATTTCTATTAACCCGCGCTCCAGTGCCTTTGCAGTCTGCTCTGGGCCCATCACATCGTATAGGGCATCATACAATGGGCGTAAATACGGATCAACCTTTTCCTGTAAATCCCCTGGTAAAAAACCTAAATTTTCACCTGCTTCCACCGCAGGGCGAGTCAGTACAATGCGCTTGACTGAACCTTCCTTCAGGGCAGCTACGGCCAGCACTACAGCCAGATAGGTTTTACCAGTACCCGCCGGGCCAATTCCAAATACAATATCGCGTTTCTTAATCGTGGTTACATAGTGCTTTTGTCCAATCGTTTTGACGCGAATCGGTTTACCCCGAAACGTCGTCGTAATTTCACCCTTGAACAAATCGAGCAGCTGATCAGCGCGCAAATCTTTGGCCAATTCAATCGCATAATGGACATCCCTTTCGGTCAGTATATACCCATTGCGAATTAACTGGAGTAATACATCGAACAATTGTTCGAGCACTTCCACCTCGTGTGCATTACCAAAAACATTAACTTCTGCCTCACGAGATGCTATTTTTGCTGGAATAGCGGCTTCGATTAATTTTAAAAAGGAATCCTGCGGGCCAAATAACGCCTGTCCTTCTCCCGCATTGTTCAATGCAATTTGTATGCTGCGTTGTTGTTCTGCCAAATAGCCTCATTCTCCTTGGTTATGAACTAACGGAAGTTCTTCCGCAATATCCTGCTCCACTTCAAAAAGCACTTTCATATAAACTTTACCATTCTCTCTCTTCTCATGCAAAATTTTTTGGCTTATTATTTTCGTTCCTTTGCCGTATTTAGCTAAAATATCAGCTCGCGCGCCTTCTATTCCTGACATTTTCGCTTCTGCTTCCGTAAGCTTCTGCTCTTGTATCTTTGTCTCCCTCACACTTTCGGTCATCCAACCCATCGGAAGTTTGTAGGAACGCCATGTTAGCGGATCATGTTCAACTGTTGTTTTATGTGTAGAATAAGGTATTTTCCCATATCCCCACAATTGTATTGCACGGTTGCCTAACACCAGATACAAGCGGTCGTGACTGGTACCTGTATACGTGCTGCTGCGTTGCACCGTGGGACTGCTAATTTCGTATTCATGCCATACAAGACCCTTAACCTCTCCTTTGGCTACGACCTGCTGCTGATTCTCCTCATCTCCAAGCGTTCCCGAGATGAGGATGGCTCCTTTTTTGACACGCGTATTTTTATGCACGACAGGACGACCCTGCTCGGCAAAAATTTCAGTGACTACCGCGTCTGCCTTACTGATGATATGACGTGGGCTGTAGAGCGGCGCAGGGGTAGGCTGTGAAGCTTCAACAACCTGAATCGTCACCAAAGTACCCTGTTTTTCCACACCGATCCAGGATGCCTCTGGAAGCTTCTGCATGAGCGCACGGGAAAGCTTGTCTTGACTGGAAAGACGAAAGCTCCATTGAAACGGATACAGCCCCTCCTGTCGGGCGGCTTTGAGAACGGATTCCGTCGAGAGCTTATCATTCCCCTTCACTTCAATGTCCCAGATAAGCGAAGACATCAGCAGGAGACCTATCCAGAACAAAGCCAATCCAGCCAGAAAAAATTTACGTTTGGCAAGTCGTATAACAGTAAAGGGAAGCCCTTGCCGCTTCAGAACATGCATTTTACAGCCTGTCCTTCTCAAAAGCGGGCGTAGGAGGAAGACGTGCGGCAGCAGAAGGTTCATTTCTGCATGTCTAGTACCCATCGGCCGCACGTTCCAAACAGGTATATGTTGATCGGTGAGTAAATTAATGAAATCTTCCACACTTTCGCCCTTGACAGCAAGGGTAACCGTGCCATGCAGCTTTGCTAAAGCAGGATGTTTCACGAGCCTTCCTCCGTTCCTTCCATTTGGATATCCGTTATATGTCCCTCCACACTTACCTGCTCTGGCAGAATAGACGTAATGACTAGATCATGGCCGGACACCCTCAGCCTGCCTTGCGCAAGTGCAAGTACGAGCTGATCCGGCGTGAAATCCACCACGCCCCGGTGATTCTCCACATAAAGCTGGCGGCTGCCGATGAGGGTTAACCGCGGCAAGTCAAATAGAATGTCCTGCGGAAGCTCCAGCGTCTCGCTGGCCCACTTTCGCAGTTTGCGGCTCATCCTGCTCATACGGCGAAATCTCCTTTCCCGTCATCAAAACATCTGTTATCCATCGGTTCATAGTTGTTTTGATGACAGCACGCTGCTATTTTTTCATCTTCTGTTATTGCCATTCGGACCCATAGATGTTTCATGGCAGCTACGCTGCTGGCTTTTCATCGTATATTCTTATTATCAGTGAACACCATTACACCAGCGCCACAGATATCTGTTCTGTACATTTTATGATCCAGTCCCCGCATTTATGAGGCTAAACTTACAATTCGTAGCTGCTACTATATTGCAGAGGCAAAAGATGGGTTCTTTCAAAATTCACAACCAAAAAAGCCAACCTCGTTTTCATATCGAAAACAAGGTTGGCTTTTTTGATTTTCATTATATGACACGGTTATTTCTCGGTATCTCGATTCAAAAGAGAGTTTTTTCTAGAGTATGAGAAGTAAACAGCCATACCAATGACAAGCCAAATCATAAAGCGAATAAATGTCTGACCATTCAAATTAAGAATGAGCACCCCACATGAAACGATAGCCAGGATTGGAATATACGGAACTCCAGGACAACGGAAGGCCCTTGGCAAATCAGGTTGTGTTTTTCTCATAACGATGACGGCGATCGAAATCAGAATAAATGCTGACAGGGTTCCAATGTTCACCAAACTAGCTAACTCATCTAGCGGGATCAGCCCACCCATTAATGCAGATAAAGTACCGAAAAACAACGTGTTAATGTAGGGCGTTTTATATTTGGAATGAACCTTGGATAATACTTTGGGGACTAAGCCGTCACGTGACATAGCAAACATAATGCGAGTTTGACCATAGAGCATAACCAGCATGACCGTTGTCATTCCTAAGATAGCTCCTATATCTATAATACCTGCAACCCAGTTCTGACCCGCAACCTGCAATACCAATGACACAGGGTGAGAGATACCTTCAAATTGCATAAACGGTACTATACCAGTCATAATCGCGCTAACAACGACATACAAAAAAGTACAAACAACAAGTGAGAAAATAATGCCTCGCGGTAAATCACGAGCGGGATTTTTGGTTTCTTCAGCCGCTGATGAAACAGCATCAAAACCAATAAAAGCAAAAAACACAAGAGCTGCGGCTCCAAACACCCCACTGAACCCAAACGGTATAAACGGTGTCCAGTTATCTGGCTTCACATATTTAAAAGCAACGATGATAAACAATAAAATAACAACAATTTTTACGACTACCATGATGTTGTTTATCCGTTTTGATTCTTTTATCCCAAAATAAAGTAAGAACGTGATACCCATCAAAATTAAAAAAGCTGGGAGATTAAAATAAGTCGTTTGGTCTTTTAAAGCCCCAGGTGCAGCAGTGAATTCAAGCGGAATGTGAAGGCCAATTCCATTCAAAAATGATACAAAGTAACCCGACCAACCTGCGGAAACGGCGCTGGCTGCCAGCATGTATTCCAAAATCAAATCCCATCCAATAATAAAGGCCAATAGTTCCCCCATCGTTGCATATGTAAAAGTGTAAACAGAACCGGATACTGGAACGGTGGATGCAAACTCCGCATAAGCCAATGCTGCGAATAAACAGGCGAGTCCCGCAATCACAAAAGAAAGAACCAAGCCTGGACCAGCTGTAACTGCTCCCGTACCTGTCAACACAAAAATCCCCGTTCCAATAATGGCTCCAATTCCAAGCATCGTTAAATCAAACGCACCCAGTTCCCTTTTGAGTGCTTTTTCCCCCCGCGTAGCAGCAATCAACTGATCAATGCTCTTCTTTCTGAACAAGCTATTCCCCATCCATTCCATCCTCCTAAAAATTAATTTTTCATTTTTATAACCTCGTTTTATCACCTCAATTTAAATCAAATTTTAGCTAAATATGGAGTTAATTTCATAAATATCTATCATTGAGAACATTATATATAAAAAAGAAAAAATGAAAACTACTTTCGGAAAGCTTCATTCATATTGTTACATTTGATCATTTTTCACGAATATATTTTCATAAATGAGACCCTAAATTAGACAAAATGCCACCATTTTAGATGACAGCAAATGTGAGAAACCTAGGGCACACAAGAGATTATCACATTCGTTGTCAGGTAATTAGAGCATTTGTCGTTAATTCACTTTTTATTCTGAGCATGCTTATGTATTCCTAAAGCATCACAAAAAAGATCCGCCACAGCCAAAGCCGTGACGGATCCACTATCATTTTAACGTCTTCCTCCACCCATGTAGCGCTTGGAACGCGGAGGACCTAATATTTCTGCCCAAATCACACCTCTGCGCAGATCAGCCGTATCCACCGTATTACGGTCTTGCGAAGCTATCTCTGGCGCATCTGTAATTTCCCCTGACTCCCTCGCGTTGGATATACGATCGAGACGGGCTAAAACCAATCTGCGTTCTTCTTCCATAGCACGGATCCGATCCTCTAGAGTCGAACCATTATCTAATGAATCCCGGTCCATCCGTTCTTCCGTTTCCGACCGATCGCCCACTTCTTCTATACGACGAGCCTCCATAACCGCCCGTCGTTCATTAGGAAATTGACGTTGCAACTCACCAGCAACATCCTGCTGGCGCTGCTCTTGCCCATGTTCCGTTGTGAAGGGTCTGGATGACGTCGAGAGCCCGCGAGAACCATGATCACCCCCAAAGGTAGGCATACCTTTTCGCGGCGGTGATTTCCGCCCTGTACCTTGGATGCTTTTCCCCAAGAAGGACACCAAAGCAAAGCCAATCACGATCAGGATATACAAATGTTCAAAGATCCAGCTGATAAAGTTCATTACTCACCACCTAGCTGCCGTAATTCATCGGCTATGTCCCGTTATTAATCCCGGTTCTTGTTGTCATTCCCCGAGTTCTCATTCGGTTTGCCTAAGGAGCTACGCATTTGCGTATCTGCCTCAATATTTTTCAAATTCATATAGTCCATGACGCCAAGCTTCCCGCCACGCAGCGCTTCAGCCATTGCCAGCGGCACTTCGGACTCGGATTCCACCACGCGTGCTCTCATTTCTACAACACGTGCCTTCATTTCCTGCTCCTGCGCTACAGCCATCGCACGCCGCTCTTCTGCTTTTGCCTGCGCAATACGTTTGTCGGCTTCCGCCTGCTCTGTTTGTAGAAAAGCACCGATATTTTTACCTACATCAACGTCCGCAATATCAATGGACAAGATTTCAAATGCTGTCCCGGCATCCAAACCTTTGGACAATACAGTTCTTGAAATTGAATCTGGATTCTCCAATACGTCCTTATGCGAGTTACTGGAACCTACGGTTGTAACAATACCTTCACCGACCCGTGCAATAATCGTTTCTTCTCCGGCACCCCCAACAAGTCGATCAATGTTGGCACGCACCGTAACACGAGCTTTAACCTTTACTTCGATACCATCCTTGGCGACCGCAGCCACAATAGGTGTCTCAATAACACGCGGATTAACGCTCATTTGGACCGCTTGCAGAACATCCCGTCCCGCAAGGTCAATCGCTGCCGCACGTTCAAACTCAAGCGGAATGTTAGCTCGCTGCGCAGCAATCAACGCATTGATCACTCGGTCTACATTCCCTCCTGCGAGAAAATGGCTTTCCAGCTGGTTGATGTTCAAGCCCAGACCCGCCTTGGTTGCCTTAATGAGCGGATTGACAATTCGGCTTGGCGTGACGCGCCGTAACCGCATAGCTACCAGCGTAATGATACCAATGCGCACACCCGAAGCCAATGCTGAAATCCACAGCATCACCGGGAAGAAACTGAAAAATACGCTCAATACAATAATCACTACAACGGCAATCAGCAAAACGCTGACAATACCTGATTCGAACACTCGCATCATCCTCCATTAATCTAATTCTTTGTTGTTTACTTATTTAGACGCTAGTGTCTGCCTTGACCACAATACGCCCACCTTCTACTTTGGATACTATAATCGGCATATCTGTAGCAATAAACTCGCCGTTCGTTACAACATCGACTCGCTCATCAGCGATCAGCACCGTTCCGGCTGGACGAAGTGGTGTCAGACTGACACCCCGTTGACCTAATAGCATTTCCCGGTTCACAACTGAAGAAAAACCTTGGTCAGCCGTTAAACTTTCTTTAAGTATAAAACGGTTCCATATCCCTCGGTCCTTGAATACAACCGCAATGATCGCCACCACGGCAACCGCAGCTGCAAAGGCAATGCCCAAAGATATAAACGCGTGCTGCATGTTGTATGCTGCGCGAACAACTCCGGCGACAAGACTGACTGAACCCAAAATGCCCAAAACACCAAAGCTTGGGGTGAACATTTCAAGGATAAGCAGAGCCAGACCGATAATAAACAACAACCACGTCTCCGAACCTGCAAAACCAGCGATATAATTGCCGAAAAAATACAACCCAAATCCGAGTATGCCCAAAATTCCCGGTACACCAAAACCAGGTACGAGCAGCTCAATAACGATACCCGCGATACCGATAAATAAAAGCAACGTCTGCACAATTGGGTTGGTCAATATCTCGGCTGCTTTTTCAGCCCATGTTCGCTCCACATGAATTACATCATCCATGCTGTAACCCATCCACTGGATAACTTCTTGTTCGGAAGACGCGATGTGATCCGCATAACCCAACTTCAGCGCTTCCTCACTGGTTAAAGAAATGATCTGACCATTTTCCTTATTAAAGTTCATCTCTGGAATAGATATGGTCGTTTTAGAGTCAACCATACCTCTGGCAATATCCGGATTACGTCCGCCAGCTTCTGCGGCAGATGCCATGCTACTCTTCCACCAGGCTATCGTTTTTGGATCTGTGATAGCCTGCCCCCTGCCGTCTACTAACGCTGCTGCTCCGATAATACTCCCCGGTTTCATAACAATCTTGTTTGCGCTCAACGCAATATAGCTACCCGCTGAGGCCGCTTCGCCCCTTATATAGGCTACGGTCGGAATTGGACTGTCTTTAATCAGTTTGCCCAGCTTCTCCGCTGTATCTACCCGTCCACCGGGAGTGTTAATATCCAGTAAAATCAGACCTGCTTTGAAATCTGCTGCTTCTGCAAATCCACGTTCCATAAATTTGCCCAGACCTTGCTCAATCTCCTGATCAACTGGTATAACAAACACAGCTCCACCTTTAGTTTGGGCCGCCGCTGATTCAGAATGAACTAAGGGTAACAGCAAAACGGATACCATAATCCACAACGTTAAAAAGATCAATTTGCGACTGGAGTGGTGATGCTCTCTATGCATTTCTCTCCCCCCTTTCGATCTTTCTATGTTACAGCATACCAAACTTTGTTAGACAAACTATACAGTTTTCAGGATTTAATGTGAAATTATTGGGTATATTGCTAATCCTGACGGCTGTCAGATACTTTACGCACCCAATGGACATCACGTTTCACAATTAACAATAACGCTTACATATAAGAATCTTTCATCATTACATTCTATGGTAGGCATCGCTTATATAGAAATAACACCCTCTGTAAACAGAGGGTGTTGTGTTTTCCTGTTTGTCGCAGGTTTATTGCAGAAATTGCTGAACCGCTTG
This sequence comes from Paenibacillus sp. S29, assembly GCF_049319765.1. Taxonomy (NCBI): domain Bacteria; kingdom Bacillati; phylum Bacillota; class Bacilli; order Caryophanales; family Paenibacillaceae; genus Paenibacillus; species Paenibacillus sp. S29. Next base: position 305,416 of record NZ_JBMOUI010000005.1, on the reverse strand, counting down.
GTTCACGAGCTTACCGTCAGCGCGGCCTTTTACCTTAGGCATCAAGGCCGTCATTACTTTCCCCATCTCGGCTTTCGAAGAAGCACCGGTTTCCTGGATGGTCTGCTGTACAATAACTTTAATTTCTTCCTCAGAAAGTTGTTCGGGAAGGTACTGAGCGATGATCTCTATTTCTGCTTTAGTGCTTGTCGCAAGTTCATCACGACCGGCTTTTTCAAATTCATGGAGGGCATCTTTTCGCTGTTTGATCTCACGACTCAGAATATCAAGCACTTCGTTGTCGTCCAAATCCCGTTTCAAATCTATTTCAAGATTTTTAATCGTAGAACGAACCATTCGAATGGTGGAGAGTTTGAACTTGTCCTTACTCTTCATTGCTTGCTTCATATCTTCGTTCAATCGTTCGCTCAAATTCATGATTGCTTAGATCCTCCTAGAACTTTCTCTTACGAGCAGCCTCGGACTTTTTCTTGCGCTTTACGCTTGGCTTTTCATAATGCTTGCGTTTCTTCACCTCAGCCAATACGCCATCCTTAGCAATGGAACGTTTAAAGCGACGAAGTGCAGCATCAATTGTCTCGTTTTTGCGAACTTTAGTTTCAGACACCAGTTTTCCCTCCCTCCGACCAGACCGTCCAAGAGCAATAACACGGTTCATCAAATTTTATTATAGGTGAAACGGAAACCAGGTGTCAACCTATAAGAAAAAATGAATACATAAAGGGCCATTTTTCTCCATTCACTTCCGTATTACTGAAAAGGCAAGCTCTGTCATTTTTTAAGAATGTGAGTCCGAAATACCTGTCAAGGCACCCAATTTGGCGCCGCCCAGTAAGTGATAATGCAGATGCCCCACCGCTTGTCCACTATCCGGGCCACAGTTGTTAATCAACCGATAGCCAGACTCAGCGATTCCTAACTTTTTCGCAACCTCAACCGCAACACGATGAATCTCCGCGATAAGAGGAAGATCCTCCTCCGTCACAGCGTTCATCGAAGGAATATATTTTTTGGGAATAATGAGCACGTGTACTGGCGCCGCAGGCTGGATGTCATGAAATGCGAGCACATTGTCGGTTTCCAACACCTTTTTGCTGGGGATGGTTCCATCCACAATTTTCAAAAACAGATCGTCCATTCAAAACCCTCCTTTGGCAGTGAGCCGATCGTAAGTAAATAGGCATAAACAGCCCTTGCTCTCGGCATTCAAAGTTATGTATTTCCCACACTGAATAGAAACATATACAGCCATGTTTGGTTATACTTATGTTTCTATATGTATCATAACGGAAAAAGGGTCTTAATACCAGTTTCCCTTACTAACTTCCTCTATAATAGCTTTCACCCCTGCATCAATTTGATCCAACTGCGCGCGCGAAATACTTATGCGCAAAAACTTCTCTTGTTCCCTATAGCCTGATAAATAAAAGCCTTTGCCAGCTACAACCTGGATGTTCCTCGCGGAAAGACACTGTACCAAACGTCCCAAATTCACCGTCCGAGGCAGTTTAAACTGCATATAAACTCCTGAGGTTACAGCTGAAGTCTGAACGTATCCGGCCTGATTGTATCGTTCCACAGCCTTGTTAAGAGCACGAACGCGCTCCGAATACAGGTTGCATATCGTGTGCTTGTGGCGTTCATACATTCCATTTTTAATATAAATATCAAGCGCCGCCTGAGACAAAATAGATGTGTCGACATATCTTTTATAGGTATTAAACGTCTTCAATAGGGCTTCTGGCAATACCGCAACTCCTAATCGTAAGCCGGGGAAAATGATTTTCGAGAAGCTTTTCAAATAAATAACATGGTCCGTCTGGTCGTATGCATAAATGGGATCAAACAGATGATCGGCCCCCAAATCTGCCATATAGTCATCTTCTACGATGTACACATCATATTTGGCGGCTAAGGCAGCTATCGCTTTTCGCTCCTCTGTGTTGTAAGAAACTCCTAATGGATTATGATATCTTGACATGGTATAAAAAAACTTGATGCTCTCGTTCTTAAATTGATTCTCCAATTCGTGAAAATCCATACCTTCCGCTGTCCGGACGATGGTACTGACGGGTATGTTCTCTTCCTCCAGAAAACGCAAATATATATCGTAACTTGGCTGCTCGACCAAAACCTTTTCTTTGCCATTGGGAAACGGCATTTTAGCGAGTATCTCCAATGCCTGCTGAACACCCGAAGTAACGATAATCCGATCCATTTTTGCAAACACCTGAGTATCAGCTAAATGGGAAACCAACGTATGACGCAGTGTTTCCAGTCCTTGCGAATCGCCATAAGTGAACAGATGATATTTGTAGGTGTCAATAGCCTGATTCAAACAATGTTGGAAATCCAGATAAGGGAATACATTTAAATCCGGGGAGGCCGAAGCAAAATTAACGAAGTCTTGCATATGGCTATGGTGTAAATCGCCCGAATTTTCCACTACATAGTATCCACTTTGCGGTATGGAATAGATGGCGTGTTTCTTTTCAAGCTCAGCGTATGCCCGCAAAATCGTGCTTTTGCTGCACCTGTATAATTCAGAAGCCTCACGGACCGACGGCAGCTTGTAACCTGATTTATATTGTCCCTCGCGAATTTTAAGTTCTATATCCAATAAAATTGAAACGTATTTTTTCACAATATCCTCCCACCTGCTCTTTACATACTCATTACATGCTCATTTCATTACATGCTTATTCCGTCTTATGTTTCTTTACACGCTAGATGTTACCATGGTTTATGGATAAACAGGATACCTCATTTCATTGAACTGTACTGATACAGTTTCAATTATTGGATCATATTTGGGATGGTTTACGTGAAAAAGAGGCTGTTTCTTCATAATGGAAGAAACAGCCTTGCATGGTGATGATGTATGGATGCGCCTTAAAGTCACTTGTACTGTACAAGAACTGTAGGCGGGAGAGAGCAGAGAATTCACTATATCTGGCGACTAAGGAATTAGGATTAGTAATAAGGCAGCAAGCTAATCGCTGTCAACGCTGCAAGTGGCAGAATCAAACGATTAAAGCGACGGCGTCCGTATGGGAACCCATATGCATAAGCGGGTACTGGATACGGATACGGGTACGGATACGGATACGGAGGATAAGACGCATAGCCACCATAAGCACGGGAGCCGCAGCCACAATTGTTAGGTGGATATGGGAGATTAACATTGACTTTCTCCATCTCGTCTCCACCCATAGGAACGGCTAAGTATATCTTTTCATCATCCACATGCTCTACAATGCCATCATACATTGTCCCGTCCTTCACCCATACGCATACATAACGATGCATATGTTTTTGACATAGTGTTTTAACATCCGTCTGTTCCGGTGCTGTAACTTTTTCGGTTGTCATGCTTTTTTCCATGGTTGTTTCCTCCTAGGCTCTTGCATGTATACCGTATGTTATTCAAAAACGGGCTATTTGCTACATCAAATTGGGCGAATTCCGGCTTGCAAAAAAAAAAAAAGAAGCACCCCGGGAGCTCTTGGCAGAGCTCCTCTGAACGGACGTATGACGGGAAGATTTCTTCCGCAGCATACGTCCGCCGGGGTGCTGTATGATTAACTTGTCGGCTTGGCTGTATTATAACAATAGTTTGAAACTGTATCTGTGACCTGTATCACATTACTTCAAAAAGTTTCCATAACCACACGTGAGCCGCCTCCAGCCTGCTCTGCTGGAAGAACAACTAGCTTGCGCGGAAGACGGGCCCGTAGTTCAGGCACATGACTAATCACACCAACAGACAATTGATCGTGGTGCAGCTTTTCCAGTGAAGTGATCACTGTGTCAAGCAGCTCAGGGTCCAACGTTCCAAAGCCTTCATCCAGAAAGAAAAATTGCAGAGGGTATTGGCCCCGCAATTGAATTTGAGCCGACAGCGCAAGCGCAAGCGACAAGGAGGTCAGGAATGTTTCGCCACCGGACAAGGTCGATACTGGACGTTTGACCCCACCGTTGGCATCGTCACTAATAACAAAACCACCGCTGGAATCTACCTCTAGCGCGTAACGTTGCTTGGTCAGAAAACGCAGGCGGCGTGAAGCTGACTGGCTGACCTGCATGAGCTGCTCCTCGGCAATATATTCAACAAAGGCATTGCCACGAAAAACAGACTGGAGCTTGGACATTTTTTCCGCTTCGCTACGCAAATGTATACGATTGGACTCCAGCTTCATCCAGCGGACGTGTCGATGCTGCAAGTCCTCTAAATCACGCTCAGCCTTGGCGCGATTCTGAAGCGCCTCTTCGTCGCGTGTACGGCAATCACGTAGCTGTGCAGTAGCCGTTTCCCACTGTTCCTCTGTTACCGTTGCTCCATTCAGCTGCTCTTCGACATGTTTTAAGCGGGAAGACAGCTCTTTTTCCCGTTCTCGATGCAAACTCGCTTCACGCTCATAGCGTGCGGCTTCTTCCGGTCCCAGGCAGCATTCCATGACTTCTGCTTCCGTAGCGAAGGAGGAGGCTTCCAGACGGTTGCCCCAACGGGACTCTGCCATCTGACGGCTTTCTTCTGCTGAGTCGGAGGCCTGCCGGGCAATCAGTGAAGCATGAACGGCTTGCTGCTTGCGTTCTTCCGCTTCGATACGGCGGCGTGCCGCGGCTTCGGCTCCGTTTTTCAGCCCCAACAGTCGCGAGGACGCTTCTTCCAGCAATGAAGCCGCTTGGCCATCTCCAACCCATTTTCGGAGCTGTGCTAGCTTTTCACGAAGCGAATCATCTTTGCTTTGGAGCCCTGTACGACGGGCAATAATGATTTTGTCCTCCTCGATAATACTCTGCTGTATCTGTTGAACACGCGCCGCCTTTCCTTCGAGGAAGGTCACACTCGTCTCCAGCCGGGACCGCAGCTCTTCCGCACGCCCATCGCGCTCCTGCATGGCACGGTAACGCTCCGCAGCTTCGCTCGGAGCGACATCCGGCAGCTGCGCCGCCCATTCGGCGCGCAGCCCCTCGCTGCGCGTGGTGCATGCCTCGCGCTTGCTGCGTGCCTGCGTCAGCGCTGCAGCTGCTGCCTCCTGCTCGGCAGCAGCACGGATGCGCCGCTGCTGTCCGGCGGCGTCTGCCTCGCGTAGCTCCTGTGCCTCGGCAGGCAGTGCATGCGCACGTGCGGCTAGCTCTGCCGCAGTACGCTCCAGCGCCGTGCAGCGCTCCACCCAAGCGGCAATACCGCGCGGCTCTGCTGGCGCTGACGCAGGCGTGAAAGGCTCGCCCGTGGCGGCAGCGCCGCTGTCTGCGGTGGCGGGCTGCGCCAGCAAGCTGCGCTGCTCGTGCAACTGCTGGCGCAGTGTGAGGCGCAGCTCCTGCAAACCGAGTCGCAGGCGGTGCAGCTCATCTGGCGCAGCGGCATCCGCGCTATGCGCCGCGACGATGGCAGGCGCGGGGTGATGCAGCGAACCGCACACTGCGCACGGCTCGCCTTCGCGCAACTCGGCAGCGAGATGCTGTGCGAGACGCCCCAGCTCCTCGGCACGGAGCTCGTGGCGCAGTTGTTCTTCCTCGGAGGCCAGTGACGACATATCGGCGGTGATCTCTGCCTCCAACGTCAGCAATGCCTCAATGCCATCAGCTGCCTGTGCAGCAAGGGCAGAACGCCGTGCCTCTGTCTCCTGTGTCTCCTGGTCCGTCAGCTTTAAACGTTCGTCAGCTTGCGCAAGCCGTTTCTCCTGAGCGGTGTACTCCAGTTCAGCTTCACGCAATTGCTCATTCGCGATTTCCAGCTGTTGCAACCGTTGCACAGCCTCTTGCAGCATACGCCGCTCATCTGCCCGCACTTCATTTTGCTTTAGCTCTTGTTGAAGCTCCTGCTGTCGCTTCAAGCCTCGCGTCTGTAGCTCTTGTTCCTTTGCGAGTCCTTTTGCATGTTCAGCAAGGGTTTGTTCGCTTTGCATAAGCTCGGCCGCCAGACGTTCCCGTTCGGTCCGCAACGCTTCCGTATCACGCTCCAGTTGAAGCGCCTGCTCTAGTTGGTCGATTCGAAGCAATAGCTTCGGTTCTTCGGCACTGAGCGCTTGCCGAGCCTGCTCATCTGCTTGCGCAGACACAAGCGCAGCCTCTTGCGCGGTAGCAGCCAGGACTGCCACTTCTTCGGCAGTCTTTTGCCGTTTTTCCGCTTCAGCAATGGCTTCCTTCCAATCCGTCAGCGCAGGCAGCAATGCCTCGGCTGCAGATGCTTGTCGAAGCTTGCGCTCCAGCAAAGCAATGCCCGGCTCCTGTGCTGCCAACTGCTCCAGCTCGTTCGATCTTTGGCTGAGCTCGACGACCAGCTCACGGGTTTTGTTTAGTGCCTCCCATTCACGTGAGACACGCTCGAGCTCACGACGCGAAGCTTCTGCATTGGCAATCGCCTCTTTGAGACGCAACTCTACATGTTCAAGAGCTTCAGCACTGGCATCCCCCAGCCCTTGCTGCTCTGCCTCTAACGCTTTCAGTGCGGTATCGTTATCTTTCACACGACGGCTTAGCTTCTGTGCAAGTTGATCTCCGTACTTCTCCAAATGGAACAAACGCTGTAGCATCTGTCTGCGTTCACTGCCCTTTAAGGACAAGAATTCCGCAAACTTTCCCTGCGGCAATACGACAGCTCGTGTAAAATCGTCCATTTTCAGGCCGATATACTCCTCCACACAGCGCGTCACATCCTGCACCTTATCGGCAAGCACTTCCTCGCCATCCTCTGTTAACGCAATAAAACGGCTAAGCGTATTATTAACCGATACGCCTCCAGCACGTTTGAAACGTCGTTCTACACGGTAACGACGAGGTCCTTGAGCTGACATTAATTCAAACGTAAATGCAACAGACAATGTATCCTCAGCATGATTCATAATGCCTTGTGTACCATTCACTGCCCGCTCCACTTTACCGTACATAGCCAACGTAATGGCATCCAGCAGCGTTGATTTTCCACTACCCGTTGGGCCAAATATCCCGAACAGTCCAGTTTCGGTCAAATCGTCAAAGCGAATTTCCTGCGACTCCCGGTAGCTTTGCAACCCCGCCAATTTTAGAAGGATTGGTTTCATGCGTCATCCTCCTCAGCGTGGTCTCTTGCATCATCCTGTTCCACCAGTTCCAGAAACAACTGTACTAATCCGTCATCTGGCTGTGCTCCACCTGTCTGCCGCTGATAGAATGCCCGGAACAACTCATGCACTGGCAGTTCTGATCGTTGGTGATCCAGCTGTGCGGCAGCCATTTCTGGATACATGGGGCGAATATGAATGATGCCTTCACGGCTTTTGCGCAGCCGCTGAATATCTCCCATCGACATCGCTTCATCCAGCGTAATTTCCAGATCAATAAAGGCATCGGCATCCAATCCTTCGTCCAGCCAGCGATATACTTCCTCCAGACCTCCCCGTGCGCGCCACCTCACTAATGGGCGTCCACTGGTAATATACAGTTCCTCGATCTGAGCAGGCTTGCCAGCAACCACGTCAATTAACGTAACCGATTTGGCTTGTCCGGCTTCGGAAAAGCTATAAGCCAGCGGCGAGCCACTGTAACGCATCAGCCCGTCCCCCTTCACATATTGAGGACGATGCAAATGTCCTAGAGCCGTATACTGTGCCCCAATGCTCAAAGCAGACGGATCTACGGTATACGCCCCCCCGACCTGAATCGGACGTTCCGAATCCGACTCCAGCCCGCCGAGCACATAAATATGGCTCATCGACAAATTAACGGTGTCAGGCCGAAATGCTGTACCCAGTTGTGACATCAGCAAGCCCACACGGCGGCTGTATGCCTCGCGCAAGACTGTTTCATCCCCGTCTTCAGACAATAGCTCGTTCAGACGAGACTCGGATGGATATGGCAAGGCTGCAATGCATGCCATTTCACCCGTTCGCGGTGTACGAACGCGTACCGCTTCCCCATGGGGCAGTCCCAGCAACGTAATTCCACGCCCGCTCACCAGCGGTGTGACCGAGGATACCCTTTCCGGCTGATCATGATTGCCCGCAATGACGACGAGTGGTCTTCCTCCAGCCGTAAGACGGGCAGACGTTTCATAAAACAATTGCTCGGCTGCGGCCGAAGGATTGACTGAGTCGTATACGTCTCCAGCCATCATAATCAAATCGGCCTGCTGATCGTCAGCCATTTTCGCCAACTCTTCCAAAAACGCCTCCTGCTCCTTCAAACGGCTGCGTCCTTCCAACGTGCGGCCCAAATGCCAATCACCCGTATGCAAAATCCGCATGCTATTCCTCCTCTCCCTATCTATATAACTACAGCTGTACACTCTCTCCAGCTTCTAAAAAATACAGCCACTTCTCAGCAACCTTTTTGCTTGTAATCTCTTCGATCACACGGGCATACAGTTCCAATTGAAAACGATATTGGTCTGTTAAATGGGACAGTGTACGATATTCAGATATCCGATCTGTTTTATAATCTACCAGCACGAGTCCTTCGGGAGTTTCAAATAGACAGTCAATAATCCCGTTCATCAGCACTTTATCGCCGTCCTGTCCACCTTCCGAATCTGTTTCTTGTCCTGGTGACATTGATGGTAAGCTGTGGTTCCAGTAATCGGTTGCCCGCATGGTATAAGTAAACGGAAGCTCTCTTTGAACATGGGATGCCCCCAGCATTCTGCTACCCAGCTCACTAGTGAAAAAGCGTAATATTTTATCCGTATCTAGCGCCTTTGCATGAACATCCAGTAACATACGCTGATTGAGCAAACGAGCCTTGGTTTCCTCAATAACTTCGGCGCTCATCCCCCCATCTAATGGCAAATGCAGCATCAACGTATGATAGACTGTTCCTCGTTCCGTTGGAGTCAGTCGCTGATTCCCCATAAACTTAGGTCTGCGCAAGTGTAATTGACTTCCCCCAGTGTGAGAATCCTCCCGATCCTCCGGTGACTCTGCTTGTAGAGAGTTAGATAGATTCAGCCAATCGTCCGAACCCATTTCCTGCATTTCCAGCCATCTTTTCATCTCAGTAACCGATGTATTGGCTGCCGTCTTGCCAGCCCGTTCATACGGATAGATCCAGGAAAGAGCAGCTTCAATATCCGTTTCACTCTCTTCGTTCAAGTCGATTAGCTCCGCATTTCTCAGTGCTTCTGTCTTCTTTTGGCGCTCTTCGCCCGACACCTCTTCCTCATGATCTGAGTTCACACGAGAGCCGGAAAGTGTTTCCGAGGCGACGATTTTAAATAACCAGTCTGTTCCCGGCATATGTTCCAGCCTGTGATAGTACCCATCCTGATCGCCTGCCGCTTCCCTCAACAAAGTAGCAGAAGGATGCCGAATCAAAGCAGGACCTACCCAGTCCAGATAGCTGCGGCCTGCCGCCAGCATATAGTCTGGTAAGACCGTTTCCGTATGTTCTTTGGCACGTGCCCAACCCGCTGCGCGCGAAGCGAGGTCCTTCACGGTTCCGGTCATAATTAGCTTTTCACGCGGACGCGTAAGCGCCACGTATAACACCCGCATTTCCTCAGCCAATAGCTCCAGCTGTGAGCGTCGGCGGATCGCTAAATTAGGCAGCGTAGGGTAGCTGACACGATTTTGTTCCTCCACATATTTAGGACCAAACCCCAACTCCTTGTGCATAAGAAACGGCGCATTGAGGTCCTGCTGATTGAACATTTTTGCTGTCCCGGCAATAAACACGATAGGGAATTCAAGTCCTTTACTTTTATGAATGGTCATAACACGGACAGCCTGATCGGGTTCAGTCCCCCCGCTAATGGATCCTAAATCACCGCCTCGCTCCCGCAGACGGGAAATGAAGGTCAGAAATCGGAACAATCCTCGGTTGGACGTAGATGTCTCATACTGTCTCGCTCGGTCATAAAGCGCCCGCAAATTGCTTTGACGCTGTGAGCCGCCAGGCAGTCCACCGACCCAATCCAGATATCCTGTTTCCTCCAGCACATTCCAAATCAATACACTTAAGCTGCCTTGTCGGGCTTCCTGCCGCCAGGCTTCCAAATTACGCAAAAATGAACGTAGTCGGGAAGACAACGTATTCCCGTCATTTCTATTACCAAAGTCAGATGAAGATAAAGAGTCCTCAGGGAAAAGATCCAACTCCATGATGTCAGCTGAGATCCCTTTTTCGCTCTCTTCCAGTGGGTTAGCCTCAGCCGCCGCCAGCAATGCGTCATAAAATAATCCATCCGGCTTCTCCAACCGAATTTGTGCCAGTTCATCTTCGGTCAAGCCGACAATCGGCGAACGAAGCACGGATGCAAGCGGGATGTCCTGCTGCGGATTATCAATAATGTGCAGCAGAGACAACATTACCTCAACTTCCGTTGCTTTAAAAAAGCCTGTCGTCTGCTCCCCGGAAGCCGGAATGCCCTCAAGCCGCAGTTCCTCCACAATTAGGGGGGCCCACACGCTTGCCGAACGAAGCAAAATGACGATATCGCCGTAGACTGCCGGGCGCATCGCTTTTAATCCTCTGTCGTAAATCAGCAGTGGTTGTCCAGTATCTCCGGTCAGTTCTTTAATCCGTTGCGCGATCGCACGAGCCTCTAACTGTGCCGTTTCCAGCTCCGCAAGCTCAGCCAGCTCACTTTCCTGTAGAACAGATTCGTCCCCCGTTTCGGACAGCTCTGAAGCCTCGGAAAGACCCTGTCCACCCTTATCAACTAAGAGCATCTCAGGTGCGTATACAGATGCGGTGTCTTGATCCGACGGGTCGGGATAGGATGCGCCGTGTACCAGCCAGGCTCGTTCATCGTACTCAATTTCCGCCACATCCACACTCATAATCTGGCGGAACACCAAATTGACCGCATCGACAACTTCCTGCCGACTGCGGAAATTACGCGCCAGATCAACTAAAAAGCCATCTTCCTGCTCCTGCATGCCGTACCGTTGATACTTATTCAAAAACAGACCCGGCTCCGCCAGCCGAAACCGATAAATACTCTGTTTCACATCGCCCACCATAAAACGGTTACCTGGTTCCTCCCGTGATACCAGCCTAACGATATCTTCCTGTACGGTATTCGTATCCTGATACTCATCCAACAGCACCTCGTCAAATTGCGCCTTGTATTCGAGTGCAGCGTCGGAAGGTAGCAGCTTGTACGGAGTAGATTCGGGATGTCGTAATATTTTCAGACAATAATGTTCCAAATCCCCGAAATCCACCAACCCTTTTGACTGCTTGTGCTGTTGAAATCGTTCCCCGAATACAATCACGGTTTCTACCAACTCGTCCATCAGCGGAGCCGCGGCGTGCAGCTCCTCCCAATAGGCTTCTGCTCTCCTGCCAAACAGGGATGCCTTCATATCTGTAATCATTTTTTTGGCTGCTTCGCGCAACGTCTTAACCCGTTCCTGCAATGCAGGCTCAGTCTGATCTTTTTTGACCGGCTTGAGCTTACCGAAGGCAGCTGTCTGAAAATGATCATATAGAGATGCCCACGGCTGTGTCTCCAGCTCTTGCAGCAATCCCTTCACCATCGTCGCATCCTCTTGCAGCGTCACGGCATAAGGTGCAGGACCGCCGGGCTGCATAGCTGTTTCATGCGCCTGTTCCAGCAAGCTCGCTGCTCCGCGCAAAGAAAGTACGGCATCCGCCAAAATGCTGCGAACCCAGGGAGTCTCTCCCAAAGCGGCTACATCCTGTACACGAAATGCTGCCGCTGTCTCCCGCAGCCAATGTTCTGGCCAAGGATGACTTTGAGAAAAATCATACAACCGCTGAACAAGCACGTACATTGCATCATCGGTGCGTTCTCCACTAAACCAGTCGACCAGTCTGCGGAATGTACTACCTTCATCATGAGCCTCATATTTCTCCTCAAACAGTTCTTCTAGAAGCTCCTGACGCAGCAATTCTGTCTCATGCTCATTCATAATCCGAAAACCAGGATCAAGAGGAATGGCCTGATAATGCCTGCGGATGACCTCCATACAAAATGAGTGAAGCGTTGTAATCGAGGCCCGATTCAGCAACGACAGCTGGCGGCGTACATGATCACTTTCCGGTTCCTGTTCCAACACACGTTCCAACGCTTCGCGTATCCGTTGACGCATTTCGGCGGCTGCAGCCTTCGTAAAGGTTGCTACCAGCAACCGATCCACGCTGAAGCCAAGCTGGGGATCGACAATTTTACGAATAATACGCTCTACGAGCACCGCTGTTTTACCAGACCCTGCCGCTGCCGCGACCAGCATGTTGTTACCCGATTCCGAAATGGCACGCCACTGGTCATCGCTCCACATACTGCCTTCCGGCTTCGGCATGTCTTTAGTGTTTGACGTGCCTATCATTGGTCCATTCCTCCTTTCCCTTCCTGTGTATGACCCAACAGATTCCAGATTTGATCCTTACCGGGTTTACCCCATTGATTGTAGCCACTGCCCTCCAGACTGTCGTCAAATTGACAAACAGGCTTAAAAGAACAGAAGGTACAAGCCGTCTCTTGCTGGATTCGATAAGGTTCAATGGCCACATCGCCCTCTGTCATCCGTGTGCCAATCGTCCGAATATTATTACGCACCGAGGCTAACAAGCTGTCCCACTGTTCCGGCGAAGCAACCGAAGCACTGCTATAAAAACTGCCGTCTGCTTTCACCGCAACAGGTAAAATAGAGGAATATCCTTTGTCCAATGCTGTATCCATTTGTCCAACTACATCCCGATCTGCAAGCAATAATCCTTTCATCTTAAAACGTTTCAAAAGCTCCTGACGGGCCTGTTCTGCGCTAAGACCGTTAGGCGACTGCAACATCGGATTGTGGACGTGAAAATACAGGGTACCCGCTGGATAAGCTGTCTCGCCCAACCATTCCTCCGCCGCATTCAGCAGCACATCCAGGTAGGTGAGCATTTGCAAGGACAGGCCATAGTACACTTCATGCAGCTTGAGATCCTTTTGGCTAGATTTGTAATCGATGACACGCAAAAGTAACCCCTTTTCTCCCTCTGCCACATCTACACGGTCAATCCGTCCAACAATTTCCATCACAACGCCGTTATCTAACCGGAAGCTTAACGGAGGAAGCTGCTGACCCGGTCCAAAGTCCAACTCCAGCCCAATCGGCTCAAAACTACCTCTTCGCGCATGTTCACCTAAGATCAACGAAGCACGGCTCACGATGTCTTTCAATTTGCGTAAAATGTAGCCATACCGCTTGGAACTCATTAAAATCTCGCCTTGCAGACGAGGAGCCAAACGCTCCACTGTACTTTCCGCCTCTTGTCGGCATTCCTCGGTGCTGAGACTGCCCCAGCTGACATTGCGTTTACGCAGATTGATCGCCATCTCTCCAAGCGCTGCATGGAATAATTGTCCGATATCCGGGGCCTTCAGGCGATACATTTGACGTTCCTTCAAACGAAGACCATGAGAGGCAAAGTGCGAAAATGGACATGCCACAAAACGTTCCATACGAGATACGCTGGTACGCAGCTTGCTACCGTACAGACGGCGGCTCGTTTCCTTCTGCATTTCGGCATGGTTCTCATAAAAAAGTGAGGTTAACAGCTGACGCAGCTTGTCCTTCTCACGCCCTTGCTGGCTTGCATACCAGTTATATACCTCCCACCAAGGAGATAAAATGTCACCGCCACGTCGCCAATGCCGTAATTGCCCAATGAGCTGCGGCAAAGCCTCGGACGGATGAGAAGCATACTCCCATTGCGTCGTCCAAGCATCCCCAGGCAAAGGGTATCCAGCCAACGGACGTTCGTCCAGACTAGGAAACAGGTGCCGCACATGTCGTACTAACTCAGACGGCAACAACGACTTGCCTTCTTCATCAGTCACCGCATAGCTCATCCACAGGCTTTTACCGGCTGAGGTAAGGGCCGTATAAGCGAGAAAACGTTCGTCCAACAGACGTCTTGTCATATCCGGCGCCAGCTCCACGCCTCGTTCGTTTAATGCCGTACGCTCCTGCTCATTCAGCACACCGTCCTCATGGAACACAGCCGGCATCACACCTTCGTTCATACCTAGCACAAAGGCATGTTGAATACCGGATACACGCGTACGGTCCGTGTTTCCGACTAGAACCTGATCCAGAGCCGGCGGAACAAGTCCCATACGGAACTCGGCCAATCCCGTTTCCAGCACACCCGCAAACAAAGAGGTATCCAGCCTCTCATCACCCATCATTTCGACGATTTGATCCAGTAGTTCAAGCACTGCATCCCATACCTGACGATGCTCCTTCGCCTGCTCAGGTTTTCCTGCTTCCTCTGCCTGATGAATAAAGGCGTCCAGCTTGTGGCCGATTTCTGCATCTTCCAGTAACAGATATACCGCTTCACACTTCTCAAGTGCAGTTCGTGCCTTGCCCACACGTTTCTCAAACGCACGTAAAGGCGTCACGATCACATCCCGGCACAGCTCCATCAAATCCAACGTTTCATCCCGCCTACGGTTCCGTTCTTGCTCCTCCAGCTCCAGTGACAAGCTGGGCACAGCCTGCCACGGCCGACCATCTGTCCAACGGCTGCCTTGTATTCCGCAGGCCAGAACATAGTTTTCCAAACGGTCCATCTCCTCGCGGCTCACCCGACCGTCCAGCGGCAGTAGAAGGTCTGTTTTGACCGCACGGAATACATCCTCATATCGCCAACGCCGCTGCACGATATCCAGCGAAGCCCGAATTAATTCCACCAAAGGATGATGTAATACACTTCTTCGCTGATCCAGAAATACTGGAACCTCATACTGTTTAAATATCGGTTCCACCCATGGCTCATAATCTTCAATATGACGTACAAACAGAGCCATCTCCCGGTAACGCGCGCCTTCATCTCGGGCCAGACGGCGCATTTCGCGTACAGCCCCTTCCAGCTCTGCACGGCGATTCGCCGCAGTGTACAGTTTTATGCCCTCCGGCTGTTCTTCTGTCCAATGCTCTCGTAGCTGCTGCAGCCGCATTCGTTGTTCCTGATTCCGTAACCCTGTACGATGTTCAAAGTTAGCCTCCAAATACGCCAACGCTGAACGCTCCTTAAATCTCGGCAGCGGATCAGGGCGCAGTAATTGTGTCTGCGTCTCTATCATCAGCTCGTCTGCCATTCCTTTGAGCTTTACATACGTAGCCGCTGAGGGATGAAACAAATCCAACTCATGCGGAAGCTGTCCGCTCTCGTAGCTGCGGTTGCAAGTCAGCGCCACCGTCAACGAAGAGGCATGCAGCATAAGTTGCTCCACCACCTTATATTCATGTGGTGTAAACCTACGGTAGCCATCCATCCAAATGTCTGCTCCACGCACAAGGGAAGACTCCGCAATCTGTTCTGCCAGCATGCGCAGCGTATCTTCACCGTCAATATATTTAAGCGTCAGCTCTCGTTCAAAATCCTCATAGATTAGACTGATATCTTTGAGCTTGCCGCGCAAAATCGGAGTTGACTCTCCCACAGCGTTCATTCGCTCCAGTTGCTCGGGTACAGACCGAGTATCATTTCCATACTGCTTTAGCTCCGTAAACAATGTATTCAACCGATCCACAAAGCCGAGCTGGTCTCCCGAATCCTTAAACAAGCTCAGTTCATCCTTGCGACGACGAATAATTTTATATAAAAGCATCTTCTTGCCTTCTTCCGTTACAGGCACCAGTGCTGAACCCCCGGTTTCCTGCATAACTAAATAGGCAAGACGATGAAATCCCATCACTTGGGCGCGCACCGACCCCTGAATACCGTTTCCGGCTTCTGTAAGTAACGCATGCTCGGAAGCAAATGACGATTGCTCCGGTACAAGTAACAGCATAGGCTTACCTAGCGGCTCCTCGCGTAACATAGACGTCATTTCATTGCGGATTAACGTACTTTTACCACTGCCAGAGCGGCCAATCAACAAGCGGACCGACATGATGCGGCCTCCTTTCCAACGAACAACATTCTATTAAACAGTATAGCATATCAGGCAAGGGAGAAAAGAACGTACGTTTGCCATGTTGTAGCAATTCATCCTCCCCCTAAAAATAAATCAGTCCCGCAGGTTGGCTTGGTGCATGCCTTCTCTACAGGACTGATTTATACCTAAAATGAGTCTATTTTACCTATTTAATCACCAAAAAGGCGATTGACTTTGACTTTGTATGACACCTAAAGCTGTGTCCGGCTGCGCACCTCAAAGATGGCGAATTTCAAGTAATGGCCTTCCTCCACACCCAAAATTTG
Source organism: Paenibacillus sp. S29 (assembly GCF_049319765.1). Lineage (NCBI taxonomy): Bacteria > Bacillati > Bacillota > Bacilli > Caryophanales > Paenibacillaceae > Paenibacillus > Paenibacillus sp. S29. Next base: position 289,267 of record NZ_JBMOUI010000005.1, on the reverse strand, counting down.
AGGATGGTCCTTACCAGCCGCTCTCCAGTCTACCAGACGAAGGATTTTGCCGGCATCTGCCGCCGCTTCCTTAATAGTGTCCAAAAACAGCTCTGGCCGCATATGGAACGAACAGCTCGCTGTCACCAGATAGCCGCCCTCATTGACAAGCTTCATCCCATGCAGGTTGATATCTTTATACCCACGTGTAGCTCCTTTGACAGCGTTCTTCGTTTTGGCAAAGGCTGGCGGATCGAGAATGACCACATCAAAGGTGCGTCCGCCACCTGCTGTCAGCGGCTTGGATGTATCTCCTTTGCCCCCGGCTCGTGCATTGCGTTCCTCTACACCTTTCACTTGATTGCGCAAATATTGAAAAGCATCGTCGACGACAAACTCGACGCGTTCCTCAAAACCGTTCAGCTTGACATTATCCCGCGCACTTTCAATCGCATGCTCAGAAATATCAAGACATGTTACTTTTTTAGCACCATGTTTACATGCATTGAGCGTAAAGCTTCCCGTATGTGAAAAACATTCCAATACGGTTGCGCCATCCCAGAATGGGAATTCAACAACCTTACCACTTTTATTCACTGGCTTCAAGACCGTTGTGCCCGCATCTCCTGAGTCTGCAGCTACTTCTTGTAGCGTAATTCCACTACGTACTCCCCAACCTGTCATCATCGGTGCTATGGCAGCACGATTTTCACGCTGGTCAAAGAAATAACCCGTCTTCTGGCCCTCTACGATATCAACCTTGATGTGCAGGCCATTTTCCGTAACCACCACATGACGCGGGCAATCACCGTACAAAGGACCCTTCGTTTGTTCCAATCCTTCCAGCTCACGGATGGATACATCACTTCTCTCATATATACCAACAGGACCCACTACTTCAACGAGCGCATCCCTGATTTCTTCCCTGCGCCGATCCATGCCAAGCGTTAACAACTGCACGACTAACACATCACCAAATCGATCTACAATCAGTCCAGGCAAAAAATCAGCCTCGCCGTACACCAACCGATAAGCGTTTCCTCCGGTCACAAAACGTTCGCGGTGCTCCAGACATTTGCGAAAGCGTTGGGCAAAAAAGTTTTGATCCATTGCTTCCAGCGGCTCGTAGGACATCACACGTACTGTAATTTGTGAAGCCGGATTATAGTAACCTGTCGCCAAATAACGTCCCTGATGGTTAACGATGCTGACCAAATCGCCTGCCTCTGGGTCACCCTCAATCTTGGCTATTTCGTTTTTAAACACCCAAGGGTGTGCGTGCTCCAGCCTTTTTTTACGGCTGCGTTCTAATATTACTGAAGGCAAAATCCTTCACTCCCATTCTTGAATTACTCAAAGTGTTAAAACGTTGTTCGATAGGGGCGCGGCTCCGCGGATCATTTGATCTTACGATCGCTCTCGCTTCTCCAGATTCAAATGATCCGCTTCGCTACTGCCCGCCTGTATATCGACGTCACGCTTTTAAAGCTTGTGAAGATACTACAAAAATTATCGTTCTATAAAAAAACAGCTCGGCCATGCTTGTCATGGCTGTCCCCGACAGATCATAGGCTGTTACATAAGTATTTTCACCTAGAAAAGGGGGCTATGCCCGTGTTTATACATGTTATACTCCCGCTGTGCGGTGGGCTGTTTATTTTTTTGGGCGGGATGAAGCTGATGGAAGCAGCCCTCCGGCATTTGGCCGGCCCCTTCCTCACCCGCTGGTTGAACCGTGCCACCGTTTCCCCTTGGCGGGGCATGCTGTTCAGCTCAGGCATTACCGCCCTGCTACAAAGCAGCACCGCCGTAACGGTGCTGACGATCGGACTGGTCAACGCCGGGCTGTTGACCTACGGCCGCACGCTCGGCATCATTCTCGGCACCAATATCGGCACCTGCCTGACCACCGAGCTGATGGGGCTCCAGCTCGGCAAGCTGGCTGTTCCGCTGCTCTGCGGCTCACTGCTCTGCTGGAGCACTGCCGTCCTGTGGAGTGAAGCTGTCCCCAGCCGCCAGTATGTGTCTGCCGGAGCTTCATCCGGCTCCAATGGGCTCAGCCGTTCGCAGGCTGTACAATATATCAGCCTCGTCTTTGCTGGATTTTCGCTGATTCTGGCGGGTATTCGCGTGATGCAGTCGGTCGGACCCTGGATTGAGCAGGCCGGACTATTCCGTTGGTTTCTTGATCACGCTGCAGCCAACATGTGGTGGGCCTTCGCTGCTGGAGCCTGCCTGACCGCGCTGGTTCACAGTAGCGCAGCCGTCATTGGCATGGCGATTAGCCTTGCCGCTGCTGGAGCCTTGCCAGCCGATGTGGGGATCGCCATCGTCATCGGCTCCAATGTAGGCACCTGCGTAACCGCCCTGATTGCCGCTGTTGGCGGCAGCGTGTCCGGCAAATTTGTAGCCTGGTCCCACGTGCTGCTGAACGTCGGCGGAGCCTTGCTCTTTATGCCGTTGATCCCTGGTCTGGAGATGGCGGCTGCCTGGATATCTACCGAGCCCGGAGCCAAGGTAGCCCATGCCCAAACTCTGTTTAACGTTATTAGCTCTCTGCTGGTCTTGCCTCTCTGCTATCTACCTGTGTGGACGCGTTTAGAGGATCGTATATCTCCCCACAGAATCAAACATTAATTCCTAGCATGGACAGCGCCTTGCTTAAAATGACATCATTATTGTCATATCCACCCTGGCGCTGGAGACGCCATGCTTCCTCAGGCGTATGCCACGCAACTCCTTTAATTTCTTCGATCTGTGCCTGTAAATCCCCATCCAGTGCCTCTACGAGATAATAGTGTACTTCTTTATCTACTTCCCCAAATTCTGGATGCTGATACGTATAAGCAATCATATCTACATGCTGGATAATCCGCCCGTTCAACCCTGTTTCCTCGCGAATTTCACGTAAAGCCGTCTGTTCGATTGTTTCTCCCAACTCCATTTTCCCTTTAGCCAAGGATACCTTGCCATATCGGTCAGTAATGAGCTGAATTTCAAGCTGCTCCCCCTGTTTGCGAAACACAACGCCGCCTGCGGAAATTTCCTTTTTTGCTGCCATCCTGTAATCTCCCTTCCTTGCGCAACAAGGATTCCGTCCTCTCTGTAAGGAAAGGCGAAATCCTTGTTTGCCATCTCTATTGCCTGTTCAGACTTTTTTTGTTCTTACAGAGCTGTTTGCAGCCCATTCTCTAGTACGCGGACCAATTGGCCTTCACTTTCATTAATGCCTGCCTTCGTCAGCTTCACGCGGCATACCTTGCCAACCAGATCCTCAGTACCTTCAAACGCCAGTTGAATATAATTGTCACTATATCCATGGAGTATGCCGCTATCTTCGGTCCCTTTCGGCGCAACTTCCGGAATGACCTCCAGCACCTGACCTACAAACTTCTCAGCATACGCCAGTTGCATTTGCTCTGACAGTTGTATCAGCTCATGCACTCGTGCATTTTTCACGTCTTCGTCCACCTGATCCTCCATACGCGCCGCAGGAGTTCCACTGCGCTTGGAGTACGGGAACACGTGCATTTCCGAAAAACCGATTTTTTTCATCAGCTCATAGCCATTGCGGAACATTTCATCCGTCTCCCCAGGGAAGCCGACAATCACGTCCGTTGTAATCGCTACATCTGGCATTGCTTTGCGAATCATAAGCATTTTGTTATAAAACTCTTCTGTCGTGTACTTGCGACGCATCCGTTTCAATACAGTGTCATCCCCCGCCTGAAGCGGTATGTGAAAATGACGAACCAGCTTGGTGGAACGGTTCAGCACATCAAGCATTTTTTCATCAATCTGGCTGGCTTCAATCGAACTGATACGGATACGCTCCAGCCCTTCCACCTTCTCCAGATCCCACAGCAGATCAGATAGGTCATAATTATCCATGTCATCACCATAACCACCAGTGTGGATACCTGTGAGCACAATTTCCTTGTAGCCTGCGTGTACCAGTTGACGTGCCTGTGTAATAATGCTCGCAGCGTCACGACTGCGGGATAGACCCCGCGACCACGGAATGATGCAGAAGGTACAGAAGTTATTGCACCCATCCTGAATTTTCAAAAAGGCCCGAGTATGATTAGCAAAATCAGGCACATCCATTTCCTCAAATACACGCGTTTTCATAATATTGCGCACGGCGTTCACCGGTTGACGCGTCCCTTGAATTTCCTGCACGAACGGAATGATTTTGTCCCGATCCTGAGTCCCGATAACGAGATCAACACCAGGAATATCCATAATTTCGGCAGGAGAAGTTTGGGCGTAACAGCCCGTCACTGCCACAATGGCATCTGGATTCCGGCGAATCGCGCGGCGAATAATCTGACGACTCTTTTTATCGCCGGTATTCGTAACGGTACATGTATTAATAAGATAGACATCAGCAGTCTGCTCATCAAAGTCCACCTGTTCATAACCTTCATTTTTAAACAGCTGCCAGATCGCTTCTGTATCATAAAAGTTTACTTTACAGCCCAATGTGTAAAATGCCACTGACGGCATATTAAACCCCTCCCATTTCTCCTGTCTCATATAAAATGCATGCCAATGCAGCCATTCCTGCGGTCTCAGCACGTAAAATACGTCTTCCCAGTCCTGTAGACTGGGCTCCAGCCTGCTCGGCCTCCAGACTTTCCGCTTCAGTAAAGCCGCCTTCCGGGCCTACCACCAGCAGAACACGCGGCATGTCCGTCGACGCCCATTGTCCTGCCAAAGGCTGGATTACATCCCGTAGCTGTTTACCCTGCTCTTTTTCATAACAATAACATATCAAATCATACCCAGCAAAAGAAGCCAGAAGTTCTTTCCACGTCATGGGCGCGCTAATTTCTGGAATCCGGTTACGGTGGCTTTGTTCAGCCGCTTCCTTCACAATCTTGCGCCAACGCTCCAGTCGCTTGCCTTCTTTTTTGGCATCATACTGCACGACCGTGCGCTCGGACAAAAACGGTACAAACCCGGTTGCTCCGATTTCTGTACATTTTTGCATCACCGTCTCCATCTTGTCTCCTTTAGGAAGACTCTGAGCGATGGTGACCTGCACATGTGGTTCAGAGGTCATCTTCAGCGGCTCAATAATCGTCGCCGTAATATGATCCTGCTCAATCGTATCCAAAGCAACCAGCGCTTCTTTAGATACCCCGTCACTAACTATAATTTTGTCACCACTACGGCCCCGCATGACTTTGGCGATATGCCGCGCGTCCTCACCCGCGACAATCACGTGATCTTCTAGAAATTGCTCTGCCGGAATAAAATAACGCTGCATTCTCTCTCACACCTATTCCTGGATTTTGCAAAATACTCATTCTAAAAATAACTGTTATCCACTAACGTTCCGTACAAAATCCGAATAAATCACCAAGCAACATCATATCATCTTTTGCGCCTGTATGACCAGTCTGTTCCCTCTTCTATTCAGGTTATACCTACCTATTCTCGTAAAAAAAGGAGCCCTTAGGCTCCAAACAATCCAGTGATATAAAAAGAGAACTGCAAAAACTGTATATAAATCATCTGGGCCAGCGTGTAAAGAGGTTCAATCGTTATAGCTCGAACCTGCGGAATGACCAGGATAAGCAGAAAAATAAAGATCGACCACTGTTCAAACTGCTGGAGTTTGCGGCGTACAGGAGTGGGGGCCACATCTTCCACAATCCGGTATCCATCCAGAGGAGGCAGTGGGATCAAATTAAAGATAAACAAAAACAGATTTAAATTGATCAGTGCATTGATAAACAAATAGATTGCCTGAGCCACCCGCTGGTTCTCCATCCCCGGCAATACTTGAAAATGAAGGAGCACGGCATAGATCAAAGTAGTAACAAATGCAAGCAGCAAATTGCTCAGCGGACCCGCAGCCGATACGATAATGCCCATGAGGCGCGGACGGCTAAAATTATCACGATTAACCGGAACTGGCTTGGCCCAGCCAAAGCCTCCGATTAACAGCAGCAGCGTACCCAGCAGGTCAATATGCACTGCCGGATTTAAAGTCACGCGCCCAAGTAGCTTGGCCGTAGGGTCACCAAATTTATTGGCATAATACGCATGTGCAAACTCATGAACCGTGAACGATATGATCACAGCCAGTAAATAAAAGGGAAGAACATTTAAATTTACACGAAAAATATTTTGTAAAAAATCCATACTTACCTCTTTCTCGCCACAAACGCCAGCCAATCTTCATCCCGGCTTATTTCGGCAATCTCAAAGCCAGCTGCCTTCAACGCAGTTTCGACAACCTCTTCTTTGTTCTTCCAAATCCCTGAAGCAATATAAATACCACCTGGTTCCAGGGCTTTATATACATCATCAATGAACAGCAAAATAATCTCTGCCAAAATATTAGCTACCACCAGCTTGACCGGCAGCTGGATACCCAGCGTTGGATCGCTTGCATTAAGCACAGATAGCAAATCACTTTCTTTAATGGTAATGCGTTCCTCCAGTCCGTTCAAACGCGTATTTTCCCGCGCACTGGATACTGCCACCGGGTCCAGATCCAAGGCAAGTACATGCTTCGCTCCCAGCTTTACAGCTCCAATGGCCAAAATACCGGAACCCGTGCCGACATCAATAACTTCTTCTCCACCCTTAATCACAGACTCCAGCGTTCTCAGACAAAGGGATGTCGTAGGATGCGTTCCGGTCCCAAAGGCCATACCAGGGTCCAGTTCAATGATTTTTTCCTCTTCACTCGCAGGCTCATATTCCTCCCAAGTGGGTTTAATCGTCAGACGGTCCGATACACGCAAAGGCTTGAAATATTGCTTCCAAGCATTTGCCCAGTCATCCTCATCAACTGTTTTCAGCTCATACTGAACCTCACCAGGATCAATATCGAAAGTTCTCAATTCTTCGACGCGCGGCACAATTTGCGAACGAATACTATCCATGTCCACTTCTTCAGCAAAATAGCCTTTGATGATCGCTTGTCCTTCAGGTATGTCGTTCAAAGGCCGGTCATACCACTGCCCATAGGACGTATCACGCGGTTTATTGAGCGAACCGGATTCTTCGATGGAAACCCCTCCTGCACCTGCTTCGTGCAGAAAATTCGAAATCATTTCGATGGCTTCTTCGGTTGTATGTATTGTAATTTCATTCCACAACATGGTTTTCATTTCCTCCTCATTTCACATGCATACATTACATTGTACTATATACATGCATAGGAGTTCAAAAAAGCTAGTATTATCGGAATTTAAAATATTTTTTTGTAGAACTTGTATACGTTGTCCACTCTTTTAGTCCAAGCACCCTTAACTCTAGTACATACAATACAATATACTAGAAAAGGAGTGATTTAGTATGGCAAAGACAGTGTTAGATTATAATGCCAGTGTTATTACACCTATCACCAATGGTATAAATCTTCCTGTTCCGATTTCTCCAGCCGGACTTGGAATTGCTACGACGTCTGTATTTATTGATCCTGCTATTCCTGGAGCTGTCAACAACCGAGTAGAGTTAAAAGCCTCGATTGGACTACGTTTTGTCGGTGCCGGTAACATTAGAGTACTTGTACGGATTTGGAGAGCTGGCAAAGAAATTTATTACGGACTGGAATCCAATGTCTTCGATAACAATATTATTCTTAATGTCGAAACGGTAGACGTTGCACCTCTGGGCGTGCAAAACTACCAACTGATTATTGAAAATCAGACGCCTGCGACGACTGCATTTGTCTCCGGTCCTCTTGTTTTTAGTGCTACAGCATATAGCGGATAATGAATAGGAAGAGGAAAGAACACAAATAAGACGGGTTATCCCAAAATCATCATTGTTGATGGGGATAACCCGTTTTATTAAATTCTACTCATTGTCGTTTATGATACGCTGCTGACGACGGTCAGCTACTTCGCTACGCCGGATCGCTTCTAGATCCTCAGCATCTGCCTGATCTGCCGAGAACTCAACATCTTCATTTTTAGCAGATTGCATGCGTTTGATTTTTTCGGTTTTGGTCAGCACTTTATCAAACCGTTTGTTTTTGGACATCGGTCACTGCTCCTTCCAAACTTTTCACAGCATTCCACCCGCCTGTTCCACGATGGACATCGCCTGATGATGTATGGATTCATCCACCACAGCGGTCAACAAAATATCGCGGCCTGTCGGTCCGCCTTGTCCTCCATCACTCATGCCACTGGCGGACGGATCAGCCGCAGCCAGTATTGCTGGAGTTGCATCTGTAAAGTCCACGCCCTGTGTCAGTGAGGACAAGCTGCTAATCTGTCCTGAAAATACAGGCAATCCGGCGTTGCCAGTAGACTGCCGCGGATACCGGCTAAATCGGTCTATCGACACATCGGCTACCCGGAGTGCTTCCAGTTTTCTAGCGGCTCCCTGTGCTTCCTCAGGACTTTTGAAATACGCCAAAATATTTTTTTCGCCCATCTCAAAATCTCCCTGTGTAGTATTGAGCGTAACTGCTCTTCAAAAGCATAGAGCGTTACGCTTTGTTATATCCTGCTCATTGGCACGATTTTATATTCCCTACGAAGACTAGACGGATGCAGACGATAATGGAAACAGTGGGCCTAGACAGTGAACTATAGTTTGTGAAGACTATAACTTTTACGGGTGTAAAGTAGCTGCCGGAGCTTCACCTGACTTGGCTACTCCTGTCTCCCATGCAGCACGAATAACAGCATCCCGTACCTTTTGAACCACCTTCGGATTAAAAACATTCGGTATGATATAAGTTTCACTTAGCTCTTCAGGACAGATCGCATCAGCGATGGCAAGTCCGGCAGCTAGTTTCATTTCCTCATTAATCGTCGTAGCATGGCAATCTAGAGCACCCCGAAAAATTCCCGGGAAGCACAGCACATTGTTAATCTGATTTGGAAAATCGGAGCGACCGGTAGCAAGTACACGTACATGAGGTGCGGCTACAGCTGGATCAATTTCCGGCTTCGGATTCGCCATGGCGAACACAATAGGATCAGTTGCCATGCTCTGTATATCCTCTACAGTCAGTATATTCGGGCCTGACACACCAATGAATACATCAGCTCCCACAATCACATCGGATAAACTTCCACTTAAATTGTGCGGATTAGTCATGTTCGCATACTCTGTCCAATGCGGGTTACTGTACTCCACGTCACGATGAATAGCTCCCTGTCGATCAACGCCAATCAGATTGCGCACACCTGCCTTAAGCAGCATACGGGAGCAGGCCATACCCGCCGCACCAATCCCTGCAAATACAACTTTAACATCCTCCATTTTTTTGCCACATACCTTTAATGCATTGACCAGACCCGCTAATACAACAACTGCCGTACCATGCTGATCATCATGAAAAACTGGAATGTCTAGTTCCTGCTTCAACCGTCTCTCGATTTCAAAACAGCGTGGCGAAGATATATCTTCCAAATTAATGCCGCCAAAGGCAGGAGCAATCATTTTGACAATTTGAACAATTTCATCAGCGTCCTTCGTGTTGAGACAGATTGGGAAGGCGTCGACACCTGCAAATTGTTTGAACAACACTGCTTTACCCTCCATTACAGGCATAGCGGCCTCCGGTCCGATATCTCCTAATCCAAGTACTGCTGTTCCGTCTGAAACGACTGCTACTGTATTCTTTTTGATCGTTAATTGATACGCTTTGGCTGGGTCATTGGCGATTTCCATACAAATTTCAGCTACACCCGGCGTATACACTTTGGACAACCCCTCCATCGTTTCAATTCGCTTCTTTGGTAAGGTCTCCATTTTGCCACCTGCATGTAATTCTCTAATTTCGTCTATTAAACTGCTCATATTTTTCTCCGTCCTTTCATGTCTCTATTTGGATATGAAAACTCAGTCCTGTGTATAAAACTCATCAGCTCCAAAATTGGAGTAACAAAGTGGCTAAAATGACCGTGCCTGCCCCGCCAATACGTGTTGCAATTTGTGCAAAAGGCATTAGTTCCATCCGATTGGATGCAGACAGAATGGCTACATCTCCCGTGCCCCCTAATCCACCGCGACAGCTAGTCACCAAAGCAGCTTCTACGGGATACATATGAATCCATTTTCCTGTGAAGTATCCGGTAACAATCAATGCAACTACAACAGATGCGCAGGTTATGGCATAAGGAACCGTTAAAATCCCAACTACACTATCCAAAGGTACATACAAAATACCCAATCCCACCATCAAGGGCCACGTCAGACTTGCCGTTATACATTTGTACAAGTGAAAAGCTCCCTGCTCCAATGTGTTCGGCATGATCTGAATACACTTAATCAATGCCGCCGCCAGAATCATGAGGATCGGACCTGGAATATGGAGATACGGCTCCAGCAGCTTACCCACAATAAAGAAAGTACAGGCTAACAGTAGACCTCCTCCCATCAATGGAAAAGAAATCGATTGTTCCAGACTTGCCGGGGCTAACTTGTCTGCATCTTTATCTAGTTTTAGTAACCTTCCGTTACCTGAAGTTTTTGGATTCTTCTCTGCTAATCTCTTCAGAACACCCGCACCTATGATTGCAACAATGTTCCCAATAATTGCAGCCGGGATAAACTGGGATACGAATACTGCCGAATCCTTGCCCAGCACCAACCCATACGAAATGGACAACGGTAAAATGCCTTCCCCAATCCCACCGGAGATAATCGGAATGATGATGAAAAAAAATGTATGATAGGCGCTATAGCCAAAAGCCATACCCACCACCATTCCCACGCCAACAGCTGCAATAGATCCTATAATAATGGGGGCAAAAATTTTGACAATTCCGTTCATCAGCATTTTGCGATCCATGCCAAGAATACTTCCCGTTACTAGACATGCGATGTAGAAGTAAAGAAAATTCGAGGTTTTCATAAGCGTGTGTACCGCACCCATCGCAGATGGACTAAACATATTCCAAAATACCATTAACGATGGAACCATAAGTGATAAAATGGCCGGCCCGCCAATATGCTTAAGCAACGGAAGTTTGGCCCCTAGATCACTGAGCAGTATACCTAAAATCATGATGACGGCAAACCCGCCCAACAGATCGTTTGGAAGTCTTTCAGTAACTGCAGCTGCATAAACAATCAGCGCGATCACGGCATAGAGTGGAAGAGGAATAACCCCCAACTTTACCCTACCCAGCATTCTGATGCCATCTACAAAATTTTTACTCCATCTTTGCCCCTTTTGAATGACAGGCTGATTCGTAGCATTTTCCATAAATCTCCCTCCATAAAGTGAAGAATGATGATCATGTTTCCATTCTACACCTTGGAAAACGCTTTATTTGGTTTTATAACTAATCATTCACTTTTGTAATTAAAGTAATCAGAAAGAAGATTTAAATAAAACTGTTCATGATGCCTTCTGCCTGTGGCAATATTCGGTATTGGTAAACAGGGCGTCCTATGGTACCGTATATGGTTTCCATGGAAAGAGCCTCAATCTCTGTCATAAAAGCCAGGTACTTGCGCATAGACACCCTGGATATCCCTGCGCTCTCCGCAATATCCTCAGTGGAAAATAGTACCTTATTATGCCGCTGGATACAATTCCATATCATAGCCAGCGTGGATTTAGTTATGCCTTTGGGCAACCGTGCCAAGTCTTTAGTCAAGCTTTTATGATAAATCAGTCGGTCCAGTTCCTCCTGAGAAAGTAGACTGTGCTCACGCACGATGCTAATGTGCTCTCGGTACCCCGTGAGGGCCTCCAAAAAACGGTTAAAGTGGAACGGCTTAATCAAGTAATCCACCGCGCCGAAGTTCATCGCTTTTTTGACACTGTTCATGTCACTTGCAGCCGAGATGACAATGACATCTATATTTACACCTGTCTCCCGTATGAATGACAGTAAATCGAGGCCATTGCTTTCCTGCATATACACATCTAGCAGTATCAGATCAATGGCCTGCTCAGCTATATATTTCTTCGCCTCTTCTACAGAAGAAGCCCAGCCCCCACATCGAAAACCTTCCACCTGCTCCATATATTTGCGGTTAAATTCCGCAACCATCGGATCATCTTCTACAATCAGGACATTAATCATGTTCATCATTCCCCGCTATAATGTATGGAATCGTAATCTGAAAACAGCACCCTTGCTCGGCTGGGATCAACTTTATACTTCCCTGTAATCTCTTCACGCTTTGCGTCACCAGATAAAGGCCCATTCCTCGTGACTCTCCCTTGGTCGAAAAACCTTTTTCAAATATAGCCTTTACAAGCCCTTCCGGTATACCCGGACCATTATCGCACATGATACAGGTCAGATAACCGTTCTTCTGACTTTCCTCATAATAAAGTGAAAGGGTAATCCGCTTGTGCTCCAAAGATTCCATCGCCTCCACCGCATTATCAAACAGATTGCCAAGAATAGTAATCAGTTCATGCGTCGTTTGAGTTTGACTGGATTCGGGCAAGTAACTACCTGGAGTCAGTTCAAAATTCGCCCCTACTTCTCTGGCCCGGCTTAATTTCCCCAACACAAACCCTGCCATAACTGGGTCCCTGATCTGCCGGGTGATGGAGCCAATCTCCACTTGATGATGCTCGACGGCATCCATAATGTAATGCTCCAGTTTATCATACATTCGTAAGTGTACCATCCCCATAATGACATGCAGCTTGTTCATAAATTCATGAGCCTGCGCACGTAGTGCTTCTGTGTACAGGGACACTCCTGTCAAACGTTCCGCAAGCTGGTTCATCTCCGTTTTATCCCGAAAGGTTACAATTGCCCCCACAATTTCCCCCTTGACCCGTATCGGAACACTGGTGGTCAGCAAAGTTATTCCACCCAGCTCCATTTCCTCATCCATTTGTGGAGTACTCGCTTCCAAGACCTCTTGCAATCGAAAAGCGGATAGATAAACGGTAATCTCCTGTCCGGAGAATGAGAAATCTTCAATCCCCGCTTGTCTAAGCAGACGTATCGCTTCTGCATTCATCAGCATGACGCAACCGAATTCATCTACCGCAATAACTCCTTCCTTGATAGATTGCAACATAGCGCTGCGTTCCTCCAGCAAGCGTGCGATTTCCGGCGGTTCGAGACCGACTAGCATATTTTTGATTTTACGAGCCAGCACAACCGCACCTCCAGTGCCAATCAACATTCCAGTGCCAATGGCTATCGCAATAAGGCGGTTGTTGCCTTCCTGAGCCATCTGTACATCTTGCATGGATATACCCACAACAATCGCCCCTACCTGCTTCCCCGTTAAACCGAACACGGGGGAAAAGGCTCGCATGGACAAGCCCAATGTTCCCTTCGCAACGGATACGCTCTCATGTCCATGAAGTGCAGTAGACTCGTCTCCGCCGACAAAGGCTTTGCCGATCATCCTAGCATCCGGGTGCGTTTTACGAATTCCCTTCATATCCATTGCCACGATAAACTGGATGTGATTTGCTGCTGAAACCCTCTTCACATACTCCTGCATGGAAGGAGACGAACCCGTCCCTTGCAATTGCTCGACAATAAGCGGCGTATGGGCGAGTGTACGCGCGATGGACATTGCCTTTTCTTCTAGTCCCTTCTCAGTTTCATGCTCCACTCTCTCAGCAAATAACAGGGTTACAGGCAGAAGCACAAGTGCCATAACTAGACATACTAGCAGTGTAATTAGGCCTCTGAGCTTTAATAGCGGTTTACCCCGACGCAGCTTGAGCTGTACATTTCCGATGGAACTCACCCCTTTCTACTTGATATTAAGTCTCAACAGTTCAACATGCCTATACAAAAATGGTTATGTATGTGTTTACGTGAATATAAAAAAAGGAAACTATCCCGCAATTGCGGAATAGTTTCCTTTGATTCATGGTTGAAGCTCCGCGATTCCTAATTGGGCTTAGTCGCCTCGGAAGGCGCGCTTCACACGGTCAAAAAAAGACTGCTCATTCTCATGTGTCTGCTCTCCGCTAAGCGAAGAGAACTGACGCAGCAAATCCTTTTGTTCCTCACTCAGTTTACTAGGCGTTACCACAACGACCTTAATATGCTGGTCACCCTGACCTACGCCGCGTAGTTTTGGCACACCTTTTCCTTTAAGACGGAAGTAAGTACCTGTTTGTGTACCTGCTGGAACTTTCAGCTTCACTTTCTCGGTCAACGTTGGGATCTCGACTTCATCTCCCAATGCTGCCTGTGAGAACGTCAGCGGAATTTCACAGTAGATATCGTCTCCCTCACGCTCAAAGAAGTCGTGCGATTTCACACGGAACACGACGTACAAGTCACCTGCCGGCCCTCCGTTGACACCGCCTTCGCCTTCACCGTTAATACGCATTTGTGCGCCGTCATCCACACCCGCTGGAATACGGATATGAATTTTACGTTGCTTGCGTACCCGACCCGAACCGCTACAAGTCGTACATTTTTCTTTAATGATTTTACCGGAACCGCCGCAATTGGAGCAGGCGCGTCGATTAACCATACGACCAAACGGTGTATTCTGCACCACTTCTTCCTGTCCGCTACCGTGGCAGACGGAGCAGGTTTGTGGTTGTGTACCCGCTTTGGCTCCCGTACCGTGACACGTATCACATGTTTCCGTACGTTCAATATGAATATCGGTTTCTTTACCGAACACCGCTTCCTTGAACTCAATTGTCATCGTATATTGAAGATCGTTCCCACGCTGCGGTGCATTCGGATCGCGTCGACCGTTGCCGCCGCCACCAAAGAACATATCAAAAATATCGCCAAACCCGCCACCGAAGTCGGCACCACCACCAAAGCCGCCTCCCATGCCCTGGTTCGGGTCTACATGACCATACTGGTCGTATCTTGCCCGCTTCTGACCATCGCTGAGAACATCGTAAGCTTCTTTCACTTCTTTAAATTTAGTTTCCGCGTCCGCAGCCTTGTTCACGTCCGGATGATACTGACGCGCAAGCTTACGGTAAGCCTTTTTGACTTCTTCATCCGAAGCGCCCTTCGCGACGCCCAGCACCTCATAATAATCACGCTTATCAGCCAATGTTCCACCCCCATGCCTACAACGTGTCTGCACTACATATAAAAGGAAAGCCAAAGGCACGGGATGACCCGGCTTTGACCTTCCCATCATTTCAAGGCAGTACAACCCGTAATATGCTTATTTATCTTGGAAATAACTGTTACCCTTCGGCTAATTGTTATTTATCAAGGCAGCTACGCTGCAATTACTATTCAGTATATCATAATGCATCGGTGTACCGTAAAGCTACCACTACCCGATCCGTAACTTAGTCTTTCTTCTGGTCTTCGTCAACAACTTCATAGTCCGCGTCAACCACATTGTCGCGGCCTTTGCTGTCTGCTGCGCCATCTTGAGCTTGTTGAGCCTGTGCTTCTTGAGCAGCTTGCTCATACAGCTTCACAGACAATTGCTGAACGATTTCAGTCAGTTCTTCAGTAGCTTTTTTGATGTCTTCCAGGTTGTCGGTTTCCAGCGTTTTTTGCAGATTTTCTTTAGCTGCATTTGCTTTTTCGACTTCGCCTGCATCCGCTTTTTCGCCCAGATCTTTAATCGTTTTGTCTACAGAGTAGATCAGTTGATCCGCAGCGTTTTTCGCTTCTACCAAATCTTTGCGTTTTTTATCTTCTTCCGCATGCAACTCGGCATCCTTCATCATACGTTCTACTTCCTCATCGCTCAAGCCGCTCGAAGATGTGATCGTAATTTTTTGGCTTTTACCTGTGCCTTTATCTGTAGCGGATACGTTCACGATACCGTTCGCATCCAGATCAAAGGTAACTTCGATTTGTGGTACACCACGTGGTGCTGGAGGGATATCTCCTAATTGGAAACGACCCAACGTTTTGTTGCCTGCTGCCATTTCACGTTCACCTTGCAACACGTGAATTTCTACGCTAGGCTGATTGTCGGCATACGTCGAGAACACCTGCGATTTGCTCGTAGGGATCGTCGTGTTACGATCAATCATTTTAGTAAATACGCCACCTGCGGTTTCAATACCGAGGGACAGTGGAGTTACGTCAAGGAGAACGACGTCTTTGACATCACCAGTCAGTACACCCGCTTGAACTGCCGCGCCCAAAGCTACCACTTCATCAGGGTTTACGCCTTTGTGAGGCTCTTTACCTGTCAGCTTTTTGATTGCTTCTTGTACAGCCGGAATACGTGTGGAACCACCGACCAGAACGATTTTGTCGATGTCGCTGGCACTCATGCCTGCATCTTTCATCGCTTGACGAGTAGGTCCCAAAGTACGTTCTACCAGACCTTCAGACAATTCTTCAAATTTCGCACGAGTCAGGTTCAACTCCAAATGCTGTGGAACGCCATCAGCTACTGTGATAAACGGCAAAGAAATCGTCGTTGTCAGTACGCCAGACAGTTCTTTTTTCGCTTTTTCCGCTGCATCTTTCAGACGTTGTACAGCAGCTTTATCTTTGCTTAGGTCAATGCCTTGATCTTTTTTGAACTCATTTACGAGGTAATCAATAATCACTTGGTCAAAGTCATCGCCACCCAGCTTGTTATCGCCGCTTGTTGCTTTAACTTCGAAGAAACCGTCGCCCAGTTCCAGAATGGATACGTCGAATGTACCACCACCCAGGTCATACACGAGGATCGTTTGGTCTTCGGATTTTTCCATACCGTATGCCAATGCAGCTGCTGTTGGCTCATTGACAATCCGCAGAACTTCCAGACCGGCAATTTTACCTGCATCCTTGGTTGCTTGACGTTGACCGTCGTTGAAGTAAGCTGGAACAGTGATAACAGCTTGAGAAACCGTTTGTCCCAGGTAAGCTTCAGCATCGGATTTCAGCTTTTGCAAAATCATAGCGGAAATTTCCTGTGCGGAATATTCCTTGCCGTCAATGCTTTCTTTATGATTTGTACCCATGTGACGCTTGATGGACATGATTGTACGATCTGGGTTCGTAATTGCTTGGCGTTTTGCCGTTTCCCCTACAGTACGTTCTCCATCTTTTTTGAAACCAACAACGGAAGGGGTTGTGCGTGCGCCTTCCGGATTTGGAATAACGACCGCTTCGCCGCCCTCCATAACAGCCACACAAGAGTTGGTTGTACCTAAGTCAATACCGATTACTTTGCTCATCGGACAATTCCTCCTTCTGTATATACGAGGCCCGCAGGCCAGAATGGTTGAATCAAAATGATGTATTTCTAATGTATATTGAAAAAGCTACATGCTCACTTTTACCATCGCTGGACGAAGCACCTTGTCCTTCAGCATGTATCCTTTTTGTACCTCTTCAACAACGATGCCTTCCTCATGCTCTTCGCTCTCTACCTGCATAATAGCCTGATGGAAATCAGGATTAAACGGTTGTCCCACTGAATTCATGGCCGTTACTCCCTCTGCCTGAAGCACACTCTCAAACTGGCGGAAAATCATTTCCACGCCTTTGCTGAATGACTCAGACTCCGCTCCTTGCGGTGCTGTTGCCAGCGCACGCTCGAAGTTATCCAAAACAGGCACCAACTCGGTAACCAGCTTCATAGATGCATATTTGGCAAGATCTTCTTTTTCTTTCAGCGTACGACGGCGAAAATTATCAAAATCCGCCTGAGCGCGTAAAAACCGTTGCTGATGCTCTTCCGCCTGAGCGCGAAGCTTATTCAGCTCTGTTTCGCTTTCTTGGTCTTCCAGTGCTGCCGCTTCATTAACCGGCTCTTCCTGCTGGCTCGTTTCGGCGGCTTCCTCTGTGCTTACATTTTGTTGTTTTTCTTCTTGGAACGCTTGTTCTTCCTTCAAAATGTTTCACCTCCTTCAAGTCATAACTACCTTTACAAAAACACGCAACAATGCACCCACGCAGGATACAAACCGTATCCCGGCGCGGAACATGTAGTACCGCAACCTATGCGGTCTTGTTCTATTTAAACCGCTGCGTTAGCATTGCGGTCAAATCCTTAGACAGGATACCCAAAATATTAATAACTCTCGCATATTCCATCCGTGTCGGACCCAGTATGCCTATAGTACCCAACGCTTCTCCGTCTACTGCATACGTAGCAGTAATTAGGCTGCAATTGGCAAACGCCTCATGATCATTTTCAGTGCCGATGCGGACTTGAATTTCAGGTGCTCCGGCAACAGGTGTCATTAGTTTAAGTAGCGTTGGTGTTTCCTCCAGCAGATCGAGAATATGTTTAACCTTTTCTACATCTTTAAATTCAGGTTGATTGAGCATGTTCGTCGCACCGCTCAAATACAAGCGCTGATCCGATTCATTATCCAGTGCTTTATCCAGCACCTTCATAGCGTCCTCAAAATGAGACACATGCTTTTCCATCTCCTGACCAAGTGCGGTGTAAAGGCGTGATTTAAGCTGATAAATCGGCACACCGACCAGCTTGCTGTTCAGTAAATTCACAACCTTCTCCATCTCGGAAATTGAAATTCCCGGTGGAATATCTACCGTTTTATTCTCCACCTGACCGGTATTGGTCACGATTATCGCCACAGCCGTCGTTTCGTTGAGCGGCAGCAGCTGAAAATGACGCAATGAAGTATGAAAAACCTCCGGCCCAAGCAGGATGGAAGTATAATTGGTCATATGGGACAAAATGCCTGACGCATGCTGGATCACTTGCTCCATTACATTCAGCTTTTCGGCGTAAAAGGCTTTCAGTTCCCGCATTTCCATAGGCTTCAGTGTATTCAGTGGCACCAGATGGTCCACATAATAACGATAGCCTTTATGAGACGGGATGCGTCCCGCAGAAGTATGGGGTTGCTCCAGATAGCCCTGTTCCTCCAAATCCGACATTTCATTACGGATTGTGGCCGGGCTGAATCCGACATCCTGCCTTTTGGATATGCTGCGGGAACCCACTGGCTCAGCCGAACGAATGTAGTCATCAATAATCGCATTCAGAATGAGTCTCTGACGTTCGGTTAACAAGCGAATCCCCCCTTGTTGTTTATCCATAATAGCATGATTGTTAATGGAATCATTAGCACTCGTTCGCGATGAGTGCTAACCGTTAATACAAAAATACCAAACCGACCTGATCATTGTCAAGTCAGTTCAGTATTTTCAATAAACAAGATTTATCACAACAGTTTAGTTTACTGGAATGAATCCACAACGTTTACACTTTTTCACGAAAAATCTCAATATACAGCGTATAAAAACCGTATTTATGTATAGTGACACAGAAAATAGAAAAATTCGAGACTATGTCTCCATACCATTATAGCTTCTTTGTCCTTGAGGAGGAATTAAATTTGAGAACTAATCGCCGCAATCTTTTATACGCATCGATCGCACTTTTACCTACAATTTGTATGTTTCAGATTTTAATTGAGTTGTTTCCGTATACAGGACTAGGAAGAATAGTTGCTTTGCCATTGGTATTCATCCTGAATACAGCCCTTATTATTTCAATCATCCATTTAATTCGTAAATTTAGCCCCCTGTGTTGTGCCTTAATCTTGGTTCCTACAATACTTTTAAGCATATGGAATACCATTTTGTTTTACCCTCAAGAATCCAGTCCAAGTATTCCCAAGCAAATAAAATACAGTATATCGGCAATACAACATTACGATGATTTAACACTAGCCGATTGGGAAGGATATACATATAGTCCAAGCAGAAGCGGAGCGTCTGAAAGATATGTTGTCGCCTTGTATAAATATAAACACCGAGTTCCATTAGACGGCACTGCATACTTTTATAATGATACTGATTATCATAAGGACCATCCCATAAGAAGCCTGAATGGAATACCTTCCGAACTGAGAGCCTCATCATCAATTCATTTGGTGGTTGCTCAAAACATATGAGAAATGAATCAGGATTAAACAATGTAGGCTGTATAATATACGCATGATTAGGTCCTGAGGAAAAAAGAACTGACCTCATTATTGACAGGTCAGTTCAGTACTTTCAACACTGCGATTTCATCACAATTGTTTTGTTTACTACAGTGAATGCAGTCGGTCCATACCTTTTCAGGGAAAATCTCTTTGCTTACTACATCAAAACCGTTTTTTATAAAAAAGGAGACCTCGTAGGTCAATGCCATAATTTTAGGAATACGTTGCCGCCGTGCTTCTATAATAAGGCCCTCCACGAGCTTGGAGCCAATACCCATACCTTTGTGTCCTTCAGAGATGCCAAGGGAGCGAATCTCTACCAGATCAGCGCCCAATTTGCATAAAGAACCACAACCAACAACTTCGCCGTCCACCTCTGCAACAATAAACAGCTCCAGTTGGCGCGTAAGCACTTCCCTCGAACGTGGCAGCATAATCCCCCGCTCTGCATAGCCGCTAATCATTTGATATAAAGGCTCCACATCTTCAGGAACCGCACTTCTGCACAATATATCTTTACACACTGAAGCCATCTTGCTCTCCTCCTGCCGCTTGCCGCATATAATGAATAAATATACAACATAACGCATAGAATCGCAATACTCCATTTACCCTGCTGTGACAGAATGGTGTTATAAAATGATCGTCCCAGCTTATAAAGTTGAAACGTACTGTACTGAAGCCTACGACTTATGAATTTACCGTGATAGAACCGATGAACTCTGCAAATACATCATTTCCGAATAAAATGCCGCGTTCACTCAAACGATAACCGTCCTCAATTGATTCGATTAACCCGGCATTGAGCATTTTTCCGAGAGGAGCAGTAAATGTATCCTCCAACGCCTGACCGAATTGAGCTTCAAAGCGGGACTTAGAAACGCCCTCTAGCATTCTCAAACCGACCATAAGAAAATCCTCCATGGCTTCCGCCGCCGGTACCTCAAAGCTATCCAGACGTGGCAGCCCATTACGACTAGCCTCCACATAAGGGTTAATACCCTTAATGTTCATATGACGCTCTCTGCCAACATATCCATGTGCCCCTGCGCCGAGACCGTAATAGTCTTCATTTCGCCAATAGGTCATGTTGTGCTTGCTCCCC
Source organism: Paenibacillus sp. S29 (assembly GCF_049319765.1). Lineage (NCBI taxonomy): Bacteria > Bacillati > Bacillota > Bacilli > Caryophanales > Paenibacillaceae > Paenibacillus > Paenibacillus sp. S29. The sequence continues at coordinate 268,397 of NZ_JBMOUI010000005.1, read as the reverse complement.
AAACCTGGTTTTGCGAAATTGCTAATCTCATACTGCTCATACCCCGCTTCTTTCATGCGACGCATGAGAAGTAAATACATTTCCAATTCATCATCCTCGTGTGGAAGCGGTAGCTGATTTTTCTGATACAGCGTGTGGAAGAGCGTGTTTTCTTCAACCTTCAAGCTGTAGATAGAGTAATGAGGAAGCTCCAGCTCTAGTGCTCTACTCACGCTTTCATGCAGCATGTCCACCGTTTGATTCGGCAAACCAAACATCAGGTCAATCGACAGGTTGTCCAAGCCGACCTTACGGGCGTTTTCCAAACTACGATATACGTCATCTGTACTGTGAATACGACCTATGCCTGTGAGTAGCTCATTCTGAAAAGCCTGTACACCAAAGCTCAGTCGATTGACGCCGCCTTCTTTCATCACAGAGAGTTTTTCAAAATCAGTGGTGCCTGGATTGGCTTCCATGGAAAACTCAATATCTTCCGCCCAATGAGGGAAATAGGTTCGGACACTCTTCAGAAAATATTCCATTTCCTTCGGGTTTAGGGTTGTTGGTGTTCCACCCCCAACAAAAATGGTTTTAATCTCTCCTGGCGGGTGAAGCTTGACTGTATGTTCCATTTCTCGTTCCAGTGCATACAGATATTCCATAACAGGTTGATCCTTGAGCACATAAGAGTTGAAATCACAGTAAAAGCATTTATTCGTGCAAAAAGGTATATGCAGGTAAACCGCTTGAGGCGCGGATGAATGTTCATGTTTTTGTATGGATGCGGTCATACCGATCCTCCTTGTCAATTCAGAGTGTGGTGATTGAAAAAATGGCGAAGAGGGGGAGAACGCTCCGTGGATGGATCATTCTTCCGATCGCTGTTACCCCCGGATTTTTTCTTTCTAAATAAACTTAATAGGGTAAAATCCGGGGATAAAGGCGAACGCTAACGCTTCTTCAGAACGATTCTATCCACTCCGCTGCTGCCTACCACCATCGGTCATTTTTTTGTGGTGTAGGTGTTGCAGTAAGAGTAAAGCATCTTTAGAAATACGCTAAAGATGCTGTTGATATACTATTTTTGCAACTGAGATAACAAACACTCCATCTCTGGATAGCTTGCTCAAATAAATAACGTCCATTCTCCATGCACGGCAAATGCCCCATGAAAGAATGGACGAATACTTCAAGCAGCTTTACTCATCTATTTTCAGTACCGCCATAAATGCTTCCTGTGGTACTTCTACGTTACCGACCTGCTTCATACGCTTCTTGCCCTCTTTTTGCTTTTCGAGCAACTTCCGTTTACGAGAAATATCGCCGCCGTAGCATTTGGCCAAGACGTTTTTACGCATCGCCTTAACGGTTTCACGCGCCACAACCTTTGTTCCCACAGATGCCTGGATCGGCACCTCGAACATTTGACGCGGGATGAGCTCGCGCAGTTTCTCACAGATAATACGTCCGCGATGATAAGCCCGATCTCTATGCACGATAAACGACAGCGCATCGACCTGCTCGCCATTCAACAAAATATCCATTTTCACCAGGTTGGACTGGCGATAGCCTGAAATCTCATAATCAAAGGAAGCATAGCCTTTGGTACTTGATTTAAGCTGATCGAAGAAATCATATACGATTTCAGACAGCGGAATTTGATACGTAATGGTTACCCGTGTCGTATCCAGGTATTCCATATTTACGTATTCTCCACGCTTGGTTTGACAAAGCTCCATCACCGTACCTACGTAATCATTAGGGACGATAATACCTGCTTTTACATAGGGCTCTTCCACATGTTCAATCCGTCCGATTTCCGGATAATTCGATGGGTTGTCGATCTGGATCGTTTCCCCATTCGTCAACTTTATGCGGTAAATAACGCTTGGTGCTGTTGTAATCAGCGGAATGTTAAATTCACGTTCAATCCGCTCCTGGATGACGTCCATATGAAGCAGACCAAGGAATCCGCAACGGAAGCCAAAACCCAACGCGCTTGATGTTTCCGGCTCAAAACTGAGCGAAGCATCGTTCAACTGTAGCTTTTCAAGCGCCTCACGCAGATCGTTATACTCCGATGTTTCAATTGGATACAGACCGCAATAAACCATCGGATTTATTTTGCGATAACCTGGCATCGGTTCTAATGTTGGATTTTTTGCATCTGTCACGGTATCCCCGACACGCGTATCGCCTACATGCTTAATTCCGGCAACGATAAAGCCAACATCACCGATATTCAGCTCGTCCACAATGTTCATACGCGGCATAAAAGCACCAACTTCAATAACCTCAAACGTTTTGTCAGTCGCCATCATTTTAATTTTCGAACCGGCTCGAATACTACCATCCACGACGCGAACATATACGATAACGCCTTTATAAGGATCATAGTGCGAATCGAAAATGAGTGCCTTGAGCGGATTATCCGGATTACCTTGCGGAGCAGGTACACTTCTGACCACCTGCTCCAAAATTTCCTTGATACCGATTCCAGCTTTGGCTGAAGCATGTACGGTCTCGCTTGTATCCAAGCCGATAACATCCTCGATTTCCTGTTTTACCCGTTCAGGATCAGCACTTGGCAAATCAATCTTGTTAAGCACCGGCAAAATCTCCAGATTGTTATCCAACGCCAAATATACGTTAGCCAACGTCTGTGCCTCGATTCCCTGCGCGGCGTCTACTACCAGCAAAGCACCTTCACAGGCTGCCAAACTACGGGATACCTCATACGTAAAATCGACGTGTCCCGGTGTATCAATCAAATTCAAAATGTACTCTTCGCCGTCATCGGCCTTATAAGTGAGTCGCACTGCCTGGAGCTTGATCGTAATTCCGCGCTCCCGTTCCAACTCCATCTGGTCAAGCACTTGTTCCTGCATTTCACGAGAAGTGAGTGCACCGGTATATTCTAAAATCCGGTCAGCCAGCGTGGATTTACCATGGTCTATATGTGCAATGATACTAAAGTTCCGAATTTTACGTTGTCTTGCCAAAATGTCAGTCATGCCTTACCCCCACACAATGCCTAGTGTCAATCAGCTTATTATAGCAGTTGTAAGGGGGGTCAGCAATATTTCTATTCTGTTACTCCATCAAATACAGATACGACCCATCGAATGCCCTGTCTCGACAGGTTTTGAAGCAACCCAGCTGTTTTGTCCGCCATGGTATCCACCGAGGCTTGCTGTTCCTTGACGGCTAGCAGTTTACGCGGTGTCTCCAGGCCCTGAGTATTGACATGCTGCGCAGTCGTCGAATACCACCTGGATGCCCCGCGCTCCGTCTCTTCCTCATTTTCTTCCCTTCCACTAGCTTCATTCATACCCACTCCCGTTGTCGGCTCAACATTAACATTTCCACTTGTGCTATACATACCGCTATATTCACGAGTGTTAGCTGCGGGTGTATCCTCAATAACCGTCTGTTCATATCCGACTTTCTGTTGATTTACCGATTGAATCGTATCCCCGTTCCATTCCGGTCCATACACTGAACGCAGGCCAGATCCTGCCAGTTGCATACCGAGTAGAATACCTGCCCCCATGAGCAGTACAAATCCAAGTGCTTTCTTACGAAAATGTCCAGACATTACCTTTCCCCCTTACCGATACCTCATTTAATTGCCGCTGTTGCTCTTTTTTGTATCCGATACGTTAGTGCCCGCTTTCTGAGCTTTCTGATCTTCCCAATACACTTCACCGATCATGTCTGCCAAAACGTCCGAGGTACGTTTTAACTCCTCCTCGGTGTTGTCAATACCCCCGATTTCGATCAAAATACTGTGGGAAGACAAGCTTTGATTGTACTCACCGTTATTGCCTTTGCCACCATCTTTCCCCCATACACCACGTGATACGCCGTGATACGATTTTTCCAGCTTTTCATGAATACGAGCAGCAAAAGCTTCATTCTCGCGCCAATTTTTGTTGTCATGCCCGATAATAAAATACACCTTGGCATATGAAAGCCCATTAATGGTTGCTGTTGTTTTTCCGTGACGTTGTGAATCTCGATGGATATCAAGCAGATAAGTTAAACCTTTATTTCCAGCTAAAGCTTCCTTGACTGTTTCGCGTGAATATTTATAGGAGTAGTTCCAATTGTAATTTTGAACTGTAGTGGCATAATCCTTGTTTACATGCAGTGTGGATATCCCTTGCTTTTCCAGTCTCTTCTTTACAAAGTCCCCTACCCTTGACACATTAGCTGATTTAGAACCTGAATTAGGATTGGAACTGGTTTTGCTGAGTAGTGGGTTATATGCTTCTCTGGGATGAGAATGGTAGATTAATATACGCTTGTCCCCTTTGGCTGTATCACCTGGATGATCCTCACGTACCGGGTCTGTTTCCGGTGTTGTCGGAATATCCGGCGTAGTAGTCGGTGGATTCTCAGATGTATCTGAGCCACCAGGGGCATCCGTCGTCCCCTGATCAGGCTGATAGTCCGTAGGACCCTCTACCTTGGTGTTCCCCGAACCCTTGCGCAGCAAGACAGGTGCTCCTGCAGACATGCCAGGAATCTCACGAGAAATGAGACTTTTGGGATCCTGCGGATTAATACCTGTAAGCATCTGAAAAACAAAAGGCGACCATTGTTCACCCGACAACGAAGATTGCTGCTTCTTTTGTGCCAAATGAGGTACTTCCATACCTAGCATATCCGCGAAAAAACCGCTGGACACCGATCCTGCCAATCCTTTCATGGAAGAAACAGGAGAGGTTTGTAGACGATTTTCTGCCAATCCCCCTAGCCCCAAAACGACAAATAAAAGCGCCGAGCCCATGATCAGCAGCACAAGCGTGTGTCCCATCGCCAAAATTTCGATACCTTTTCTTCTCCATCTTCCGACGTTCCAGGTCTGAATTTTTTTCATGTGAGCCTTGTCCTCCTTCGTCCCGTCGAAACCCGCTTTATTTAGGAACATAGGGTTCCTATCTGCTACGGAAATCTCTTATACTTCAACTCTATGAACGGAGAACAATTGCTAGAACACAAAAAATCTCTACTACAGGTATATCACCTCCCTTTTTGAAAGAGATTAGAATCCTGTTAAATAGAGACTTTTGTGTATGAAATACGATTTTACCAACCCTTGATTAATGCGTATAGGCGGCGACATTGCCAGGATCAACAGCTTCGTGCAGAGCAGCGTTCAATCCAGTAGCAATGATGTTCGCGATATCTTCAATAAATTCATCGATCTCTTTAGGAGTCACGATCAGATCATGTCCCAGCGGTTGCAGTACCTCTCTCACCAGCCCAAGTCTCTCAGGTTCTGAAATATCGTCCAACATCCCCAGGATTGCTTTTGTAGAAGCCTTTTCTTTGGTAAAATGTGTTTTCATCAGTTCAATTACGTTATTGACAATGGTCGAAGCGTAGCATACCGTTGGTACGCCGATAGCGATACACGGAACGCCCATAATATCCTTGGTGATACCGCGCCGCTTGTTGCCAATACCTGAACCTGGATGTATCCCGATATCGGCCACCTGAATGGTCGTGTTGACACGCTCCAGTGAACGTGACGCCAGAGCGTCAATGGCAATAATCAGTTCTGGCTTTGTGCGATCCACGATGCCTTGAACAATTTCACTGGACTCGATCCCCGTAATACCCAGGACGCCCGGTGCAATTGCGCTCACATCTCGATAGCCCGGGTTGATTTGATCAGGTGTCAGTTCAAAAAATTGACGAGTCACCATTAAATTTTCAACGACAAGCGGACCCAGCGAATCGGGAGTGACGTTCCAGTTGCCCAGACCTACCACCAGTACCTTTGCCGTATTAGAGATTCCTATTTTTTGTATAAAATGCTCCATTTCTTTTGCAAATGCAATAGCGACACGTTGTTGGAGCCCCGTGTCGCCTTCACGCAAGCCGGGTACTTCTAGCGTGACGTAATGTCCTTGTACCCGCCCAATACGGTTGGCTCCTTCTTCATTCAGTACATCCAGCCGTGTGATTTTGATTCCGTTATCTTCCTCCACGTTCTCACTTATGCCCGCCAGAGGTACAGGCTGATCCCGTTCGGCCAGTTCTCTTGCCTCTAATGCCAAATCCGTGCGTACCGCATACTTCTGCAAATCCAGATCCATCTTTTAAGCCTCCTTGGATACCATCTTTGACTATAGTGTGCGAGACACCCAACAGGTTTATGCACATCCATTTTCATCCTGTAATTCGCATCGCCTCAGAATGTTTTCTTATTGCAATTTGAGGTGTGGCATGCTAAAATATTTTAAGTTGTGAAACGTTTGTGTTCATAAGTAATGCCTTTACAGGAGGTGAATGTAATGCCAAACATCAAATCCGCTATCAAACGCGTTAAAACTAGCGACAAACGCCGTGCGTTGAACGCTTCCCAAAAATCTGCGCTTCGTACAGCAGTAAAAGCTGCCGATACAGCGTTGGTAGGTAACGAAGCTGAAACTGCTGCTGCTGCTTTCAAAGTAGCTTCCCAAAAGCTGGACAAGGCTGTAACTAAAGGTCTGATCCACAAAAATGCAGCTGCTCGCAAGAAATCCCGCTTGGCGAAAAAACTTAACGCTCTTACAGCTCAAGCGTAAGCAAGAGCTACTTTCATACGTTAATGAAAAAAACCTGACCAGCCTTGGCTGATCAGGTTTTTTTAGTTTATAACTTTTATTAATTTATAGAGTCAGCTTTTCACGATACATTAGCTGACTCTATAACAGCACATGGAGGGAATTAGATTGAAGCCCCCGCACCCATTTTCATCAAAAATAATTCCAGTCCCAGTACCTTATCAACGACACCTGTTTTCATATGATAATCCAGCTCGCCCAATTCGTAGAGAAGCTGACGCAGCTGCTCAGGGCGAAACCTCCGCGCTTGGTCTCCTGCGACTTTCACCCCATAAGGATGCAAACTAAGCTGACTCGCAATTTGTTGCTGGGAATAGCTTTGACCTGCCAGCTCTTTGACCTGCAACATAATACGGAACTGGCGCGTGATCAAAGCGGCAATCTTGATCGGTTCCTCTTTTTGCTTAAGCAACTCATAGAAAATACTGAGTGCCTTATCCAGCCGCAAATTAGCCAGATCCTCAACCATCGCAAATACGTTTTGCTCTGTGTTACGAGGCACCAGGGATTCTATATCAGCAGATGAGATGGTTCCCTGTGCTCCTGCGTACAAGCAGAGCTTGTCTATCTCAGCAGCCAAGGATTGCAGCCCGGTACCTGTGAATTGAATGAGGCTTTCAGCAGCTCCTGCAGCCAATTGTACTTCTCTTTCTCCTGCACGCTTATGAATCCAAGCCACAAGATCATCTCCACCCATTGGAGCAAAAGCAATAACCGAAGCATCACTTTTCAGTTTTTTGACAATCTTTTTCCGTTCATCCAACTTTTCAGCCTGAACCGTAAAAACGATGACGCTATAGTCAGTCGGGTTATCCATATAAGTCAACAGCGTCTCAAGCCGGTGCTCTATCTTACCGCTATCTTTGCCTGCTGCAAATACACTGGTATCCCGTACAATAATCAGCTTCTTTGGTACCAGAAAAGGCGCTGTTTCCGCCTCCTCCACGACCACCTCAATGGGCGTTTCGGTTAAATCATAAGGAATGATGGCGAAGTCACGATGCTCCTCTTCCACCACTTTCTCTTTAAGCATTTCAACAAACTGCTTCATTTGATATTTTTCACTGCCGTATAGCAAATACACTGGCGAAATGTCGCCTTTGCGAATAGCCTTAGAGGCTGTTTTTACATCCATTTTCCGTTCCCCCCACCCACTGATCGTACCCGACATCCGAACGGAAGGCAAGTCATGATACAAACGAAAGGACCCTGCCTATAGGCAGGATCCCTTCACCACCATCTATATCAACACGGCAGCAGAAAGCTCTAGAAACTTTCGGCCGTCGGGATACGACGTCGGTTCATATAGTTTATTCTCTATTTTTAAAAGTGTGTCAACTTACGGAAACTATTTTCCAGTGCTGCGCGGGACGGTGTACGTATATTTACTTGCTGTCCCATCCTGCTCCGTCTCATACATAAAGGTCTGGCTGTCTTCTGACCAGCTGCCTTTGACCCAGGCACCTTTTAAAGTACGGACTTCCAGGGTTGTTCGGTCTACACCGTTATCGGAAAGCTTATACACTTTCAGCTTTTTGCCCTCAATAGCCACCGCATAGCTACCATCAGGCGAGTTGAGCTGATCTGTAGATGCGGATTGGGCACTATAGCTGGAAGCATTATCGTTGTCTGGAGAGACCAGTGAATTAGATACAAAGCCTTCTTTACGAACCGGGTCTTGTGACACGGATGATTGCTGATCATTAGAAGCTGCATTGCTGCTATCCGTTCCCAAGGCATTCCCCGAATCCTTAGTGATGCTTTTGGAAGTCGTGTCTTTCGACGTTTCGTTTGACGCAATCCGCTCCTGCACCTTCAATTCCTGACTAAGCGACGAAGATGAATCATTCGTACTCGTGCTATCGTTATTACCGTCCTGAGCCGTACCCGTACCCGCTAGGGGCGCTTTTTCCATTTTCGGTTCTAACTGTTCATCAGGAGCAATCGTGGGTTGATCAGATTTTTCCTGACTTAACTGTTTGTCCTCAGATTTAGGAGCATCTCCAGCAGACGGATTTTCCTTTGTCATCTGACGATCCGTACGTAGCTGTCCCTGCCCTTCCTCCTGACGAGAAGAACGTTCAGCTGGTGCAGATTTCGTCGAATCTTCCTCCCCAGCTCGCTGATCGTCACGTTTCCCAGCATCCCGTTTGGAAGAGTTCTTTTCATCGTCTGCATTGGTTGCACCTTTGCTCAGGTCAGGATCTTTATCCGCAGGTAGCTGAGATGCATCCGTTCCTTGCCCCTGCTCTGACGGCTGCTGTGTAGAATCCGAACCAATGGCTGCATCACGGCCTCCACTGCCATTGGATGTATCTGGAGGAATTTCCGTCTGATTCTGCGGATTCGTCACTTCGGGCGACTGGGTTGTAAGTATGCCTTCCGCATCCTGCACTGTTTTAGGCTCGAAGTTAAATACTACAATCCCCAGTACAACAGCAGCGGCAGCCACGCCCATAGCAGCGCGCCCAGCCATTCGATTCCACCAAGGTGTAGGCTGGGTACGCTGTCTAGGCACTGGTCCAGGCTCTACAGCCACAGGCTGCATTTCCTGAAGCGCACTTCCCTGCTCTTCACGTGCGCGGTCAATGGCATCAAGCTGAGGCATGATGGAATCCACCAGGCTGAACGCCGGGGAAACCGCAGGCAATTCCTCCAGCTCGCGAGAGAGTGTCTGAAGAATAAGAAATTTTTCCGCACAGTCCGGGCAAGTCGCAATATGGTTCATTAATTGGGACGTCTCTTCTTCGCCCAGCTCATGATCCACATAACGCTGCATCCAATCCATCACCTCTTCCCCACACTTCATCCTGATACACCACCTTTCTGATATTCCTGAAGTAGCCCTTGCAATTGCTGTCTTGCACGATATAAGTATGACTTGACCGTATTTAGCGGCAAATCCAGAGAATCTGCAATCTCGTTATAGGAGAAATCCTGCAAATATCTTAAGACAATTACCGTCCGGTGGTGCTCCGGAAGCTGTTGTATAGCCTCACGAACATCCTGTGCCATGTAAGAGGTCAACACCTCGACCTCCACGTTTTGGGGATCGTTGAATATCATGTCGTGCTCGTCAATGGAAACCGAGGGTTTCGTTCTTCTGAATTTGTCGATGCATATATTCGTTACAATGCGTTGGACCCAAGTTTTAAACTGCGCTTTTTCCTCATAAGAGTTAATTTTGGAATAGATCCGTATGAGGGCTTCTTGTGAAGCATCCATGGCGTCCTGCTCATTGTTTAGAATGTAATATGCCGTACGGTACACATGCTGTTCTATCTCTCTTAATAGGGTAATGAGAGCGTCGCGATCGCCCGATTGAGCGGCTCGAATGAGTCCCTGCTCTACCACAAAGGATCCCCCTCTCCCTGCAATATTACAGACGTATCCATTTTGCAAATTGTTGCAGGATAGACGTCTGACACTAATTTTATTTTTTTAACAAAAAAAATTATACCAAAAAGCCCAGAATCCCCAGCGTATCCTCCCTTAGAATAACAGAAAAAGGGAAGGTAGTCACCTTCCCCTAGCTCCTACATACATCTAAATGCTAGCCTATCGAGCTGCAGGATCATATTGTTACTTCTTGGAAACCAAAAAATCAGATATGAGTTCTAATTGATAAGTCAGAGCAATCGGATCTTGAAAATAAAAATCGTCGATTGAGTATTGATATACTTTACCTGATTTAACGGCAGAAAGGTTCTTCCACACACTTTTAGATAAAATATCTTTTCCTTGGTCTGCTCCGTCGCCTCGGATACCCAACATTAAAAAATCGGCATCGCCCAGCATCTCCGGTAAAGCCTCTATTGAAATGCTGGCCCACCCCTTCTCGAACGCTGCCTTTTCTACCTTCTCAGGAGCATGAAGTCCCAGCTCATCATAAAGTATGGCTCCTCCACGTCCATAAGATTTTCCATATAGATATAATTCTTTTCCTGTAATCTCAAAAATAGCGATTTTTTTACCCGAATCAATGACGTCAGACAAAGCCTGTTTCTTCTCAGCAATCTTGGTTGCAAAATCAGCCAGGCAATTCTTCGCTTCCTGCTCCTTGTTTAACACTTTGCCCAGCTCCATCAGACGATCCTTATATTGATATTTACCATATGGGATAAACACTGTAGGCGCTATTTTTTTCAGATTTTCATATGCTTTCTCATCATAGGTAATGATCAGATCCGGCTTTAGGGTGATTACCTTTTCAAGGGACAATGCGGAGCTGTCACCGATATTTTCAACACCATTCAAGTATTTTTTATAATATGGAGCATTAAATACGGTATCTGGAGCCCCTACAGGTGTAATACCAAGTGCTAGCACATCACCTACATAATCACCGACTGCTACTACGACACGCTGGGGATGCTCAGGAAGAGTAATTGTACCTTTATCACTTTCATATGTACGTGTGGCAGCCTCATCTCCAATTGATGTGGTCTTGGAAGCAGTCGATTGACCGCTTTCTGTTACAGTCCCACCCCCACTTGTAGCGCATGCACTCAATACCAGCATTAACGAAATGATGAACAAACAAGCTGATGCTCTAAATTTAAAATAACTCACAATATTCCTCCCGTTAATAATGATTCTCATTTTCATTACTCATATGATTCTATCAAAGCTTACAGCTACTGTCCATGCAGATTGGATTCAAAGCAAACAGCCCACTCCTGAGAGTGAGCACCCGTTTTAGTATGTTGTTGTATTAGTATCTGTTTTGTACTGTTTGCGTTGGTAGCGCACACTCAGTTTTCCTTGCTGTGCTCGAATCTGTATCTCTCCCATCGTATCTGTTCGATATATAGCAGAATCAACTGCCGATAAACGTTCCAATACCGCTTCATTCGGATGTCCGTAAGTATTGGTCGCACCGACCGAAATAACGGATACTTTCGGTCGCCAGTAGGATAACCACTCTTCCGAGGTGGAATACTTGCTACCGTGATGTGCTATTTTCATGACATCTACAGCTTTCCCGACAGCCCCCGTTGCGCCCTTATCTTTCACACTTGATGAAAAACGAGTTAATTCAGAGAGCAACGACGACTCTGCTGCATCATCCATATCTCCTGTGAACAAAAAAGAGGCTCCCTCCATCTCCAATATCATGGCAACAGAGTAATGATTTTGCTCCTTCATAACAGGCAACTGCTCAGATTCGTCCTCCGGTAGCGTAAACGGATAGAGAAAGCGGATTTTCGTAGCCTGGTCTGGCTCCCATTCCATACTATGATGTGCACCGTACAGCTTAATCTGCTTGTCTAAAGCCGTGTTCAACAGCTTACGGAATGGGGCTTTATCTGTCAGGGTACCATTAAAAAACAAGGTAGATACGGGAATCTGGTCAAGCACAGCCTGTAGTCCTCCGGCATGATCATGATCTCCGTGTGTTAAAATGACAGCGTCCAGCCGATGTACACCTCGTTGTTTTAGCAAGGGCACAATCGTATCTTCACCTACCTCGTAGGGATCTGCGCGTTTGCGCCAAGCATTTTTCCCTGTAGCAAAGTCCATTGTACCCCCGCCATCTACCAAAATATGTTTCCCGCCCGGCGTGGTAATTAAAATGCTGTCACCTTGGCCCACATCCAGATATTGAACAGTTCCCGTATTTCCTCCACTAGGAGATTGGTAACCTGTATACAATATCCCAAGCCAGGCGATAACACTTAGAGCCAGTGCCAAATGACGATAACCATTCCACTGTCGACGCGCAAATTTCCCTGCTCCCTCAGGTTCATGAGCTGTATTCAAAACAGCAGCCCATTCGGCAGAAGCCGCTAATCCCGTATACACGGGTGATGATATGGGAGTGGAATCCAAAACAGAATTATCGTCTGTTTGCCTGCGAGATGTCAGCCACGTTTTAAGCCAGTACAGAACACTATACAGAGCTGCGTAATACGCCATGACCCACAGGATGGAGGAAGACGGCCAAATACTCACATAAGCATCATCCACATTCAGCCATTTCACTAGTAAAAAGGTCAATTCGTTCAATTGCTCTGCCGGCCACGCAAGAATACGAGCCCCATCCCCCCACAAAAAGGAAAGCCCCATCGCCACCGTACCTATTGGAAGCACGATATATGTAATAAGGGGTACAAGCACAAAATTGGCCGCAAATGATAACAGCGAAAATTGATTAAAGTAGAATACCGTCATTGGAAACGAAACAAGCTGTGCCGTAATTGTAATCGCAACCTCACCTCCGATTAGGAAAGGCCATTTGGCGAAAAACGGCTTCATAAGCGGCATATAAATGAGCAACCCACCTGTCACCAAAAAGGAAAGCTGAAAGCTGACGCTAAGTAGATAATATGGATTCCAAATCAGCATGAGCAACGCGGATATACTTAGAATATTAAGTCCGTCTTTGAGCATACCTCGTCGGGCTGCAAACAAGCCGATCATCGCCATAATTCCTGCCCTCACAACAGAGGGAGAAGCACCTGTCAGCAGGACATAAGCCGGAATGAGTATCAAAACGACTGTAAGAGATGTCTCGCGGCTAACTCGTAACAGCCTGAGTAAATATAATAGTGTAGCTGCATATACTGCCACATGCATGCCCGATATTGCTAAAATATGCGTTAAACCAAGCTGCGTAAACTCGTTATACGTTGCTGGGTCCAACTCATCTGTTACCCCAAGTACCAGTCCTTTCATATATCCTGCGTGATGAAGTGATGTAAATGCCGATTCTATTCTCTGCCCTAGCTGCTCCCTAAGCTGATCATTCCATCTGAACAAAGTGTAGCGGTTCCACAGTGAAGCCTCCTGCTTCTGTAACGAGGCTGCTCCATCGCCTTTGAAAAGCCAGTGGATTTCCTGTGTGTGCAGGTATTCACTGTAATCAAAGCCGCCAAAGTTCCCCGCTTTTGCAGGAGCCTTTAAGGTACCACGCAGTACGACTGCATCTCCACGTTGCCACGCTGCCGCAAGTTGCTGTTCCTGCTTGGCAGCCAACTTGATATGAACAATGACCTGTTCAGAAATTGGTGTACGATTCTCGTCCTTTTTCGAATGACTTCCGTAGTGATTGATTGAGGTGACTCTCATCTCAAACTGTGTTCGATCACCATCTACCTGTACTTTAGAAGCGATAAGCCCTGCTACTTGAACAGGCATGTCTTCCACCATAGAAGACGATACATGAAGAGCATCGGGAATACTGCTAACATTATGCGTATCATGCCAAAACCAATGAAATCCACCCCCGCTGAATGCAAGCCAAAGTAATACCATATGCCGGATGGGGATTTTCATCCATAAAGCTATAAGCGGAAAGATCAGGGTAACCCCCGCCCAGAGTAACAAAAGCATATGTCCAGAATACAGACATGCTCCCGTACTTCCTGTAATCCAACAAACAGTAAGGGTCAATATAGGTCTAGTTAACACAAGCTTAGCTTGAATACGATCACCTTCCGGTAGCAAACATTGCTTTCTGTCCAAAAAACACAAAACAAAAAGAACCTCTGACAAAATAGCATTCGTCAGAGGTTCTTCCTCGTTTACTTTTTTAATTCATTACATCCATCAGCGTTTCTTTTGGTGGATGATAGGTTTTCAGCATACGAAAGGCGATTCCCTTTTCCTCCATCATAGCACGAACCTTGTCGGCATCTTTGGGATAAGGTCGGTGGTATACAATCTCCACAATACCGCTGTTCGCCAACATATTGGCACACGTCCAGCATGGCTGGTCGGTGACATATACTGAAGAGCCTTCACGATCAATTCGGTCAGTAAACAGCAGCAGGTTCTGCTCCGCATGAATAGTGCGAATACAACGCTGCTTCTTAACCATTTCCTCGCGCCCATCACGATGAACGACCTCATACTCCTCTGAGATCATGCAGCCTGCCTCAGAACAGTCAGGTACCCCGGATGGTGCTCCATTATAGGCCGTCCCCAAAAGCTTTTTACCTTGTACAAGTACGGCTCCAACATGACGCCGCGCACAGCGCGAACGGGTGGATACCATATAAGCGATATCCATGAAATAGGTGTCCCAGTCCTTGCGTACATCTGCACTCATTTCCATCTCTCCCGATAAACAAGTTAAAACGTAAACCATATCCGCTACCGCCGTTCTCAGGACCTGTACATTATAATCTTATATAAGTTACAAACTGACATACGGCTTCATTTTAGCCAACATTTTAGCTCCGATTCCCTTTACGTGATCCAAATCGTTCACACGTTTGAACGCCCCGTGCTGATTACGGTAGTTCAGTATAGCCTCGGCTTTTTTAGCCCCAACCCCCGGTAATTCCATTAACTCAGCAGCAGTCGCCGTGTTAATGTTTACCTTTTTTTCGCCGGAATCGGGTGTAGTAACTGAATCACTTACCGTATTGGTCCTACTCGTCGTTGCACCACTCGAACTAACAATACCTGTGTCTGAGCTCGGATTCGCAACACCTGACTGCTTTACGGTACTTGAATTTCCCGCAATAGAGTTTTCGCTCACAGCAGCAGATACACCAGTAGAAATCTGCACAGTATCACGTTTCACATTGTCAGCGGCTTCGGCATTCCTACTGCGCTCAGCTTTGTCTGAAGGTTCTTTTACACCAGGCTTTTTCCGGGCGTAGTCACTGCTGCGCTGCGACTTATTTGGCTCTGTCTCCATCGCCACAGCTTGCTCCACCTTATTGTTAAGTAAAGTCCACTCTTCTTGCGGCTCAGAGCGCTGTCCTCCGGCAAATAAAATAAGTCCACTCCCGATTACAGCAAGCGTTATCGCTGTTCCTGTCCATACACGTTTCATTTCCGTATCGTCCCCTACTCCACATGGATTTCGGGAAATTGAGCCGACTGAAAACACCGTCTCAATCAAACAGAGCAAGTCTGTCCAATTCCCGTTAAACCGGAGGGTGCAAACAACCTCCATACGGTCTCGCTGTGAGCATTTTCACAAAAAAGTGGTACGACCCCGGGGACGATCTAACATGCTCAGACATAAAATTCGTCATGTCGGCCAAGACCAGGCGCATACACTAAGAAGAATGACAGCTGACAGCACAGCGTCTATACCGCAAAGTATGAAAGGAGGACGTTGAACAATGAAAGTTGGATTTATCGGGACTGGCAGCATGGGAAGTCTGCTAATTGAGTCTTTTATTAATTCTAACGCACTCAAGCCGCAGCAAATATCAGCAAGCAATCGAACGCATTCCAAGGTAACCGAGCTAGCCCGTCGCTATCCAGGTTTGCATGCAGCCCAAAGCAACCGTGAAACGGCAGCGGAAAGCGATGTTTTGTTTATCTGTGTGAAGCCGCTGGAATCAAAAGCCGTAACGGATGAAATACGCAACGTCATTACAGAAGAGCAAATCGTCGTATCTATCACAAGCCCGGTGCAGATTCGTATTTTGGAACATGCACTGAAAGCCAAAGTATCCAAAATTATTCCAAGTATCACCCACCAAGTGGGCAGCGGAGCCTCACTGTGCATCCATGGAAGCCGGATTACAGAGGAGGATCGCACCCTTCTGGAAGAGCTTATGTCCCACATCAGCAGGCCGATTCGGGTTAAAGAATCTTATACTCGGATCACGTCGGATTTTTCGAGTTGTGGTCCTGCTTTCTTGGCCTTTTTTATGGACCAGTGGATTCAAGCCGCAGTTCAAGCTACAGGTATAGACCGTACGGAGCTATGCGCCCTGGCCGGTGAAATGATCATCGGCACTGGAAAGCTGCTCACGGAAGGCGGGATGACACCAGCCGAGTTACAGGCCAGAGTGGCGGTTCCCGGAGGTATTACCGCCGAAGCTCTCGCATTGTTGGACATCAGTCTGCATAGCGTCTTTCCCGAGCTAATACAGGCCACGCACAACAAGTATGAAGAGGACATGCAAAAGGTAGATGTCTCCTTCGGCTTAAAGCCGATTAACCGGCAACAATATTAACCAGCTTACCTGGAACAGCAATTACCTTGCGGATCGTTTTGCCGGCCAGTGCCTGCTGAACATTGTCCAACGACACAGCGAATGCCTCCATCGCTTTAGCATCAAGGTCCTTGGCAATCGTTGCACGCTGTACGATTTTACCATTTACTTGCACAACAATTTCCACTTCGGCGTCCACCGTCCATGCTTCATCATAAGCAGGCCAAGCCGCGTAGGTAATGCTATCATTGTGCCCCAGCAGCTGCCACAATTCCTCAGCCAGATGGGGTGCAAGCGGCGACAGCATTTGCACGAAGTTTTCCATTGCTGCACGCGGCAGAAGGTCTGCTTTGTATGCATCGTTGGTGAAGATCATCAGCTGGCTGATCGCTGTATTGAAGCGCAGCGCATCCAGATCTTCGGTTACTTTTTTCAGCGTTTTATGCCAAGTACGATTGAACTCATCACTACCGCCGTCATTTGTAATTTTATCATTCAGGCTACCATCCTCCGAAACAAACAGGCGCCATACGCGGGACAGAAAACGATGTGCTCCCTCTACCCCATTCTCATTCCATGGCTTGGTCGCTTCCAGCGGCCCCATAAACATCTCATAAATACGCAGCGTATCGGCGCCAAATGTATTGACAATATCATCAGGATTAATGACATTACCGCGTGATTTACTCATTTTTTCATTGTTGTTGCCCAAAATCATACCCTGGTTGACCAGCTTATAAAAAGGCTCTTTCGTTTCCACTACGCCGATATCATACAGTACCTTATGCCAGAAACGGGCATACAGCAAGTGAAGAACCGCATGTTCCGCTCCGCCAATATACAAATCAACAGGCATCCATTCACGTTGTTTCTCTTTGGATACAAGCTCTTTGTCATTTTTCGGATCAATAAAGCGCAGGTAATACCAGCAACTTCCTGCCCATTGCGGCATTGTATTCGTCTCGCGACGTGCTTTCATACCTGTCTCAGGATCAATGGTTTCCACCCAATCTGTTGCGTTCGCCAGCGGGGATTCACCTGTACCTGAAGGCTTAATATTGTCCATCTCCGGCAGTACGAGCGGAAGTTGGTCCTCAGGAACCGTTTTGATCGTTCCATCCTCCAGATGAATTACCGGAATCGGCTCGCCCCAATAGCGTTGACGGCTGAACAGCCAGTCACGCAGGCGGTAGGTGACTTTGCCGTGTCCTTTGCCCTCGGCTTCCAGCCATTCAATCATCTTCGGAATCGCTTCCTCATTGGTAAGTCCATTCAGCGGGCCTGAATTGACGTGCGGTCCATCCTCAGTATATGGCTCATTAGCCACATCTCCACCTTGGACAACCTCAATGATATTCAATCCGAATTGCTTGGCAAATTCCCAGTCACGCGTATCGTGAGCAGGTACAGCCATAATCGCTCCAGTTCCGTAGCCTGCCAGTACATAGTCAGCTATCCAGATCGGCAGCTTTTCGCCGTTCACCGGGTTCACTGCATAAGCTCCTGTGAATACGCCTGTTTTATCCTTGGCCAGATCCGTACGCTCCAGATCGCTTTTACGAGCAGCTTGTTCACGGTACTGTTGTACAGCATCCTTTTGCTCAGGCGTAGTGATAATATCTACTAATTCCTGCTCTGGTGCCAGCACACAGTAGCTTGCGCCGAACAGTGTATCTGGGCGGGTTGTAAATACTGTGAGTTGCTCGTCATACCCTTCAATTGGAAAACGAACCTCTGCCCCGGTAGACTTACCGATCCAGTTCCGCTGCATATCCTTAATACTCTCAGACCAATCCAGTTCCTCCAGATCATCCAGCAGACGATCCGCGTATTCCGTAATTTTCAGCATCCATTGACGCATTGGTTTACGGACGACCGGATGACCGCCACGCTCACTCTTGCCGTCAATAACTTCTTCATTCGCCAGCACTGTTCCCAGCGCTGGGCACCAGTTCACGGGTACTTCAGCTACATATGCAAGGCCGCGCTTGTACAGCTGGATGAAGATCCACTGTGTCCATTTGTAGTAATCAGGGTCCGTCGTGCTGATTTCACGATCCCAGTCGTAGGAGAAGCCGAGCGATTTGATTTGACGGCGGAAGTTATTTACGTTTTTCACCGTAATTTCGCGTGGGTGCTCCCCTGTATCCAGCGCATGCTGCTCGGCAGGCAGACCGAAGGCGTCCCAACCCATCGGATGCAATACGTTGTAGCCGCGCATTCTTTTATAACGTGAAACAATATCCGTAGCTGTGTAGCCCTCTGGGTGGCCTACATGCAGGCCGGCTCCAGATGGGTACGGAAACATATCCAAAGCATAAAACTTCGGTTTGCCCGGCTCTTCCCCGGTGCGGAACGTCTTATTCTCATCCCAATATTTCTGCCATTTTGGTTCAATACTTTGCGGTTGATAGCCGTGCTTCGGCTGTGTGTCTGTCATTGTCTTTTTCCTCCTCAAACGGTATGCAACAAAAAAACCTCTGCATCCCGTAGCGTGTCAGCGCTAGGGACGAGAGGTTATATTCCCGTGGTACCACCCTAGTTAGCAGAAAGCGTTCTTCGCGTTCTACTCCCTTTGCACCTGATAACGGAGGTGATCCGATGCGGGTTAATAACAGGACCAAGCACCTGTAAAGGCGTTCCTGCGTTGGACGCATATCTCCGAGGCGAGTTCACTTTGCGCTGTCAACCGGCTTGCACCACCCGCCGGCTCTCTATATGTCCAGACAAAGCTACTATTCCTCATCAGCGATTGTTTAACCGTTAATAATGGCACTATTATATTGAAAACCGCGAAAAAAGTCAAATAAGGACTAGCTTTGGTGTTAAATACCCTCTTCATACTAATTGTTCATGACACATGCATACGAATGTTTTATAATAACTTCGAATTAAATTGATGCAAATTGAGTTGAGTTGAGATAAGAAAGGTGAGCTGAGACATGGCACAGATTAAAATTTTCGGAATAAAAGAAGCTCTAAATCCAATCAAAAAGCAGCTTTCAGAGGTGATTCATTCTGCTGTGGTGGATGCATTCAAATACCCTCCAGACAAGAGGTTTCATCGTTTTTTCCCTATGGATCAGGAAGACTTTATATATGCCGATGGTCGCTCTGAGGCGTACACCATTATTGAAATCAGTATCTTTGAAGGCAGAACGACAGAAGCTAAGAAGCAGCTCATCCAGCTGTTATTCCAACGAATTACGGACCATTTTGGCATTGCTCCACAGGATCTTGAGATTACTATATTTGAAACGCCCAAACAGAACTGGGGTATTCGGGGTGTACCGGGTGATGAGCTTCAGTTGAACTATAAAGTGAATATATGAGTGCAAAAAGACGCCCTTCATGTCATCATGAAGAGCGTCTTTCTTTTCCTAAATTTGCTCAATGAGTCTTCACTATTTTACAGCAACATAAAACAGTCTCGCCGCGTCACCTTCTGCTTCTACCCATTCAAAATCCGCATATACCTTCACATCACGAAAACCTGCTTTGGATAATTCTGCCTTCATCCAGTCTGGATCATAGGCACGCTGTACATGAATTTCCTCGAAACGCTGATACAAATCGCGTCCCTCATGTTCTGCTTTCGCAAAGATACTAAGATGATGCTCAATTTCACAACGGGGAGTGTCCAACGCACATGTCCAGATATATGAGATAGAGCGATCATCCAGTACGAATGGCTGCTCTTCATCATAACGTAAAAACGTCTGCGGATGATGTACATCGAACAAGAAGGTTCCGCCAGGCTTCAGACCAGCATGAGTTCTACGAAAAGTAGAAATTATATCTTCTTCCTCCAACAAGTAATTCAGACAATCGCAAAAAGAAATTACAGAATCCACAGGCTCGGGTAAAACCCATTCTCTCATATCTTGCTGTATCCAGCGAACGCTTCCCTCACGAAACAATCGCTGTCCCTGGGGAGTGGTTTCCATTTTGCGACGGGCTACTGCCAGCATGTCAGAGGATAAGTCGATTCCAGACACTTCGAAGCCCGAGTTAACTAGGGGAATCGTAATCGAACCCGTTCCACAGCCTAGCTCAGCCACCGTATGCGGCATACCGTACTGATCCCAAGCCTGCCGTGCAAAGCGTAACCAGTCCGGGTACGGCATGTCCTGCATCAGCTCATCATACACATAGGCAAACTTCCGGTAAGAAGCCATTTTTATTCCCCATTCCCGTCCTTCGGTTTCGGCATTTTCTCCACCAGGTAGGTCCAGTTTTCCTTTTGTGTAACCATTCCTTCCTTCATCAGCTTGCCCATCGCACGCTTGAAGGCGGATTTACTAATACCAAACCGTTGCTTGATAATATCCGGCGGCGTTGCGTCGGAGTAAGGCATGCCGCCACCCGGACGCTCTTTCAGAAAAGCAATCAATCGATCTGCATCCTCATCACGGCCTACTTCCTTGCGTGGCGACATCGCCAGATTGACCCGACCGTCTTCGCGAACAAGTGTGACCCTTACCTTGACCTCTTCGCCCAAGCGAAGCATCCGGTTGCGTTCCGAGGAGTGAATCATCCCAATCGCGCCAAAACCAAGCACACCTCCGTCCACCAGAACGAATGTACCCATTTGAAGCGGCTTGTACACAGTCGCCTGTACCCACGTATTCAGCCACGAATCAGGGGCGTGGAAGCACAACGGAGCAAGCTCCTGTTCCCCTGCCAGCTTAGCCCGCAGTCTGCCTTGCTTGTCATGCTCCATAATGGCATATACGTAGTCGCCCACCCGAGGATGTAAATCTCGGTTTTCTGGCAACTCACGAATCGGCAGCAAAAGCTGACGACCCAATCCCATCTCTAGGAAACAACCCAAACGCGGATGCACATCGGCCACCTCAAGCTTTGCCATTTCGCCCAACGACAAGAACGGCTTTTTCATGGTTGCGGCCAAGCGGTCCTCTGTATCGTGAAAAATAAATACCTCCAACCGTTCACCAACTTCAATTTCACGTGTCAGCTCCGTATAATGCAGCAGCACATCCTGCTCACCAACAGTGAGAAAGTAGCCGAAAGGAGATACCTCACGATCCACCATAATGGTGACATAAGTACCGGCGATCAAACTCATACCTTTTCCACAACCTTAGCATCCGACCAGAGTCGTTCAATGTTATAGTATTCGCGCTCGTCGCGATGGAAGACATGCACTACGACATCCCCCAAATCCATTAGAACCCAACGGGCGGAATCCATTCCTTCGATTCCTTTGATGGTTACACCTTCATCATGAGCACGTTTGCGAATTTCTGTTGCAATCGCCTGTACCTGTGTATCCGAATTACCATGGCAGATGACAAAATAATCAGCTACTAGTGATATTCCCCGCAAATCCAGTGCGACAACATTCATTGCCTTTTTATCATTTGCAGCATCAACCGCTGTTTGCATTAATTGCTCATTAGTTAGGGTCATTCATGAACCTCCGTTTTTCTCTGTTTTAGTTGTTGAATCAAGTCATTACGCGACAAGACTGTTAGTGGAAAAATAACCTTTTTCTTTTCCAGCAACAATGAAATCGTGGAGTCGAATCCAGCGATAAGGCCCTGCTCCAAGCTTTTCTTTGCCTGTTTACGGATATGCTCAACCCCCGGAAAATCCCGTCCCGGTTCGATGTAATCAGCGAGACACACGACTTTATCCAGCAGGCTCATACCTACGCGTCCTGACGTATGCCAGCGAATCGCATTCCTTATTTCCGGATCATCCACTCCGTAATCTCTTGCTGCAACGCAGTATCCTACCTCTGAATGCCAGAGCTGCTTGTCATGTTCCAAAAGCTCCTGATCACATTCGGGATGACTGCGAATCACCTCTTCCATCTGCTGGACAGGCCAATATTTTGCTACATCATGCAAAATAGCCGCCAATTCAGCCTTATCCGGGTTTGCTCCATAGCGCTGCGCAAGCTCCACTGAGGTATGCATAACACCTAGTGTGTGCTTCCAGCGCTTTTCAGGCATTTGACCAGATACGGCTTCCATTAATTGCTCACGGCTGTACTTCATACAAACCGCCCCTTGTAATATAGTCATGCACACGATCTGGCACAAGATAACGGATAGTGCGCCCTTCCGCAGCACGCTCTCGAATATCCGTCGACGAAATGTCCACCACTGGCATATCCGCCAGCAGTACCTTGTCCTGCAAATAATGCGGCAACTCATCCAACGCCAGCTGGAACCCTGGGCGCCGAACACCAATAAAACAAATCCGCTGCGCCAGTTCCTCAATTCCCTGCCAATGAGG
The DNA here is from genome assembly GCF_049319765.1 of Paenibacillus sp. S29. Taxonomy (NCBI): domain Bacteria; kingdom Bacillati; phylum Bacillota; class Bacilli; order Caryophanales; family Paenibacillaceae; genus Paenibacillus; species Paenibacillus sp. S29. Next base: position 245,620 of record NZ_JBMOUI010000005.1, on the reverse strand, counting down.
CAAGTAATTCACCATATCCGCACCAATAATAAAATAAAAATCCACAGCAGAGTGCAACTCCTGAAGCTCCTTGATCGTGTCAATGGTATAGGATACTCCCCCGCGAAGCACTTCAATATCCAGCACTTCAAAAGCAGGATGACTTGCCACCGCTTCACTCGTCATCTCCAGACGTTCCTTACCGCTCGCCCCCGCCTGATGCTTGTGCGGAGGAATATGAGAAGGCATAAACCATACTTGATCCAGCCCATAGGCATCTCTTGCCGCTTCTCCAGCCAGCAGATGTCCAATATGAATCGGGTCAAATGTACCACCCATAATACCGATTTTCATAATTTTCTCCCCGCGTGTTATCCTCTAGGCAACTCGATTTCCTTATGATCACGGGATTCTTTGTACAAAATAATAGTGCTCCCGATGATCTGTACAAGCTCAGAACCTGTCTCCGCGGCCAGTTCTTCCGCAATTTCATGCTTGTCGTCCAAACAGTTGTTCAAAATTTGCACTTTCATCAGCTCACGCTTTTCAATCGCATCGTTGATGTGACGCATAAGATGCTCATTCGTACCGTTTTTACCTACTTGAAAAACCGGGTCCAAATGATGCGCCATTGAACGCAAATATCTTTTTTGTTTACCTGTTAACATGTATATTTAACCCCTTCGTCGCCACATATGCAATGCAGCATTTCCATAATTTTAATGTACAATCTTACTTACGACAGGCTACTCAGCACAGCCGCTCTCATTTGCTCTACAGCAGGGACAACCCCTGTAAAATACTCAAAAGCCACAGCCCCCTGATACACGAACATGCCCAAGCCTCCATGTACAGTACAGCCGCGCTGTTCACGGCTTTCCCGTAAAAGTCTCGTTTCCAGCGGGTTGTAGATCAAATCACTCACAATGATTCCCTCCGGAATCAAGCTCGTTTCCAGTGGAAGCTCATCCGCTAAAGGAGACATTCCCACCGAGGTTGTGTTAATCAACACATTCACTGTGGCTAGCACGCTCTTGGCATCTTCGTTGGAATAACCCCTCACTGGGATCGCTTCCGTCGTCCACTCTAATGCCAGTTGCTCAGCTTTGTCACGTGTTCGGTTCAAAATAATAACCGATTCCGGTTGCTCCTCCAACAGAGCATGAATCACACCACGAGCAGCCCCTCCGGCTCCAAGAACAGCAATTCTTGCGCCCTTCAACTCGACAGAAGTCTCTTCTTTGAGGGAACGTACGTAGCCAATTCCGTCCGTGTTATAGCCCTTAAGACGTCCATTGTCATTCACTATCGTATTGACAGCGCCAATGAGTCTGGCCCCTTCATCAATCTCATCCAGATATTTCATAACCTCAACTTTATGGGGAATCGTCACATTGACTCCGCGGAAATGCAAAGCGCGAATCCCCTTCATGGCATCTTCCAGCTGATCCGGTTTGACATGAAGAGGTACAAAATCTCCTTCAATCCCCGCTGCCTGTAAAGCTATTTTATGCATAAGAGGCGATTTGGAGTGCTTGATCGGATCACCCAATACGCCCAATAGTACAAGACCTTGTTCGGTCGCTTCAGACTCCCCGCTGTTCATCGTTGTTCTCCCCCATATTGCAAAATATTAGGCTGCACAAATACATGAATGGCGGCAGGAACCAGTACCTGTTCCTTGCCGCCCTATAACATGGTTACAGCAACGTTATATCAACGCAGGCCGCAAAAGCACACGGACTCCCCGAGGAGCATGAACCGCAATCAGAGCTCCGTTCTCGCTATTTACCCTGATCCATCCCAAACCGGAAATGTAGATGTCCGATGGAGATTTGCGTGGAACGCGGAACTCATGTCTTGTCCATTCCGGCATCTCTGCCAATTGATCGCGTGTTGGCGGAGATAACAATTCCCCGGCATGATCAGCGAACAACTGATCAGCTCGCTCCAGCTTCGTGCGATGTATCTTAAGACCACCGTTAATGTAGCAGGTAAATGATTGGTGCTGACCCTCCACAAAATCAAATCGGGCCATACCGCCGAAAAACAATGTTTGTCCGGCATCAAGCTGATATGCAGCAGGCTTCAGCGGCTTGTCTGGCATAATAGCGCTCAAGTCCTGGCGGGAGACGATTTCACTGAATCGCCAAGGGTATACAATACCCGGAGTATCAATAATGTGCTTGCCGTCGTCGAGCGGAATATTCACCATATCGAGTGTAGTTCCCGGGTAACGGGACGTTGTGAGTTCCTGCTCCATATCGCTATAATCACGAATCAAGCGGTTAATAAGCGTCGATTTACCCACATTTGTCGCTCCGACTACATATACATCGCGGTTACCACGGAGCTCAGATATCACATCCAACAGACGGTCAAAGCCCTGATTTTTTTTAGCTGAGCACAGTACGATTTCTTCCGTGCGAAGTCCTTGCTCCTTCGCTTGCTTTTGTACCCAGTTACGTACCTTGTTCCAATTCGTTACCTTAGGCAGCAAATCGGTCTTGTTCACAGCCAGTATAACTGGATTGGAGCCTACAAAGCGTTGCAAACCGGAAATCAAGCTACCTTCAAAATCAAAAATATCTACAATGTGGATAACGAGCGCATCTTTGTCGCCAATCTGGCTGAGCAGCTTCAAGAACTCATCTTGATCCACCGTAACTGAAGACGTCTCATTATAGTTTTTGATCCGGAAGCAACGCTGACAGATGACAGGTTCGCGAGTAAGCAATTTTTCAGGAATATATCCCGGAAGCTCCGGGCTAGTGGTCTGCACGGTGATACCGCAACCACTACATTTGACGGCAGTGCCGCCGTCAGGTCTTTCAGTCATTCTTCTTTTCCTCCTCAAGCCATAAGCCTTTCTTACGTAACCTTGTGAGCGCGATTCGCTCCAACCGCCGATTAAATCGGGTCATGACTCCTTCATCATGAATGGATATCGGTAGCACCAACACCGTATGCAATCCCAGTCGGTTGCCTCCCAATACGTCCGTCAACATTTGGTCCCCGACCATAATAGTCTCTTCCGGAGTCAGCCCCATCATACGGATGGCTCTACGAAAAGACGAGTTGGAGGGCTTCCGTGCGGCATGTATAAATTCAATGTCCAAAGGCGTAGCAAACACGGATACACGGTCCATATTGTTGTTAGACACGATGACAAGCTTAAAACCCGCCTGTTTGACCTTCTCAAACCAGGCCACCAGCTCGGGAGTCGCATTCGGCGCTTTTGCACCGACCAGCGTGTTATCTAGATCCGTAATAATGCCGCGATATCCTTGAGCATACAAGCCTTCAAGATCAATATCAAAGACGGTATTCACCCGTAATTTGGGCATCAGCATTTCAAACAACGTCGGTCACCTCAGTTTCATACGACAAACTATACCATATTACTATGGCTTAGTAAAAAGCTATCCGCAACAAACGGACAGCTTTTTCACTAAATATATAGCTTAAGATTAAATTAGACGGCGTTTGGACCTAATCAAAAATAGACTAGTCTTGATCCTTCTGATCCGTCGCAGCTTTTCGTCCAGCCCATCGTTTTATCCATCCTTCTTTGTGTAACAGAGATGCCTGCTGGCGAACCATATGCCAATCTTCTGCGGTTACAGATGAGGGACTATAACGCGCTTGTTCAAATCGGCCAAGCAGCTGATGTAAAATTGAAGCGTGTTCCGGTACTTCTAGCGACCATCTATTAACTGATTCCCTCAGCGTCTCGTGACTGGCGCGGACAAATCCCTTTCTTCGCATGTACCTTAACCAGTGCTCAGTTTCGACGACCACCTTTTCATCCGGAGTCAGCGGCTTACCTCTGCGTAAACGCAGCAGGTAAAAGTGAATGTCTGCCCGATTACGCCAGACGATATAAGCAGCCCACAGCAGCAGAACTGTAGCAGCAGAACCTATAATTACAGGATGAATTTTTAAACCTTCCTCCGGATTAGTCTGCGGGGTCTGCTCAGGCTGTTCTGGTTCAGGCTGATCTTTAACCTCAGGGGCTTCTGGAGTCTTTGAATCCTCCTGTTCCGTAAGCAGTGGCATATCAAAGCCAGGCGTAGCTTCTACAGGGACCCAACCGTATTCACCTAAATATACTTCCGCCCAGGAATGAGCATCCGCATTTGTCACGGAGTAAGAGGACATATTTTCGTCACTTTCGCCCGTTGTTGCATCATCTGAAAACGTCTGCTGACCAGGTGCATACCCTTTAACCCAGCGGGCTGGAACCCCAACAGAGCGAGCCATCATGACTAATGAGGTGGAATAATAATCGCAATAGCCCTCCCGAATCTCAAACAGAAAGGCATCCACAAAATCTCTGCTTCTTTTCCGTGAGAGGTCCGGATTGTTCGTATATGCATAATTTTGCTGCAAATACTGCTGTAGTAATCCGACTTTTTCATACGGCGTTTTCGCCGTTGACGTTACGTTCTGAGCCAAATCACGAACCCGCTGTGGCAACTCATCTGGAATTTGTAGATAGGCTTCCTGTTTATTTTTTCCGTACAACTCATTAAAAGTTTTTGTGCGTAGCTCTTTCTCAGGGATCACAGGGACATGCGATACCAGAGTATACGTTTTAGGATAAGCAGTTCTTCGGGAGGATGGATTCCAAAGCAGTTCCGCCTGTTCCGGGTTCCAACGTAACCCATCTGCCCGTGAATCTCTGTCCACCGATTGAACACGCTGCACCGAATAAGCGCCAAATAGAACAGGATAGCTTTGGTCGTTTTGCATCGTAATGGTCTGAACGACCTGCTCAGTCGAATGCCGCGTTTCTTGTGTGTTTTCAAGCTCTGCGGTCATTGGCACATCATTTAGCGTTTGATCATCGTTGCCCCCGTCACTCCAGCCTGTACCAGAATAGGTTCGTTTCGTTTCCCCCCGCCAATAGCTTCGCTGAGTGGTCGTGATGGTCATGACAGGAGAATAATCAAAATTAAAACCTCCACCCAACCGATTATCCTGGCGACTATAACCCGATGCGGTGTTCATCCGCTGATTCAGTGCCCCAGATCCATTGCTGATCCCAGCGGTGGTTGAGCTATCCCTCTGGGTCCACGCTGTATAGGGATCCGTCAAAGCTGGCTGTACCTCGGGCATATTCACACCAGCCATAATAATGAGCGCAAAAATGACCGCAATATTGGCTGCTATTTTATACGGATAGCGCCGAATATGCTTCCATCCCTGAGGATAATGCTGCCGAAAATACTGCAAATGCTGTGTCACTAGCCAACCCATACCAGCAAAGACGATCCAAGCAACCTCCTCCCACAGCACAGTTGGCGTGAAGGAATCAAGCACTGCCAGCGCGGCAATATTAATACCCACAAAAACAAGAATCCGCTGCTTCGTTGTAACGATGAGCGGCACCATTTCAATAACTAGCCAAGCGATAAGGGAAAACCAAATATAAGGAGACATATTGGATATAAATTGGTCCAGGCGATTGGCTACCCCTCCGAAGGGGATAATGATGGAGTAAGACACCAATGTCCGATACAAAATAAAAAACAGCGCCGCCGCCTTAACAATAAATTCAATCCAAGGACGAAATGGTAGTACAATCTTCACCAGAGCCAGCATCGTAATGGTCATCAGTACAAGTGCTCTTGTCTCTTCCAGCCATAATTCGGAAGCAAAAGAAACCCATTGCATGGCAATAATAATAATCCATAAAAATGTAAAAGCGGGGGCCCAGGAACCCTTTAACGATTGTAACCAGCTCTTCATAGTGTCCCTCCCCCCATTACAGCCGGGAGCTCCTCAAGGCTCTCAACATCGTAGCCCTTGATTCCTCTTGCACGAAGCATGCTCATCCATTCTTCAGCTTCTCCCTCAGCAGAACCTTCTCCGATATAGACTTGGCACGGAGTCATCCCCCGGGTATCGGCCCAGCGAAGAAGCTCCATCGCCTGATAATCCTTGAGCGGACTAATCAGTATAAAATAACAGCCTTGCGGAAACTGGCGTACACTGCTTTCTACAGCGGATTTCAAGTTACCTTGTGAAGTTGTGTGTATGTCTACCAAGTGATGCATCATTCGTTGTCGTTCCATTGTCTGCTCACTTGGCTGAAAGACGGTACCTTTCTCTCCAGCTGTGCACAATCCAACCCCCATTCGCTCCCGTCCACCATATTCCAGCAATGAAGCGGTAGAGGATACAGCTAGCTCAAACTGTTCGGCGTTTACATAATGCTTCTTGTGTACGTCCAGCACAAGCATCGTTTTAGGAACGGTCTCATGCTCAAATTCCTTGGATTTCCAGCTACCTGTACGCGCCGTCGCATTCCAGTGGATGCGCGAAAACCGATCTCCATATACATAATCCCGTACACCGTTAATTTGTGTCGTTTCACGCCGCGTTCGAGTTTGAACGGTCTGCGGTCCAGACATCCTTGAGCGACGGTCATTCATCTGCCAATATGGAATGAATACCGTTCGGGGCAGCACCCGAAATTCACCGCGTGCGTTCAAGCTGCCTTTGTGCTCCAACAGACCGAAGATGTCCTCACTCACACATTCCGTATCCTCAAAGTGATAGCTTCCTCGCTCTAAAGCAGGAGTCTGAAATGTAAGCTGACCGCCCCCTTTTAGACTGGGAATGACACTGTCCTCAAACGACCAGGATTCACCTGTATGTCGCTTGAGGACCTCACGGACAATGACATAGGGTAACGGAAGAAAACCAGGTATACTAAGGCTCAGCTTTACATGCACCTGATCTCCCGCATGCAGCATTTCTCCAAACTGCGAGCCTTGCGAAAGCTGCCGGGAGCCTTGCACACGGCGAACTCCGCTCAGACCAACGATACATAAATAAACGATTAACAGCGTAACCATAGACAACAGCATGACCGACGTCTTGCCGCCCTGAAACAACAAATATAGCAGGCACACCACCCATATGACCACCAGAAGCCAGATGCGGCCTGACAGCCGTGGAAGCCTGCGCTTCCTTTTGACCATATTCATTCCCTAAGGACGCTCCATTCGTACGGGTACATGAACCTGCCGAAGGACAGCCTGCAGCACGGACTGGGCACTGGAACTGTCCAGACGCGCCTCGGGACGCAGCAACAAACGATGCGTTAGCACATAAGGTGCCAGCGCCTTCACATCATCAGGCAGCACATAGTCACGGTTGTCCAGAAAAGCGTATGCCTTCGCAGCCATTACAAAAGCAAGCGCCGCCCGGGGGCTAGCTCCCAGCAGCACGGATGGATGTTCTCTTGTCGCACGAACGATATCAAGTAAATAGGACGTCACTGCTTCGTCCATATAAATCCCTCTAATTTCCTGCTGGATGTCAGCAATCTGCTCCATATGAGCTACAGCCTCCAGACGGTCTGCTGGCTGGCCTGCCTGATGATGAAGCAGCATGTTTCGCTCCGTCTCCATGTCAGGATAACCCAAGCTGATTTTGAGCATAAAACGATCTAACTGTGCTTCCGGCAGCATATAAGTGCCTTCAAAATCAATCGGATTTTGTGTCGCACACAGCATAAAAGGATGAGGCAACATATGAGTGTCCCCATCCACTGTCACACTGCGTTCCTCCATAACCTCCAGCAGAGCCGACTGGGTTTTCGTCGTCGCTCGGTTAATTTCGTCCGCCAGCAAAATATTAGTCATCACAGGACCCGGACGGAAATAAAAACGCTCGTCCCGTGGATGAAATATGGATACCCCTGTAATATCACTCGGGAGAATATCAGGATTACATTGAACACGGCGGTAATCACCGCGCATGGATTTGGCAAGAGCCTTGATCATTTGCGTTTTCCCCGTACCCGGAACGTCCTCGATCAGAATGTGTCCACCCGCCAGCATAGCCGTAAGCAGTAATTTTATTTCAAAGGATTTACCTAATATACATGATTCCAGATTAGAACGGATTGCAGATACAATCTGCACAGATTCTTGACGTACGGGCATAGCTCTGTAAACCTCCTAGATAGCAACATGTTTCCTATTATTGTACATGAAGGTGGGCACAGAGTACACTTAACCCCCTGCCCGTATGATTCAAACTCTATCCTTCTTTCGATCTTTCATGTGCAGAACAATTAAAAACCCTTCGGTCATTAGATCCGAAGGGCACATGTATATAATCATTTATTTTTATGTCAACTCTATAGTACGCGTCTTTTATATGCTTCCTTTTGGACGAACAAACAAGCATGCCAGAAAAGAGAAAATAATCGCAGAGGAAATTCCTGCACTTGTCAGACTAAAGATCCCTGTAATGACACCCAGCCATCCGTCCTTCTCCAATTCGGTTAATGCGCCGTGTACAAGTGAGTTACCAAAACTGGTAATTGGAATGGTCGCACCCGCTCCTGCAAATTTAATAAGCGGATCGTATATCCCAACAGCATCAGCAATTGCACCTGCAACCACCAACGTACTCATCGTATGTGCCGGCGTCATTTTGAACACATCCATCATCAACTGGCCCACGACACAAATGGCACCACCCACTAAAAAAGCCCATAGAAATATCATACTGTTCCTCCCGCTTCAAAAGCTACAGCATGGGCAACACAAGGAATGCTTTCACCCTGCTGTGTAGTCAAAGGAGATAATAACGCTCCGGTCGCCACGACCAGTACCTTTTGCAGCTCTCCTTTTTCGATCCGCTTCAACAAATGCCCGTAGGTTACAACAGCCGAGCAGCCACAACCACTGCCTCCTGCAATGACTTTCTTTTGCTTATTGATGTCGTAAATCAGTAAACCGCAATCATTAAATTCCGTCTGATTCATATCGAACCCATCTTTTTTGAGCAACTCCTTGGCAATTGGTAGCCCCACTGAGGCTAAATCGCCCGTTACAATGAGATCATAGTAACCAGGGTCACGGCCAGTGTCTCGAAAATGAGACAACAGCGTATCCGCAGCCGCGGGAGCCATGGCTCCACCCATATTAAAAGGGTCTTTAATGCCCATGTCCATTACACGTCCAATGGTAGCACAATCCACCACCGTCCCTGACTTGGCATGTCCTACAATTGCGGCGCCGGAACCGGTAACAGTATACTGAGCCGTAGGGGGCTTCTGTGATCCGTATTCATTAGGATAGCGGAATTGTTTTTCTACAGTACAGTTATGACTGGTCGTACCCGCCATCACGTAGTCACCGGCCTCTGAGTCCACAATAAGTGCGGCTAAGGCTAAGCTTTCCATTGATGTTGAACAGGCTCCAAAAACACCCAAATAGGGAATAGCCAGCTTGCTAGCCGAAAAGGAGCTACTGATAATCTGATTCATCAGATCACCACTAATAAAAAACTGCACTTCTTCTTTGTTCAAATTGGCATTAATTAACGCCAGCTCTGTAGAATGCTCAATCAATCTACGTTCTGCTTTTTCCCACGTTTTCTCGTTGATTTCTATATTGTCATAAATATAATCAAAATCTGTGGACAACGGCCCTTCTCCTTCATCCGGGCCCACAACAGTGGCACTTCCAATAATGCGCGGTCTCGATTCAAACTTCCAGGTTTGTCCGCCCTGTCTTCTCATAAGTGATTGCCTCCCACACCAAGGATGGCATATATAACGCCTACGATAAATGCAGCCACCACCCCGAATACGACAACCGAGCCTGCAAGTTTGAACATATTGGCGCCTACTCCGAGCACCAGTCCCTCGGAACGATATTCCAATGCAGCCGAACACATCGAGTTAGCAAAGCCTGTAATGGGCACAGCGGTTCCTGCTCCTGCCCATTGAGCAACCTTATCGTAAACCCCGATACAGGTTAATATGACCGCCAGCAAGATCATCATCGATGAGGTCGGCGGGGCGGCCTCCTTGGCTGATATGTGCATTCCTGCCATAAAAGCCTCTTGAATCGCCTGTCCAATCACACATATCCCGCCTCCAACCAGAAAAGCGCGCACACAATTGGCAAATACTTTTCTCGAGGGTTCATGCTTTTGTGAAATATTCTGATAGTCCTTCTCATTTATGGACAGCGGCGACGTATTAGTACGAAAACCGCGCTGCCCGGATTTAGCTGGCATCATTCACCACCCCTTATCTGTAAGTTTTCGCGCTTGGCGGTTCGAATTGCTTGGGTCTTTTTCATTATGAGCTTTTTGGAGAAATGTTATGTCAGGAAAATGATATCGTGGACATTCGATACAAATCCATTCATACTGAATACATGACGACCACTGGTTAATTAATAAGGAGTGAGGTATACATCATGGAATCAAAAACATTGGAATTGTTTAAAACCTTAACGGAGTTTCCTTCCATTCCTGGACATGAGCGTGAGTTGCGGGCATGGGTCAAAGAACGGATATCCGGTTATACCGATGAAATCGTGCAAGATCGATTGGGCAGTCTTTTTGGGGTGCTACGCGGTCAAGAGAGTGGACCACGTGTAATGGTGGCAGGCCATCTGGATGAAGTCGGTTTTATCGTGAATGGTATTACGGAAACTGGAATGATTCGTTTTCAGCCGGTTGGAGGCTGGTGGAGCCAAGCCATTATGTCACAACGTCTTCAAGTATTGACTCCAAAAGGCCCAGTTATCGGTGTAGTTGGCTCTGTCTCGCCTCATTTGCTGGATGAATCACAACGCAGCAAACCTATGGACATCAAGCATATGTATCTGGATATCGGCGTAGACAGCAGACAAGAAGCGCAAGATCTGGGGATCGTACCAGGAACGGCCATTGCGCCGATCTGTGATTTCACTCCACTGGCAAATCCTAAAAAAATCATGGCTAAAGCATGGGATAACCGCTACGGTGTAGGCTTGGCTATTGAACTGCTTGAAGCATTACATAAAGAAAAAGACAAGCTTCCCAATACATTGTATGCGGGGGCCACTGTTCAAGAAGAAGTGGGACTGCGTGGTGCACGCACAGCGGCCAATCTGATTCAGCCGGATATATTCTTTGCACTGGATTGCAGTGCAGCCAACGATATGGGCGGCGACCCGAATGCTTACGGGCACCTCGGTAAAGGCGCACTGCTGCGGGTATTTGATCCAGGTATGATTACACATCGAGGGATTGTGGAATACGTGCAAGACATGGCGGAAACTCACAAAATCAAGTATCAATATTTCATTTCCACAGGGGGAACCGATGCAGGTCAAGTGCACTTGAGCGGAATTGGCGTGCCATCCACTGTCATAGGCATCTGTGGACGATACATCCATACTTCCTCGTCCATTATTCACACTGATGATTATGATGCAGCCAAAGAGCTGATCATCAAGCTGGTTCAAAATCTGGATCGTACAACGCTGAATACCATTATTGAACGAGCCTAAGTTGTAACAGAGAATCGCAATCTATAAAAAAACAGTCAAGACACGTACAACGTGCTTTGACTGTTTTTTTAATTTAATAGAAACAAAAGATAGAATATATCAAATCAAATGCTTATAACGAAGCAAAGCAATCACTACAAGTACAGTAGTTAAAGCAATACAGACGTTTTCTATCTTAGCTCCCTTCCGGGTTCCGGTACTCATCAATTTAAATCGCAGCTTCCATTTGAACGGCGGCAAAGGTTTGATTCCATTATTCGTCAAGGAATCTGCCAGTAAATGCAGCAAGTACGCTAGACCTCCAGCCAGCCATATGCTGTCACCGTGCAAACGTGTCGTACCATAAAGCAACGCAGTCCATGCGACTGTCCCGTATACCGTATGTGTCAACCCCCGGTGTGGGACTAACGTACAAATGATCAGCAGACACCCGGCGATATAATTCCACGGTGCATATGGTTCTCCATACCAGGCTAGGCCGATACCAATTAGAAAGATAATAACCTTGCGCATGGATCGTGAAGGCATAAAAGAAGCACTGATCATCAGCAAAGCCAGAACAAGATTCCATGGCGGTGGAGCCAAACGGGTGAAAAATACCCAACCAGCAGCCCCAATCATTAGAAGCTGTATAAGCCTAAGCATTTTGGTTGGCAGCGCACGGCTCACGAGCATGGAGTTAGGCTCGTCAATATCCGGCAACAGTGAACCGACCACAGCAGCTGCCACGGCAGCCGGGGTCACTTCGTATCCACTTAAAGCTAATACCGACAGGGAGACCCCGGTTCCAATAATCAAATGGGCTCTTCCCATCATGGTGCAAAACATCCTTTCGTTGCAGCATACAACAGAGTTCAACATCACTCCATTTGAATCAGCATGATTCGATTGTATACGACAAACAAAAGGAGAACAATAGTTCGCTTATTCTATTTAAAAGACTTCATCCAAAAGTCCTAGTTTCGTCCTCATTACTTAATCCTCCCCTTATTCTTTATCTGTACAACCATTTCTTAAAAAACACGCCATATGGCCTATGAGTATGTTGACAAACATCTTCAATATTTTCTTTTTGCCTCAAAGTCCTATTGTACAATTTGAAATATTAGGTAATATAGTGTTTATATTTACTATATGAATCTATTAAATGAATAAGGAGGAAATGTTATGCAAAAAATATCGACGTTCCGAAAGTTCAAAACCATCGGTCTAACATCGTTGCTAAGTCTTGTATTATTCGCCCTTCCCGCTTCAGCTGCTTGGAATGATACATACACGGGGTACGCCACATATACAGGATCAGGTTACTCTGGAGGGGCATTACTGCTTGATCCCATCCCTTCGGATGCCAAAATTACAGCGCTTAACCGCACACAACTGAATTATAACGGAATCAAAGCTGCATTAGCTGGAGCCTATTTGGAAGTTCAAGGTCCCAAAGGGAAAACAACCGTATATGTAACTGATCTTTACCCTGAAGGTCCAAGTGGCGCGCTCGATCTGTCCCCAAACGCGTTCAACCTGATTGGCAATCAAATAGACGGAAAAATTAATATTTCGTGGAAAGTTGTCAAAGCTCCGGTTAACGGCAATGTCTCCTACCGCATTAAAGAAGGCAGCAGCCAATGGTGGGCAGCCATTCAAGTACGCAATCATAAATATCCGGTCTTGAAGATGGAAGTCCAACAAAACGGACAATGGCTCAATCTCGAAAAACAGGATTACAACCACTTTCTAGGTACTAACTTAGGAAAACAACCTCTGAAAATACGGATTACGGACATTCGCGGTGTCGTGCTAAACGACACAATCCCAGCTCTAGCGGAAAATGGTACAGGCGGAGCCTATATCGTTAATGGTAACGTTCAATTTCCTGACTAATTGCAGTACCGTCATCTTTCCTTCTTTTATTTGAATACACAAACCCGGCCGGGAACCGACGCAATCCAATGCGTATAAGTGTTCCTGGCCTTTTTACGAAAATATCATTATTTTTCACAAAGAATCGGTTTGTTCACTGTCCTGTTCACAAGATCACACGTATAATGAATACATAAATAGGGTGTACTTTACAGCTACGCGCACACAGACAGGAGGCCTGTTCATATGAGCAATTTCAAAAAGCATCACAAGCTTCACAGCAAATTGCTGGTCAGCATTACGTTATGTATTACGCTAACGTTGCTGGTATCCACCACTGTGTATTATTTTTACTATATTCGCGTGGAAAAGGAGCAGGCATTCGAGGCCAATCACAACAGCTTGACGTTGAGAAGCAAAGAAGTTATTAACATGACGTCTATTGCTCAATCTTTGGCATTTCAAATGTATCGCAGCAGTACCCTGTCCAAGTTGTTGTATTATCCAAAACCTAATGTATATGATGTAACCGCTGCCATGACTGAATTGAACAATTATCTTAACTCCATGCCGTATATCGAATCCATCTACGTGTTTAACCCTAAAAGCGGCACCTTCTACATTGCGTCCTCACAAGGTCAAAACGGGTTATTCAGCAAACATGAACTGGCTGATACAGATATCATTCGCGTGCTGGATCATTATCAGGACTATAAACCCTTTACGCCTATTCCACGCACGTATCCGCTGCTGTCGGCATCAGACTCTGGAGCTGGAGTAGAGCAAGCAAGCCCAGATATCGCAGCCTATACGTATTTATGTTATGACGCAATTAACTCGAACGAAGCGATAAATTCGGCTGTGATTGTGAATGTGTCGGCGGCCTGGATGAACAAGGAAATGTCGGCGAATCCAATCTCAGGCGGGACCGCTTATATTTTAGACGATCAGGGCAGACTGTTGTCTGGTACAACATTGACAGACGAAACTTTGAACGAAAAAGAGCAGCTATGGTTGCACACGAGAGTCAAAAAACAAGAAACAGGCTATTTTGTAGAAGACTTTCATGGTAAAAGATCACTCATTTCCTACACCTCCCCGGACGGACTAGGTTGGCAGTATATTAGTGTCACACCATATGAAAGCGTTATCAAAATGGCGAGTGTTATTCGTAATGCGATGTTACTGATAGCCGCCATCATTGCATTGGCAGGATTCGTGGCTTCGTGGCTGCTATCCAAAATGCTGTATACGCCTATTGGCCAAATTGTTGTGCATATGAATTCACTGGAATCGGAGAAACGAAACAGCATGTACACGATCCGGCAAAACATTTTACGGAATGTGATCCGAGGAATCCAAAATCCTCCTGCCGGTGAAGAACCGGAACGATTACGCGAGCTTGGGATTACGTTCCAGTTCGACAAAGACTACCGCCTTGTGCTGCTGCGCATAGATGAATATACCCGATGGCAAAGCGAACGTGGACCTGATCTGCTGCCCTATAAGTTTGCAATCATGAACATTGCTTCTGAAATATGCGGACAAACGTACCGGGTGGAGACCGTTGATATGGATGAGGACAGTGTACTGCTGATGCTTAACATTCTCGATCCCGCAGAGCATACAGACACTGTACTGCTAGAAACCTTATTACGCCAAATACGTGAAGCTTGCTTTGAATATTTGAAGCTGAGCGTTTCACTGACTTACAGTGCCATCACGAGTCAACCAGAACGGCTGCATTTGCTGTACCGCCAGGTACAAGACGCATCTATGCACCGATTTTTTCAGGGGCATGGCTGCATTATTAATGCGCAAAACACTACAGACGAGGATATCCAAAATACTTACGTATATCCAGCCGATAAAGAGAAAAAAATGCTGGATACGCTGCTGTCTGGTCATACGGAGGATGCACACAGTATCTTCAAAGAATTGTTGATGCATATGGAAAAATATCCGTTTTCCTCTGTTCAAGTGGCAATATCCCGGCTTATCATGAGTGTGAATAATGCTGTTCGGCATATCAGTGAGCTCAATGGATTTGCTATAGAAACTAAACCTGAATTACCATCCGCAGATCGGTTAGAGACCGCTGAGAATCTTATTGATCATTATCAATTGGTCTTTGATCATATTCGCTCCAGTCTATCGGAAAAACGAAACACGAAGCAGGAACGATTGGTGCGGCAAATCAATGAACGAATAGAGCAAGCCTATACGGATCCGAATTTTTGTCTCAATCAGATTGCGGAAGAGCTGGATATGTCGCCGATCTATGTCAGCAGGCTATATAAGCAGCAGACCATGTCTACTATCGTGGACGTCATCCAACAACTCCGTATTCGCAAGGCCTGTGAGCTGCTGGAACAGACCGACTGGTCTGTGGCTGACGTAGCAGAACAAACCGGATTTGCGAGCAGCTCTTATTTCCATCGCATGTTCAAACGTAGCTTGGGCGTAACACCGACAGATTTTCGCCGTTCTAAAGCAAATGCGCAATAAGTAGACTGCTCTACACGACAGCTCTGATAACGGAACATTGCTCCAAAAAACATAAACTGATATTAAAAAAGCAAGCCTCCAACTTTCTGGAGACTTGCTTTTCTTCTTTATCATAAATCTTTATGTTTTATTTAATACCCTTCTCCTTTACGTAAGCTTCCCATTGTTTTGTATATTCAGTTTGGATTTTCTCCAAACCAGCTTGATTTGCCTTTTGCAAGAAGGTCTGCAAGCCTTGATCTACATTGTCGATCAGCCCAGCTTGGAGCGGATACAGATATTGCTTCTCCACCTGTTCTAGAGCCGCTTTTTCAGCTTGGTAGGTTGTGTAGTCCTCTGCAAAACCGGTAAACAGGTCAGGCTTCTGGATTTTATCCAGCTCAGCAAATATCTTCTTCACACGGTCAAAGCCTGAATCAAACAGCATATATTCCGGGTTACGCCAAGCCCAACTGTTCATACCTTCGCGTGAAAATCCATTAGAACTGCCGCTACCAATCATATGATAGTAACCATCTTTGACTTCATAGTTTTTGCCTTCAATACCATATTGCGTGAGCAAGTTATAGCGTTTGTCCGTCACAAGCTTTTCATAAAAAGCTAATGCGCGCGCCGGATTTGGGCTGCTTTTTGGAATTGCAAAGCCGTTATGAATCGGATGCACTGGAGTTGCATAACCTGTCGTCAAAGGGAATGGGTAATACTCGAGCTTCCAGTCCGGGTGAGATGCTTTGAGCTTAATGACCATATCATTAAACCGGGTTGGATTGTCACCGAAAATACTCGCTGCTTTGCCAGAAGTCACTTGATCCTGAAGCGTATCTTTTACGTTTAATACGTTTTTGGGAATGAATCCTTTATCGGCCCAGCGTTTGTAAGTGTTCAGCTCTTCCTTTTGTTCATCCGAGCCCCAATATTTATAAACCTCTGTTGGTTTTTCATATTTAATGCCAATGCCATAAGGCAAGGCACCTACACTCTTCGTTACTAATTCGGTATATCGGTCATGCAGATTTCCCTTGATATCGCTGTTCAGAGATACGGTTTTCATATTTGGCTCATGCTGACGTATCCCATCCATATAAGCCTCGTAACTTTTGATATCTGTCGGTTTAGGCAAATTGTACTTCTCTCGTAAATCCTCACGCCATACAAAACCGTTAGTGACATACTCTTTATACGTGCCAGGCACGGTATAAATTTTGCCTCCGATTTTAACTCCATCCCACATGTCCTGAGGTACAAATTTTTGCAAAGCAGGTGCAGCCTTAGGCAGCAGATCGTCTAGCGGTAGGAATGCGCCCTTCTTAGCATAGGCCTGATACTGCGTCCAATCTGCAGTGAATATCAGGTCGATAGGCTGACCCGAAGACAATAACAGCTTATATTTTTGATCCCAGTCTGTCCACGTCGTATAGTTAAATTTGACGGTGGCATTCAGATCCTTTTCCGCCAATTTATTAATCTCTGCCTCAATGGTAGACAGATCCTTAGGAGCATCCCCCAGCATATAAAATTGCAGCTGAACTTTTTGGGATTTATCATCCTCTCCATTTGCTTTTTGTGCGCTGTTTCCGCTACCGCCTCCACATCCGGCTAATAGCGCCATGATGACCATTACTGCAATCAGGATGGACATGCGTTGTTTTCTTTTCTTTGTGAATGTCATGTGAATCCTCCCTTTGAAATGGTAGTCTGTTTATTAAAACGCTTACAAAAAGTGCTGCTTTGATGGCATACCGTCAGCACGTTATGCCATCAAAGCCTTTTAGTGCCGCTTCAGCCTTTTACCGCGCCTATGGTCAGCCCCTTAACAAAGTAACGCTGAATGAACGGGTACAGCAGCAAAATGGGTCCAGTAACCACGATCGCCATTGCCATTTTGGTCGATTCTGTCGGCATATCATTGGAAAGAGACACACCAGTACCTGCACCCATTTGAGCGATAAATTGCATGGAGTTAATTACATTATACAGATAATATTGCAACTGGTATTTATGCGGATCGTTAATAAAGAGTGAGGATGAGAACCAGTCATTCCAGTAAGCCAAGGCCAGAAACAGCCCCACAGTGGCAATCCCCGGTGTAGATAAAGGCAGCACAATTCGATAGTAAATTTTAAAATCACCCGCGCCGTCAATTTTAGCGGACTCGAACAGTTCTTCCGGCATGGAAGAACGAATGAAGTTTTTCATTAAAATGATCAGAAACGGAGTCATCAATCCCGGGAAAATAAGCACTGTATACGTATCAAGCAATCCTAAATACTTCGTCAGCATAATGTACCAAGGTACCAACCCGCCTCCGAACAGCGTCGTAAAGTATATATAGAATGAAAACGCATTGCGGTATTTAAAATCTTTGCGTGCCAACACATATCCTGCCATCGTCATCAGGAACAGGCCCAATGTCGTGCCTACAACCGTGGTAAAAATTGTCACCCCGTACGCTCTTAACACCTCTTCAGGAAAGGTGAACACCGTCCGGTAACCTTCCAGTGAGAATTGCTGTGGTATAAAGTGATATCCATCCCTGATAATCGATTCATTACTGGTCAGTGAAGCCGAAATAATAAGTAGGAACGGGAGTAAACAAGCAATGGAAGCAATAATGATAATCACATAAGAGATGATTTTAAAAATTCGAGTGTATACATCCTCTTTGATCGCCATCCGTTTGGGTCCTCCTTTCTAGAATAAGGCATATTCGTCGTTCAACTTGCGGATGATGTAGTTCACGGTCATGATCAGTACAAAACCGAACAAGGATTGGTACACGCCTGCTGCCGAAGCCATACCCACATCAAAAGTCACTTTCAAGGAACGGTACACATAAGTGTCCAAAATATCCGTCGTATTGTACAGCACCCCATTGTTGCCGATTAATTGATAGAAAAGATCAAATTGTCCTTTCATAATACTACCAAGTGCAAACAACAGCAGCACAACGAATGTCGATTTAAGCATCGGAACGGTAATGTACCAGATTCGTTGGAAAATATTAGCTCCATCCATTTTAGCTGCCTCATAATATTCGTCACTGATCCCTGTAATTGCTGCCAGATAGATCACCATACTGTAGCCGAGATTTTTCCATAAATAGAACAGGATAATCAGGAAAATCCATACCCATGGTTTGTTGTATACATCCACGCGTTCACCACCAAGTTGCAGCAACAGCGTATTCAGAAAACCATTATCATAATTAAATATGTTATACACGATGACACTTAGAATAACGAAAGAAACAAAATAAGGCAGGAACATCACGGATTGAGCGATCTTTTTAAAGTAGCGGCCTCGCAGCTCATTCAGCAAAATAGCGAGAACAATCGCTAACACGTTGCCGAGTAAAATAAACGCTGCGTTGTATCCGACCGTATTCAATGTCAGTTTTGTCAGCGTGCCGGATTGCCATAGAAAGCGAAAATTTTGGAGTCCGACGAACTTGGCATCAAACAGGCTGGTATTGAAGTCGAACTGGGTAAATGCATAATAAATACCCACCATAGGAATGTAGGAGTTAATGAAGAAAAAAATTAAAGTGGGCAACAACATCAGAAATAATACCCGATTGCGGAACAGTTCATAGAAAAAACCGTGTTTTCTACCCGTTCCCAGCCTCTTACCGTTCAGGCGGGAATCCGTTGCAAGCATTGCAGAATTTTTGGGCATAGGCTGATTCAATGTGAGTCACTCCCCTCTGTATACGTTGCCGACAGCAAGGTTTGTAGCACCGCCGCCGTATAACTGTATTTTATGTAAGCGCATTCAAAATAAAAAGTGAAGCCTCTCATGCTTCATGAACAAAGGAGTGTCCGGAGGAGTGAACAATTCGGATATTTGTGAAGTTTTATGTAATATGAGGCGCCTGATCGACGCCTTGAGCCCATTCACAAAGCATATTTGAACGATCTACTCTATTCCTTTTGTCCCCCCTGAAAAGTGGTTTCATCCTGTTTCACCCGAAATCCGATTTTCTTGGCCTGCTCCAGCACCTCAGCGGCATTATCCTGCGGCTTATATCCGATTAGTTCTTCCAAGTAGCCAATGTCATAATAATTATCCGTATTGGCTGACGTACCGTACAAATTAAGATAGCTTATCTCTGGACGAGCTTCGATACAGCAGACGGTCAGACGGATCATATCGCGCTCGGAGATCCAAATATGAGCGGCACGCTCAGAATGGGGCCAATCATCCCCAGGAAAATTTCCGATACGGATATTCATTGAAGATATTTTGCCCTGATCGGCATACAGTCGTCCCAACAGTTCAATGTAGCACTTACTCAATCCATAAAAACTGTCTGGTCGGTAGGGATCTTCTACATCTATACTTTCGCCTACTTTATAAAACCCTGTGGCATGATTGGAACTGGCAAAAACAATGCGCTTTACCCCATTTTTCACCGCAGCTTCATACAACTTGTAGGCTCCGCTAACATTGCCAGACAGCACTTTGCCGAGAAAATCCCCTTCATCCTTGATCCATGCAAAATGCAGTACCGTATCCACTCCACGCGTGAGCTCATCCAGTCGTGCAGCATCATGTATATCCATTTCCACAATCCCTGCCTCTTCATCGTTCTTCACATCAGCAGCGGTTATTTCATATTTACCTTCCGCTTGTAGCCCTTCATACAATACTTTTCCAATTGTACCTGCCGCACCTGTAATCAATAATTTTCGTGCCATCGCCCGCATCTCCCTTCTTAGCTTGGTTGTATGCTGTCATCCATATCATAATTTTAACCAACTCCCCAGGGAGGAAACCCCTTAAACTCTCGAATTCGGTATGTCATAACCCACTTAACTGTGTCACCTGTCGGCATATAAAAAGGGACCCTGCTATTGTGCAAGAGTCCCTTGTTGTTACTTTGTTTCAAGTTCTATCTTTCAATTTCTTTGTTTCAACTACTACGCTCAAGCTTGTCGTACTACTTTCACTCTGCGATTAACCAAATAAATGCTAAGCCCGATTAAGATCAACCCGATAAGCAGGAAAGCCGTAATCGCTTCGCCCAGCACCAACGAGCTGACAAATACTGAAATCACAGGCACCAAAAACGTATAGGAAGCGACCTTACTGGCATCCCCCGAATTGACCAGCGTGAAATACAGCAACCAGGAAAGTGAAATTCCCAGCACCGTGCCGAATATCAGCCCTGACACATACGGGACATTCCATACGATATCTGACCAGCTTTCCGTCACCGTTCCAGCTCCCGTCAGCACGATGCCTCCCAGTGTACATTGAAATGCAACCAGCCACAGCGAATCGACACGCTGGTTTACCTTTTTCACATATACCGTTCCCAATGCCCAGCTCACGGCAGTAATAATGGCGATGATTACACCTGCCACAGCCACATGCCCTGAAAATCCGCCCACACTGACAGCTGCAACGCCCAAAAATCCGATGATCAATCCAATCACCTTGAGTCTGGACATCGCTTCTCCCAGCCACATCCATGCAAAAATACCGACCAGCACAGGCTGGAGATATACCAGCACAGAAAACAAGCCGGAGGGGACGTACATCAGTCCCACTGTTTGCAGACCATAAAACAGTACCACGTTAAAAATACCTGAAATAGCATACACCCGCCAATTTTCTTTCCAACGAATGCGATTCCATCTCGGTACTAAAATTGCTCCTAATAGCAGACCGCCCAGCAGTGTACGTAGCCCTGCAAACAACAATGGAGGTGTGAATTCCAATGCCACTTTATAAATGGGCCAAGAAATGCCCCACAATACAACCAGTAGCGCGATCATCATCATCCGCTTGGCTGTCGTTAACTCTCCCATGACGCTATCGCTCCTCTATGAAAAAAATCACTAGACTTTATATACTACGCCTGCAGAACAACTTTATCAAACAAAAAATATGTATTGGAAAGCTCCACCTTTCATGCCCGCTTGTTCATCGAGGTATGTCTTCGGACAGAGGAATCCAGTCATTTGCCTATGTTACAATATACCAAAAAGACTTATAAAGCTTATAAGGATAGGAGGTTGTCTGCACTTGATTTATATCATCAAATTTTTGTACAGCTTTGTGCTCCCTCCCGGTTTGTTCATCCTCGTGATGGCAGGGCTCGTGATCTGGCTATGGAAAAGGGCACGTATACCTGCGGTCGTACTGCTTCTTGCCACATTGCTGCTGTATGTTTCCTCGACCAATCTGGCTGGAGATTTGTTAATCAGTAGCCTGGAAAAACAGTACCCACAACCCCGTACCGTTCAAGGCGATGTCATTGTCGTACTTGGGGGCGGAGCCACACAGGGAACCCCCGACATCAATGGACAAGGCAATCTGCTAGGATCTGCGGCTAATCGACTGCTCACTGCGGCGCGACTGCACGAAGCAACAGGCTTACCCATTCTTTTCTCCGGCGGGCAAGTGTTTGGAGACAGTGGTAATGAAGCGAATATTGCACAAAGGCAGCTACTAGGACTCGGTATTCCGGCAAAGGATATCCTGATCGAAAACCGTTCTTTGAACACACAGCAAAATGCCGTATATACATCGCAAATTTTGGGAAAACATCAACTCACTAGACCTGTTCTGGTGACCTCCGCTTTCCATATGCCACGTGCTGCACTGGAATTTCAGCGTGCAGGCATGCAGGTCATAGCTTATCCTACCGACTATCTAGCAAGTGAAAAGCTGTCACTGTATGCTGGCAAGCTCTCGCCGTCTGCTGGGGCCATGTCTACAACCGGAACAGCCCTCAAGGAATACCTAGGAATTCTTGCATTAAAGCTTAAATAATGTGATGTCTAATCGTATAGCGGCACATAGCACAAACAAGCGTCTTGCGCTCGCAGGTATAAGCCTGTAAGCTAGCAAGGCGCTTGATCTACCCTTACATATTCTAATCCAAGAAAATATCTGATATTTGTTCTTCCGATATGACCTTAAAGCCTTCCTTTTTTAACAAAGCCGAGGTTACCCCGTTACCTGCTATTTTACGATTTTCGAATGACCCATTATATATTGCTGCTGATCCGCAGGACGGGCTGTTTTCTTTTAAAACAACAAGTGTTGCGTTAACCTCTCTGGCTATATTCAAGGCTTCGTACGCACCTCTAATGTACATATCGCTAACATCGTTGCCTGAGAACTCGACCACCTTGGCTGTGCCGTTCAGCACATCCTCGCCTGTCCCTCCAACAATCTCAGCAGGCTCTCTCGGAGTCACAAAGCCCCCCAAAAGCTCAGGACAGATCGTCAAAGCTTTCTTTTCCTCTACCAACTTCTGAATATGTACATCCAGGCTATCCGTCCCGTTATATCGTACCTTCATGCCCGCTAAACACGAACTTACCAGAATCATTAGTTCCACCTCATATCCATTGCATTCACTATTAAGTAGTTAAAGTATAAACAAATTTTCTAGTAGAGTCATCGTACGAAAATTTTGACTCGCCACTACGATGGTACAACTTCATCAGCGCGCGCTTTTCAATTCGTGACTTCCTTATCAGTCCCTATAGGATCGCGGAGAGATACGTCTTTGCGTGTTTTTTCAGGGAACGTAAATGCATCAGGATCTCATTTTCTATACAACGGGCTGCAAATGTTGCCAGCTTGCTGCCTTTCCCGGTCCGAAAGCTTTCAATGTATTCATCCAAAATAACCTGATAAAAACAAGCCGGAGGCGCATATTGGTTTTTTATTTGTTAAGGTTCTTCCTGCTCGTAAGTAAGATAAATTCACTCTTGCTATAAGTCATAATTTAAGATATATTATTAATTAAATAATCAGTCATTTAATTAATAAAAGTTTAGTTTAAAGAGAGGGGAATACATTTGGCAAGACCCATCAATGAAGAAAAAAGACTGGAGCGGCGTAAACGTATCCTAGAAGAAGCTGTTGTCCTGTTCGCAGAAAGTGGATATTCTAATACCACAACGGCTATCATTGCGCAGAGTGTGGGAGTGACTCCTGGAACCATTTTTCAATATTTCCCCAGCAAAGAAGCTTTATACTACGCCGCTGTCCTTGAGCCGCTTGCTGATATTCAGGTGAAATCGCTTGCTTGTCTACAACAAGAGGGGACGCCGGGCGTATTGATTAAGAAGATGGTGGCAGAACAATTCAACCATATCTACTTCTATATAAATGAATTGCGGCTTGTTCAATCTGTCTTAGGACAACGAATAAGATTCCCTGAACTTACACAGAAGGTCCTTGAAAGTATAAAGGTAATGACAGATGCGATCGAATGCGTCTATGCCAAGGGACAGTTAATGGGAGAATTCAACAAAAGCTTTTCTCCAGCAATGATCTCTCGTGCCTATATCTCTTTCTTAAATGGAGTGGGCTTAACCCTTGGAGAAAGTATTATTCATCATCCCGAGTGGGAAAATCTGAAGGGGCATGCCTTTTATTTGTTCGCCCCCATACAACCTAAAGAAAAACTGGAGGAGTCTGAATGAGTCAGGCATCATTACAACCCGAGCTGAAATTTAACGTTCGTGTGAAAAAACCAAAGAAAATTTTATGGAGCCTAGGGATCGTGCTTTTGCTTGTAATGGCTCTTGTATTTTTTATATCTTATAAAGTAGTAGACACCTTGTTGCACCATCCTAGAGATACTAATGTCAGCTACGGATTGAATATCGATAAAACTCCCTACGAAGAGGTCGAGTTCAAGAGTTTGAAAAATGATAATACGATTAGAGGTTCCTTCTTTCCTGCAAGTGGTCTTTATGGTAAAGAAAGTAATAAGACAATTATTGTCGTCCATGGATATACGAGCAATCGTTTAGTCAAAGGGCGGACCCAAAAGTTAGTAGAGCATTTCGTTCCGAAAGGCTACAATGTATTGGCATTTGACCTCAGCTCACAAGGTAAATCCGATGGTGATTTGATTACACTGGGCCTCAATGAAAAATACGATTTGCTAGGAGCTGTAAGCTATTTAAAATCCAGAGACCATACGGGTGATAAGATTGGAGTTATCGGCTTTTCAATGGGTGCTGCTACTTCTTTGCTAGCCGCAAGTGAAAGTGATGACATCAAAGCCGTAATTGCGGATAGTCCTTTTCGTAATGCCGGTCTATTTCTGAGAGAGGGTTTGCCCTTCTTTTCAGGTTTACCTGCGTTTCCATTTAGTTATACATCGACATGGATGGCAAATTGGGCCTTTAAGGTTGATCTTGATTCCATATCTCCTATGGATGCGGTAAAAAAGATGCAAGACAAGCCAGTTATGCTCATTCATGGTACTGGAGATCAGCAAATTAGTTATAAAAATACAGAAATTATTTACGAGTCCTTAAAAGATAACCCAAAAGCAGAAGTATGGTACCCGCAAAATACGGAGCACATCGATGCCATCAACCATTACCCCACTGAGTATTTCAAAAGAGTAGATCGCTTTTTGGATGAGTATGTAGGAAAATAAATTCAATCCAAGAGAGCCAACTAGCGAAGGAGCTTGTCCTGACGAAGTATAAACACCCAATAATATCAAGCATTTTTAGCCTGTAGTGTAGAAAACCACTACAGGCTTTTATTTGCGTTTTAAATGAAAACACATAGCAAAATAGTTATTATTTAAGCGAAAAGGAGCAGTTGTTTTTATAAGATAGCCTTAGATAAGAATATTGGATGGGCAGAGGGGGATGCAATTAAACACGCCTCTGAAAAGA
Source organism: Paenibacillus sp. S29 (assembly GCF_049319765.1). Taxonomy (NCBI): domain Bacteria; kingdom Bacillati; phylum Bacillota; class Bacilli; order Caryophanales; family Paenibacillaceae; genus Paenibacillus; species Paenibacillus sp. S29. Next base: position 220,287 of record NZ_JBMOUI010000005.1, on the reverse strand, counting down.
AGCAAGTAATTGAATTATGAAAAAGACCTAAAAAGGCCCTGTTAAGGGCCTCAAGCGGCTTCATATATCTCCTTATCCATTACCCCTTCTGCTTGTAAAACTCATGGTACAACTTCATCAGCGCGCGCTTTTCGATTCGTGACACGTACGAGCGCGAAATTCCCAGTTCTCGTGCAATTTCCCGCTGTGTTCGTTCTTCTCCTCCGGCTTCCAGGCCGAAGCGGCCGATCACCACTTCTTTTTCACGCTCATCTAAAATATCCAGGTTGCGATAGATTTTACTTTTCTCAATTTTGAGCTGTACTTTATCTACAATATCATCCGCCTCGGTGCCGAGGATATCAATCAAAGTAATCTCGTTGCCTTCCTTATCAGTCCCTATAGGATCGTGGAGAGATACGTCTTTGCGTGTTTTTTTTAGGGATCGTAAATGCATAAGAATTTCATTTTCTATACAACGGGCTGCAAATGTTGCCAGCTTGGTGCCTTTCCCAGTCTGAAAGCTTTCAATGGCCTTGATCAGTCCGATGGTACCGATGGATATAAGATCCTCCAAATCTTCGCCGGTGTTATCGAATTTTTTCACAATATGGGCCACCAGCCGTAGGTTATGTTCAATGAGTGTGTTACGGGAGTGTGCGTTGCCTTCGGCAAACAGCTTTAGGTGTCGAGCTTCCTCTTTCTCAGTCAATGGCTGCGGAAAGGCGTTGTTTTTCACGTAGGAAACGAGCAGCGTCAATTCCTTGATGAACAGAGCGATAGCGCTAAATAGTCCGGGCACGGATGACACCTCCTGAGGTAGTTGCGAACTTACCGGCCTTTGTTACTTACCGGGCTTGCGGTCTGTTTATTGTATGTAGGCAGGTGCCCATCCGTGCCTGTACTCCGAAAACTGCTCCGTAACAATTTGCCAGATACCTTTCTGGAGCAACCTCCAATACTAAATTCGAAACGTAGAGATATCTTCGACACAAATCAACGCACTCCATATAGCCAGAGGGAAACCCGGGATAGCTTTACATTATTCATCACTTGGTTTCCTCCTTTTCTTTCAGCAGAGTATTAACTTCTTTCTAAATATGACAATGGGAGTGGGGAATAGACCATTATATCTCCATCTTCATCTCGTTTTAAAACAATAGCAAACTCAGCACCATTACTTTCATCGCCTCAATTCAGAATCACATCTATTTTGTCGGTAAACACATTAAATCCACCTATTACAAAATCATTATATTCTTGGGAAGCCGTGTACTTCTCAAATAATTTTCTTTTATATTCCTCAACAGTACTAAAACAAACTTCCCAATCCAAAGGGAATATGCCGTCTCCCAAATAATAAGTGTATATTTTCATATTCTATCCATTTCCATTCTCGCACCTCAATTAGTTATTTATATTCTAAACATGCAACTCCCCGCCCGCAAATGAGCTTGCTATTATGATGTTGGACCGCTTAAACACTAGTATGCATTCTATCATCAAGGAATATATTCATAGAGAGTTCCATATAAATGATATAAATCAACCTTTTCACCACATTCAAAAATTAAACTTAAGGAGGAATTTCAACATGGCAAAATTCAGTCAAAATCCAGATAACTATACTTTTTCTGTAGATCCTGTTGTTATAGCAGAGGAAAATGTTTCAACCAACGGGGATTCTAAAAATACTTTTCCGAAAAATGTTTTAGTCGATAATAATCTCTATTGGGAGAGCAGTTTAAGCGGTAAAGGTGGAGAAATCATCTTCAAATTAGATACAGGCAAGACGATCAATGATATTCTTTTAGCTCAGCCATCTTCTCGAGCTTTTATACTTTCATTTTCTTTTCACGGCTCTATTGACGGAGAAAATTGGTTTAGGTTAGGTGAAGTCGAAACTTTGCCAACCACTGCAAAAACAACTTATCAATTTAGTAATGAGATTCCTTTTTCATATTATAAAATAACTGTACTTTCATCCGGCTTGAGTAGTACAACCTCCTATTATGGTATACGATATATTCAGCTAAGAACCGCACTCATTAATGGCGTTCCTGCCTACAGAGCATCCAACATAAACCCCGCTATTGCGGAATAAGTTAGTACACACAAAAAAGGGGCTGGCCAATGCCGCCCCTTGATTCATTCTATTTCATTTGAAGCATGTTATAAATCATCTCAGCCGCTTCCGCCCGTGTGACGTCCTGTTTGGCACGGAAGCTACCATCTGGATATCCTTGTACTAAATTTATCTCGGTTAGACCAAGTACATCCTTTCTGGCCCACTCTACAATTTGAGAGGAATCTGAGTATGCACTGCTTTCTTGCTGTGGTGTAGCCTTGATAATGTTATTCACCATTTTAGCCGCCTGTTCACGGTTAATGACCCGATCTGGGCCAAATTCTCTATTACTAAACCCGCGAGCGACCTGATCTTTAATCGCCGTTTTGAGTAGATCAACGTACCACGCCGATGGATTAATATCCTCGAAGCCTAGAGTCACATCCGTTTCGAGCGGTAATTTCAAGGAACGGACCAGCATCGAAGTAAACTCCATACGCGTTACAGATCTGTTCGGCTCAAATAGCGTGTGGGTTGTTCCCTTTACTATACCCAAATCGGCAAGCACATTTATTTTTTCTTTATTAAATATCCGATCAATGTCGCTAAAATGATTTGGCTTCTTCTCAACGGTTGAATCTTGAATGTGCTCTGTTTCTATCGGTTCCTTTATAACAGGCTGAATCGGTTTTACACTCTCCGCCCCTCCTTCTCCGCCACCTACGTCCACAGTATTAGCCGTTGTTTTTCCATACGCTTGTTTTGCCTCTGTGCGTTTTCCTTGACTATTTTCTGCCCAAAGTTGAACTGTATACAACTGCTTCTCTTTAAGTTGTCTCCAGATATAGCTTCGATCCTTACCACGATATAGCTCGGTTCCTCCTTCACTGGTGAGGACGAAAATATCATTCTCATGGTCTGACTCCCAATGGATGATAAATTCACTATTCGTTGTTTCTGTCTTCGAAAACGCAAATGCTGGAGACGGCAGCGTCTCGACCTGACCTTCTGTATGCTTACCTTCACCACTTGTGTTCACTGGCTTGATGGTAATACGATACACTGTAGAACTGTCCAATCCATCTACTTTAAATTCATGGGTGGTCGTATGACCGATAAGCACCTCGTTTTGGTAGACATTGTAGGCATCTGCACCCGGAGCTTCTTTCCACGTAACAACCAAATCGGTATCTGTTACTTCTTTCACAGTCAATCTATTGTCTGGTATTTGACCTGGCAAAGCGCGATGCGTAAAGGGAGTTATATTACCTACCCCCGTTGTATTCACGGCCTGTATACCAAACGAGTAAATCATACCAGGCTGGATATCTGAAAGCTTAAAATGAGTATCTCTGGTGTTAAAAACTTCCCCCGTATCTTTACGGGTTACAGTATATTGATAAGCGCTCTTGATTTCATCCCAGCTCAGCAAAATCTGGCCATCCTCAAGTTCTGTAACATTAACATTTTGTGCTTGAGGAGGAAGTGTCAGCAGCTTACCCAACGCTGGCTGGCTGAAACCACTACTGTTCCCACTGCTCACTTGAAAATCATAGTTTCTCCCACCTGTTAAACCAGATACAACCACACGTGGTTCCGTACTATAATAATCTTGACCGTTGATCGTTACCTTATATTGAGTTGCCCCATCAACCGGGGCCCATATCAACGTGGCATCGTGCTCGCGAACATCTTCAGTTGCAAGTTGCACAGCTGAATCAGGTAGTGTTAATGCGTGGATAGATGTATCTTTACCTGTACCACTTCGATTGTAGGCTCGTATTTTAATATTGGCAGATCTACCCGCAGGCAATCCCTCAAAAGTATATGAATGGATACCACGTGCAACCCGCACCTTCGGTTCATCGTTAACATTCAAGATGTATCCTTCAGCCCCCTGCACATCCTGCCACGCAACACCGATAGCATACACATCCTTCGTCACACTTGATATTGTAGTTACTCGATCAGGTAAAGTGATGACTCCTAGATGGGCATAGTCTCCGAATCCTGTTGCATTTTCAGCGGAAACGTTATAACCATACTCTGTTCCTGCTTGAAGATCAGTATCGGTAAATTCTGTATACACATCGTTATAAACCGAGACTTCGTCACGTTCTAGGGCGTAGTAGGTGGCAGTGATTACAGAATTCCACTTCAAATCGATTCCATCTTCTCTTACAGTTACATTCCGGAATCCGTTCGGGCTGTCTGGTAGGCTTAGAAAAGATACATGCTTTGCTGTACCCTCTCCAGTGTCATTAATAGCTGATACAGAAACATCGTAATATTGACCAGGCTTCATTCCTGTAATTGGATTATACACATCCTGTGTAACGGTATTCCTAAATATGATTTCTCCCGTACTTACGTCCGCTGCTGTAATGTTATATTTGTTAGCTGAGAAAACTGGCGTAAAATCAGCCATGATTTCTGTAGAATGACGAGAGACAGGTTGTAACTGGATATGATCAGGAGCATCAGGTAACGTTAATACATGGACTCGATTGGAATATGCATTGCCTCCTACATGGTTACTGGAACGCACTTCATATTCGTATTGCCGTCCTTCTTGTAGCCCCCTAACTGTAAAAGAATTTGTTGGATGCGTAACATCCCAAACCTCATTAGTTGTTAGATTTCGGACTGTATAAACGTAACCATCATCAAGGCCCGACGGGAGAGTCCACTGCAAATCAGCTTCTGTATTTCGTACGGATGTCGCAGAGAGCACAACCGACTGGGGCTGCTTTTGAATGCGAAGTGCACTGCTGACCGTTTCATAAATGTTACCCACCCTGTCTTTGACCTTGGCATGAACATACCATTCACCTTCATCTGAAAGATCCATCTGGATTGTTGTATCGGCTGCAGTATCCCAGTTTTCGGGTGAATCAGGGCTGTTCGTGATTTTATACTGCATTGTCGACGACTCAATCCCCGAATGCTGATCGGCATATCGTATCCTCACATGAATAGGAGTATCTTTCCATTCACGCGAATCCGGCGTCAGTTGGATCGTCGGTGGTTCCAAATCAATATAAGACATTACGGATACTGGATCACTTCGATTCCCAGCTGCATCTACAGCTTGGGCAGTCACTTTTATGATACCCGAATCCTTTAAAATTCCCAACGAACCAGGCACATAGGTGCCAGAACCCAATTGATATTCATAATGTACTGCTGTAGTATCCGTCGCACCCGATAGAGCAAACTCCACTGGCTTATTGGTATATCGAGTAGGTGTCGTCACCTCGGAAAACGTAACTTTTGGAGGCGTTGGCTGGGTTCGATCAATCATAACCGATTGAGTCACGATTGGACTAGACACGTCGAGATTATTGATCGTCCGTGCTGCTAATTCGTAAGTCCCTTCTGCGTTTAATGTAAAAGTGCCATTGTATGTCCGCCACTCCCCTAATGGACCCAAGCGATACTGTGTCATCTTAATTCCATTTGTAGAGTCACTTCCTGAATCAATGGTAACATTCACATCACGGTTCGTTGGACCTGTTTCACTAGCCCGGATGACAGGAGCAGTCGGTCCCTTTTTATCAATCGTGATTTCTTTGCTTACTTCTTGGCTCACATTACCGACGCTGTCAATGGAGCGTGCATAAACCGTGCTTTTGCCATCTTTATTCACATGAAACACTCCAACATAGCCCTGCCAATCTTGATTCACAACGCCTGTCAAACGAAATTGAGTATGGGCTAGTCCAGAATAATCGTCTGTTCCCGGCTGTAATGAAATGGTGTAGTCATTACTATTTCCCGTTGCGCTTAGGGTGGGTGGAGTTGGAGGCATCTTGTCTATTCGGACATTCCCAGAAGAAAGACCACTATACTGATTATTTACGTCCACCGTCCGGGCATAAATTGTATTTACACCATGTTCATAGACAGTGAAAGGCCCGGTGTATTGCTGAAATGCTCCTCCATTCAGGCTATATTCATAGTATTTTAGTCCTTCAGGAGCCACGTCCCCATTTATCCACACGGTTACAGGTTCTTTGGTCCATCCTGTGATCGCTTGTCCCTCTGTACCTGCATGGATCTGAGGTGGTTTAGGCATTAGGTCCGATTTGGGAATAACACGGATTCCAAACTTGGATATTTCAGCACTTGTCTGTTGGCTATCTCCCACCGCTCTGAAATATCGAACATCTCTTAATGTAATAGAGTCGGTGATATCTAACCATTTTCCCTGATAATATCTATCCGCATAGAATTTCGTTACATTAGTCCATGTATATAAGTTCGTTCCATTAGGCCTCCAACTGTCGCCTGCTGCATTATTAGATGCATATATATCAGTATGATAAGACCCTTCAATGTAAACAAAAATCCTGTAATCCGAAGTCTTAATGGATCTTCCAATATCAATAAAACGATTTGTCGGCTGCGTAGTACCATCACATTTATACCTAGCCGAACCCATGCCAGTATATACTTCCGTTGCTCCTATCCCATTTCCTGACCAAGAACCCCAACTATCGCCTCCACCCGGCAAATTGTTTTGGCAAAAAGGGCCCCCCATGATCTCCTGAGCAGCAGCTGATACCCTTTCCGGAAATATGGGAATCATCGTTAATAGTAGGAATACAGCCAAAAATCCATACACCCATTTCCTATACTTCCTTACCTTTCGCTTATTTTTTCGATACATACACTTCTCCTTACTTTATTTTATTTTCAAAGAGTTTTACAAACTCGCTTCGGGTAAAATAGAAAAAGCACCTCAAACGAAGGCGTTAATGCCTAGGTTTGAGGTGCTTCCTCTATATCACGAGTATGTTTTGAAGCTATTATACTTCGTTCCTAGCAGGATGTAAACAGAACTGACAAATTATTTGAGGATATTAATGAATCTGAACGCCCAAGTTCCGAAAAAAATCTCGTATATTTTGCATGTAAGAATCCTGAGTAGCGGAAGATTCCTTAAGAAGATTTTGCATACTGTTCATAAAAGCAGAAGCTGATGTCGTATCAGCTTTGTCAAACCGATTGTTTAACGGTGTGTTATTTAGCAACTCTGCGTTCTGTCCCGTGCGTTCCTTGTATTTCTCAATCCAATCGGGATGTTGAGGAACCTTTTGCGCAAAATTTAACAGTTGGCTCAGCCCATTTCCTCCACCTTTAATATCATTCATGTACGCCGTATATTTTTGAGGATCGACCTGCTTCATCACTTCTGATAGCTTGACATAATCCTCAGGAGCACCTGACGGACGATCTATTGGAGTCGTGTAGCTAATATCTCCGGTCTCTGGATCAGTGGATCGTGTTAAAGCAATACCAGCGATCTGGTTCATGGTTTCGAGAAATTCTTTGGCCTTGTCGCCTTCCATGTAATGATCAGCAATATACTTGGATTGAGTAACTCCCATCTCCAGCAGCACAGCTCGCTGACTCTCATCCGTTACTGTTCCGTCGACGATAAAATTAGATTGAATCATACTGTACACTGCATTAGACACTTCTTCTGGCTGACCTTCCAAAACCCGGTTTAATGAATCATTAATCTGTGTTGTACCGAAATACTTGGCAGCCTGTGATACAATAGCCCCTTCGGCCAACTGTCTACCAGCTTCACTGATCTCCACGGAGTCTTGAACTACCACTCTGGAGACCTGTTCTTCATGAAGCTGGGGTGGTGGAGCTTGCTTGCTTGTCGGATTGATCCGTAAACTACTTGCATTAAGAATCGCTTGCTGTGCTCTAAGAGGTCCAAAATTCATCCTATTTCCTCCTGTCATGTTTGTAACAGGCAATCTAAGGCGTATGTATAGTGTAATGTGACCCTGTTTCTATATATATCGGACAAAGCATATATGGAATGAATATACGCTTTGTCCCAATAATGAACAAATATTGAAACAAACTACTTTTATTTCATTCAAGCAACAATTCACCTTAAGTGATTGCTTTATAACCCCATCTATCACCCTCCATAAATACTGTAAGCAAAGTGATATACAACATCTGTGGCTATATTCGAAGTACCTCTCACCTGAGCAGCTACCCCTGAAAGATCAAAATAGTGTGTGAAACTGATAGCTCCAGACAGATATTCTGCAATACTTCCAGTTGAAGGTGGCAGGGAAACAGTAACACTAAAAACTCCATTCTGATCCGTATATGCAGTACCTGTGCGAGTGCGATTTCCGCTGCTTTCGCTCCAGTTTTGATTCAACCATGTTACGTCAACAGGAGCATTTGCAACTGGATAATTGTCAGTTGTAGTAACCACACCCTTCACAGTAAAACTACTACTTCCATTAACTCGATAATGGCGCCCATAAGAATAGGTTGGGTAGTCATTAGGCCCATTTTTAGAAGAATCATAACCGGTAATTACAACTTTCCCAGCCCGAAGCACCGGTTTAAGTGTGAGTGCATATGAATGGTCAGCTGAAAACTGATTTGTTGTGTACACTCGCACATAGTAGGTTCCTGTATTTAGGCTAACATTGTGATTCGTTTGTGGCAAAAGTACCATTTGGTTTCCGGTAAGGGCTCCGTAGACTTCCGCTTTGTAGCCGTAGCCGTCCGATACACTGTCAAGCTTTACGTTCAAAGCATCATAATTGCGGCTGGCAGGGATCGTAACTTGGTACCAGTCGTTATCAATGCCTGAATGAATGGAGCGTGAATTAAGCGACGAACCCCCCGTACTAAAGGTAAAATTATAGGCATGGAAAGCACTCTCATCTGGTTCATATGCATCGTAGCTGGAACTTGTATCGACCGTTAGATAGAAAGGATCATTGATGCTGGAACCCTTTTTGGCATGGACAGCAATCGCATATGCCTTTTCATATCCGGCAGTGTTACGGGTTCCTACGTTTTCAGGAAGTGAGGCAGCACCCTGTTCATAATTGTTAAAATAAGTACCATAGGTGGATGCGTCAATGGCATTAGAATTAATGTCACCTGTCGTCATATCAAACTCATATAAGTATAAGTCATAGTCAAGCTGGGCTGAAAATGGACCATCCAACTGGGACTGCAACAATTCACCAGGCTGCAAATAAATCGGATATAAAAATTGTGTGCCTCCCTCCTGCGTAATCGTACCGGAATACGTAGCAGAAGAAGCTGTGGCTAAAGCAGCCATTGGACTTGCTTTCAGCGAAGAAATGGATTCCCTTTTCAATGAGGTTGTCTCTGGTGTCTTGAAGTTGAGATTTTCTTGCATGACATAAACCGAAGACGTAACGCTGTCTGGCTTGTCTGCCCGTGTTAAACGCTTAATTACGTCTTCATTGACAGTTGTTAGCTGAATCTCAGATTCCGCTTTAATCGCTTGATCCGATGCAGCCTCCGTGTTTTCACTCGCATTCGCAGTCATTCCGAAAGCAAACAGGAGCATCATGCTTAACATTACTGCAATAGCCTTTTTGAACCTCTTCATACTGAAATCCCCTCTCAAATGGTTTAAGGAATTCCCGCTATCCCCGGATAAACCAGGGCGATTTCTAGGCTGTATGGCTCTATCATAATACATTATTGGTTCAAATGGAATATACTTCTTAAAATATTCTTATTTGTAATACGAATGAATAGGTTTAGGTTAATCAACTTAATTTTGACACTATTTTACCATAAAAATCCTACCATTCTCTTATTTATACGATATAATTAAATAATATGGATAGTTCTTTCAGACTATTTAATGAATCGAATTACCCATAACATACATAAAAAAGGGGAATACAGATGAAAAAACTTAGCGTGTTTATGTTAGTATTATGTTGCTTCTCTATTTTGGCAGCTTGCTCTACCGATCCGGTTAAAAAAGATTTAATTACGTATGTCAATGATGGAATGCTTCCTTTGGCACAAGATGAAAAAGCAGTTACTGAAAAGTATGAAGCTGTGACTGGAGATAACTTTACAGATGATGTAACACTATATAATGCTTTAAAAGATGATATCATCCCGGGATACACTAAATTTGTTGATAAGTTAGAAGCTGTAAAGACGGAAACTCCTGAGGTAAGAGCCGTCCACGAAACCTACATCAAGGCCGCTAGTACTCAAAAGGAAGCCTTCATTAAGATGCTCGATGCATTGGATAAACAGGATCTGAACTTAATCAATGAAAGTAACACTAAGCTCAGCGAAGGTAGAAAGCTATTCAGAGATTTTGGTGAACAGGTCAACACACTTGCCAAAGAGCATGATGTGGAGATGAATAAGAAATAAATATTAAAACTCCCTTGATGGGAGTTTTTTTATATACTTATGAATATTCGAAGCAAATTACCGCTTTGCTTAATTCTTGGTCGTAAAATAAATAGACGGCATCCGCCCCGCACGCTTGAAAATAATATCCGGTAATGGAACCGATATAGGTAAAAGTCTCACCATTGGGACGCTTAGGCACATGAAGCAGATTGGTTTGCTCGAACTGGAGCATCTCTTCCAGAGATTCGTTATATTCCTTGATAAAACTTTGAGCCTTGTCAGACTGAAATGCGATATCCTCTAAAATACCGTTAACTTCAGGGAAACTCAGCCCCCAACCGCTGGATTGCTTTTCCTCAAAATCACGGATGAGTTCTTCCACAGACTTTTTGGCCTCTCCAAAGGAGGAATATGGATAAATTTTATTGTTTTCTAGGAAAAATGCTTTGCGAGCTTGGTAGTCTTGTTCATTAGCCATGTACACCTGTTCCAGTCCGTCCAACGCCATGACTTCTCTCTTCATACGTAGGTACGCTTTATCCCCGGTAGATTTCAGCGCTTCATAGGTAGCTTCCAATTGCTCTTTCTGATGGAGACTAAAATAATTCCAGTCTGCTTCGAATTTGTATTTGCCGTCAATGACATCGAAACCCAGCATATCTTCCTTGGTATATGAGGTATAAAATTGCTGAGTATTTTCACCCACACAGCCTTCGTAGATTTCTTTTACGGAAACAAAATGCAGCCACTCGTCCTGTTCCGGGAATAAGAACTGAAGATTAATCGAGCAAATCGGCAGAAAGTGCTTGCGATAATGTTCAAGATCGCTGGCAAATACGTCCTCGTATGCTGGAAAACGTTTGATGAATCTCTCAGGTATGTTCATGGTAGTCCCCCTATATTGTATGGTTTTCCGGCAGTCTTCTGATCTGAAATGTTCCTTCAATGGAAATCACGCTATAGAGTTCATCAAATCCTTCTTCGTAGCTTGGAACCTCTAGTTTACTCATTACACTTTTAATACCGATCTCAGGAATATACTCTTTGCCTGTACGCTGCCCATTACGCTTAATAGATTCTGCAAAATCAGGCTCAAAATAATAGCCAATAATTTTAAACCCCTTATTTTTACAAGCATCTATATATTTCTTCCGTTCTATAACAGTGGCATTTGTATTGTCTACAACAAAGCGCTGCATCGTTTCGATGGAGGCTTGTAGATAAATATTTTCCCTATTCCGTGTTTTAAGCATATCAAGGTTTATTCGCATATGTGTTTTGAAGAAATGTTCTTTATAAAATGTCGACTTGCCCGAAGCCTGAATTCCTATAAAAATGACACACTCCAAATCTACACATCCTTGTCCAAGTATACATATTGGTTAATATAATCTCTATTCTGTGAAAAAATCGGTGTCTCATGATCAACATCCCACTTGCTTCTGACGGCTTCGCCTTTGTTGTACTGCCCCAATAGGCGTATATAAGAATTGTAACAAATTGGATTATGCATTGCTAGGAATTAAGCAAGACAAAAAACCTTAGCAGATGGGCTTGCAGAGTCTTTGGTTTTTTTGTATCTATTCCCCAAATGTTAGGCTATAATATTTCCATCTTTGAATTTATTCCGATATGAAAAGGATGATATATTTGAGCCAAAATCCATCCATTCCGCGCCCGTTAGTCAGGGCTAATCAATGGGTAATTGTTTTATCTGTAGTTTTTACTTGGATTACAGGGGGATATGGGGTGCTAGTTATTCCTCTTATCGCGGGGTTGCTCGGCGTCCTTTTTAACTTCAATCCAGTAATGCGGATAGCCAAGCTTTTCTTGAAGAAAAGCCCCTCCTCATATGTGCAGGAGGACCGAGAACAGCAAAGGTTTAATCAGCTTCTTGCCGTCTTTTTTCTGCTGGTCGCTTGGGTAGGATTTATGCTCCAGTGGAGTATTGTCGCTTATGTATTTTCGGCCATGGTCCTAGTGGCGGCTTTGGTGGCTATCCTTGGTTTTTGCATAGGATGTTTTGTTCTCTACCAATGGTCCCAATATCAATATCGAAGAAGAAAAAACGTGTAAACAGAAAAACTCTCTATTCATTCCATTTCAATTAGGACATCGTTAATTAAATCGAGGGTGTAGCCGAACTCTCCAACAATATGGATGCTATATCGGTTCCGCCTTCTTTTTATTTTGCGGTAATGTTATCTTCAAATACAAAAACGGAGATGGCTATATCTTCCTCCACTTTAATATCTGAAAAGAGGTGCAGCAGCCGCGAATCCATGTAATCCTCCAGTTCTTTATTGAAGTGTGTAGGATATATTTTTTGAACCATTTTGGTTCGAGCTGCATGCACCATCTCTTTCCCAGATTCTTCTTGTGCCAGAAACCTTTCAGATGGGGTTAAATTTCCATACAGCATCGTGATGGCCATATGATCTACAAAGGTTGTATGTATGCGCTCCGGGCCTTTCCCAAACAGCTCTTTACGTACTTTTCGAATAATCTCGTTAAAACCCGTTTCCCTTCTCATATCGCACCGCTCTCCTAAAATCTACTAAAATCCCTATTACTATATCCATCATAACCGATTCCTCTCCTATAAAACAGAGACTAGCGAAAGTGATTTTTTGGAACATGATTTTATCTAAAATTATAAACGTTTATTAATTTTGAGTAACATTTCCTCTAAAATTTTCTTCTCCTCTTCGGTCAGGGCTTGAACAATTTCGTCCTCCACCTTTTGAAAAGAGTCACTAAAAGCTTCAATCAATTCAATGGCTTTTGGTAAAACATAAATATTTTTTTGCCGCTCATTATTGGCCGGGATTTTGCGCTCGATGAATCCTTTTTGCTCAAGACCTTGAAGTATGCTTGTAATGCTGGCTCCGCGCAGATGAAACCGATCGGCCAGATCCTTCTGAATTAAATTATTTTCTTGATTCTCGTAGATATATCTAATCATTTTTCCTTGTTGAGCATTTAATCCCAACTCTTTTATGCTCTCGTCCGCTCTTTTCTTTAACTTAAGACCGATAACCTGAAACAAATCCAGAAAAACCGTATCCTTTTGGGTTTTCATAATCATACCTCCTCAAATTATTAGAAGTCTAATTGTCAATAAATAAACTATATAAATCTCTAAACTGTTTGTCAAATGAAAATCAGTTTATTGACAGTTATAAAACTAATAGTTAGAATTCTAAGTGTTTGAAACTGAACACTAAGGAGGAACGACATGAAGAATGTAACTCAAAGCTCTACGGTAGAAAAAGTTACAGCGATTACGAATGTACGTATTTTCGATGGAGAAAAAGTTATTGAGCCCAGAAATGTTGTCATCCAGGGGGAAACCATTATTTCGGTAGGCGGAGACCTTCCGACGCATGCAACGATCATCGATGGGGAAAATGCGACATTATTGCCTGGCCTGATTGATGCGCATGTCCACACTTCAATCGGTGGGTTACGAGATGCTTTAAAATTCGGCGTCACGACAGAACTCGAAATGAACGGCAGTTTTACAGAAAGAGGGCGCAAGATCCAGTTGAAAAACGTGAATGACGTCGCCGAAGTCCGTTCCGCCGGCACAGCGATCACTGCTCCAGGTGGTCATCCGGATGAATTAGTGCAGGATGAGGATGAAATTCCTGAGTTCGTATTAAAGGAATTGGAGAAGTTACCCAAGGAAGACCGGGAAGCTATGCTAGCCGCCTACGCTCACGATCACGAAAAAGTGCCCCAAGTGACGACAGTGGAAGAAGCGATCAAACATGTGCATACCCAAGTGGAGAGTGGCGCCGACTTTATTAAAATCATGATTGAAGAAGGGACGGTCTTGGGTGCCCCTGGACTGCCTATTTTAAGCGACGAGATTTTAAAAGCAGCCGTGGCAGAAGCCCATAAGCTCGATAAAATAGTCATAGCTCACGTCTTGACGGCTCACTCTTCGCAAACCGCTATCGATATGGGAGTCGACGGATTGGGTCACTTATTTCTCGACAGGCCCGAATACACATCTGAGTTGGTGAAATCCATAGCGGATTCAGACGCATTTGTTATACCGTGCTTGGTATTGAACTCATCCATTCTGGGGAATCCGGCATCAGAATTGGCGAATGATCCACGTGTTTATTCCAAATTAAGTCCGGAATGGATCGATATTTTGAACTCAAGCTTCCATACTTTCCCGCAAGGCAATTTGGAGAATAGCTTTAAAAATGTGATGGATCTTCACCGTGCCGGTGTGAATATTCTGGTCGGGACGGATGTCGCCCCCGTTCCTGTTCCCAATCTTGGCGGCCTCGCTCATGGAGCCAGCGTTCATCATGAAATGCAATTACTGGTTGAGGCCGGATTTACTCCCATAGAAGCGCTTCAGTCGGCTACCGCGAAACCGGCCCGTTGCTTTGGGCTTAACGATCGCGGCTGTATTGCCGAAGGTGCGCTTGCTGACCTTATACTAGTAAACGGTGATCCGACAACCAACATCTCGGATACCTTGTCGATCAAATCCGTATGGTTAAAAGGTGTGCAACAACTATGTTAATCGGAGCCTATCGAACAGGAACAACTTTCTAATCTCATTTGTATGACTTCCATTTTTACTTTCCGGGGATAGCTTAATCTTGTTGCCAACGCAAAAACACCTTCAAGGTTATCTCCATAACTTACGACATGGAGTTTCACTTTGAAGGTGTTTTAATTGCAAGGAACATTGTAAAACCGTACAAACAGTGGCCCCAAATACTTTCGCCATGCACTGTTTATCATAAAATATAGGACTTACTCGTAGGCACCGATGTTCACAGCGGCTCCCTGTACTCTTGGCTTCCCGTCGATATCCAGTGTTCCAATGATGGCACGGTCCGTGTTCCCGGCATCGATCGCAGGTGACGAAGACTGCAAATGGAAGTCGCTGTTCGCGGCATTCACGAATTTAGGATCGGCAAATAGAGAATGCGTATCGTTGCCGGTCCCGGATTTGTACGCGGAGAAACCTGTATATTCTTTATTTTTCCAGATCCAGTTGGCTTCCGAGCTGCCGCTCGGAGCAAAATATAAATTATAATCCACAACATTGCCGGAATTTTTGGTGTATCCATTGGAGATCAGCATATCCGTGGAGCTGGCCACGAAAATATTGTTTTTGATCACGTTGTTTCGCGTATCATATTGAACCAAAAGCTGACCGCTTCCGTCGTCAAACGTATCGTTCTTGTATAGTGTATTGTTCACGATCTTGCAGTTTACCGTGGAGCCACGCTCCTCATTGTAACCGCCCATG
Organism: Paenibacillus sp. S29; assembly: GCF_049319765.1. Lineage (NCBI taxonomy): Bacteria > Bacillati > Bacillota > Bacilli > Caryophanales > Paenibacillaceae > Paenibacillus > Paenibacillus sp. S29. The sequence goes on along the minus strand of NZ_JBMOUI010000005.1, from coordinate 204,757 downwards.
GCAATGCCGGTCAGTCGGTTGTTATATATCACGTAGCTACGGACCGTAATATTACTGGTTGCTTTACCGGCGTGCTCGGAGGCAATTTCGACGCCGATATCGTTGTTGTAGCTGTAGTTCTGCTCAATAATGCTGTCCTTGCCTCCATCTACATAAATGCCGCCTGCCGAGTTGTCATCGCTCTTGTAAGATGGGTTATTTTGAACTGAATTATTATACACCCGATTGCCCTTCACCAACCCGTTCCGTGCCTGATCGTAAGCGGTATTCGGCGCAGTTCCCTCAAAGCCGATCAAATCAATCCCGATGTTGTCATTATCGTGAATGAGGTTGTTGGTTGCCACAAAGCCATCCACGTTGCCGTTCAAAACGAGCGATTCGCTGGAGCCTAGCACGAGATTGTACAGCTCATTGCCGCTGATCGTAAGGTCGTGAATCGAAGCCGGAGCTTTCGTGCCGTAAACAGCGATACCGTGAGCGTCCCGACCCAGCCGATCTTTGCCGGTCGGGGTGACCGTGTTTTTGATGTCATGGATTTTGTTGTTGGACAGATTAATGAAGCCGCCCGAACCGTGGACATAAATACCTACAGGCACCACGTTCTTGGAAGCAGTGGTAAAATTGCGGATTTCAAACCCCTGAACAGTAACGTAATTGACATCGGCCAGTTCGATCAGCCCTTCGTTCCCGCTAACCGAAAGTCCGCTGCCATCAATAATGGCGGTCTCTGTCCCATAGTTGGTGAACACAATGGGACCCTGCGAAGCGGAGCCAGAGCGGGTAATCTTTAATTTCTGCTTGTACACGCCGCCTCGGACGTAAACCGTGCTGCCCGCAGGAGCCACGTCGGCCGCGTGCTGCAACGTCTTCCACGGCGCATCGTTCGTTCCGGCGTTAGAGTCGCTGCCGCTCGTGGCCACATAATATTCTGTACCGGCCGCGGAAGCGGCGGGAGGTTGCACATTTCCGGCCACCAGACCAAGCCCAAAAACCATGGCTAAACCTACCAGAAACATTTGCCCGAATTTCATCATGTTCCTCATCCCCCTTTGTTTTTTTGTAAATTGTACCATAATTCCACTAAATCTGTTCTATGGCATCGGCCATTAGTGCAACCTGATGCTCGATACCAAGGACCGGGAGGTCACCGTAATCGCTGTCGAAAGAACCAAGAAACCCTGCGTTTTAGTAATCGCAGGGTTTCTTGGTGATCTAAGCTGCTCTATAACGTTGCCGCAGCCGCCCTATCGGCAGACTGCGCATGTTCTTACTCCAAACGGACTAATCCTTTACCAGTCGATTAGAAAGCATCAACATGATAAAAGAGAATAAAATGATGACAGCTACCCAGCTCCAAGAGAGTGTCATATTTCCGACCTCGGACGCGGTGTAAATCGCGGTAGGCAGGGTTTGGGTCTGTTCAGGAATATTACCTGCAAGCATCAACGTAGCGCCAAATTCCCCTAACCCTCGGGCAAATCCGAGAATGTATCCTGAAATGAGCGGTCGATAGGCAAGGGGCATCGTAATGTGGCGAAACACTTGCCATTCGTTGGCACCTTGCGCACGTGCAGCCTGCTCTAGCTCCGGGTCTACAGCTTCAAACCCTGCTTTAATCGTACGGTAAGCCAGTGGAAAAGCAACAACTACGGCCGCCACCACTGCAGCTCCCCACGTAAATACAATCGTCTGCTCGAATAGGCTTTCGAAGGCAGTGCCAATCCAGCTTTTCCTTCCCAGCAAGATGAGCAAAATAAAACCGACAACAGTGGGAGGCAAAACGAGCGGAAGAAGTAGGACGGTCTCGATCACGCTGGTTCCCCTCCGCGGCGTGCAGTTCGCCATCATTCGCGCTACCACAGTAGCTAATAAAAAGACGATGATGCTGGCGACGACAGCGACTTTAACAGATACGATAACCGGAGGAAGAAAAGCTGACCAATCCAACGGGACCCCCTCCTTTATCTGTGAATTCTATTTTTCCGTCATTTCTGTGGGGGCTGAAAATCCATCTTTACTGAACACACTCATAGCTTCATCTGTCCGTAGAAAATCAAGAAACTCGCCTGCTTCCTGGCTATGTTTGGTTGCTTTTACAATGCCTTCAGGATACAGGATGGGTGCATGCAATTCCTCGGGCACTTCCAGTGCTATGACCGTTTTATCGGATGATTTGGCATCCGTTAGATAGACGAGTCCTGCATCGGCGTTGCCTGTTTCAACATAATTTAATACCTGTCTTACGTCCTTGGCGAATACCATCTTAGGTTCCAGCTTGTCCCATAGTCCAGCCTTCGTTAACGATTCTTTGGAATACTGTCCAGCGGGAACGGTAGTAGGCTCCCCAACAGCCACTTTCAGGAAAGAAGGACCCATCAGGTCATTGAGCGTAATGCTTTTGTTATCTGTGCTTTTCGCCTTATCTTGCGGAACAACCACAACCAGTTTATTTTGAAGTAGAACGTTATCCTTTTCCACTAATGAAGCATCCGTTAATGCCTTCATTTGCTTCATGCCCGCCGAAATAAATACGTCAGCGGGTGCGCCTTGCTCAATTTGTTTTTGTAATGTACCAGATGAAGCGTAGTTAAAGGTAAGTTTGATATCTGGGTGCTGTTTCTCATACTGGCCTTTGAGTGTATTCAGACTATCTTGAAGACTTGCAGCGGCAGATACGACTAGTTCTGTCTTGGGTGCGGACTGTGCCGATTGTACAGCAGCCGGAGACGAGCAGCCCGCCAGAACCCATGCCAACAATCCAACGAACGTGAATATGTACCCAAATTTCTTTTTCAACTTGTTTTTCCCCTATCCTATAAATTCCAAAATGAGATGACGAAATGTGATAGCGAAAATAAGGAAACATTGTACATCTCATAACCGGTCGAATCTATTGGGTCAACCCAAATATTTGTGATAAATCGATCTCGCCTCGGCGATGTCCTTCGTGCCATGAATTAAAACGCGTCCATCCTGAAAAAGAACAATTCGATGCGTTCCGATAACAACGGATACCAGGTATGGATTATGCTCCACCTTGCCCCCCTGACGGGATAACAAACGTGCCGCTTCATTCAGATCACGTACAGTACCCGGGGCAGGGCGGATTTGAACCGTATCTCGTCCGCACAAGACAGCCGTTTTAGCCTGATGCTCCGATTGTAAAAAAGGATACACTGGGTGCTCACCACACGTTGGGCAATCGGCTTTCTTCATGGCGCTGATTTGAATCGCCTGATGCTGATTGTTCCACAAGTCGAAAGAAATCAGCTTATTTTGCAAAGCCGAATCGTCCCCGGTGAGCAGCTTCAATGCTTCGGCGCTTTGATAAGCGGCCACCATCTGTACAGCCGGGCTAATCACACCGACCGTATCACAGGTCGCACCGCCAAGCGGTACGGTCCCGAGCAGGCAATGCAGGCACGGTGTCTGCCCTGGCACGATGGTAAAGGTTGTCCCGTAGCTGCCTACACACGCTCCATAAATCCAGGGAATTCGGTGCTTGACCGCATAATCGTTCATAAGCAGACGTGTATCGAAATTATCGGTGGCATCTACGATAAGATCCACCCCTGCTGCGATATCGTCGATTTCCTCCAGCGAGACGTCCCGGACTAGCGCACGAATGTCCACGTCCGAATTGATTTGCTGCAATCGCTTCTGCGCGGCCACTGCCTTGGGGATCTGATCACGGGCATCCGCTTCGTCATAGAGCTGTTGACGCTGCAAATTGCTCCAATCTACATAATCACGGTCTACCAACGTCAGCCGTCCGATGCCCGCTCGCACCAGCATGTCAGCATTGGCAGTGCCCAGTGCGCCGGCCCCCACCATCAGCACGTGCTTACTACGGATATTTTGCTGGCCTGTCGGTCCAATTTTCGAGAATAATTCCTGTCTAGAATAACGGGCATGAGACTTATGCGCATGTGCTTGTGCATCAACTTCTTTTTTCTGATTTTTGTCCATTTCTGACATCGTTGATTTACGCCCCCATACTTATCCATTGATAGCTACAAGTTGATCAGACAAGCTAAAAGTTCAAATGTCCTCGCCCTTATTCGAAAGCTTTGGAGTATTTTGAGGGTTCCAGCCACCCAGCTGATGCCCCTTCCATTCTGAGCCGTCCTCCCACACTTCCTTTTTCCAAATCGGTACGATTTGCTTTAACCGTTCAATGGCATGGCGGCTGGCTTCGTAGCAAGTATCGCGGTGTGCAGCAGAGACAGCAATCACCACACTCGTCTCTCCAATTCTTACCGTACCAAGCCGATGTGTAATCGCAGTACGTGTAGAAGGCCAACGCTCTGCAATTTCGTCACCAATCTGCTTCATCGTGTTCATGGCCATCGGGACATACGCCTCATATTCAAGCAGCACCGTTCGCTGACCTTGCGTAAATTCCCGAGTCGTACCATTGAAGGTCAGCGAGGCGCCATGAGAAGGGTCGAGCACCTTTGAGGTTACTTCATCGGCATCAATCAGGTCGTACGTAATGGCAAATAAGCCACATTTTGAAACGACCGTCTCCATCCCGGGTGCTGACTGATGAAGAGCAATTGTATCTGATGGAAGCACAAGTTCATCTGGAGAAGCCAACTTTTTATGATGGGTAAAAAAAGAACCTGGCAGTTGTGAAGTTACTTCCGGGTACAGCTCATTCAGCCTTTTTCGAATGTCTGCAATGGTCACCGCTTCCTGTGAAAGTTCTACCGTGATCACATCACCAAGTTGCTCCGCCATACCTGCGAATAGCTGAATACGGTATTGCATATGATCTGCCCCCTTGCACCTATTCTATCGAATTCATTTATTCTATTAATAGAATTTACCCTCCTGAAACCGGAGGAATAATCGCAATCTCATCATGGATACTTACGAGGTCCTCAGGAGCGGCGTAGGCTTGATTTCTGGCAACAAAAGAACCCTGCAACTGGGCTGCTGCTTCAGGGAAACACTCGGATAGCAAGTCTTTTAACGCGGCAACGCTCATCGTTTCTTGATCAGTAGGCACCGTGATTATAGGCCCTCCCATCTGTTCCGCAAGTCCGGCAAATACTTGAATATGATAGTTCATTTAACATCCCCTCCTTTTCAGTACAGTGACTGTCCACCACATATGTACCAAGAAAAACCAACATGAATGAATACCCCGAAAGGTTTTTTCCATGCTGGTTAACTATGACGGTGTACAATGAGGATTTGTATATTATATTTTAGATTCAACCAGTTCATCAATCCGCTCGGTATGCGTATATACATTCAGAGAATGACTGCGTATAAAGCCGACGGTTGTAATTCCCAGATCCTCAGCCAACTCAAGAGCAAGCTCTGTGGGAGCTGACTTGGACAACACAACTTCACAGCCAATCTTTGCAACCTTCAACAAAATTTCAGACGAAATGCGCCCGCTGAAAACTATGATTTTGTCTTGTAATACAATATCATGTTTTAGGCAATGCCCATAGATTTTATCCAGCGCATTGTGTCGGCCGATATCTATTCTGGACAGGATCATCCCGTCTTTATCGCACAACGCTGCATTATGAACACCACCGGTCTCTTGGAACGTAAGTGCCGAGCTTTGCATTAAATCCATCAAGCGGAAACAATCGTCAAAAGACAGCGTAACATGGGTATCATTCATTCTTTTTGCCACTTTGGCATCATTCATAAAATAAAAGCCCTGTCTGCTTTTTCCACAGCAGGAGGTAATGTACCGTTTGGAATGAAAGTTTTGATAAAACTCATTCATTCGACGGGTTTTAATATGAACAAAACCTTCTTTTTCCTGAACCCAAATATCTTCAATATCATCGTACCGTTGAATGACGCCTTCAGAGGCCAAAAAACCTACTGCCATATCCTCCACATACTCTGGTGTACAAACCATGGTAGCAAATTCCTGCTGATTGATTTTGATGGTCACCGGATGCTCCGTCACCACAGTGTCTTCAAAACGCTTGATCTGACCGTCACGATAACGTAGAATCTCACGTTTTACCTCAGCTGGCTTTTCCATGTGCTCCACTCCCTTGTTTCTGACAGGCGGGCTCTTCGGCTCACCCGCCGATGTGTGACATTTCAATTTTAGACGTTGCTTGCTGTGTATGATTCAGTCGTTCCTCTGAATAGCGGTCGGTACGTTCTCTCCAAACACGCTCAATGTAAGCTCTAATCTCGTCATCGGACTGTTCGGAACGCAGCATCGCGCGAAGCTTGTACCCTTGAGAGGCAAACAGGCACGTGTACAAGGAGCCTTCAGCAGAAATTCTCGCTCGTGTACATGTGGAGCAGAAGGCGTCCGTAACAGACGAAATAATACCGATTTCCCCGTCTCTGTCCTGATACCTGTAGCGCGTCGCCACCTCACCTTTGTACTGGGGTGGAACAGGCTCTAACGGCATATGCTCATGAATGGCTTCGATGATCTGCTGCTTGGAAACGACCTGATCCAATTTCCAGCCATTGGTGTTGCCTACATCCATAAACTCAACAAAACGTAAAATATGCTTTTTCTTTTGGAAATAGTCAGCCATAGGAACAATATCCTGATCGTTAAAGCCCTTTTGCACGACCATATTTATTTTCACCTGCATCCCTGCTTGAGCGGCAGCCTCAATACCATCCAGCACCGCCTTTACACTGCTTCTGCCCCCGTTCATTTGGCGGAACCGATCATCATCGAGCGAATCCAGACTAACCGTCACTCTTTTCAGTCCCGCCTCTCGCAGTGCTACAGCATATTTAGGCAAAAATACGCCGTTTGTCGTCATTGCAATATCTTCAACGCCATCGAGTTGAGTTAACGAATGAATAAGCAAGGACAAATTTTTCCTCAGCAACGGCTCACCACCAGTAATACGCAACTTCGTAACACCCAGCGAGACAAAAATACGGGAAAGGCGCGTAATTTCCTCAAAGGTCAATATTTTTTCTTTTGGCAAAAACGGATAGTCCTGGCCAAATATTTCTTCCGGCATACAATATCGGCACCGAAAATTACATCGGTCTATGACGGATATTCTTAAGTCCCGTAACGGACGATTCCATTGATCGTCGCTCCGGTTCGCCATCCTGTTCACCTCAATCCGTCTTCATTAATAAGACTCTTTACACTCTAAATTGGAACGGCATTTCCATTCATTTTATACTGAACCAAAAAACCGGCATCACAACAACTTCTTCGCTTATGAATATCGAAGAATCTGCTAAATGCCGGTTAATTTATCTACATCAGGATTTTACGAATCCCACTTCATGTGATATAGAAAAATCAAACTAACAAGCGCTGCGACAAATAAAATATACGCGGTTCCCACGCACACTCCATTTACGATTGCTCTGAAATAGATTACATTCCTATTGTTAGCAATCCTGGAACGTTTGTCAATGATTTTTCGATTTCTCAAACGATAATCATTATCAATTAAAAAATTAATAATGTACCGTTGAACTATCTTAAATTTTACGTTATAGTTACACGAGATGACATGCAGAAAATGACATATCTAAGTTATTCAGAAGTTATTGATATACAGACGGTGCGTACTGTTTGTTATTAATACATATTCAAATGGCGGATTGGCCTCCAGGACCTAGAGCTTGGTCACTACTCCACCATAAACACAAGTGCTGGAACACGAGCACTTGTGTTTATGGTGGAGTTTTTTTATTCCTAATTTTTAAATTTAAAATCTGAAAGGAGCCTGAACCGTGACTGATAGTACGATCAAAATTACATTAAACGGACAGGAACTGAAAACGAAGAACAGCGCAACGATTCTTGAAGTGATTAACGAAAACAACATCGCCCATCCCCAGCTGTGTTACGTTCCCGAAGTCGATCCGATCCGCACCTGTGACACATGTATCGTGGAAGTGGACGGAAAACTTATGCGTTCCTGCTCAACACTGGCTTCGGATGGAATGAATATTCATTTACACTCGGATCGCGCGAAAGCAGCTCAAACCGAGGCTATGGACCGATTGCTAGAAAATCATCTCCTCTACTGCACAGTGTGCGATAACAACAACGGTAATTGTACTTTGCATAATACAGCAGAGCTTATGGAGATTGAACATCAAAAATATCCGTATCAACCGAAAGTTGACCCGACAGAAGTAGATATGTCTCATCCCTTCTATCGATATGACCCCAATCAATGTATTGCATGCGGCCAATGCGTAGAGGTATGCCAAAACCTTCAGGTCAATGAAACGCTGTCCCTCGACTGGGAAGCGGAACGCCCTCGCGTCATATGGGATGACAGGGTTGCGATTAACGATTCCTCCTGCGTTAGCTGCGGTCAGTGTGTAACCGTCTGCCCATGCAATGCCTTGATGGAGAAATCTATGCTGGGAGAAGCAGGCTTCATGAGTGGCATGAACAAGGATTTATTAAATCCGATGGTGGATTTAATAAAGGAAGTGGAGCCGGGCTATAGTGGGATTTTTGCTATTTCCGAAGTCGAAGCAGCAATGCGTGAAACCCGTACGAAAAAAACGAAAACCGTCTGTACGTTTTGCGGTGTAGGTTGCAGCTTTGAGGTTTGGACCAAAGGCCGCAAAATTTTGAAGGTACAACCTACCTCTGAGGGACCTGTTAACGGTATCTCAACATGCGTAAAAGGGAAATTTGGCTGGGATTTTGTGAACAGCGATCAGCGTTTGACCTCCCCTTTAATTCGTCAAGGTGACGAATTTGTGGAAGCTACCTGGGAAGAAGCTTTGAGCCTGATGGCCAGCAAAATGGGAGCTATTCAAGAAACTTACGGCGGTGAGGCACTCGGCTTTATTTCTTCGTCCAAATTTACCAATGAAGAAAACTATTTGATGCAGAAGTTGGCTCGTCAGGTCTTCCAAACGAATAACGTCGATAATTGCTCACGGTATTGCCAATCTCCTGCGTCATGGGGGCTGCAATACACCGGAGGCATCGGTGGGGACAGCGGTACGATTAAAGACATTGCCAAAGCAGGATTGGTCATGCTGGTCGGTTGCGCGCCGGGAGAAGGACATCCAGTGCTGGCTACTCGTATCAAACGTGCGCATAAGCTGCACGGTCAAAAGTTGATCTCGGTCGACCTGCGCAAGCATGAAATGGCAGAACGCGCAGATCTGTTCATTCGTCCGAAGCAAGGTACTGATTATGTATGGTTATCCGCTGTAGCCAAATACATCATTGAGCAAAACTGGCATGATGCAAAATTCATTGAAGAGCATGTAAACTTCTATCCTGAATATTTGAAGTTGCTAGATCGTTTCACCCTGGAATTTGCCGAACAGGAAACTGGTATTTCCAAAAAGACACTGATTCAGGTAGCGACTATGATTCACGAAGCCGACGGCACTGCCATTTGCTGGGGCATGGGTGTGACGCAAAACATCGCAGGCTCTTACACTTCGATTGCAATTGCCAACCTACTGCTGGTGACTGGAAACTTTATGCGTCCGGGTGCAGGCGCATATCCGCTTCGCGGACATAACAATGTTCAGGGTGCTGCCGATATGGGTACGATGCCGGATATTTTCCCGGGCTATCAGCCCGTGACGAACGATGTCGTTCGTGCCAAGTTCGAAGCGGCCTACGGCGTACAAATTCCAGGTCAACGCGGACTAGACAACATTCAGATGCTGGAAGCCATTGAAACAGGTAAGCTCAAAGCGATGTATATCGCTGGAGAAGAGATGGCATGGGTGGATGCCGACTCCAACCATACCCAAGAAATGCTGGCGAATTTGGATTTCCTTGTCGTACAGGATGTATTTCTGAGCAAAACAGCTGAATTCGCCGATGTCATTTTGCCAGCCGTACCTTCACTCGAAAAAGACGGAACCTTTACGAACACCGAACGTCGTGTCCAGCGTTTATATGAAGCACTCCGCCCTATGGGAGACAGTAAACCGGATTGGTGGATTTTCAGCCAATTTGCCAAGCACATGGGATTTGATTGGGATTACAGCCATCCAAGTGAAATTTTTGAGGAAATGGCGTCGCTCACTCCATTTTTCTCCCAATGTAATTATGACGTATTGGAAGGCTGGAACAGCTTCCACTGGGGATCGCCGGATGGTAGCAATACACCGCTACTGCACACCAACGGCTTTAACTTTCCGGATAAAAAAGCGCGTTTGGGACTTTTCGAATATGTGCCACCGAAAGAGTACCCCGTTGAATTCGATCTGACCTTAAATAATGGTCGACTGCTCGAACAGTTTCATGAAGGAAATATGACGACCAAATCAGCGGGTATTCAGCTGAAACTTCCAAAAGTATTTGTAGAAGTGTCCCCTGAATTGGCTGAAGAGCGCGGAATCCATAATGGTTCGCTGGTTCGATTGGAATCCCCTTATGGTGCGGTCAAGCTACGCGTTCTGGTTACAGACCGGGTGCAGGGAACTGAAATTTATGTGCCGATGCACTCTACCAGCCATGATGGTGCGGTCAATCTGTTAACTGGTGGAGCGTTCGATGTGGTCACCCGTACACCGGCCTATAAACAAGCCAAAGTACGGATGCAAATTTTGGAGGTAGACGGGCAAAATCCACTACCACGTATCAATCCGCGTTACAAAAAGCGTCATCCGCAAAATGGGGTTGAAGTGGACCGTAAGTGGAATCGTCCCGGTTACGTCGATTTAGTGGATCAAAAATAAGGAGGTCAAGCCGTGGCTAAGCCTATTTCAATTGTGAGAAAACGCATTTTGACAGAAGAAGAACGGCAAAAACAATCGCTGGATCAGCTTACTGCTGATCTGGCGGACAATGGGGCGGCATTGCAGAAGACACTTGAAATCGTACGCGAGCTGCACGATAGTGGTCTTCTCGAAGCAGCTCAGTCTATGCTAAAGGCTAAAGAAAGCATCGCCAAAATCGCTGTAGGACAAGCGACGCGTAAGCCTGTGACGAACATCATCAATAATCTCATGGGAGCAGCAGCGATGCTGTCTGAGGTAGACCCCGAGCTGATGAAAAAGCTGGCAAACAGTGTTACTAATGGCCTGAACGAAGCCGATAAACATCTAAAGCAGAATAAAAAGACTCGTCTGCGCGATCTTATGAAGGCGATGAATGATCCAGATGTAAACCGGGCAATGGGATTTGGCATTCATTTTCTCAAAGGAGTGGGAAAAAGTTTGTCTGATAAATAACTCATAGAGCGTGAAGGTGGAAGACTAGTAACAACAGACAATAAAAAGAGCTGGCTCCGAAAACGGGGGCAGCTCTTTTTATTTATTTTTTATCCACCTGTAATAGCGTCACCGTTTTAAGAGAAACGGCATCTTTTATTTGCTCCTCTGCGATGACCTTGAGCTTAAGCAAACTGGCAATCTTCGATGTATCCGGCTTGGAAAACAAGCGCCATAGCTGCGGATCAGGCAGTGAATCATACAGCTTTGTATGATCATATTCCTTGCGGTGCTGCTGTATAATCTTGACTCGGTAGTTGCCAATTTCCCAATCTGATACTTCCTGCTGTGCACAATGTGCGGTAATGTCATTACGCAAATCAGTCAGTTCACCTTCAATTTCTTTTTGCTTTTGCTTTAACTGGTAGTAGCGACGCACCTTGTTTTCCAATCCCATCACGCTCCTCTGCTTACATATGTATGTTTGCAGAAGCGTTTTAGGACAAGTTTTGTGATGTTAGCATTAAAGGTACAACTGCAAAAGCATTTCCCGGGTAATGGAAAGTTCCATGAGTTTGAGCCATCATCATCCAAACTTTATTTAGGCACATTCGCCCCTGGATTTACAGGTCCTGCTCCTTGGGATTTTCCCTTACGTTTCATATAATTGGCCCAGTATGCCGTCAGAATAGGTACTAAAATCGAGGTCACAATGACCGAAGCAGCAACTAAGGCCGTTGCAGATTGCGCTACAGGCAGAAACTCAGGCTTGATGTTGGCCACAATGACTGGATTGGCTACTGCTGCACCTGCTGTACTGGAGGCTGCAATCCCTGCTGTACCGTTGCCACCACCGATATATTTATCAGCCAAAATCAGCGGAATACCTGTAACGATAATGACAAAAATACCTAATAAAATACCAAGCATACCTGTCTGGACAATGACACTCAGATCAATGGAACAACCAAGTGCAAAACCGAAAAATGGAATCAAAGCTTGCGTTGCGTTCCCAAAATATTTTCGGAAATCATGATCCAGATTGCCCAACATAAATCCGACCAAAAATGGTAATACCGCTCCCACAAATGTTTGCGGTTCAAAAACGGCCAGCCCGGTGCTACCCAAAATAATCATGGTCACCAACGGACCCGATTCCAGTGACATCAGTACAAATGCTCCTGCCTCTTCCTTGGAGCCATACTGCTGCATAATAGAGGCGTATAACCCGCCGTTCGTCATATCCATAGCCGAGATCAACGCCAGCACCGACAAACCTGCAAATAGCCCACTTTCTATACCACCAACAGGCAGCAATCTGGATGCAATGATCGCCACTACCCACGCGACCGCGATTTTAGTCAATACGAGCGTTCCTGATTTACGCAATACAGTACCCGTCGCTCGCACATCTATAGAAGCACCCATACAAAAAAACCACACTGCCAAGATGGGTACCGTACCTGTCATCAGCCCCTTGGTAAAAGATCCAAAATAGTCGCCTGCCCATGGAGTAAATGTATGAAAAAGCGCGCCAATAAACAGCGGCACCAGCATAATGCCCCCTGGAATTTTATCAATGTTTTGTTTGATTTTCATAACTTCGTTCAACCCTTTCGTTTTTGCCAATGCAAAAACAAGGCCGTGTTACTTGCGGCTCAAGCCGAGCTCGGGAATCAGTCTCGCGAAGGTATCGTGACTCTCCTTCAGTTGCCGCGCGAATGCCTCTGCATCCTGTACACGCAATCCCAACCCATGCTTACGCATTTCCTCCCTGAATTCCCCGTCTTTCGTCCCCTTGATCAGTGCATCCGTCAGCGTTTGAGCAACTTCATCCGGTGTATCCTTGGGTACAGCCAGCCCTCTCCAAGTGCCGATAAAATGTACACGCAGCCCAGTGGATTGCTGTAGTGTCGGCACTTTTGGAAACGCTTCCGAAATAGTGTCTGCCTGGATCGCCAGTATGCGAAGTTTCCCTTCGTCCACGTATTTCTTTACTTCTGCGGGACTGACGGGTACAGCATCCACAAATCCGCTCATTAAAGCGGAGACGGCTGGGCCTGCTCCCTCATAAGGGATATGGGTAAAGCGAACTCCGCTTTTCTGCTCCAGCATCGCGGCAGCAAGGTGCCATATGCTCCCTGTGCCTGCATTCCCCATTTTGAGCTTGCCGGGATGGGCCCCAGCATCCTCCAGAAATGCCTCCGCTGTCTTCCATGGTGCATCCGCCCGGACCGTAATGGCGGAAGGGTCCATATTGGTTTGAAGCAGCGGCTTAAATCGCTCATAGGTGAGCGGTAGCAGTCCCAAATGAGGCAACGTAGTCAGCTCGGCGACCAGATACGTTACGGTATAACCGTCCGCCTGCGCCTCAGCCCCTTCCATTAGCCCGACAGAACCGCCTCCTCCCGTTCGATTAACGACGATGATCGGCTGACCGAGATGCTTTTCGGCGGCTTTCGCCAACGCTCTCGCGGTAATATCTGTACCGCCTCCGGCTGCGTAAGGAACGACGAGTGTTATTGGCTTCGTAGGAAATATACGGCTGTGATCCTGCAAGGTGTGGTGATCCACATATTCACTGATACTCAAGGCAGAAAGCATAGCTACTCCCGCCGCAACCAGCACATATTTTTGCCATGGCTTTTTCTTCATTACGTTTCCTCTTCTCCAAAAATGAACTGGGCCCGTCATGCGCCCGTTTTCACCTCCAACGTTTTCGGTCTTGTTGTTTGCGTTTACATGAAGTCAATGTACCGCAACGTGGAGGGCTACAGCTATCGCTTAATCTTCGTATTTATCTTCTATTTCGCCAAAGTATCGACCTTTTGACCGATCTGCATATTCATTGGAAGATTTGCTGATTTGTCTGAATTTCCCTGGGGTTACTTGTTTGTGCTTGCGGAATACCCGGATAAAGCTGTTCTCATTTCGGTATCCGACCTGTTCTGCAATTTCACCGATTTTCAAATGGGTTTCACATAGTAATGTGCATGCCTTTTTTACGCGTAGTCCAGTCAAATAATCGTAAACGGTGGTCCCCGTTTCTTCCTTGAACATGCTGCTCACTGAGGACACGCTCATGTGAACATGATCCGCAATTTCCTGAAGCCCGATGTTCAAATGTAAATGATGTTCCATATACTCGATCATCTGTTGCACACGCACAAAATCTTTGGACTGGATGCGTCCATTCCATTTTTCTTCAATATCAGTCAACATAATGACCAGCAATACCTCCATGTCTTGAAGGTCTAGCGTCAGAATCTGATTCCAGTGGTAATCAGCAAGCTGATCCGGCGGTGTCACACTCTGAGTGGCACACCATTTTAGCAAATCTTCCAGCAATTCATGAACAAACAAGTAGACCTGAGCTGGGGATGTTCTGTGGAGTCGAAGTTCTTCTACCCAGTGGCTGATTAGCTTTACACTTGCACCAGGTTCCTGTGACTCCAGGGCACGAATCATTTCCACACGCCGATTGTCCAGCAATGTTGAATCCTGAATCTGCTCCTTTGACTGTTCATCCACCGTATTATCCTTTTTCACACTTATACTGCTGTCTATATTCGTATATGAATGTCCATACCCCTCATACAAACGCAAATTAAGGGCCTCTTTTCCTTTTATAAAAGACGCCCGTACCTCTCGAATATCCGTGACCATATGACCAATCCCTATAGAAATAGTCAAAGGAAGATACTCACCGACAACCTGAATCAGCCTATCCACGCTTTTCTGAAGCAAAATGCTCTCTTGGAGGTCAGTCTCTGTACCAACTTCATTCGAACTCTCGCTGAATTGTAACAGCACAATAAAACCACTTTCCTCCTCCGGTGAGCATACTGCTTTCCAGTGAGGTTCGAGCATCTCTAGCAAAATATTGTTCAGCGCATACTTGAGCAGCATTTTATCTTCTTCTGGAAAGCTTGCGGCCCACGCAGAATACCGGTCAATGGACACGATCATGACAAACAAAGAATGGCCGTCCCAATCGGAAAAATACTGTTCCCATTTCATACGCATTTCCTGTATGCCCATTCTACGCTGGATGACATCTTCCATATATTTGGAACGCAGCTCCGGCAGGCTTCGCTCTACCACCAATGATTTGCGGTGAAACTCTCCAACCAGTTTGCTAATCACAGGTTCCAGGTCATACAATCCTCCCTGGCGCGTTCCCTTATTGCCCGAATTCAATAGGCTATTAATTTTTTTCATGGGACGAAAAGCTGCATAATTATAATAGTAAACTGCTGAGCACCCAGCCAGTATGGAGATAAAGGCCAGCCACAGCATCATATTGCGCGCCAGCTTTACATTTTTCAGCAGCTTGTCCATCGGAACGAGCGATACTAGACGCCAGCCCGTTACATCAGAAAAGGTTTGGTTCGCCATATATTCCATGTCCCCTATCTCCACATAAGCATAGGGACTCACATCCAGTTCTTTTAAAATCCTGCCCATATCATTTAAGGGTAAGGACGATCTCAGCTTGGGATAGATCAACTCGCCCTCCAGATCGTACACGTATTGCGAGTTGGATAAATGAATATAGAGTTTGGAGAAAAAACGGTCATAATCCAGATTGATTAGCACCGCACCCATGACCTGACCATTCTCTACTATGGGCCTGGCCAGCGAAAGTAGCTCTACCGCCCCCTGCTCACGATCGGTGCCGTACCATCGCCGCTTAATCAACAACGGCTTTTTTTGAATGTCCTGAATCCAAGGAACCCATGTGGTATCCGGTGCCTGCTTCCAATCAGGCCTGTAACCATAATTGCTGGATACGAGAGCATGATTGTCCAAAGAAATAACTTCAACCGAGTAAATTTCTTCGTGCGAAGAAAGGGTTTTCAAGTATTTGTGAAGCCGATCTATGACGGAGGCCTTGTCTTCCAGCGATTCCCCATCCGTTTGGACACGTACAAAGGCCTCTACGTCTGGATGATATGCTGCGTCCAGCGCCTTGTTATCAGACTCACGAAAAGCCCGATTGGTCACATCCAGATTGATTTGCAACAATTCTATATTGGGTGTGTTCAGCTCGGTATCCAAACCTTCACGGTATCGTGAATACGATAGCAAGCCGATCACGCTAATTACAAGCGACACGCACAAAGTGAGCAGTAGAATCAATCTTGTCTGTTTATTTTTCAGTATCAATCGAAGCTTAAGTCGCAACATTCCCGTAACTTCATCCTTCCGGACTTCGTTGTCCATCTTCCTCTTGCCAATATACGTGGTGACATATTCTCCCTAAATCTATTTGACGTAAGAGTTGGAATTCCCTGCCTATGTATATCAAACTTAATATAAGGATTCATATAAAAAAGAAGAAGCCTCCCTGTACTGTACAAGGTAGAACTCCTTCTTTGACACTGCTTGTATCATTATTCAGCAAAAACAGATACTCGCTGCACAGGTTTTAGCTTGTCTATTCCACCTGAAAACGATCCAGCTCCCGCTGCATCTCTTCGCGAATCTGACGAAGCTCTTTTACCTTCTCAGCCGATTCCTCAAATGAACGCTTCTGCTCCACCGTGGAAGCCGTAATCTCTTCACTGCCTGCGGCGGACTGCTGAGTGATTGCGCTGATATTTTCAATAGCTTGCTGCACCTGTACGCTCAGTTCTCGCGATACATTCATGTCCGTTGATAACTTGCTGACTTGGCTGGCAATTTGCTGCACTTTACCACTAATCTCTGTAAACGATTCTCCAGTCGAGGAGGTTGCCTTCTCCTGCTCACGGAACAGTTCCTGACTTTGCGCCACAGAAGTCTTCACCTTATCCATAGCCTGCGTGATACTGTCAACAGCAGTATAAATTTTCTTTACAGCAGACTCTGATTGATTCGCCAGCTTTTTCACTTCATTGGCAACAACAGCAAAACCTTTTCCTGCTTCACCTGCACGTGCAGCCTCAATAGAGGCATTCAAGGACAACAGTGATGTTTGGCTGGCAATTTCGGATACATATCCAGTCATGGTTGTAATCTCGGCTGCATTAGCCTCCAGCTCCTTGACCGTCTGCTCCACTTCGGACATGGCTGAACGATTTTCTGCAACGATACGCAGTTGATCGCTCATGACCCGCGTACCCTGCTCAATGACACGCAAAGCATCCTCACTATACGCGGTCGATTGTGTGGTCTCCAGTAGATTCGATTCAAACTTCTGCTGCATCTCGTCCACAACGCCAACTGTCGACGACAGATCCTCAGCAATTTTCTGACTGCCTATTGCCAGTTCCTCTGTTGACGTGCTGACTTGTGTCACAATTTCCTTCATGGCCTCATTATGCTGATCAATATCCCGAGCCATCAGATCGACACGATTACCCGCCTGATCAATGGAGAGTACAATGCTGCGCAAGTTCCCGATCATCACCCGGAAAGATTCATTGAGCTCGTCCAGCTCATCGCGTCCCTTGGTTTGGGCAAGCTGCACTGTCAGATTCCCCTCAGCAATTTGCTTTGCGGCATCCGTTAATTTGCGTGTTCTAAGGGCAAGCTGCCTGGATGTATATGTATTATATAGCCCAACCGCCACCAGAAGTATAACTGCACCTGCCAAGGCCAATTGCCATGTAAAACGAATGCTCTTGGTCAAATCTTCTGTGTATTGGTCATAACGTGCCTTGGTCAGCAGATCCAGCATAAATACATCGTTCTGAATCCCTTGGGCACGCATGGCCTCCCGCTTGGACTCCGGGCTGTTTTGGGTACTCATGGCTTTCTCCGTTGCTACTTTCAATTGGCTGAATTTTGTTTTAATCGTATTCAGTCGCTTTTGCTGCGCTTCGGTTTGCATCATGCCCTGTGAAAGCAAAGCAATCGTCTTTTCAGACTGAGTCAGTTGATTTTGCACATCGGCTTTGTTGCTCTCCGTCATGGAAGCTGAATAATTTTGCAGTGCCTGCCCTGACTGAATCAAATAGGCATTGAGCTGCTGTACATTCAACATAGCCGGAACCAGATTGCTACTTTGCGAGTTAATACGAATTAATTCAAAAATGATATATGCCACTAAAGCCAGGCAAGCGATCAAGGAAATCATCGCGTTCAGCACCAGTTTACCTTGCAGTTTCATCAGCTTTCATCCTCCGTTTGCGAAAATTTATTGGGTGGGAACAGTCAGTGTGCCGGATTTGATCTTTTCCTTTAAATCATCCAACAACTTTTGTTGATCCGGACTCAGTGTCACGACACGAATAGGCGCCAAACCTACACCATCTTCCGCAAGACCAAACACCATATCCTTCTCCGTAAATTTTCTTTGATGATCTGCAAATCCTTTGACTGCTGTATAAATTGCAATGTCTACATTTTTAAACATCGAGGTCACTACCGCTTTTTCCGCAATAAAAAACTGGTCGCTATCGACCCCGATGGCGAATTTATGCTGCTTTTGCGCTTCCTGCAACGCACCTACACCCGTAAGACCTGCGGCTGCAAAGATGACATCAATCTGATCCTGATTAATCATGTCATCTGCAATTTCCGTACCCAGTTCCGGCTTTCCAAAATCTCCTGCATACGTTGCAGTAACTTTGGCATTAGGCTTGACTGATTGCACTCCTGCGCGATACCCAATTTCAAATTTTTTCAACAGAGGAGATTCCGCACCTCCGAGAAAACCCACCTGTTCGGTGCGACTCGTCAAACCCGCAACGACTCCAGCCATAAAACTGCCCTCTTCTGCTTTGAAGCTAATAGAGGCCACATTCGGTAAATCTGATTTCTCATCCACGATTAAAAATTTACGGTCTGGATATTTTTTAGCAATGGATTCCAAACTGTCCTTCACCATGTAACCCAGCCCAATGATTAAATCAGCCTTTTCCTGAGCAAGCTGTTCAAAAGCCGCATCATACGTCTTGGTCTCTGTTATTTCTCGGTATTCAAAAACAATTTTCCCCTCATCCCGTGCTTTGACCAAACCTCGGAAAGCAGCGTCGCTGTAAGATTGGTCACCCAGACCAATATCTGACAGTACGATTCCCACCTTAATGGGCTGAGCCTTGGTTTGTGCTGCCGATTGCCCACATGCACTTAGCAATAATGCAAAGATTGTGACAATGGGAATCCACCTAAAATTTAATAATACAGCTCGCTTCTTCATGACATATCACCTCAGCATAATTTGGAAATCCCCAACATCTTTATATCGGTTATAAAAGCATATTTTTTCATAATAATTTCTGTAAACTCAGTTCTTCTATTTTATTATGAAAAAATAGAAGGGACTGACCACCAGGCTTGAATAACATCGCCTAACAATCAGTCCCCAATCTTATTTACTTTTACTCCATTTGGAAGCAATCACTTCGGTTTTACTCTCTATGAGATCCATGACTTCCTCGCGGCGTTTCGTCTTGAATAAATTAATCATGTCGATCAAGTCGTTGCGGTCTAATAATTTAACCCCGTTGACAGCAGCAAGTGTTTTACAGGATTCCGTATAACGGCCGGAGGTGATGACGACAGACTTGTCGGCCGCATAATAACGCATGGAGGTATAAATTTCCTGCACCGCGCCCAAACCTACCGGATGTTGTACCCCATAACGTTTGGCCTGTATAACAACTCTGACGCCTTCACGGTCTGTAAAAACCAGATCCGCTCCAAAATCCCGGCTACTGGTTGTTTTATAGATGTCCTTATAGCCAAGCGCGGATAATAACCGCTGCAAATAAAGCTCAAATTCCGAACCATCCTCCATACGATCTATATCCTGAATTCCAATTTTACGTGGGTCCAGATCACGTAAAATCCGATTTCTGCGACCACGTATCAATCCTCTGATGATGAGCGCAAACAACACTAAAAGTACAATGAGTCCTATTCCTAATTCCTTGTATGCCAATAATTTCTCTAGCAACATCCAACTCTCCCTTTTCTACCATAAGCGTAGCCGTATCATCCTTAACAGGGAACTCCCCTGCACGCTGGCTCCCGTATTACATCTCTCTTTATCACATAACAATAGCCCCGCCAGATTCGACGGGGCTATCTTCGTCTTGCCTCAAAGCTGTCTAAACTCCATACTCCGCATTATTATTCGCGATTCAGCAAAGATTCTCCGGCAATACCAGGCTGAGTCATTTGGTACGGGTCCAATATAATGTCCAGCTCCTCCTCGGTCAGTACATTGTACAGCAAGCACAGCTCGCGCACCGATTTCCCAGTCGTAATTGCTTCGCGAGCAATGCGTGATACCACCTCATATCCAAGGTGCGGATTAAGCGCTGTAATAATGCCTACACTGTTCTCTACATATTCACGACAACGCTCCACATTCGCTTCAATTCCTTCTACACAATGAATGCGGAAGACGTGGAAGCCCTGCTTCATAATTTCCAGCGATTGCAGTAGGTTGTACACCAGTACGGGCTCCATTACATTCAGCTCGAGCTGACCAGCCTCTGAAGCCAAGCAGATTGTATGATCATTACCAATGACCTGAAAAGCAATTTGGTTAATGACCTCACACATCACCGGATTTACCTTGCCCGGCATAATGGATGACCCTGGCTGGCGGGCAGGCAGACTCAGTTCCCCCAGACCCGCACGTGGTCCGGAAGCCATCAAACGGATGTCATTTGCCACCTTAGACATATTCATCATACAAATTTTCAAGGCGGCAGACACTTCAGTATAAGCATCCGTATTTTGTGTAGCATCTACAAGATTTTCGTCAGCTTCCACAGGGAAGCCACTGACGTCTGCCAGTACCTCTGCGACACGCTGAATATAACGACGGTCTGCGTTCAGACCAGTACCCACCGCAGTTGCACCCATATTAATGGTTAGCAGGTGCTGCTTGGTCGCACGGACGCGTCCGATATCACGACCCAGCACACGCGCATAAGCCTGAAACTCCTGCCCTAATCGAATCGGCACTGCATCCTGCAAGTGAGTTCGCCCCATTTTAATCACACTATCAAACTCATTTGCCTTGCGGGAGAATGCTTCCTGAAGCTCACTCATGGTAGCTAACAGCTTATCAATCATACTTAATACAGCCAAGTGTACGGCTGTAGGAAAAGCATCGTTCGTCGATTGCGCCATATTAACATGATTATTAGGACTGATCTCCTGATAATCTCCGCGTTGCTTGCCAATCAGCTCCAGCGCGCGGTTCGCAATCACTTCATTTGTATTCATATTAATGGACGTGCCTGCGCCGCCTTGAATCGGATCGACGATGAAATGATCATGCAACTGTCCTTGTATAATCTCATCAGCAGCCTGAATAATGGCCTCTGCTTTGGGGCGGTGTAAACGGGTTAGTTCCATATTCACCGTCGCTGCTCCTTTTTTTACAATCGCCATGGCTTTAATCAACTCAGGGTGCAGTCTTTGGCCTGTAATTGGAAAATTTTCTTTTGCCCTCAGCGTTTGTACACCATAATAGGCATCTAATGGCACTTCCTTGGTACCTAAAAAATCATGCTCCAACCTCATATTCTCTGATTCCTCCGCTGTGTTTGCTACGTTTCTTCAATTCAGTACAGCCAAATTGACATAAAAAGACCTTCTCTGATCCCCTCTCATTATACGTTTCTATTCCCGTGCTTTTCCAGTTGAATAACGCGGAAAAAGCTATGTAATCCTATGACAAGTTATGATTACCCGTATATACCACACTTATTCGGTAAATGCTCAGCTATGACTTGAATACGGATTTAATGGCTTATAATAATATCGAGTGGCATGAAGCTGACCATCAGCTGATTGAGCATACCCCGGAATAACACCAGCTTCTACGAACCCGATCGACTCGTATAGTCCATTGGAGGGATCACCCACCCGCGTATCTAGCACCAGTAACGTTCTATCCTGACTTAGTGCCTCTTCTTCCGCTGCCTTCATTAACTGTCGTGCGATCCCCAGCCTGCGACCGGACGGATGTACCATAAGCTTTGCAATTTCCGCACGATGAATAGCGTTAGCTTTTTGAGCCAAATGAAGCTGGACCGTCCCTACAGGTACTCCGTCCTTCTCGGCAATCCACAGAACTACGCCGTCCTCAAGTACATTGTTCCAATAAGTTGCTGCTTCCTGATAACCTAATGGGGGTAAGAAACCTATAGATGCACCGTCTGCAACCACGTCGATTAACAGTCGACTTAGCGAATCTACCAGGGCTTCATCCAGAGCTTGAACAGGGTAGACTCTCATTTCGTTAGACATTGTGATTCCTCCCGATGGGTTCGATAATATACAATAAAGAAAGCAAACTATCTTTTTAGGATAGTTTACTTTCCATAATACTTCGCTTACTTCATCATTCTCATTTCCATTACTGCTCTGCCATATAAAAGAACTCCCACAGATGACCATCCAAATCCTGAAAGCTCCATCCATACATAAAACCATGATCTTGAGGTTCGTTTGAGGGCTTGCCGCCCGCTTCCAAAGCCTTGTGGACGATCTCGTCTACCTTTTCTCGACTCTCCACCGATAAGGCAACAATTGCTTCTGTGCTTTTTGTGGCATCTGAAATTTCCTTTGTCGTGAACGCTTTAAAACGTTCTTCAACCAATAACATGACAAAAATATGCTCACTAACAACCATACAGGTTGCATGTTCATCAGTGAACTGAGCACTGAATTCAAATCCGATGGTAGTGAAAAAATCAATGGACTGTTGCAGATTTTTAACTGGCAAATTCACAAAAATTTGTTTAGCTTTTACTCCCACGACATTTCACCTCTTCATTCGTCATTCATTCTACTTTATCATAGTACCTCTCCACAAAAGATAACTTAACTATCGCATAAAGTCAATCAATCTAACATTTGTATAGGGAAATCTCCTATTCCCAATGAAGCTTAGCCAGCGTGCGAGATAATACAGCCGCAGCTTCTGCCCTCGTCACGGATGTAGCCGGGCCAAAACGGCCTTTCTCGTCTCCCCTCAGAATACCTAGTCCAGACAAAGTCTTCACAGCCGGAGCTGCCCATGTAGAAATCTCCTGCGCATCCGACAATGATACAGATATACTTTCACTCACTTCTCTTGTATTTTCTTCTGTGTTCCCAACGAAGCGCAAGGCTCTCTCTATGATCACAGCCAGTTCCTCCCTCGATACCGGGGTATCAGGACGGAAGCTTCCGTCAGTATAGCCGTTGATCAGCCCAGCTGCTGCTGCGGTACGTACGGAATCCGCATACCACGATTCGGGTTGAACGTCGTCAAAGCTCGTCAGCGTGCGATCAGTACGCTCCAGTCCAAGCACACGAACCAGCATCGCTACCAGTTCAGAGCGTCGTACCTGGCCTTCAGGCTCAAAATGCACGTTCGCTAAGTCCCTTTCACGAGTCGCAGTAGCTGTAGACGCTGTTGAATGGGTCCCCGTCACAAGCAGGCGAGTTGCCAGCCGTGTAATGTCCTGCTGCGCCCAATGGCCGGATATATCCATGAACGATCTGACTTCACCAGAAGACCCGCCATCAAGCACAGCGTAAGTCCCTCCCGAACGTCCATACACGGTTATTTCCTCACTCGAAGTGTGAAAAGGAACGGGTTGATAGGACAGCTGTCCGACTTGGTTGGTCGATGATACCTTCACTACAGCAAGCTGGTCTGTATCGACCATTGCAGGAACACGTAACAGATAACGTTCATACCCTCTACCAGAGTCTCCGTTACCTACCAAAAGCTGTTTCCGTCCATCCTCGCTTCTCAGCTCAGCGGCGATATCCAAAGCCTGTAACAGTGTACGCCCTGTTGGAACATCCAAGCGTTTAGCCAGCTCTTCGTTCGAAGCGATGGAAAAATTCAAAGAAATTTGTTTTACAGGCACCTGCCAGGTATCAGCCAGTTTCTGAAGAGACAAGCGACTTGTTGTTACTTCATATCCACCCTGTGGCGTTTCCACTCGAAGGGTACGAATACGGTCGTTCAAGACGGCTCCCAAAGCTTCCCCGTTTAAATGAA
The DNA here is from genome assembly GCF_049319765.1 of Paenibacillus sp. S29. Taxonomy (NCBI): domain Bacteria; kingdom Bacillati; phylum Bacillota; class Bacilli; order Caryophanales; family Paenibacillaceae; genus Paenibacillus; species Paenibacillus sp. S29. The sequence continues at coordinate 180,672 of NZ_JBMOUI010000005.1, read as the reverse complement.
CCTCGTACGTCCCCGCTTCTACTTGCTCCCCTGCACGGATCACAAGCGTACCCTTCGCACCATTTTGAATGGCCTTTTGTATTTCAGCAGCTGTTACTTGAGCAACTGCCTTTTTCAGTCCGTTTTTCTCCACTCCGGTCATTACAGACTTAACTTGCACCACATTTGTACCAGACAGGCTGCTTCCATTGGGCTCACTACTGGCAGTCTGACCCTGTCCATTTACCGTTCCATTCACGTTACCGCTACTGCCATTTCCAGTGTTACCATTTCCCTCGTTATCCTGCTGATCCTCATCATCATCGTCATTTCGGCCACTCCCATCATCTGTCGGTGGTTCTTCCGTTTTGCGCGGCACATCTATTTGCGCAACCAACGGATCATGATCACTGACCCGCCCGTCCGCCGCACTAAAGTCTGCATTCATATGAACGATATCCAGCACGGATGTTTTGCTCAGTGACGGGCTGACCAGCATATGATCCAATGTTTGCGAATTACCTTCATAAATATAAGAGTACCGTTCCTTTTCATCCAAATGGTCAATCAGATTGGTCAATTCCTGCCCCCGTAGTAAAGCCAGCGTTTCCGAAAATTGAAAATCATTCAGGTCACCGAGCACCACTATATTGGCCTTAGGGTTTACTTGCAGTACCGACTTTACAAAGCCATTCACAATCGTTGCAATCTTCGCACGCTGTATTTCGCTGCTTCTCACAGGTGGTTGAATTCCTCCAAATGGCGCTTGATCGCCCCCTTTGGAATTAAAATGGTTAGCGACCACAATCACCTGCTGGCCTTCAAACTCAAATTCAGCGGCCAACGGCTTGCGCGAGTCTTCAAATGACGCATTCAGGGGATCAATCCGACCCGGGTTGAGGGAAAGTCCCTGCACTCCATAAGTGACAGACGTAACTGAATCCCCCTTGGGCTTGTCGGTCAGCGTAACACGTTGCGGATTGTACAAGAAGCCAACACGGATGTTGCCACCGGGGGCACCGCCATCCTTATTATTTTCAGGGCCAATATCTGTAAAATTGTATTCCGGGCCTCCATGAGCACGAATCGCCTCTATGAGCACGCGGAAGCTTTCGGAAGCGTCTGTGGTGCCATCATCCTTCTCACCGTTATTATCCTGCACTTCCAGCAATCCTATGATATCCGGATGATTCAAATTTACAGCGATAGCCTGCCCCAGCTGATCTATCCGTTTTCCATCACCGGGATCGAAGTTTTCCACATTAAAAGAAGCTACTGTCAGCTTACGATCATCCCCTATCAAACGCGTATTGGCTGGCTGGAGGCCGCCAGGTACAATATCCGGCAGACGCTCTGGCAGCAGCTTATAATTGCTAAAGCTATAGCTCACCACACCTGTGATAGAACCCGCAAAACGATCGCCTGTTTTCAACGGTGTCGAAGGCTTCGCATCAATCAGAATCCGTTGCGGGTTCAGACTTCTTTCTGTCAGCATGAGTCCGCCTGCCTCCGTTACAACCTCACCTGTGTTTGGACCGTTAACAATTCGGACTGGAATTTCATAGCCATAGGGACCAATCACAGTGGCATCCTTCAACTCTACACGCATGCCTTCCAGGCTTTCGAAAAAGTCCAAGCCATCCTCCTGTGGATCAAACACCGTCATTCCGTCATGATCCACAACAGATGTGGGCATCACACGTCCCTGTTCACCTAGCAAAATTGGAGCTGGCAATGGACGGTCATTGGCAATTACCTTAACCGAAGAAGCCACAATTTCTGTGGTCGTCAAGTCGATTGGCTTGCTTGCATATGTTCTTTCCGTGTATTCCTTTACCGAACCGCTAACCCTTACCTCATCCCCTACCTGTGCACCGTGACTAGGCTTGTACACTAAAATGGCCTCGGATGTTTTTTCATCCTGATCCACTTGAGCATCCAACTCTTGGATATAGAAACTGCTCCCCTTCACCATCGTGACAACGCCTTCAATATCCGCTACTTTTTGTCCTTCATATGGAGAACGGTGTGCTGCCCTCTGTACATCGTGGATGCGAAGCTTTTTAGGAAAATAGACATCTGCATATACACTTGCCCCTACAGTTACGGGTGAAGGTTGCACCTCTTTTCCTTCAAAAGATGCAGGCTCTGCCGAAGCTTTTCCACTGGACAACCCTGCCGGCCCTCCAGCTGAAAGCAGCAGTATAGCACTGAGCCATGTGATCCCGAACCTTTTTAATTTCGTAGGTAATATTTTTTCTATGTATTCTTGTTTCATCAAAAGATACTCCCCTCCCCATTTTTACTATGATTACGCTTACAAATATATTCTTCTTTTAAGATACCATAAATTAGTCAATTTAGTACCTGAATTATGTAAAATGAATTCTTCTTGCCGTAGCATATTCAGATCAAATTATTGTAAACTTGTTCTAATACAGAAAAAGGTGGCACATACGCTATGGAGCATTTGCTTAACGATCAGGTTAAAAACATTCAAATCAGCGGCATCCGCAAAATCGCCAACAAAGTTGCCGCATTACCCGGAACCCTGTCATTAACGATCGGACAACCGGATTTCCCTACCCCTGCGCATATTATGGAAGCTGCCCATCGGGCGATTAACGAAGGATGCACCTCCTATACACCTAATCCGGGACTGCCGGAATTACGAGAAGCCGCAGCGGCGTTTGTAGCTCGTAAATACGGCCTGAATTACCGTGGACAGGATGAGGTGATCGTAACGAACGGAGCCAGTGAAGCGCTGGATATTACCTTACGCACGATTTTGTCCCCCGGCGATGAAGTTGTTCTACCTGTCCCGATCTACCCAGGGTACGAGCCATTGATCCGTTTGTCAGGCGGTATTCCTGTGTTTGCCGATACCCGCAGTAGCGGCTTCAAACTCACGGCCGAGGTGCTGGAGCCTTATCTGACCGAACGGACAAAAGCAGTCATTCTCGGATATCCTTCAAATCCAACCGGACGAGTGATGAGCCGTGAAGAACTGGAAGCGGTCGCGGATTTACTGAAGGAGCGCGATTTGTTTATCATTTCGGATGAAATATACAGTGAACTGATTTACGATACACCCCACGTTTCCATTGCAGCTCTACCAGGTATGCGGGAGCGCACCATCGTCATTAACGGTCTGTCCAAATCACATTCTATGACGGGATGGCGCATTGGTTTTACACTTGCACCCGCTGAAATTACACAGCACTTGGTCAAAGTCCATCAATACAACGTAACCTGTGCCAGCTCGATTAGCCAATATGCTGCCCTGGAAGCCTTGACTGTTGGTGTCGATGATGCACTCCCGATGCGTGAGGAATACCGCAAGCGTCGTGATTATGTACATGGTAGGCTGACAGACATGGGTATCCCGCTGGAGAAACCCGAAGGAGCCTTTTACCTTTTCCCTTCCATCGCCCATTTTGGATTAAACTCGATGGATTTTACCTTGAAGCTGCTGGAAGAGCATGGAGTAGCTGTCGTACCTGGAGATGCCTTTTCTTCCTATGGCGAAGGATACATTCGTTTGTCCTATGCTTACGGACAGGATGTGCTGGAGCAAGGGTTGGATAAAATAGAGAGGTTTGTTAGGGGAATTGTGAGGAGTTAAGGTAGCAGAGGCGCTACGCAGTCCATTTGATCTTCCGATCGCTGTTGCTGGGGGATTCTTGGATTAGATAAAACATTTATAGGTAAGAATCCCTCAGCAAAGGCGAACGCTACCGCTTCTCCAGATTCAAATGGCCCGCTTCGCTCACTGCCCGCCTCAAAGTCCCACGATTCTCTAACGTGTGTGAAGTATGGGGAAAAGAAGTACAATACTCACTGCTTTACACGGTGAATAAACAAAACAGGCCCTTGAACCACCTACACGGGTGGTTCAAGGGCCTGTTCGTTCTTCCTCTACTCCCTCACCTAGGTGTGGGATTCATGGGTGCGTACCTTTAAGCACGGTGCAGCGGAGGGGGCGGAATGGTGCTGGACAAGCGAAGCGGTCGCCTTTAAATTCCGATTTTAACCTTTAAATATTCAATCATAAAAATCGGAATTTAACAGCGATGGTAAGCACCATCCGCCACCGTAGCGACCTTTAAAGCACCAACTCCTAATCCCAACGCCACTCCCCTACTTTAAATGCATTTTGAATTGCAGGAACAATTCATTGTAATGAGCGAGCATGCGCTTGCCTAGATTGTTGTATACTTCCAGCTTGTCTGTAATTTCGGACGGAGGGTAAAAACGCTCGTCGCCAGAGATATCTTCAGGCAATAACTTCTTTCCGTCCTCGTTGGGTGTGGAGTACCCTACAAACTCGGCATTTTGAGCGGCTACATCGGGCTGCATCATGAAATTGATGAACTTATGGGCTGCATCCACATGGGTAGCGGTTTTCGGAATAACCATATTATCAAACCACAAGTTGGAGCCTTCATCTGGCACGATGTAATCGAGCTTCTCGTTCTCATCCATGATTTCAGACGCATCACCGGACCATACTACCCCGGCAGCGGCTTCCTCGTTTGCCAGCAGCATTTTAATCTCGTCACCGACAACCGCTTTGACATTGGGTGCTAATTTCTCCAACTTCGTCAAAGCCTGCTGCAAATGTGCCTCATTCGTATCGTTCAAGGAATAGTGAAGGCTGTTCAGTGACATCCCTACGACTTCCCTCGCACCATCAACCAACAGTAGATTATTACGCAGCTTTGGATTCCACAGACCGTTCCAGCTATGAAAATCAATGCCTTTCGTCAGCTCTGGGTTAAACACAATCCCGACTGTACCCCAAAAATACGGCACTGAGTATTCATTATTCGGGTCGAACGAAAGGTTTAGAAAATGAGAATCCACATGCTTCAAATTCGGCAGCTTGCTGTGGTCCAACGGGAGCAACAAGTGCTCCTGCTTCATTTTAGCCAAAGCATATTCCGAGGGAACCGCTACATCAAACGAAGTTCCTCCCTGCTCGATTTTCGTCAGCATCGCCTCATTAGAATCAAATGTCTGATAAATGACAGTAATCCCCGTCTCCTTCTGAAACCGTTCCAGCAGCTCAGGGTCAATGTAGTCTCCCCAGTTGTACACCGTCAGTGTGTTACCACCGGAGTAGCCTTGACTGGAATTCAACCATGCGGCCACCCCCATCAGCCCAAACGAGATGATGAAAATCGACAGAAACACGCGCACAAGTGACTTCATCTAGGCACCCCCATTTCTGCCGCAGGCTCTTTTTTACCATTACGATTCGCTTTGCGCATAATAAAGTAGTAACCCACCACCAGCAGCACAGTAAACAGGAAAATGAGCGTGGATAGCGCATTGATGGACAATGAAACCCCTTGACGGGCACGTGAGTATATTTCCACCGATAAGGTCGAATAGCCACTGCCTGTCACAAAAAAGGTCACCGCAAAATCATCCAGCGAGTACGTTAACGCCATAAAGAAGCCCGCATAAATCCCTGGCTTGATAAAGGGTAGAATCACCTTGGTCAGCACATCCATTCGGCTGGCACCCAAATCACGCGCGGCATCGACCAGAGATGGACTCATTTCCTGCAACCGCGGCAAAATCATAATGACCGCAATCGGCACACTAAATGCAATATGGGATAATAAAACGGAGTAGAAACCCAGCTTAATCCCGACCATCGTGAACAAAATGAGGAAGGAAGCGCCAATAATGACGTCCGGGTTCACGATCAATACATTATTGAGCGATAGCAGCGTATTTTTGACTCGACGGTTTTGCATCTGATGAATAGCCAGCGCACCCATGATGCCAATAATCGTAGCCAACGCAGACGACAACAAAGCAATCACCAAGGTGTTAATGACAATAATGATCAAGCGAGTGTCTGCAAACACCTCTTTGTAATATTGGAGTGTAAAACCTTCAAACTCATGCATCGTCCCGCCACTGTTGAAGGAATAGTACATCAAATACAAAATAGGTGCGTATAACACGAGAAAAACAATCACCAAATAAATATTCCCGAACCGGTTTTTATTTACCATGCCGCACCCTCCGTTTCGTTCCCGAGGTGAGCAGCATAATGATCCCCATCGCCAAAATCAGGAACACGGCAACCGTAGAGCCCATCCCCCAATCCTGAGTAACCAGAAAATGCTGCTCTATCGCCGTCCCCAGTGTAATCACACGGTTACCTGCAATCAGGCGGGTAATCATAAACAGCGACAACGCTGGAATAAACACAGCCATGCAACCGGATCGCACACCCGCAAGCGTTAACGGGAAAATAACCCTACGAAACGCGGTCCACTTGGAGGCTCCCAAATCTCGGGCAGCGTCCAGCAATGAAGGGTTTAACCCTTCCAGCGCGTTATAGATGGGCAAAATCATAAAAGGCACAAAAATATAAACCGATACAAACACAAAGCTGGAGCTAGTAAACAATAATTGCTGACCTCCCAACCCAACCATACCTAACACCGCATTCACCGGGCCATAGGTACCAAATATCCCGATAAAAGCATACGTTTTGAGTAACAGGTTAATCCAGGTCGGCAAAATAATGAGCAACAGCCACAGCTGCTTATGCTTGGTGCGTGTGAGCAAATATGCTGCCGGGTAAGCAACTAACAGTGAAAATACAGTGATCAGAAATGCATACCAAAACGAACTAAGCGTCATGCTCAAATAAACAGGTGTCAGAAACTGAGCATAGTTGTTGAATGTGAGATGACCATCCACATCAAATAGTGAATAGTAAAACACAAGTACAACCGGAGCTGCCACGAACAGCACAATCCATAAATAGTAAGGCAGCAGATACGCTGCTCTTGTATTACCGGACATGCTGATCCACCTCTTCATAGGCTTCCAGACGCCGATCAAATTCTTCTTCTGTTTCCCCAAACCGCATCACATGGATCGCTTCCGGGTCAAATCGCAGACCGATTTCACTGCCCAGCTCCGCCTTTTTGGTAGAATGCACAAGCCACTCCTGACCCGAATCATCATAGCAGCTTATTTCATAGTGAACACCACGGAACAATTGGGTATCTACCTTCACACGCAGCTTGCCTTCAGCAACATTCGTAATCTCCAAGTCCTCTGGCCGGATCACAATTTCAATGGGTTCGTTCGGACGTAATCCTCCGTCGACACATTCAAACTGTCGACCGTTAAATTCCACTTGATAATCTGCAATCATCCGTCCTGGGACAATGTTAGATTCGCCGATGAAATCAGCAACAAACCGATTGATCGGCTCATCATAAATATCATTAGGCGTACCACTCTGCTCAATCTTACCTTTGTTCATAACAAAAATTTCGTCCGACATGGCCAGTGCTTCCTCCTGATCATGCGTAACGAAAATAAAAGTAATTCCAAGGCGCTGCTGCATTTCGCGCAAAATGTACTGCATTTCAGTACGTAGCTTTAAATCCAGTGCAGACAACGGTTCATCCAACAAGAGAACATCAGGTTCATTGACGATAGCCCGTGCGATGGCTACACGCTGACGCTGTCCCCCGGACATCTCAGAAATTTCCCGCTCGCCGTAGCCTTCCAGATTGACAAAGGACAACGCCTGTGTCACCTTCTCCTGAATGTCCTTTTTGTTCATCTTTTTGATTCGCAGACCGAAGGCTACATTTTCAAACACATTGAGATGCGGAAATAGCGCATAATCCTGAAAAACCGTATTGACCTGCCGCTCATTGGCTGGAACACGATTAATGAGTTTTCCATTTAAATAAATAGAGCCTTCTGTCGGCTCCGCAAAACCTGCAATCATACGCAGAATCGTCGTTTTACCACAGCCGGAAGGCCCCAGCAGTGTATAAAATTTACCACGCTCAATCTCAAAGCTGACGTCCGCCAGCACTGGGGGATCGTTGTCATATTGCTTGGTCACCCGTTCAAATCGGATGATGGTTTGCTCTCCCATAACACCCTCCTTCAAAAAATTCGACTTCATTCCATTTCATTCTTTTCATTAAACCTATTTATTCAGGGCGTATCATTTACCCTTGAGACTTCCAGGTAAAATAGTCTGTCAGCACACGAATGGCTACACCAATCGCTTCCTCCGCAGGCTCCAGCTTGGCATGATGCAAACCATAAGGCGTATCAACACCAAGCCAGAACATCAGACCGGGAATTCGCTCCAGAAAATATCCAAAGTCTTCTCCGGTCATCGCTTCTCCGCATTCAATAAGCTGCACATCCTGCCGATTACGGACCCAGTTCATGAATTCCTCGGTCACCTGAGCTTCATTGTACACTTGCAAATAATTGGAGCCATAATGAATCTCGGCATGACATTCAAATCCAGCCTCCACACCTCGCACTAGTGCTTCAATCCGTGATTTAACCAGCTTCATCGTATCGGCTGACAACGTTCGGATCGTACCCTCCAAACGGGCGGTTTCCGCGATAATATTTTGCTTCGTGCCTCCGCTAACCTTACCCACGGTAATGACCGCTGCATCGAGTGGATTCACATTACGGGCTACAACCGTCTGTAATTGTCCCACCAGCTGACAAGCAGCCACTACCATATCATTCGCCTTGTGTGGATACGCAGCATGCCCACCCATACCCTTCAGGTCGATGAAAAGCTCCGACGTATTGGCAAATAGAATGCCCGGGCGAGTCGCAATTGTACCGACAGGATATTCAGGTGCAACATGCAGCGCGACAATTTCATCGGGTATCCAGTCTGCCAGCTCCGTGCTGTCCCGCATAGGCAAGGCTCCGCCCGGCCCTTCCTCAGCAGGTTGAAACAGCACAACCAGGTCATCCTTAATCGGATGGCTTGCAAAGTGAGTAACAATTCCCAATCCAATCGTCATATGTAAATCGTGTCCACAAGCATGCATATAGCCGGGATGGGTCGAACGGAAATCGTACCCTGTCTCTTCTTCAATCGGCAAACCGTCCATATCACAACGATATCCATAGCGGCGTTCAGGAGCTGTTCCATGAATGAACACTAACACGCCCGTACGCCATGTACGAATGTCCAACCGCTCCTGAGGGAGCGTTTCCAAATAATTCAGCAAATATTGTTGTGTTTTGTATTCCTCAAAACCCGGTTCGGGAATTTGGTGTAAATCCCTTCGTATTTGGACAAAAGAACGATAGTCGACCGTACTCATTGCTGCTACGCCTCCTCTTTATAGCTCATCAGCTTTTATCTGCAAAAGAACAAAAGGACAAAAGCCCGGCGCAGCCGCCGAGCCTTGTCCGTTGTGCTTCGTCCCTAAGTTATGCTGTCAGTGCATCATGCTTCTGACAAGGAATCGTTCACCTTTGGTACATTAAAAAACTTTTGCCTTCTTACAGAACGCGCAGTTCTTTCAAAATCTCAGTTTTAGATTTGGTCTTATCGTCAACCTGTTTGATCACACGTGCAGGTGTCCCCGCCACTACGGAGTATTCAGGTACATCTTCAGTTACGACAGCTCCGGCTGCAACAACTGCACCTTTACCAATTCGCACGCCTTCCAATACAACCGAGTTTGCACCGATCAATACATCGTCTTCTACTACAACTGGCTGTGCAGATGGTGGTTCAATGACACCTGCCAGGACAACGCCTGCACCGATGTGACACATGTTACCTACTTTAACACGACCGCCCAGCACAGCATTCATATCAATCATCGTGCCTTCACCAATGGTGACACCGATGTTAATCACTGCACCCATCATGATGACTGCGTTGTTACCGATGCCAACCATATCACGAATATATGCGCCTGGCTCAATGCGGGCATTGATGCCTTTCAGATCGAGCATAGGAACAGCAGAGTTACGGCGGTCATTTTCCACCACATAGTCTTCTTCTTTAGCGTTTGCGCTATCCAGTACAGGCTTGATATCAGCCCAATCCCCAAATACAACACCACTGTCTCCAGAAATAAAAGCTTGAATATTCTCGCCAAAAGATGCGGAAGCCAAAGCTCCTTTTACATATACTTTAACAGGCGTCTTTTTCTTGCTGTTTTTAATCACGTTGATGACTTCTTGTGTATTCATTTCGATGGACATAGTAAATCTAACAACTCCTTCATCGCTTCATACGACTTCGCAAGCCGGAATGATCTTATTCTCTCATCCTTTATAGCACAAAAGTGCAGGTCTCGCAATTATAGATTAGACCCTTATAGCTCTAACCTAACCCTTAAAATAACAATTTCCAGCGGCATGACTGCCTTAAATTCATAATTGTAAGCCGCCGACCATCCCGCAGCAAAGTAGGGTTATTTATTAGCTTGCAGGCTCTCCAGCGATGTATAAATGAAGGATTCGAATCCTTCAGCAGGTTCACCTTGTGGAATGTTCACTTTCACGATGAAACCACCTGTTTTATTTTCTACAACAATATATTGCTGTGTCATCTTCGAACCGCTCGCTTGTAAGAACAGACGGCTACTGGACAGCGCTTGAGGTACGGCTGCTTTGTCCAGCTTTTGCACCTTGCCGATGGAAGCTAGGTCCTTTTCGCCTTCTTTTTGAAGCTCATCCAGATTAAAGTCGGAGGGCAGCTTCGTAATTTCAGCATAATAGTTATCATCTACAGCCAAGGCAACACGGTTTTGATCGGGAAACAGGGACATCGGATCAAACACATACAGTGAATATCCCTCTCCTTTTGCCAATGTTGCTGTCTGCTTTTCCTTTTTTCCTTCAAGGGTAAGCTCAAAAGTTTGAGTCTTCGAGCGTTCTCCGCCTACTGCTTGACCAGAACTTCCGTTTTGATTGCCATCTGTTGCAGCCTCTGTTTTTTGTATTTTCGTTAAAGTCAGTTGCTTCGCCGTCGCGTCGCCTTCTACTGCTTTTTCGTTGTATTCAAACGCTACTGTATCGCCTTCTTTAAGGCCAGCTATTACCGTGTCCAGTCCCTCCCCCAATTGGAAGGATTGGGCTTCGCCATTGGTTTCAATCTCTACCGTATGCGGGTCAGCAGCTCCATTGTATACACCTGTGCCTTTTTTAACTTCCGGCTCAGCGATTGGCTCCGGTTTAACTTGCGGTTGCTGTTGCGTTTGCGGTTGGTCTGACCCTTGAGGTGCGGTGTTATTGGTTTGCGGTTTCGTTCCACAGGCTGACAGAGCCAGCACTGCCACTAAAGTCAGTAGTATGATTGAAAATGTGTTTTGTTTTTTCATAAAATCCACCTCCACTATGATAGACGAGCTTGTGCAGCAAAAGTTCTACGCAGCATCTCACTTAAAACCCTACCTCCTGCTCCCGTTTATTATATTCTCAGGATTTTGCAAAATCCTAATACCACGGGAATGTCAGGTACGGTATAATGGGCTGTATTAAACCCAATTTTCGAGATACCGCTTGGAAGGAACATCAACGTATTTATTTTCCTCCATACGGATGGAGCTGCCACATGAATCAAGCACATAAACCGTCGTTTTCCTTTGAATTATTGTACATCATAGGTATTATCGCTATTTCGTTCTCCTCGATCTTCGTAAGATGGTCTGAAGCCGAGGTGTCCGTCATCGCTATGTACCGTTTGTACCTAACCAATCTGATCATGCTGCCTTTGGTCTGGAAATACCGCACCGAGCTGTTTAGCCTGACCCGCAAGCAGTGGATGCTGATCCTCTGGTCCGGTATAGCGCTGGGGCTGCATTTCTTGCTCTGGATGGGCTCACTGCGACTGACCACCGTTGCAAGCTCTACCGTTATTATGACATTGGAGCCGATCCTTGTCATGCTCGGTTCTTTTTTGTTTTTCCGGACGGGCACGAATCGCGCTATGCTCATCGGAATGGGTATGGCTTTTATCGGCTCACTGGCCATCGGAGCTGGAGACTTTCATGTCTCGGGACAAGCCCTGCTCGGGGACGCACTGTCCTTCTTGGGTATGGTAGCCGTGTCCATCCATATGCTGATGGGTAAGCATCTACGCGAGCATTTGAGCGCGTTTGTGTATAATTTTTGGGTTTTCGCCATCGCAGCCACATCACTTGCGCTGTATAATATGGTCAATGCCATTCCTTTTACGGGATATGCTCCACGGGAATGGGGACTGTTCCTGCTGCTTGCCATTGTGCCTACGCTGTTCGGACATTACCTGTTTAACTGGCTGCTCAAATACATTAACGCCACTGCGGTGTCGATGGCGGTACTCGGCGAGCCCGTTATTTCTTCCCTGCTAGCTTGGATGCTGCTCGGGGAAAGGCTGTCTGCCTTACAATTTGGTGCAGGCTTTTTCATCCTGTTCGGGGTATGGATTTTTATCCGATACGGAGCGGATTTTAAAAAGAAAGTTATCCACCAAAGTGAGTTGCCCGACACTGAGCACCCCTTGAAGGCCAGCTCTTAACTTATTTACCCCATTTTCATAAACCATACTCAACGGATCGAATTTACTGTTAAATAAAGGAAGGCGGAATCCTCTATGAAATCCATCGTATCCAAACGCTGGCTGCTGGCCCGATTGTATGAGCCGGACATGATCATTGCCGACTGCCGTTCCCTGCTCGGACAAGCCGGGGCTGGACGGACTCAATTTAATGAAGACCATATTCCAGGGGCGGTTCACTTCGATTTGGAAGAAGACCTTACTGCTCCTCTTGGTGAGCATGGTGGTCGCCATCCATTACCTGATGCGGATACACTTGCCGCACGTCTAAGTCGTGCCGGGATCAACGCATCTTCACGCATCGTCGCTTATGATGACCAAGGCGGTATGATGGCTTCCCGCTTCTGGTGGCTCCTGCGCTATCTCGGGCATGAGCAGGTATATGTGCTGGAAGAAGGCTACAGCGCTTGGAAAGAAGCGAAGTTCCCGGTGACGTCAGACCAGCCGATTCGCATTCCAAGTACATTCACACCGAATGTACAGCCGCAAATGCTCACAAGTATGCAAGAAGTACAACATATATCCGAAGATTCTGCTCCTGTTGGCTCCTATATCGGTTTTTCACCTATACTGATCGACTCCAGAGAGCGGCCGCGCTACCTGGGACTGGAAGAGCCCATAGATCAAGCAGCGGGGCATATCCCGGGTGCGGTGAATTTCTTTTGGAAAGAAGTATTGGACGAACAAGGCAGCTTTAAAAATGCGGAACAATTGCAGCAGCACTTTGCCGACCTTGATCCAAACGCAGAAATTATCGTGTATTGCGGTTCCGGCGTATCCGCCTGTCCCAATGTACTGGCCCTGAATGAAGCTGGATTTAGTAAGGTCCGTTTATATCCGGGAAGCTGGAGCGACTGGATCAGTTATGAGGAGAATCCGGTGGCGACCGGAGAGGAATAAAAAGTTTTCAACGGATATACAGGTTCTAAAGACAAATACACTGTCCTAGCGATTAGGCTTACGGCAGTGTATTTGTCTTTGTTTAAAAAAACAACTTGAGCTGAGTGAAGCAATAAAACGATGTAGTTGAAGTTGCTTGCTTTTTTTGAATAGCTATCCCATCTTTTGAACAAATATATATCTTAATTCATATTTTTTCTGTTGTTTTTCTGCATATATCAGAGTTTCTCTTATGGAACCCGTTTCTAATATATTCAAATCATTAAAATGTTCTTTTAAATCTTCTTCAGTAAAGAAGTGAGCATATTTCCCTTCCTTGTATTCATATGTTCCTTCTTCAATTTCCCTACCCACACCATTATTAAAATCACAATTAGAAAAACATGTGAAATACATTACTCCCAATTCCTTCAAATGCTTCACGCAATTCTGTATCAGTTTTTTTCGGTCTTCTAACAAAAATAAATGTAATAAATCATAACAATATATTCCATCATACCTTTGGCATGTACTAAACTCTAATACCGATTCTTGAATAAAATTCGTTTTTAAGTCCCATTCTTTTGCTAGATTTATAGCTGAACTAGATATCTCAATTCCATCAACCTGAAAATAAGAAGAGAACGCTTTCGTATTTCTTCCATATCCAGCACCAGGAACCAAAATATCATGTACATGATTCTTTTTGAACAAATCTATAGCTTGGGTTACAGTTTGACTTGGTTAACAGCCCCAAATCATCCCTTCTTCAGTAAATCTTTTGTTCCAATAATCCCCCATATGATTCACCCGCCTATATACTCACATAGCTCTTCTTTTAAGCTCATCAATCTGTCTGATATGATGTTGATCATGCCAGATAAAATCTCTTAAATAGGATATTACAGTAAAGTTCCCGTCAGCATATTCTTTAGTAAACTTATCGTCTTCAAAACTCTCTATACTCTCCAATATCATGTTACGATACTGAATAGTCATTTTAATTAATTCTTCTTTCGTTTTTGTTTTTCCATATTCAATAGCATCCTGATTAAATTGTTCAAAATCCATATGTGTTAATGTCAAAGGTGTATTGTTTAATATGGGACTTATTGCTGCTTCAAGAAAGTATTTATCCCACAGCAGTATATGACTTACGATATCCTGAACTGACCATTTACCTTCAGCAATCGTTATTTGCCAATCCATTTCACGAATCTCAGAAACAAAACGAATCCATTCCTTGAACTCCTCTAGTAACCGCGACTTCTCATTCATGGTTTCACGCTCTTTTTTCAAATTTCATTTATCTAGGACAACGTCTCTGACTCATGGACCCCAAAGGGGTTGTCTGCTGAAAATCCCTTTTCGAGACTCCTTCTCGCAGGCCTAGGCTCCGTCAGGAGACGCAGTTGAATATATGTTATGGGCTTCCTCTGCCTCTCAGAATCAACGTTCCAAAGCTTTGCTTGCTTCTGTTAATTCATCATTTGCCTCTAAATATTTCAATGTTTTTTCAATATCGTCGTTGTACATTGTTTTCGTTATAATTAGATGCTTAATATTAAGCCCTGGTGGTTCCATTTCTTTTTTAAAGTGATTTACTAACTTTTGAGGGGTTGTCACCAAACTCCACCGTTTACTTCCATCCGAAAAAGTAAGGGTCACCTCCACCAAATCAAACTCCTTTGGATCATCATCAAACTTCCATGTTTCTAAATAAGGCACTTCTATATTTCCATCAATAAAAAATGCTTTTGATATCCAAACAGCTTTCCCGTGGTTTCCAATGATTCTATACTTGTCCCCATCCTCATTTTTTACAATGTATCTATTCCCTCTTGTAAGTGCATGAGCATAAACGCCTATACTCATACAAGTTATGATTGGTTCCTCCATCAATTCACTTCCATGTATCGTATTTAATTTACTGAGGTTTCGCATAACATTACTGTATTCACAACGTCCCACCAACTCAAGGCTCGTCAGGAGCTGGCTAAAATGTGGTTAGTCGGTGCGGATGTGTACGCTGATATTTTGCTGACGCCTTCTCGCGGACTGAGGGTCGAATGGTTCAATGCGCGAAAATAATGTTATCTGAAGTTATCAACTTCCTGAAATGCTTACAAAATGTATTTCTTTAAAATATCTAGTTCGTCTTTCAAATTAGTTTCTATTTTTTCAATCCAATCATTTGGATTTCTAATTTTAGTTGGAAAGCTGCTCTTATTCTCAAGATAATATTTCAATTGAAGATAACTACTAATCGGAAAATCTTGAGCATACCATTGTTTTCTATATCCTAAAATTCCATGATCCTTTAGTAATACTTCCATTGATTGTACAACCTCTGATATGAATTCATTAAAGTTACATTCTTCACTGAACTCTAATTTCCCTGGGTGTGTCTTTATCCCATCTTCATAGACAGTTATATTAACTTGCACTATTTCTTGTGATTTCTTTACAATTTTCCAGTTATGTATAGCTGGTTCCGAATCCCAATCAAAGTGAACAATACTTTTAACTTCATCCGCAGGTGTACATTCAGGCAGCAACACTTCAATTGCTCTTACTAAGTCAATTAATGGCTCAGAGAGATAGCTTGGAGAAATATAAATTTCCGAATTTTCAATTCGAAGATGTACATCTGCCCAACCAATATTACTTAGTGTATAAGTAAATTTCATGTATATTCTCCTTTTCAATATTACAGTTATCGGCTAACGTTTGTGTATTCACGAACATGCGAACCTTAAGACTCTGTAGAAGCTATCCGCTACGTGGTTAAGTTCTCAGACGTCCACTGAATTCGCTTCTTGGGTCGCATCTAGCGGATTAAGGAAGCGAAAGCGGCCACAGTGTGAATTACGATGTTAGGTGGAATACACTGAAATACTCACATAATTAATTCAATTTTCCCTTTAGGGCTCTACTCGAACTAATACCTCTTCCATAGTCATTTCTGGAGTTATAATTATCGTTTTGTTTAGGTTCCGACTTAAATCTTTTAGGAAGTTCATGAGTACATCTATTTTTTTCTCTGAGTCTATCTGTATTGGTGAAATATCAAATTCAATAACGCTCCCTTCATAAAAATGCCCACAAATATCAATTTCACTATATTCAATAGTTATCCCAATACTTGCTTCTTTTTTTATTCTTAACAATTCAGCAATATCCCTAATTCTAGTTATTAGCCCATCTATAGTCACTCGATAATTAATTCTATTACTTTCCAAATGATCAAAAATTAGAGCCCATACTTGGATGTCTGTATCCAATATATAAATATCCCTTAGACTTCCATCTTTAAAGAATACTTCATTCATTAGTACATAATAATTCATGCAAACCTCCTAACACTCCGTATTTCACCTAACGTTCTTATATCTACAAGCCCTCACTATCTATTAGCTTCTAATCTTCATTCATTCTATCTGCTCGTATCCAGCTCATTTCCTCAATGTTTAATAATTCTTTAAACTCTTCTACTAACTGATGCTCAGATTCCAGTTGTGTATAGTAATTATTATTCAAAATATCGTCTAATTGTTTTATTCGCTCATTATCTAGTTCAAAAAATCTAAATGTTTTTAGATTGCAATTTGTAAACTGTTTTGCTATTTTCTCATTGTATTCATTAGATCTCAGAACTTCTTCAATTAATTCAGTTCTGATTTTGTCCCCTCTAGGGTCGACATATAAAAATTCAATGTGATCTTCCTCTGGATATCTTTCTTCTGCAAGCTTAATAATTGAAGTATCTAATAACACGTATGATATATGAAGACTTGCTATCTCTTGTGAATTGTAAACTACACGGTATCCCCAACAGTGATCTTCAAAATTATAAAAATATAACACTGGGATTTTTTCTGAAATTTGAAATAGACTTTCTGGAATTTCTTCACTTTCTTCTGTATCTTTGGTTACGAAAACAAACCATTTGTCATTTAAATCCTCCGCGTATATAGGATCATGCTCAAGAATTGCTTCTTTATATTTCAAAAGTGATAAGCATCCTGAAGTCAATTCACTCATTGTTTTGCCCCTTTTTGTTTCTTTAGTCATATTTCAGCTAACGTTCTTTTATTCATGAACCCCTAAGGGGTTGTCTGCTGAAATTCCTCTCCGAAATCCACCTCGCAGACCCAGACTCCGTAAGGAGCCGCTGCTTGAATATGATGTTAGACGATACCCTTGATCTCTTTTGAGTTCCTTAAAATAATCCCTATTACTACTGTATTTTAACTTCTCAAATCGACAACCATCGTGATTGATGAATCAACTTTCCCAACTTCTTTAAATCCGAATCTCTCGTAGAGCTTCATTGCCGCTGCATTGCTCGGATCAACACTGAGGGATAATTTTTTTATATTCCTTTTCCTAGCTTCTTTAAATAATTCATCCATTAAGGCCATTCCGATTTTTCTTCCCCTGTATTCTTTTAACAAAGCCATTCCTAGTTCGGGTACATCATTATCAATAAATCCAAATCCCTTATTATCCTCGTTAAAATATCGAACTGTTATTGATCCGACGGGTTCACCCTCATGGTTCATTGCTATAAATCCAAAATCCCCATCTCTTCCCCAACCTTCAATATACTTTGATATATAAGGGTCTTTTATTATCGCTTTATCGAATGGCTCTTGACCTTCTGGGACAAATAATGATTCATATAACATCTCCCATAAAAAAAACACATCATCTTCTATTATTGGTCGGATTCTGTATTGCATCATTGAAGTTACCTCATTTCTAGATTCTCAAAGGTTTCGCATAACGTTTCTGTATTCATGAACCCCAAAGGGGTTGTCTGCTGAAATCCCTCTTCGAATTTCAACTCCCAGACCTAGGCTCCATTGTGAACGCAGCTTGAATATTATATTTTAAATGTCACTTCCTTCATTGATTTCCTCAACGTTAATTTTTGTTCAACTCCTTTGTCAGTATTATTTCCAGAGGTTCATTCTCAAGCATTAAACATCCAGCATCTCTATATCCAAGCTTTCTATAAAAATGTTGGGCTCCTTCATTTGAAAGTGTTGAGGTCATGACCATTTCAAATCCTTTTTGTTTCATTAATTCTTCCCAATAGTGGACAACTTTTTTACCAATACCTGTTCCTCTATACTCCTCATCTATCCATATCATATTCATAAATGGTGTGTTGTCCCAAAAAAATCCATATCTCATCCAACCTATTTCTTGATTGGATTCTCTAATTATTAGAATTTCATTTTCTTTTATTTTTGGTCTTATCAGTGTCTTATGTATGTGCTTGTCTCTTAACGAGATATACTCATAATCTGATTCAATCGCAAAATCAATCTTCATTGTAAATCCTCCCTTTCACTCTTTTCATTGAATATCTTCTTGGTAACACTTAGCACTGATGTCTCATAACGTTTGTACATTACATAAGTTTATAAAGTCTTTTTAAAAATGTGTAAGTCACCTTTTTCTCTAACTTTAGTAAACCCACACTTTGAATAGAAGTGATGATTCTTCACACTCCAGCTAGGAGTATCCAGCCACCATTCAGTGCTGTCTGGAAATTTACTTTCAATTTTCTCCATCACCTTCGTTCCGATTCCTTGATTTTTAAAATTTGGATCAATAAAGATTCTTCCTAGATTATGCACTTGATTACATTCTACAAATATCATTGCTCCCCCGATTATTTCTCCATTAAAGAGTACCTTGAAATATTCGCAATTTTGCATCATCTCTTCTTGCCAACTTATGGAGTCATATCCTATTGGCCCAACGGTTTCGTTATTCTTAAAATGCTTTGATTCATCCTCAAAACTGGTCTTTTGTATTTCAGCAAGTTTTTGTGCATCATTTTTTCTAGCTTTTTCTAATGTCAGCACCAAACATACCTCCATTGTCTTTTTATTTTTTCTGGGGTTGTCTGCTGAAATCCCTCCTCCAACTCCATCTCAACAGGCCAAAGCTCCGTGAGGATTCTTATGCTTGAATATTATGTTATCAGAAGTTACCGAACTTCTTCACTATGCATTCAAAATCAATCTGCAAATTTTTTATCAGCGAATTTTCTTATATGGTCTTTTTTCATTTTGTAGTTTGATTATTAGTTCATATGCATCTCTTTCACTTTTCTGAGCTTTTAGTGACTCTTCTTCTGTTATTTCTATTTCTATCATTTGAACCACTATTCCACCAGCATCAAAACTAATGAATATTCCCCCATCTCTTCGGATTATATTAATCCCATACTTGGCAAAGAGTATATCCATAAAATGACCTCCAGATCTTTCGCGTTCTTTATACTATAGTTTTTAGTACTTTTGAGATCTTATTATTATGTTTTAGTAATTCAAGAATTTCTGATAACGTTTGTGTATAAAGCCTCTAAATTAGAGGCTCATATGGACGATGTTCGTTCATGTCCCTCGACACCACAGTTCAGCAAATTCCAAAATTGTTCAACCATGACCGATGCCGGATATGGCATCGAACGGGTAATCCACCATTCCACTACCCCCACCGCTGCTGAAATTAAAAATTGCACCGTAATGTCCCTGTTCATTTCCTGATCGAGGTTGATGGAATCCAGATGCTCGCTCAGACTTTGCCGAAACATGGTCTCCATTTGGTTCCGAAAAACCGTACTTCCCTTGTTCGTTAGCATTCTAGAGTAGAATGAAGCATGCTGCTCCAAATATTCAAACGTGCGCAGTAGTGCGGTTTTGGAAGGGACATGAAAGAAATTATCTTCAGACATACAATTGCGTAGTAACTCGTTAATTTGAACTTCCATGCATTGATCGCGCAGATCGTACTTGTCAGCGAAATGCAAATAAACCGTTCCACGATTAACATTCGCTTCCTCCGCAATTTGATTGATCGTAATTCTCTCGAATTCCTTTTCTGACATCAGCCTCATAAAAGCATCAATAATGGCTTGCCTCGATTTTTGAATACGCCTGTCCATATCCTTCCCCCTTTGTACCATCCGAAAAAATGAACATTTCGAAGTCCTCTGTTGAAAAATCAACAACCACGCTTGTTTTAACCATTGAACCCCATATACCGCTCTATACATTCACTTTATAAAATTTATGTTGATGATTCAACATATGTTCAATTTTAGAGGAGCTGTAATCATGAAATCTATTATTTTACAATCTTTGAAATGATTTAATTTACATTGAATTAGGAGGGTTTAAAAATTGAAACTTACAGGAAACACGATTTTTATTACAGGCGGCGGTTCGGGAATTGGACGTGCGTTAGCAGAAGCTCTCCACAATCTTGGAAACAAGGTTATTATCTCCGGTCGACGTAAAGAGCGTCTGGAGGAGACGATCAAAGCGAATCCCGGCATGTCCGCAGTGGAATTGAATGTACAAGATCCTGCCAGCATAGAGGCGACCGCCAAGCAGCTAATCGAAGAATACCCGGATGTGAATGTCTTGATTAACAACGCCGGCATCATACAGCCCGATGACGCGGCGGGCGTGATCGATGAGGATGTTTTGATTTCGACTGTCACTACAAACTTGCTAGGTCCCATTCGGTTGACTTCTGCATTCATCGAGCATTTGAAATCCAAAGAGGAAGCGGTTGTCATCAACACGACTTCAATACTTGGATTTGTACCGTTAGCGACAACTGCTGTATACTCCGCGACGAAGGCAGCACTTCATACCTATACGCTGTCTCAAAGGTACATGCTTAAAGACACATCGGTAAAAGTAATAGAAATTGTGCCCCCATGGGTTCAAAGCAACAACGATGAACCACGGGCGATGCCACTTACTTCATTCATTGATGCAACAATAAAGATACTTGGCACGGATACAGACGAAGTTCTGGTGGAAGAAGCGAAAATGTTTCGAAATAACCCTGGCCCGAACGAAGGTGTTTTTGTGACCCAGCTTAACGATACGATGAATTCTGAACCTCCAAAGATTCATTGATCCACCTGTAATTCAGTTTTTAAAAATTTAAGCGAACATGAAGTAGACACTCAGCTCCGTCTACTTCATGTTCATTTTATTATAACTTGCTCGTGAAGTAAGAAAAAGCGCCAAGCGGTCACACCCATGTTTACCTCTTAAATAATTTCGTTGATTTCACATAATGTAGGGAATTCCCGAAGTTCAAACAGCCCTTTGTTAGGTGATGTCAGGGACATCCTCGATTTACTAAAAAAATGTTTTTATGATCTTACTTTATTTAAAAATCTTGTTATTATCGGTAGGTCGGGAGGACTTATTTGATTAGGTATCTTGTTTAAATCAAAAAATCGTATATCTTGTACTTCAGCTTCATCACCTTTAATTATTCCACTGTATTCTTTACATATATAAGCTGCAACTACGTTATATACTTCATCTCCATGAGGATATCGATAGTAAAGTTCCGGGCCTGAAAATATATCAAGTAATTCTAACTCTTCAGCTTCTAAGCCTACCTCTTCAAAAAGTTCCCGGCTTGCAACCTCCTTCATATTCTCACCAGGCTCCATTGAACCTCCTGGTAATCCCCGTAGACCATTGTCAGTTCTCTGTTGCAATAATAATCGTCCCTCATCATCTATGAGAATCACACATGCTCCTGCCATAATTATAGGTCGGGTACCTACTAACTCTCTTAATTCTCTTATATAATTCAATATCTTCACGCCCCTTTGAGATCCTCCAACAGACCAAGGCTCCGTTAGGAGCCACTGCTTGAATTTAACGTTATACGACGGATTCACTTTTTGAGTCTGCCCTCACTATTGATGGTCTCCAGGTAGATATTCAATCAAATCAGATAATTTACAGTTAAATGTATCGCAAAGCTTGAATAAAGTTTCCAGCTTTGTTGTTTCTATATTTGTTTCCCTATATAGCTTATTGATTGAATTCCGACTCAATCCCGATTTCACCATCAGTTCTGTTATATCATCTATTCGATGTTCTGCCATGAGTTCCCTTATATTGCACTTGATTACGGTCATCTTTTCCCCTCCATAATTCTATCTTATCTCCCATATCAATAATCATCAACGAAAAGCAAAGATTTAACTCTACAAAGTCAAATATTCACCTTGTAATTAACTCTATAAGGTTATATAATAACTCTATGAAGTTAATTAAAGGAGGAAGAATATATGATTAATACATTAGAATCATTGACAGAGCCACTTATAAGAATACGTTTAGAATTACTCTTTGCTGAGCTTCTGGAGTATCATACGGAGTACAATCAGCTTTCTTCGGAGACAGATCGATACTTTAGAACACTTCGTGAAGCGTTACCCGATCAACTTCAACATACGGTTTTTCTGTACGAAGATGCTCAAATATCTCTCCAATCCATCTTAGAAAGAAGCATCTACATACAAGGTTTCAAAGACGCTCTACAACTCTTTAG
Source organism: Paenibacillus sp. S29 (assembly GCF_049319765.1). Classification (NCBI taxonomy): domain Bacteria; kingdom Bacillati; phylum Bacillota; class Bacilli; order Caryophanales; family Paenibacillaceae; genus Paenibacillus; species Paenibacillus sp. S29. The sequence goes on along the minus strand of NZ_JBMOUI010000005.1, from coordinate 158,036 downwards.
TGAATTGAAAAATTCTAACATCTAGAGGATCATATGATCCTCTTTTCTGTTGTTTGATTCTGTCGTTTAACGTTCCCGTATTCACGACGCCCAGCGAATGCTGGGTGTGTCCGGCTGTCCCCGCTTCCCCGAAATCCTCCTGCCGGACCGAGGGTGTATGTCCGATGCGTGAATATAATGTTATCTGATGTCAGTCCTCCTTAGAGCCACTAACTCACTTATTTTGGGCTTCTTCAGTAATTTTAAAGTTTTCTTGCTTTGATAACAAAGGTTACAGGAAACATCTTCGCTCTTTTTACGAAATCATTATTTTTATCGTGCAATTGTATGATTTCATTCTCGGTTTCTTCAATCATTTGTTCAATAACAAACCCTGCTTTCGCCAACGCATTTATATAGGTTGATAGTTTACGGTCAGATAAGGTTAGCGCGCCTTGACAAAAATCAGGAGATACCGAATACCAAGATTCATCGAAATAACACTTGTTAAAAGCAAATTTATTATTTTCTTCAACAACACATTTGTGTATAGGATGAGACCAACTGAAAATAAAAACGCAGTCTTTTTTTAAATAAGAAGCAATTCGACAAAAAGTGCCTTCTAGGTCGGTTGTCCAGCCTATGGTGTAAATCGAATAAACAAAGTCAAAATAATCTACAGGTATGTCACATTCTTCTTCCATGGGAGAACAGATCAATTTTGCCGAAAGACCACACGCCGTCAAATGTTGTTTTGCCTTCTCAATTTGTTTTTCTGATATATCCATCCCCCATAGTTCAGATGCTTTTCGATCCCCCTGATATTGCAAGGATTGACCATTTCCACAGCCTATCTCTAACATCTTTTTTCCTGAGACATCGCCAAAAAGTTGGCATTTTTCTTCTGAGACAAATGCTCCATAAAAAGGAAGTACGATTGCTCCTAAAAAGTCATTTCCTTTTGTATCCCAATAGAAGCTGTTTGTTTCATAAACACTATGCTTGTTCATCCTGTGACCTCCTCTAATATAAATTTTGTTCGCTGCTCAGGTGTTTACCTATTAGTCATTTATTAGGTTTAGTTAATTTATCTGAAATAAAGTAAGCAGCAATAAATGAAAGAATAAAATTAGTTGTAACATTATCTGGTGTCCATCCAAAGGAGTTCACCTCATTACTTAAGTGTCTATGATTTTAGCTGATTTCAGATAACGTTCTTGTATTCATGACCCAGCGCATGCTGGATGTCCGGCGACTGCCGGACCGAGGACGAATGTCCGATGCATGAATATTATGTTATCTGCTGTTTCTCTCTTCTTTGACTAAACAGTAAGCAAGTCTTTTAACGACCATTCATTATCATTTCCGTCTTTTGAAACAAACCAAATATGAGTGTATTTTTCTGGCTTGTATATTGCATTTTTATTTCTAAGAAAATCACTCATTCCGAATATAGGAGAAGCGTTCCTAATTAAAAGCGCTATTGGATATGCAGCATCATACTTCTCTATCTTTTTTCCCTTCTGTTTCAGTAGTTCATTAAGAACCTGCATATAGCTTGCTGAATTTTCTAATCCATGCATTTCCTCAGCCGATCTTCCAAATAACATTTTAGCTTCGGCGGCATCGTAGAATAGGTGAGTTACTTCTAGACCTACTAATCCATCTTTTATGCTCTTTAAGATATAATCTGGACGCTCACGTCTCTCTATTACTTCTAAGTGATCTTCGCGATTTAAATTATATAAATCTACAAAGATGCTAACGGCAGCTTCTTCTAAGGCAGATTTTTCATCATCATGATTTTTCATTACTTCTCCCTCCCTAAACGTATTTGAGAAATTGCAGATAACGTTTCTGTATTCATGAGCCCCGAAGGGGTTGTCTGCTGAAATGCCTCTCCGAAATCCATCTCGCAGGCCAAGGCTCCGTCAGGAGCCACTGCTTGAATATTATGTTATCAGATGTACTTGTCTTCTCGAGTTATCTACCAACTCTCTCAAGTAATTCTATTAGTATGTCATCTAATTCTTCTTGTTTTTCATCTTCTGTGGGCGTATTAAGCATTCTATTTAGATCAGCTTTCAACTCTTTCAATGTATAATCGGGCAATTTTCTTATTAATCCATGCAATAAAAAGTATTTCCAACATCCATCATTCGTACTGAATATTTCCCTAATGTAGGGTATCAATTCTTCTTCGAAATTCAACAATACATTTTCTATCGGTTCAGCAATCGGCCAGTTTCCATCTTGTAGCCATTCCAGTATTTCTGGTAAGATTGGTTTTAATTTCTCTATGGGTTGTTTCTTTAGTAACTCTACTCTTTCTAAATCGTGTTTATGCTGTGGTATTAATTGATTTGTGTTTATAATATTGACCTCCTTTCTTTATTCCAGTTGCGAGTATTTCTGATAACGTTCCTGTATTCACGAACCCCGGAGGGGTTGTCTGCCGAAATGCCTCCTTGAAATCCTTCCAGCAGACCAAGGCTCCGTTAGGAGCCTTTGCTTGAATATTATGTTAGCTGAATTAACTGACTTCATTGAAATTACTGTAGCCCATCCCCTTCAAGAATAAATTTCAAGAATTTCTTTCCGTACAATGAAATTTCAACATCTTTTCTATCTTTATCTGAATCACTGCCACCAATGTCTTTCAATGTTTTCTTTATATTTAGTAATCCATTGTTCTCTAATCTTCTATCTATATTTCGTATCAAACCATGTACGTCACTTCCTTGGACAAAAGTAATAGTTTCTTCAGTCAATCCGGCTAAATAAAATAATCTTTTCAGATCCAGGTATCTTAAACTCCTTAACATATCATAAAAGTTAATTATTACCGATTCATTACCATTCTGTTCAATAAAAATATTTTCAAAGCCATTAAGTATTAAATTTATTTTTGCATCTTCATGTTCTTCAAACAAATCCGAAAAGATAATTGGGAAAATCCTTTGACTGATATATTCGGATGATAATACAGAATCTGCTGCAAGGTCCGATATAAAATTAATTTTTTTGTCATGCTCTTTGAATCTGCGAATTAGCCGATTAATTTTAACTGTCTGAACTAATTTTCCTATGTAAGGCACAAAATCAATTCCATTTTCTAATATTTGTCCAAAGTATGGATTTATCATCCCTCCTTCTTGAATTACTTCATTAAAGATTTCCTTATCTGTCACTCAATATCACTCCTTGTTCTCCCAGTTATTTCAGCTAACGTTCCCGTATTCACGACCCAGCGCATGCTGGGTGTCCGGCGAATGCCGGACCTAGGACGAAAGTCCGCAGCGTGAATATTATGTTAGGCGATGGTATTCGTTCTTGAATTATTGTTTAGTTTCTAAAGCCATTAAGTTAATATCATTCAACCGAATATAAGGCTTATCATTTTTATTAAAGTATAATGTTGCTATAAAAATACAATAAACGCCTTTATTCCAGAGTATCTTTTTCAATTTGGAACTATTAGAGATGCTCTCGCTTAATAAAACAGAAAATTCATATCCTTTTCCATCCCATGCGCCACAGTTTAAAAATTGTTTGTTCGATGAGATTGAATTAACTTCGCCCCAAAATATTCTTTTTTCTCCTTTGAGTGAATGATCTGCACTTTTAAAATCTATAATTAAATCAAAAGGATCTTTGTATGTTTTACCTTCAAAAATTATTGGGATATCAATATCATCTAAAAGATTATGAATCGCATACTTTAATAGTTTTTTCAATGTAATTTTACAGGACTTATTTTTTGAAGGATCAATTGTATATGATCGAGAATTCTTTTTTTGCCCAGCTTCAACTGAAATCAAACCTTCATTTCTTTTCTCATACGGATCATTGCTTTGGTCTAAGCTCAGGATTAACTCGTTATATGTGACATTTACTTTGTTAACTTCTTCTTTAATTGCATTATCGACATTTCTAGGATTGCTCATTCCCTGCTTACAACCACTTACATGTTTAGCAAAAAAGCAAGCTTGTTTACCATCCTTAGTTTTTCTTCTATAAAAGGCTTGAACCCTACACTCTAAGCACACTAAATTTCTTTTTACAATTTCCTTTTCTGTAGTTGAGAGACTCTCAAATTTTAAAATAGATAATTTTTCGTTGTTAATCGAATTTATTACTAGTTCCATTTCATATCACCTTAACCTTTTGAATACTTTCGCCTAACGTTCCTGTATTCACGACCCAGCGCATGCTGGGTGTCCGGCGAATGCCGGACCAAGGACAAATGTCCGCAGCGTGAATATTATGTTATTGGATGTCAGTGACTTCTTTGAATTACTTAAGTAATTTTCAAATCACTATTTTACTTTAAAATAACGGACTTATTTAGGCTGATCTATATAAGAAAACATATTTTCAAAGTCTTGTTTCGAATCAAACGTATATTTAATTATATGTTCATTATTAACTTCAGCCTCTTCACTCCAAAGCCTAAAACCCAAACCACTTGTATCTAATTCAACCATCACATAATCGAGACCTAGTTCATAACACTCTTTGTATTCATGATCTGATGAAGGAAAGTTATTTTTAAATTTATCGTTATAGATGGGCTTAAAGTAGTTAATTAGAGCAGCTTCTGCAACAGCAATATTTTGTTTGTCGGATATTCGTAAAAAACTAGTATTATTCTTTTTTGATTCAACTAGGTCATGGATGTAACTTCTTAGGTCATCATTGGATTCATTGGGATCGAAGAACGCAATTGAATTGGGACTAAATTTCCAAGCTGTCAACCAAACATCAGTGTCCCAACTTCTTTCACTATAAATTTTTTGTACGGTTTCATGCTGTTGTAGTCGATCAAAAACATTGCGAGTTGGTGTTTCCTTAGAACCAAAAGCGCGACCAATATATAATACTTGAAGATCCATGATGGAAGAGTCCATTTCAGATTGAGCAAGAAATGTTTGCAATAATAACGCAGCATGAGCTTTAAAAGCTGGTTGTGTAAGGGTTTCAATTATAATATATTGATCATTCATCTCAAAGCTCACCTTAACGATCATTTCATCCATAGGTATTTGAATACTGACGTTCTTAAATGTACCCTCATGAGCAATACGGATATTTCCTTTAAAAATCGACCCTGAAGTTTCATAAGAGGATGTATCAAACATCAATAAGAGGTCTTTTACCAACCATATAAATGTGAAAATTATCTTTATCCTTGTACTGTTCCTTTAGTGTCTTAAGTTGATCCTGTTTAAACATGTAAGCATAGTTTTGAACTAACGAGATCCCTTTACTATTTATCGTAAACAGTCCTTCCGTTTGACTTAGATATGATTTTTTAAGTATAAATAAAATGTTATTCTATTCATCAACTTTCTGTTAACTGAATATCTAGGAAGGAGATTTATAAGGTTTATTTGTGATTTCCGCTGATTTCCAATAACATTTCTGTATTCACGACCCAGCGAATGCTGGGTGTCCAGCTGCTTCTGCTTCCCCGAAATCCATTCTGCCGGACCGAGAGCGTATGCCCAATGCGTGAATATAATGTTAGCTGATATTGCTGGCTCCTCGATATTACTTATAATTATCTCTTATTCTATTAACTCTCCTTTCCAATTAACGACTTTTATTTCTTTATCCCTTAAAAGGCACCAATCAATTATTTCACCTATCAAGTTCGGAGTGATTATTTCATCATTCCAATTTAGTGTTATCACTCTTCTGTATCCTATATATTCTTTAGTCCATCCTTCAAATTCTTTTCCAATGATTACAATTATAGGGGTTTTATTTTTAATGCTGTGCTGTCCCACTTCATAGGTAACTAAAAACTTCTTATTCTTAGCTATAATGTGTAATTTAATTATTCCTTCGTCATCAATATCCGGTTCAACATACCAATAGAATAATCGATTTGCACGTATGATCTTTCGTTTGTATTTTTTTCTTACTCCCATGTTCACCTCAAGAAACTTTTTTTGATTTCAGCAATTTCAGCTAACGTTTCTGTATTCATGAACCCCGAAGGGGTTGTCTGCTGAAATTCCTTCTCGAATTCCTCCAGCAGACCAAGGCTCCATCGGAGCCGCTGCTTGAATATTATGTTATCGGACGGTCTTGTCTTCTTCGAATCTACTGCACACTGCTCTTGTTCTCCCAATCATTCCTTCATCTTGATCGGTTTTTATGTGTTTTTGGTATCTCATTGTTCTTCGATTTTTATGCCCTTTGACTTTCATTGGTCTTCGTTCTTCAATCTGTCCTTTGAACTTCAATGTCTTTTGATCTTTTCAATGTTACTTGATCTTTATATTTTACTTTGATTTCTAAAAATCGTTTTCGTCCTTCCATATTGTTCGATCTCTTTTTTCATCTGTTTTTTGATCTTTCAATCCTTTTGCCTGATTTATTCAAGGTTTTTAACCCTATTGCAAGTCTATTCCGATAACGTTCCCGTATTCACGACCCAGCGTATGCTGGGTGTCTGGCGAATGCCAGACCCAGGACGAATGTCCGCAGCGTGAATAATTTGTTATCAGAAGTTTTATTTTTCCTCTCAACCATCTGAACTCTTGCTATCTGAATTTATATTCAAAAACTTGGACGTAGTTTTAAAATAATCAGAGTTCATTAGTTGGGTCAAAGTGCTTACATTATCTTCAAATTTAATTTTGCTATACTTTTCAAAGGTATCATTGTATGAATTATTTAAGTAAATTTTGTTTATTTTATTTAAAAATTCATTTTTCGTATTAATCTTAGCAACACTGGATAACAAGGAGCTTTTATCACTCTTCTCCAGATTACTGTTCTCAATTTTATTCTTTAATTCTTCAATTTCATTATTTTTATCGTTAATTATACTTTCATATTTCTCCTCCATATCTGTCCAACTTCTTTTTAACATATTAATAAATGAAGCCATTTCATCTGCACTTCCAGCAATGCGGTTGAAAAGTAACAAGTTTAGAGCAAGTACCTCTGGAACTTGTCCATGAGGATATCTTAATTGATGATCTATTTCACCGTATCCCTCTTCAAATATGGTTCTAACCTGTATTTCTGCAACTACGCGCTTGTTTGTCGGAAAAAATTCTATTAAGTAATGTACTGAACGATATCCAGTATGTCGAGAGTCAATTTTAACATCAAGCTCATTGAATCTTTTTACATCATCTCCATCCCTTACGTTTGCTGTGGTTTCAATTACATTCCATGTATTTTTAATGAATTGGTGAATCTCTTCCCAATCTTCTTTGAAAATGTGTATTGCTCTTACTCCTATCAAGTCAGTTATTTCATCTAAGTAATTATCTACAGTGAATTGAAAATCTTCACCATGCTTTTCTTTTCTTTGAGAAGTCTTTCTGATGAGTTTTTCCATCAAGTGTTCTGGATCTTTCACTCTCGACCGAACAGTATGAATTTTTTCATTTGTTCTTAATGTGCTTGCAACAAATTCAGCTTGCGTTATTAAGTTGTTTCTAATTTCAATGAAATGATTGTAAATATCATTCAGTTTTCCCCAATCAATATTGTTCTCAATAAGCATCTTCTCATCCAGATGATACTTATTCAAAAATTGATCTTTTATTAATTGCTTCATTGCATACCTCCATAATAAAATTTCTGATAACGTTCCTGTATTCACGACCCCAGCTAATGCTGGGGTGTTCGGCTCCTGCCGGATCAAGGACGAATGTCCGCAGCGTGAATATTATGTTATATGTAGTTCCAAACGGTTTTAAAACTTAATATTCATATTGTTTCAATAACAACACGCCGTAAGAAACTAAATCATCGTAAGTGATTATTTGGATTGAATTCAGTTTAGAATTTAAAACTCTCAAACAATCTCTTTGGTCATCATTAAAGCTCTTATTGCACCCAACAATTATTCTGATGCGAGGCATTATTACTTTGATAGAATACTCCTTTTCCAAGTTCAGCTTATATTCTTCTAACTTTTGCAAATAAAAGAGACTTTGACCTATAACGATTGATAAATCTGGATGAGGATAATAACATTTATGGCTTGCATCATATTTTAATAAATCGTGTGATGGCCGTTTTAATTCAATTAGATCAAGATAACCATCAACAGATTCCATCAATAAATCGCCTTCGCTAAATAATGCAATTTTTCTTGCATCATGTTTTTTTATGTAATCCACTCCAAAGATCCATAAATTTTGTTCGATCCAATTCTGAAAAACTTTTTCTGGTTGTCTGGCTTGATATTTAATTAAACTTTCATCTGCATACACTTCATCAACTACGTTTCCATTCTCTTCGAAAAGTAAAAGTTTTTTTAAATTAGAAATTTCGCTTACAATCAATTTATGATGATAAGCACCATGCAAATTTTCTATTTCAAGATCACTCAATGACTCTAGTAAACCAATTATCTTATTTTCTGATTTAAATTTACCCAGTAAAGTTAGTATGACTTGTAAATCACTTTCTTTTAAACTTTCCAATAGCACATTGATCTCATCTGTAGTTTCAACAAACTTAGAGGAAACAGAAGCATCTTCTCTGATGATTGAGACAGAATTTAAATGTTTAAAAACTTTTCTTATATGATCCAAATAGAGTCGCTCTGTGAATATAGGCATTCCTTGAGCATCAATTGCAAATATATTCAAACAAAGATTTGCATCGGCAATATCATTCACTATACCTGAATAATTCATCATTAATTTAAATCGATCTGTTGAATAGATTTCTAGGTGGTAAGGAACACTCATTATTCTCACACCTTTGCTATAGTGTTTGCATAGCCGTGCCATTCAGAATTATATTTCTCTTTAAATATTTCAAACTGTGGCTCACTTTCAAGAATTTCTATATTATCGATAGTTCCTATATCGAACATTCTGAAATCAGGGAAAGGATTTTCACAATCAGAATCTGATACGCCCGCTGTTTGCACAATATGAACTTTTGTGCTTTTCAATCCACTCTTAGCTATAAAAATAAAAACTGCATGCACATTTCCAATTCTTGTACCTTGAATTTTTCCAGGTTTGTTGTAAGTGAAAGTAATTGGTTTTCTAGTTTCTACTGTTTGGATCAACTTATTGAGTTTGTCCATAGATATTCAACTCCCTTTTTAACTTTAATTTCGTTTGGAATTACATATAACGTTTCTGTATTCACGACCTCGGCGAATGCCGAGGTGTTCGGCTCCAGCCGTGACCCAGGGCATATGCCCGCAGCGTGAATATATTGTTATGCGCTGTCCAAAGTATCAATTAGAACTAAAAATTATTTCGGTTCACTTTAGCTCTTTGCATTTTTGTTAATTCTTCTGAACTATCAGATATTCCCTGATAATATTCACTTCTAGACTCCCAGTACTGATCATTAGTAAGCTCCAAAATGTGTCTAGTAACCCCCGTCTGGTACCATTTATGTTCATCTTCATCCAATTCTCTCATCCTGTTTTCATTGAAGAAGAATTCTACTTCAAATTCTCTAATTTCGTCTTTTACTCTTGTATAAGATTCATTTAAATCCTTAAGAGAAATATTATGTTCTATTAATTCATCCAATAAACTAATAGTATCTTCGGTTCTTTTAACTCGATCCGGAAAATAAAAATCTAAAAAGGCTTGGAGACTATCTAAATTGAGTTCTTGATCAAAATTAAAATTCCCCTCATGGATCATGTTATTGCGATAATTCTCACGCTCTGCTCGAAGCATTTCAAATCTATCATCTGCAATTTCGAATAAAGCACTCAATTGAAAAAGGTTTCTAAGAAATAATTCTGGGACATGTTCTTGCTTTTTATACGATAATTTGTGAGAGATATCTGCCCAAGCATGCATCAATATTGTTCTCACTTGAATTTCTGCTTTGTAATTTTCTAAACCTCTATAATTAGGAACATTTAACCATTCGTTTTTCAATTTAACAACAAAATGATAAGACCTATAGCCGAATTTATCCGTCCCTAAAGAATCAAGCTTATCTTCTGAATTTAGAATTTCAAATTCATCTGCTATTATCTTTTTAATTAACAAAACATCAGAAGGATAATAACAGACGATACGTAAGCCACATATATCTTCTATCTGATCAAAAGGTTTTTTGTACTGCTTTCTATCAATCTTGTCGAAAAAAGAATCGAATTCTTTGACCCTTGAATACACATCTAGATAAGGAATGTTATTTTCGTTCAATAAAAATTTCAATGACTCAGTGATATTAATTGATAACCTCTGATATAAGGGACTCACCTTTAAAAATTCTTGTTTAAGACTTTCCTTGTTTTCCATAACTTTATTCCCTTCAAAATAGATTTAAATCCCTACAGATTGCGCATAACGTTCCTGTATTCACGAGCCAGCATATGCTGGGTGTCCGGCGCATGCCGGGCCAAGGACGAATGTCCGCAGCGTGAATATTATGTTATGTGATGTCTGCTTCTTCTTCGAACTACTTAGACAGCTTGTTTGATTTCTTTGCCATACTTTTAAACTCTTCATATTTCTCTTTAGCAGCTTTAATTTTACTTTCCACTACATAAGGAGCATCATCTGAAAAACTGGGTAGTTTCTCATTTATGTAATCGTATAATGATTTTTTCTCAGCAGTCGTCGGAATTATCGGCGCAACAGGTATAGGTAGTGGCTTATCTTCTACTTCTATTCCTTCATGTAAATCAGCCATCCCAAAAGAAAGAAAATTATGAATAGCTCTTTTTCTATCTTCTTCTGTCTGTTTATAATTTCCGTCCGAATCTAAATGGAATCTATCAAATTCCACCATAAGTAGTTTATGCGGCTTCCTGTCTTTATTCCTGTAATATAAGATCACTTCAAGTACTTCCTCACCTGCTAATTGAGGAACAGATTTATGCTTATGATCTTTAGGTCGGGCGATCTTTATAACTTTGCCTGCACGAGATACAAATAAATATCTGCTTTGAATCATCTATCTCACTCTTTCTCTCTTATTTAAGCTGATTTCACATAACGTTCCTGTATTCACGACCCGACGTATGTCGGGTGTCCGGCGTATGCCGGACCAAGGGCGTATGCCCGCAGCGTGAATATTATGTTATAGGATGTCAGCAGCTTCTTCGAAATCACTTCATTGATCGTATAGCAGGATATACATCTTCTATTAATTTCCCTCTTATTTGTTCTATAGATGAATATCTCTGATTTTTATCAGATGATATTCCTTTTAAAATAAACTCTTTAACAATATCATTCTTTTCTTTATGAAAATTTGTTTGTCTACCCGTTAAAATAAAGTAAATGATCTTGATTAGAGCAAATGTTTCATGACGCACCTCATAGTTCTCAAATCCAACTACAGCAAGATCAGAATAATCGTTAATGGCACCTTTTACCTCTGTTCCCTGTCGGGTAAGCTTACTATCAGGTCGTTTTACTAGGCCGAAATCTGATATCTTTATCATTGAGGAACTATCGTCATAAATTTTCACAAGAATATTTTGGTAGCTAATATCCCTATGCAAGTACCCTTTTGAATGTATGTATTCGAAAGCGTTCAGCAATTGATTTATCAAAATCCGTCTTTTATCTAAAGTTAATTTGTTGTTGTTCTCATTCATATACTTTTCCAGCGTTTTATTTGCGTACTCCATTGTGTATTCGTTTTTCTCTTTGTCATAGTAGTAGGCCTTAATAATAAATGGAGAGTCTAAAACTTTTAAATCGTTATACTCATTTTCAAATCTTATTAATTCGTCTTCCCTTAAATTTTGTTTAGCTCTTTTAATTACAAAATCACAATCATAAAATGGATCTTTATATTTAAAGACCTTTGCATACGATCCTTCTCCTATTTGCTTTAAATCTATTGTAGTTGTTGCTTTTAATGTTTTTACCACTGTTGTGTCAAGTAATACGAATATGGGTCTATCTTCGATTATCTTTATTCGCTTTAATTCGTCTGGAATTGCGCTACCTCCACTATCTGATAAAAAAGTTTTACAAAAATCCATAATATCTTTGTATTCTTGATCTATTTCAAAACTATGGTTGTCTTTAAGGGAAGCTTGAAAAACTCTTACATTATCAATTATTTCAATTAATGATCTACTTTCATGAGCATTGTAATGCCCTCCTGATCCTGGTCTATTTTTACTATTCATGAATGAGAACAAATCATTCAAACTACTATGCAGTATAGAAAATATTTCTTTTAATTTCTCGTTAGGTATACTTTTATAAAACTCATAAAATAGCACGATTTTTTCATTTTTATAGGCTGAAAGTTGATTGATCTTTAAGTTCAAGAATCCATCTATATTCTGCATGTACCCACCTCATTAGATATTTAAATTCCTTGTAAGCTGATTTCCTATAACGTCTTATTTACGAACTTCAGAAAAAATGTTCTCTTCGTCATATTCACGAACTTCGTGAATCCTGCACTTTGTTCCTGATTCCCGCACTTTCTGCGTTTCAATCCTCCAGCCCGCTCATCCGATCCAACGGACTTTGAATCCGCCCAATGTCCCGTCTGCTCACATGTGTATACCGCTCCGTCGTTCGCACACTCTGATGCCCTAGCAGTTCCTGAATATAGCGAAGATCAATCCCATTCTCCAGCAAGTGGGTCGCAAAGGAATGCCTTAGCGAATGGATACTCACCTGTTTGCGAATGCCCGCTTCAGCCAGCGCTTTTTCAAACACTTTCTGCGCTGAACGTTCCGTCAGGTGGCGGCCTTCCCTCTGCCCTGGAAACAGCCAGTCTGCTGGATGCTCCACCCCTATATACTGCTCGACCACCGCAAAAGCCGCTTCGGATAGCAGCGTTTGCCGATCCTTCCTGCCCTTTCCCTGACGAACTTTCAGTACTTTCCGTTCACGGTCGCAGTCTTCAAGACGCAACCTCACCACTTCGCTTACCCGCAGCCCGGATGTATACGTCAGGTACAGAATAGCCTTATGCTTTAGATTTTTCACTGCTTTCAACAGACGCATAACCTCATTCAGGGACAGCACATCTGGCAGTTTACTCTCCTTTTTCGGACGAACATAGGCGGCGGATTTGGGCTGCTTTAGCACATGGCGAAAGTAAAATTTCAGCGCGCTGATCGCTTGGTTAACATAAGCGTGCGAAAGACCTTTTTCGAGCAGCACCAGCGCATATTTTTGCACCACCGCATCATTTTACTTGCTTCGGTCCCTTGCAATCCGGCAAAAAAAGCGTTCCGTTTGCGATATGTATGCTTTTATCGTCTTGCTGCTGTACCCCCTTGCTACCAATGCATCGCGCATTTCTTGCCGCTGATCCGGGTTCCATTCACCTCGTTCCGAAGAAGAAGGAACCGCATTAGCCTGCACGTCCCGCCGATCGTTTTTTCATCCCGATAAAGTAGGTTTATCTTCATCTCACTTGCCTCCTTAGTATATCAGCCGTTCAAAAAATTGGAAATCTAATTTTACACAAAAAAAGGGACTTAAGATGGATATTCATCTTAAGTCCCTGATTCTTTCAGAGTAAATTATTGATCCATTAAGTCCAATTTTCATCATCATAAAGTGTCTTGCCTTTACTTGTCCAGTTCTTCCGTCACATCATACCATAGCATCGCCGCCACCTACCATGTTACTCGACCTTAAACTGTTTTAATTCGTCTTGAAGCTTATTGGACAATTGGTTTAATTGTTTGGATAGTTCAGCAACTTGTTCGAAGCTCTCCAATTGTTCCTGCGTGCTGGCGCTGACCTCTTCGGTTGAAGCTGAGTTTTCCTCCGTGGTGGAAGAAATGATCTCCAGCGCCTGCAAAATCTCATCTTTGTGCTTGTGGACTTTGGAGGTGTTGGTGCTGATCTGGATCATTCGCAATTTCAAATCTTCCAAATCCTTATTAATGCTAAAGAATACTTGCTTCGTGTCCTCCACCGATCTGGCATTTTCTTCTGCAATTTTCAGACCATGAACTGTATGCTCAACCGATACGCTGGTTTTTTCTTCAATCACACGTACCTTCTTATAGATTTCCTGTGTCGCCAGTGCCGTCTGCTCAGCCAGCTTGCGAACCTCCCCGGCAACAACAGCAAACCCTTTGCCCTGTTCTCCTGCACGTGCAGCTTCAATGGAAGCATTGAGCGCCAGCAGGTTGGTCTGCGTTGCAATTTGGTTGACCGTATCGACGATGCTGGAAATCTCATGACGGCTCAGATCAATATCCTGAATAATAGACGACATCGCTTGTGTGGAATTGTGATTTTCTTCTGCCCATCTGGATAACTGATCTACTACAGCAAGCCCCTGTCCGCTTTGCTCAGCGGAGATCTGCACCATCGTTTCGATGGCTTTGGCATCATTGGCAATTTCGTCAATTTGGCCGGATAATGCTCCGGTTTTTTGTAAAATGTTATCCGTTTCGATGGATTGGTAGTTCGTTGCATTGGCAATCTCATTAATCGCTGTCGCCGTATCGTTCATCGTGATCGCGGTTCTGGAAGAAATGGATTGCAAATCATTTGAAGACTGATTCAAGACTTGAGCTGAGCCACCCACCATTTGGAGCATGCCTTGAATTTTTTGAACCATATTGTAAATCCCTTGAGAAATTTGCCCGATTTCATTGTTGGATTGCGTATCAAACTGAACGGTCAAATCTCCATTTTCAATCAGCTTGATTTTTGCAAGCAATTTCGGGATTGATCTCAACAGATAACGGAGCGTTATATAACAAATCACAACGAGCAGAATGGTGGCTGCCGCAAAACCGCCAATGGTAATCCAGGTAAACGCTTTTAATTCTGAGAGCACCTCATCTTCAGAAATGGTTAAGCCTACAGACCACCCCGTATCTTTACTGGTTGCATACCCGATATAACGACGTTCCCCATTATCATTAATTAGCTGTACTCCAGACTCGCCGGCAATCATTTTCTTTCCGATCTCCCCAAGATCACCTGTGCTTTCGTTAATCTTTTCTTTCAGCACTTTATTTTGATCGGGGTGATACAAAATATCACCTGTTTTGGATGCAAGAATCGAATAACCTGTGCTTCCAAGCGAATAACTTTGCATAACGGCAGGGATGTCTTTGAAAGCAATATCGACAGCAGCAAATCCGATTAATTGATTACTGCTATCTTTGATCGGATAGAAAATGCCCATGAGCACATTACCCGAATTGACATCCTTATAGGGTTCTGAGTAGTATAAACCGTCTGCTTCAACAGCTGGCTTGAAGTATGGGCGTGTATGGATATCAAAATCCAGTTTAGAAGCAACACCATCATTCTGAAGAAAGAAGCCTTTACCAGATATTCCTGCAATCCAAGCGTCGGCAAAAGATGGCTCTGCCTTTACAATGGCTGCCAGAGTCGCTACTGTTTCCGCAGCATAAGGAGAAGTTTTCACCATTTCTGCCGATGGGGTGGTTTCTAAATATTGCTTAAAAAGATTGTTCGTTGACATTTGTTTGACAAGTGATCCCTTTTCCTTAAACAACGCATCGAATTGAGTGACAACGGCCTGCGTCTTGGTCTGGAGCATGGCCTCTTGCTGCTTGACAAGTATGCTTTGCGTGCTTGCAAACATGAACGTCCCCAAGGTTGCAAAGACGACAACGATAATGACTAACAAGACCATGGCTAATGTGTTCGCGATGCTGGATGATCTGAATACGCGCTTCTTAATATTTTGTGACATGCTGCCATCTCCCCGAGGAATATTGAGCGAAAAGCTCTTAGATAATATGTCGGAAGTTTGCAGCTGTTTTAATAGGTTTTTTAGTATACACAATTTAAAGTTTCGCTATCTGATTCCTCATAGATTCCCTCCCAACCTGTTCGGTAACTTCAGCAAAAGATTAGGGCAGCACAAAGAGCCTCCGTCAGACGTAGGCTCTTTACTAAAAGCTATATATGGGAACGCAGAGTTTTGCGGATTTAGAGCGTTTCAGCGATCCGTAAGCTCCCCCCTCATCCTCCGTCGTTAACCCAACTGCATCGTTGTGATACACGTATCGTTTTTCTCATATGTAGAGAATTCAGTTTCAGCCGTTTTACCTTCATGATTCACGCTAATGCGGTATGTTTTATCCCTCGGTAGCCATAGATCAATAAAACCATTGGATTGTGATTTCATGGCGGCGTTCTCCATGATGACATTCCCTTCGGAGTCGTGAACGGTCACATTGAACGCTCCGTTTTTTATTTCGCCTTGGCAGCCCGTTAGACTATGAGTTGCACAAGGGTGGGTCTGTTCCACATATGGCGCAATCGAAACAAAAAACTCGTTGTCAGGCAAATCATAATTCACGGTCTGAGTATCGTCCCCTGTGACAATCAACTGACTGGAATTAATGGAAGCGGACTGGGCTGTTGCCTTGCCTGCACTGATATCATGCACCAACTGCTTGATATTTGTCTTCCCCAGGTTGTCCGTCCCTTCTCTCTGAATATTCCCTGCAATTAGGTACGTCCCCAATGCGGCAACAACCAACCCTGAAGCGACCAAGATTCCTTTTTTCATCTGGAGTTCATCTCCTCGTCTGTTTTGTATTATTATAAGGGAGAATGCACCATAATGGGCAAAATGGGGTGCTGAAGTCACCAGATATTCACATATCTGTGTTGTGTGCTCAGACATATTTATATCACATTAGAGGATTACCGATGAACGAAGGAACATGAGCAGCTCTTCTGTCTCAACGTAAAAACACCCCATTACTCTTGTGGAGCAATGGGGCACACTCATTTTTTAACGGTCCCGGTTCACGACATAATGTATTAAGTGCTTCAGAAAAGCAATATTGCGTGGGATCTCTTCCAATGCTTCCAGAGCGAGACAATAGTGTTCCCACATCTCTTTACTGGCATCTTCTAGACCGAGGATGGACACGAAATTCGAATTGTTGTTATCCGAATCCTGACCAACAGGTTTTCCAAGTAAGAGCATATCTCCTTCCACATCAAGCAAATCATCTTTAATCTGAAAAGCAATCCCCATATGATAGGCAAATTTCTTCAAAGCAGCAATTTCCGGCTCCTTGACCTGTGCAAGCATGGCTGGCATAACCAGACAAGCCTCAAACGCCACTCCGGTTTTGTAAAAGCACACCATATTCAGCTGCTCCAAGGTCAGTGCCTTTCCTTTGGAATCCAGATCCATCGCCTGCCCCATACACATATCTTCTGCTTTCTGGGCCGAGTATTGTATCAAGGCAAGCACCGTTTCAGCATTGAACTGGTCAAGTGACGATTGTTCCCCAATCGCCTTCTGGATCAGATACAGACCGGTTAATTCCGCGGTAGCGCTATTGTGCACCTGATGCAAGGTTTGACGCCCTCTACGGGTAGACGCATTATCCTGGGAAGGCAGATCATCAAAGATCAGGGATGCGGTATGCATATACTCCAGTGATCTCAGAAGCGGTACGATTGACGATGAATCTAATCCATATTCGTTCACGCCCATGACCCAAGTCAATATAGGCCGTATCCGCTTCCCGTCCCCTTCAAGACTGTAATTTGCAGCCTCAATAAGCTGTTCTTTCATGGCCGGAATCCCTTGAGGCTTGGTAATTTTCAATTGGTTGTTAATCTGCTCACGGACCATTTTGACCGTATTAAAAAAGTCTTCCTTTTCCCTCGCATCGTTTTTCAGATGGGTAATCATTTGGTCCCGAAGCAGCTTATCTAAGAAATCTACATCATCCGCTTTTTGTACCATCTTCTGAATGAGATTATTAAATTCTGGATTTCCGGATGCAAAGATCTCCATCATTTCATTATACTTTTCTATACCTACACGTTCTTTATAACGTTTGAGTCCATTCATTGCACGATCCAGTATCACCTCACGAGCCATGGCATCGGAGTCATATACGTTATGGATCAAATAGGAAATAACCGCCCAGTATAATTCAAAAGGATTGATCAAATCCGGTCTCTGATGATGATATTTTAAATAGTAGGTATAAGGTGTTACCGCACCGTCTCTCATATCGTCAACCATATCCGCAAAATCATCAGCAAGCTGGTTATAGATACCATAAAAGAATGTTCGTTGCTCAAAGCCCTCATCCGCAGGAGCACTAATCACGGAACGGACAATCAAGCGGGACGAAGAGGACTTCAAAATAACGGGTATATAAAGCTCTTCATTGGTATAAGTAGCTCGCGTTAGATCCTTAACACGGTCAATATCTTGAGCATGAAAAAAGACATAGGCCTGCTCGAAAAAGGTTTGCTGTGTGTCCGGTCGCTGATGTTCCTTAATATACTCAAATGCATCCGAGAGCTCCGAATGTATGTATTGAATCAACTTCATATGATTTCCAGTCCAATTGCCCAACTCAGGCACAGATCCACTGAGAAGCGCGGCACGTATCATACGGGAATATTGTTCTTTCTCTTGAACGTTCAGAACCTGGGAATCGAGAAGATCATCGATGAAAGGATAGGTTAGACCATAGGAGTACCCCAGCCTGATGGCTTCATCAAGTCTGCGAGCACGTTCCACAGGCGACACTGTATCGTCCATTTCTTCCATCACATGCAGAATAACCCCGACAATGATCTTAATCAGTTTGCGCTGGGCTTGCTCGGCATCCATCTCCTTGGGAATATGGGAGGATACGGACCTAAGTTTGTTGATCACCCAAATTATCGCGGTCTCTATACCTTCCCTCTGGGCCCACCGATACACCCCGGCCAAATTCATAAATTCCGGTTGGTCTCCCCCATTTGCACGGGTGGATTGGATCAAGTGTTTTTTTACGTCTGCAATCACACGCTGAATCCGGGTATGTGTGTCAGGAGAATCCAGAGCTTTGCCTAGGTCCCTCATATAAATATAGGAGACACTTCGGTCCAGATAATCATCCAATTTGCCTGTATAATTTAGCCATTGAATGTATCTATTATAGTCCCGAGTATCAGGTTTTCTTTTTCTCCGCGAAAAAAAGGATAACCATGAGGAATGTTGAAGATGATTTTTTTTCCACTTTTGAATATCTTCTGTCAGGGTAGTCACATAAGATTTGTCTATGACCTGATCATACAGTAATGCAAAATACTGAATCGCCTTCCGCTCAGCCAGCTGATATCCTGTATTGGCTTGTAATTTTTCATTCATATGATGCATTACCTCTACTTCTCATTTTGTTAAACATGGTTGCATTTCTCCCTGAGGGAACGAATTCGGATCATGTTTTTATCTTTATACGGAAAATAATCTGTGAGGTTACGAAATTTAATGGGGTCGAGGCGATATAAGAAGTAATCTCAAGAGGTGAATCGTCATGAAATATAGTGAACAAAAAAGCTGGCTCTGCTCCATAAGAAAAGCAGCCCAGCTTGATCTTTATAGATGTTCCCCTTAGAGTGTTTGGTCCTTCTCAACCTTCTGCCATAAAGCCTCAGTCAGTTCATTTATCGTCTCCTTCATCGCCAGCTTCTCGCGCCAACGACTCGGGATACCACTTATTCCGTAATAAGCTCCTGCAATTTGCCCGTACACCGCCCCGGTCGTATCGGCATCATCCCCCAGATTCACTGCCAGCAGTGCGCCCTCTTCAAATGAAGTCGAATGGTGAAATGCCCACAACGCAGCCTCAAGGGAACGAATGACATACCCGGTTCCTTGTATTTCGGGTGGCTCCTTATGCCGGTAAGATCCCCGAATTATTTCTTCAATGGCTGCCGAATAAGCGGGCTCGTCCTGCCGCCACTTATAACAGAACTCCGCCGATAACATGGATTCTTTGTCCGCTCCTCGCAGACCTGCCACAAGGATTGAAGCAAGCACAGCACAAGCCTCCACACTTTCGACTGCTCCATGAGTGGTTCGCGAGCTCATCTCAGCGTACTTCACCGCCTCTTTCGGACGGTTCACATAGGTCATAGCCACAGGTGCAAGCCTCATAATAGAGCCATTGCCGGCAGTCATGGGGTCAACGGACCCGCTGTACGGATCTCCGGTAGCTTCGAAGCGATGCAGTGCTGCTCTCGTTGCACCACCGATATCAAAGCACGTTCCCGTACTACTCATATATCCCAAGTGGTACCAATTAGTGTATCGGCGCATTTGATCTGCCGGATCAAAGCCATCTTTACGTACCATACTCTCGGCCAAGCAGAGCGCCATCGACGTATCGTCTGTCCACTGGCCCGGCTTTAACCCAAATACACCGCCGCCCACGATATCCGTTACAGGTTCAAATGTACCTGGACTGCTGAATTCCACAGTGGTTCCCAAAGCATCGCCCACAGCCAGCCCAACCAGACATCCCAAAAAACGATCCTTGATAAGTGCCATTTTGATTTTACGCCCCTTTTCAAATGTAATAACTAACGCATATTTTCCCATCTCGCCAGGTTTATACCCGCATTTGTGAAGCTGGATTTATCAACGAAAAATCTGATATCAAGCAATGCAGTCAATACTTTCATAAAAACTCCCGGTTTTTTCTTGCAAAACAACTTAAGATATGTAATTTCGCTAGGATTACTTTTGAGAACAAAATAGGAGTAATTCATCAAGATCAAGTTGGAGATGAACTGCTCTGTTGGAGATTGATGCTCATTGATACAGTCGATCAGCACCTCTAATACCCTATTTTTATTAGAGTTATAGGCTTGTATAAACATCGTTGCTTCTACAAACGGCTTGTTGAAATCATCGAATGGAAAATCATATACATCATGACTACCCAGCATGAAGTTAACCCATTGGCCTTGTAAAAATTTTATTTTTTCCAGCGCTGCTTGTGTATCCATATCCATCTTACTTTTGTGAATATGCTCATGCAAAATGTTAATAAGAATGTGCAGATCATAATGTTGTGCGTCTTCCATTCTGTACATAATCCTATTATTTTCAATCGTTAAACGATCATAAATGTCGTCACCTAAACCCAGTTCAAATAAAAGATGTTGAAGGAAAAATAGTCTGTCCTGAGCAAACGTGAATTCATTGCCTCTATCTGCTAGATGTGAAACTTGATATTGATAATAAAAACAAAATAAGTTTTTTCTCCTATAAGCAACATCTTTATGTATATCAAACACATTAAAAATGAGCGAAAGCAATCGAATCAGGCGTTCAGCATCCAGTTCGCTTCGAATGACATGATCCATTTTTGTAAATTGCGACCTGTCAAACAGATCATGCCATCGCACTAGAGAAACATAATCCTGCTCGTTTATATTCAGGGTTAATATTCTTAAATTTTGCTCTTGATCGGGATAAGAATAAAATAGATATTCATGACTTAAATCAGAAATACGCTCATTAAAATAAGCTCTTAATTTGTAATCGTATATTTTAGAAAATGACATGCTTATCCTCCTTACAAGTAAGCCTGAGCATATTAAACTAAGCACAAAACATGTTCGAACTCCTATATTGTAAAATTAATCTGGTTAGACTGGCAAGGTGGCACAATTACAGAAACATATGTTCTCCATGTCTGTATTATGATATCTTTATGCTAGAAATGAAACGTTATTGTCGGAGGTCATAGCCTATAATTTAGAAAGGAATGGAAATCCATGAAACAACTAAGTGAAGCTTTGTCCCGTTTTGTACAACAACAAAACTTGTATAATGAAGCCTACGGGCTGTTCCAAAACCACGACATCCAGCCCCGGATGGAGAAAATTTCAGATTGCTGGGACAGCCAGATTCCTGTATCCCCCGAACTTGAGTATCTGTATAGCCATTATGAAATGATCGATGCTAAGGCAGCGGGAACACACAAATTAAAAAATGCAGCAGTTGAAATCGGGGATGCCGCGGTTCTCTTTTTTGCCGCACCAGAACATCTGTATCGCCAACAGCTAGGCTATCGCTGGATTACATCTGGTGAGCTTGTCCAAGAATCTTCTTCGTGGCCGCCCCATCATGTCGTGATTGCCACTTTTAATGACGATCCAATCATTGTCGATACTAGCGCACCCGCTTCCCCTGTATATGCTGCATTCGAAGGCGGTGCACCGCAGCAGGTGGCTGACTCTTTGGCTAACTTCTTTACGGCTCTTTCCATCCTGATTGAAGGTGCCTGTACCTTTAAGGGAGAAGTGAAAGATGAAGAAACATACGAAACCAAAACAGAATATATCGAGCACGTAAAACCATTGCTGCATCCGCTGTTGAGCGAAAATCAAACCACGTATTTAATGGAATACCTATCCCTTTGTTAGAAATCCTTTTTTTGAAGAGAGGTGGAGCTTATATGATCTATATCGCATTACTGCGGGGCATCAATGTTGGCGGCAACAACAAGATCGAGATGAAGAAGCTCAAGCAAACGTTTGAACATGCAGGTATGGGACATGTGACGACTTACATCAATTCTGGAAATATCGTTTTTTCCAGTCAGGGGCGGTCCAATCAGGAGCTATCGCTCGTACTGGAACAGGCGATTCTGGAGGATTTTAGCTTACCCATCCGTGTCATCGTCCGTAATATAAAGGAGATTCAGAGCATTATGGAGGCACTACCGAATGAATGGTCTAATGATACACAGATGAAAAGTGATGTAATGTTTCTGTGGGATGAAATTAACGATATTTCCGTACTAGACAAGCTTCCTTTGAAACCAGGAATTGGGCATGTTATATATACGAACGGGGCCGTTCTGTTTTCTGTCAGCAAAGAACAAGTCACAAAAAGCGGGTTAACGAAATTAGTCGGCTCCAAGCTGTATCAGCAAATGACGGTGCGGAATGTGAACACAACTCGTCAGATTTATAAGCTGATGCAAATGGCTGAACAGGAAGAGCTACGGGATACGAGCTCCTGACTGTAGTCCAAAAGCAATCTTGGAAGAGTAAACTCAAAAAGGGAGCCTATTGTTCGGCTCCCCAACTGTTTTTCTTCGATGGAATGTTTTCCCTAGTCTTTACGATGGGCCTCGTTAAATTTTAAATCCTTCGACCAGTTCATTCAGTCGCGCAGCACTTTCCTTCACCTGATCAGATTGGTGTGCCACTTCAAGAGATTTCTCCGTCGATGAAACCATATTCTCTGCAATGTGCTGAGTGGATATAGCAGACTGTTCGCTGGCTGTTGCAATCTCATGGATTGCTCTCACCATGGTTTGGATCGTTTCATTCACCTGCTTAGAGGTGGCGTTCAAATCATTGACCGTGTTCGTATGCTCAACGGCATCATTGTAATATTGTCCTGCTGTATCCTCAAGCAGCTGATAATCCTTGCCTACCTGGGCTTGCAGGAAGTGCGGTAATTCTTCGGCATTAGTAGTTAAATTCTCAACAGATTGCACAACTTCTTGAGTAACACTCTGAATTTGGTCTACTGCGTGTTTGGAGCCGTCTGCCAACTTGCGAATCTCGTTAGCCACAACCGCAAACCCTCGACCTGACTCACCCGCACGAGCCGCTTCAATGGATGCATTTAGAGCCAGCAAATTGGTTTGTGCCGTAATTTCTAAGATGGACTGAGAAAGTAAACGAATTTGGTCTACGCCCTTGGCTCGTTCTAGCGCTTCCTTCATCTTTTCATTGGCCTTCCGGTAAATTTCCTTGGCCGCTTTATTGGATTCACTAGCCGCATGCTTCAATGTTTCGGCTTTTACACTTGTATCATTGGCAGACTGAGCTCTTTCTTGAGTTTTGACCGAAATGTACTCTGCTGCCCGCTGCATTTCTTCCGCAGAATGGTTCATATTTTCGGTGTATGCCGAAGTCTCTTCCATAGCTGCTGACAGCTGTTCGACCGTGGCAGATACATCTCTAATCCGCTCATTGAGATCTGTCATATTTTGATTCGTCTGGTCACTCAGTTGGTTAATTTGGCGTGACTCATTGATAACCCCCGTTATGACCATTGAGGTTGAATCTGTCATTTGTTGAATGGCACGAGCAATGACAGCGATCTCATTATTTCCTTTGAGCAAGGTAGGATCAAGTGCTGCCGTTAAATTCCCTTGGGTAATCTCCTCACAGTATTTCGTAATTGTACTCATCCGAAAACGGATATTTCGAATGGCCGCAAAGGAGATGGTGATAAGAATAGCCAGCACGAGTGCCAGAACCGTGATCAAAACAATTGTGCGCATTTTAATCTCATTTTGCGTATTTTGATATAAGTTGGAGGATTGCTCATTGTTATAATCTGAAATCGTAGTCAACATCGTAACAATTGCCGTACTGGATTTATTAATCCGGCCTCTCTCTTCCGTGTCATACGTTCCGCTATTTTTTTTGACTGCCATGATTTGCTCAATATCCTGATAATATGTGTCTATACTCCCCTGTAGTTCCTCGTATAATTTCTGTTCCTTAGCATCCAAATTCCTTTGTGAGAATTCATTTAGTCCGGTTGTAACGCTATCTTTTCCTTTCTGCACTTGCTTATACTGTTTATCTGTGTACTCCTTATTGTCAAGTATTTTTGTATAATTAGCCCGCATATTGTAGAAATCACTTTTGACTTCAAGAATATTCGTTTGGTGTTGAAAGCGATCCACATACAAAATACCTTGACCCTCTTTAGCTTGATACATCCCGATAACCCCTACCAACGATACAATGAGTAAACCCACTAAGCTGATTACAATCATGGAGATCATCGTTGTCGTAACCTTTAAATCTCTAAAACCCTTTCCTTTTTTAGTCCTGTCTAATAGCTTGTTACTCATCCAAACCCCTCCAGATCGTCTATGGATAATAGTTCACGCTGCAGATCACAGAACGTGATAATATATATATCTATATATCGGTAGAAAGCGCTTAAATTTATAAGTAAAATAACGGTACTGCAAAAATAAGAATATTATAGTAGGCAATTTCATAGTTAGACTTGCTATGTAACTCAAAATTTTAGATACTCATGGGCTTAAAGAATTTGCTAAACTAGAAGAGGAGTCCTTACACGAAGTGGGGCACATATAAACAACGACGCTGAATGATGGGAGAGAAAGTATTGTGACAAACATACAAAATAAAAAACAAGTATATATAATCCACGGATACACAGCTTCGCCAGCCGATCATTGGTTCCCTTGGTTACAAGACAAATTACAGGAAGATGGAGTATCGGTAGGTATACTGGAGATGCCCAACTCGCAATCCCCCAAACTTAATGAGTGGATCGAGCATCTATTACAAAATATTAAAGTTCTACATAAAGACACCTATTTTATTGGTCATAGCTTGGGATGTGTATCCATATTAAGATACCTACAGCAAGTAAGTATCCCAGAACCACTAGGTGGTCTCGTTTTCGTTTCCGGTTTTACTGATCCAGTGCCGAGTCTACCGTCATTAGATGAATTTACAAATGGCCATTTGGATTATCAGCAAATCATGGATTCGCTAAAAGCGCGTTCAGTTATCGCTTCAAAGGATGACACAATTGTGCCCTTTGCACTCAGTAAGAAACTAGCTGAAGACATCCGAGCCGATTTCCATGAAGTAGACCATGGAGGACACTTTTTACAAAGTGACGGTTTTACCACCTTACCGATGGTACATCAAGTGTTAATTGAAATGATGAATGCAAATAAGTAGCATGACAGGCATAGTGTGGAAACTTACATAACCCGCAAAATGAAACCGGCGAAGGGTTCATTATTGCGGGTTCAATACATCAATACAATGCCCATTTTTCCGTACACAGCTCTATAAATGAATGGGCAACCTGTTCACATTCGTCATATCCCAAACTACCAGAATGAGCAAAAAGAACGGGATACTCATTGTTTCTTTTTTCCTCTCTCATATCAAACATATAGTGGTTTCCGCACCCATCCATCGCAAACGACACAGCACCCGGCATATATTCCGGTAACTCGTAGGCGAGGTTCATTTCTCTCAAATCTTCGGTATTGAAAAACTGAAAATAACGTTCTCCATTTTGAAACTCCCCGCCGTTAGAGTATCTCAAAAAATCCATATAGCTGTCAGGAAATTGCCCTTGGGGCAGAAGCCAGCCCACAGGATCTAAAGGTTTATATTGATCATGGAATGGAGACGACTTTGGAAAAGGGTTCACTTGTCTTTGCTTGATTTCGTGAATCTCTTGCTCGGATAGCTTTATGTTCCATGTTTTCAAAAAATTCGCGATTTGTTCATCCGTTGCTTCCTGACTTATTACAAACGGTTGTTCAAAGTGAATACTCCACATATCAACCAACCTCCATACCTCGATGCCTCTAAGAGTTGTTATTTCTACCGAGCAAGCTATTCCTTATCCACTACCGCCTGCCATGCTTTTGTAATGTCTATAGGCGACTTGCTGCTGGTCTCCCCTCCACCTTCCTGAGTCCATAGCGGCGGATAATATGCAAATACCTCTCCCGGCTGAAGTTGCTCCATATCCTTCTGCCAACCGTTCCAGCGGAATGTCTGGTAGAACAAGTCTAAATCTCCCTCAGCCAACCAGCCCAAGAAACCGGAATAGGCCAGCTCTGTGGATTCCCATTCTAATGCATCTGGTGCAAAATAATAGATATGACCGCTACGTCCGAATTTCCCTGTATCCAATCCAAAAAATCCACCTGCTGCATCATAAGCCACAATCAGCATCCCCTCAAGTGCAGGAACACTTTCTGGCTCCTGAAGCCCGTTCCATGAGGTCAAGCTACCAAAAATTCCAGAGCCACCTGCACCCAGCAAGGTGATCCAACCGTAATCAAACACGATTCCTCCTGTCTCATAGGCAACTGTTCCCAAATACGATTTCGTACTCACCTGCAAACGATACAGCGTGTCCCCTGGAGCGGATTCCGATTCGGCCGATACAATGTGATGAGAATTCCGGCCTTCTTTCAGAATATTTGTGACCTCTTCCCATGCATGGTTATCCTTATCCACCAGTTCATCAACCTTTAAAGTATGCATGTTCATTCCCCTTCCCGCATATCCTAAAATTCCCTTTCAACCCGCGAACTGATTTTTGAAAACCTGCATTTGATCTAAAATCACCCACTGATTCACTTCGTCGTATCCTTTTACAATTGCCGTGACCTCATGCTTCGGATACATCCACTCGGATGGTGTCTTTTCCTCATATGTACGAGTGTCTGACAATCCGACCGCATGATGCTGGAAAATATGAATAATCGTACCGTGTGGGAAAAACGCTTCAATATAACCCTTTACCTTAGTCCCAACGGGCAGGCCACTTTTGATTTGATGCCATTTCTGGTTGAAGGTGTGAAGATAATTGGACCAGATTTCTTCAAACTCTTTTTTTGTAATTTGCGTATAATAGGGCTCTGTATCATCAATCGCTTTCTCAGCTAATAAGAAATGATACTGCTCGTGCTTGCGATTAGAGGCGATATACGTGCCATCATCCTGGATGACAATTTGTCGATAGGCTATTCCATCCGAATCTATTTCAAAATACCAGGTTCCCATGCCTGGCTCCGGGCAATCTTTAAGATACTTCATGTGCTCCTCCTATTAAAGAACTAAATCCGTTGTCATCCTTTTTTCCCGCCATAGATTCTTATCAAATATGCGAGATATTCTGAACGTGTCAGTCCTCCCGCTTGGCGGTTGAACTCATCATACGAAATGTCTTCCAGGAATCCGAATTCGGCCAGTGCTTTTCGACGCTCCTCCCGATGCAACGGATTATCCAGCGTTTTGTGCCACTCCCGCTCTTCCCAGGGTCCAAAGCAGTCGGCAACGACACTTGAATACACACCATTATTTAAAAAATTTTGCGAAGACTTGAACACTGTATCCCCTTCCGGTTTGGAAACCGTGCCCGTTCCCCAGGATAGACTATACGTTCTTTCTTTCCTGCTATCCGTACTACAGCCATAGCCGATGGGGAACAAAATATCCTCTTCCACTAACAGCTTATGCCCTACCCACTCATAGGCACCCCGCATAAAGGAATCATCCATAACAATCCAGGTCGTTTCGGATAATGGGGCGGCTGTGATAGATTCCAAAGCTGTTGAACGGTCACGACTCGTAAACAAATACGGACGCACGAATAAAGGCATGGTCATGACACTGTTCCAAATGCTTTCCTCTGCAAACAACTGATCCTTTTGCATTTGGCGCAGATCTCCAATGACCAGTACATATCCATCTGTGAAAAGGTCTATTTCCACGCGGAAGATGTCTCCCGGGACCGTTTTATAACGCTGGTTTTTCATATGCTTCAGTCGGTGCAACCTGCGATCGTAATCCTTGGGCACAAGTGACGGATATTGCTGAAGCCAATCGATGATCTCTTCTTTACTATGTAAATGCTCACATCCCGTAATAGGGAGTTTCACACCCGTTTTGCTATTCACAGCAGTAACATAACTAAGAGGACGATCCCTTCGTATGCCTGCTGAAAAGGTTACGCCTTCTGCCTTGATGCTCGAAACACTTGTGTAATTCAGCTTTTTCTCTTTGCCACGAGCCGTTTTAGGCAAAACAAATGCCCGGTCACGCGTAAGAATCTCTACATCGGTTTCTCCATAAGTATCCTCAGTGGAAGAAATTCGCTTGCGAATGACATTCCCATCCATACAAATAAAGTATCCATTTTTAATTTCTACCACGTCCCAATGTTCTTCCAGCGTCTCCAGCCCGAAGTACGGTCGTAACGCGTTCGTTAGCCAACTATTCATCTACTCCTCCAGTTCCGAGTACATCTCAATGGACTCAGCTCAATTTTTTCCAGAGACTATAACATAACATGGCATGCAGCTCATTTATTCCTATACATTACAGCTTGGATCAACTCCTCCTGAATCCAGCTACTTTTGGTAGACAGTTGGAGCAAATCAGCAGAGATCTGTTTGACTTGCTCTTGCAACACGTGTGATTGATCCGTTCCTTCCAGAAAGCGACTCAAAAAATGAAGAAATACGTCTACCTTCCTAAACAGCATCAAAACAGGCAAAGCATCAATCTCGTTGTGGCTTAAATGAACCTGGCGGCTGAAGCCCCGGCAAAAATCCCGAACTGCTGTCTCCTCCTCCGGTTGTCCCAAAAATCCTGATAAGATGACCGCCGGCTCCATGACCCGAACGTCTAGCGTACAAAATTCAAAATCAAGCAGTGCAGTGACTAGACTATGATCCGAATCCTTTACTAACAAATTGGAAGCGTTCAAGTCTCCATGTACAAGCTGATGCGGCAACTCTTCCAATGCATGAAGCGAATCTGTAATCTCTTCATAAACTTCTCCTATCAATCGCAGCTCTTCATGTAAATCCTTTAGAGGCTCAGGCGGATGTAAACAAAAGCCTTGAACCGTTTCCCGGTTACACAATGGATAGGATTGCTGCAAAGCATAATACGGTCGATAGACTGGAGTCATATCAAGATTGAATGTCGCAAGCACAGCAGATAATTCCCCCGTAGTCTCGCCCAAAGAATAGGCAAAGCTTGAATCCTGCTCCAGGGGTGATATGCCTTCTATGTATTTGAACAGACACACATATTTGCCGCTTTCCTTCTCCAGTTGAGCAAGCGTCTCTCCCGTGACCGTTGGAATAGGCTGGGGTATCCTGAATGATAGAGAATGCTTACTCAGCTCCTGCAAAACCGCATGCTCAAATTCAATTTTATCCCGATCCCTGTGTGTATCGTAGACGCGCAGCACCCCGCTTCGTCCACCACTCTTAACAAAATACGTCGTATTATTCCAACCCCCGGTTCGTTTCTGTAGCGTTCCGTTCCACTCCGGCCAGTGACGTCTTAGTATTGCTTCCAAGGATGTATCCTCCCTTCTTCGTGTCCATAGCATCGGCTGACCCCGGCATGCGAGAAGTATGGTTATAATAGCTTTACAGGTAATTTCATTATTTTAGCATAGCAGATAGCCTATTTTATAGCAGAGAGCGACTCTAATTCACAAGAATTTAAACCGAAGGAGGAATACCTCACTTACAATGTGATCGAGTCTTTTTAAACAGGACATACACAAAAAAACAGGACTGATTGATCAGCCCTGTCTTGTACATCATACCCCTTTAGTCAATCTGGATCTGTCTGCGGGAACGATCGTCACCCTGACGTTTAGGAATTTCAAGTTTCAATACACCTTGATCCAGTTTTGCCTTAATGCCTTCTTCATCAACATGATCCACATAGAAGCGTCGGACAAATTCCCCAGAACGGCGCTCCCGTCGAATCATTTTATTCGTATCATCCTTCTCTTCATGATATTCATTCCGTTTAGCACGAATCGTCAAATAATTATGGGCAATATCGATGTCGATATCTTCTTTTGCAATGCCTGGAAGCTCAGCTTCCACCAGATATCTGTCGTTTTCTTCACGAATATCCGTCCGAAACGTCTGAGAGTTGCTGCCAAATGGAGCAAGCCAGTGGTCATCAACCATACCATTGAAGGATTTAAACATTTGTCCAAAGAAGTCTTCATTTCTTTTACGAAATGGGACCAGATCAAACATGAAAATCAGCTCCTTTTAATTGGTTGTTGTTTGTGTTCCTTACGATTCATATTATAGTACCGAATAGAGCGAGGCTCAAAGTTCAAAAGAGGCTGAAAATACTGAAATAACCCGATCCTAAGCGATCTGTCAAAAATAGTTTTAGATTTCAATCAATTCGACCTTTTTTGACCTTTCGACTTCACAAGAGACTACATATTCTTTGGCAGCCAACTCAGGCTTGCCCTGCTATCGCTTGTTCCGGCGTGGAAGCTGGGTACAAGTGACAGGCCACCTGCCGCCCTGGTGCAGCTTCGGCAAAGATGGGCTGTACTTTGCTGCATATCTCCATGGCTGCCGGGCAGCGGTTATGAAACGCACAACCACTTGGCGGATTTTCTGGACTGGGCACATCCCCTTTAAGTACAATCCGATCACGTTCCGCTTCCGGATCAGCTACAGGTACCGCAGACATTAACGCCTTTGTATACGGGTGCAGCGGCTCTCTGAACACTGCTTGGGTCGGTGCGAGTTCGACCAGCTTGCCCAGGTACATCACACCCACGCGGTCGCTGATAAATTTGACGACCGACAGATCATGGGAAATGAACATATACGTCAGGTCATATTGTTTTTGCAGGTCCTTCATCAGATTGAGCACTTGCGCCTGAATCGACACATCGAGGGCCGAGACTGGCTCGTCACACACGATAAATTTGGGATGAAGCGCCAGTGCCCTTGCGATCCCGATCCGCTGGCGTTGACCACCCGAGAACTCATGCGGATAACGATGGGCGTGATAAGGAGACAATCCGACCACTTCGAGCAGCTCTTCCACCCGCTCTTTGAGCTGCGTTTTGCTTAGCTTTTCATGCGTGATGAGCGGTTCTTCCAGCACCTGCTGTACTGTCCATCTGGGATCAAGCGAAGCAAACGGATCTTGAAACACCATCTGCATATCCGTTCTGAATTTGCGCAGCTGCTCTGTGTTTAGCTTACGTATATCCGTGCCATTAAACAGAATCTCTCCATCCGTCGGTTCGATCAATCTGAGAATTGCCCGTCCAGTTGTGGATTTGCCGCAGCCGGATTCTCCCACGATTGCCAGGGTTTCACCCTGCTGTACAGTCAGGTTAATACCATCCACCGCTTTGACTGCTCCCACTTGTTTGGAAAAAAGTCCTTTTTTGATCGGATAGTGCTTTTTCAAATTACGTATTTCAAGCAGTGTACTCATGATATCCCTCCTGCTGTAGCAAGCAGCGGCTTTTGTGTCCGGGTTCCACTTCTGTAAGCTCCGGGGCCTCTGCACGGCAAATTTCCTTGGCAAACTGACAACGTGGTGCAAAGCGACAGCCTTTTGGCATATCAAGTGGGTTGGGAACCTGGCCCGGAATGGAAGCCAGACGCTCCTGATCACTGTTCAATTGTGGCAGTGAGGCTAGCAAACTTTGGGTATACGGATGCTTGGGATCTTTAAAAAGTGTTTTAACATCCGTTTCTTCTACGACTTGTCCGGCGTACATAATCACGACCCGATCGCACATTTCAGCAACGACACCAAGGTCATGAGTAATCATCAGAATGGAAGTTCCTTCGGACTTCTGTAGCTCACGCATCAAGTCAAGAATCTGTGCTTGAATGGTTACATCGAGTGCCGTTGTCGGTTCATCGGCGATCAGCAGCTTCGGATTGCACACCATCGCCATCGCAATCATCACCCGTTGGCGCATACCGCCCGAGAGTTCATGCGGATAAGAAGCGGCTACTTTTTCTGGACGTGGAATTCCTACTTTCGTCAGCATTTCCACAGCCATGTCTTTTGCTTTGTGTTTGCTTACACCGTGGTGGTAGCGGGCAGACTCCGCAATTTGCTTGCCGATTTTGAACACAGGATTTAGCGAAGTCATGGGCTCCTGAAAAATCATAGCCATCTCGTTGCCACGAATCGAGCGCATTTTCCGCTCCGAAAAATCCAGCATGTTTTCACCGTTAAACCGTACTTCACCAGCGGCTACTTTCCCAAGTCCCTTGGGGAGGAGCTGCATAATGGAAAGGGAGGTAATGCTCTTGCCGCACCCGGATTCGCCAACGATTCCGAGTGTTTCGCCTTTGCCAACCGATAGATCGACGCCGTCCACAGCCCGGATGGTGCCAGCCGCAGTCTTGAACTCCGTCCGGAGGTTAGTTACTTCAAGCAGTTGTGTCATGCCCTCTTCCTCCTCCTTGTCCATCATTAAACCTTCATGTTCTTTTTATCTTAGGGAATAAGCTTATTCAGACTTACCCATCGTTTGCAGATGCTTCATGGTACCGTACAATTTAGTAATATGTTGAAACTCCTTTTCCGAATGAAAAGAGCATTGCCCACGTCCATAAGCTTTGGCTGTTTCTACAGCCAATTTGGCCGCCAGCGCAATATCGCTTTCGTGGCTGGCCCCCGTTGCACTGCCTGGGACAGGAGCAGCGGCCGTGATGGCTACACCAACCACTGGAGCGGAAGTGGCCACCGCTGGCTGCAAAATGCTGTTGATGTGATACAGATCGTTACCATAAGGTGTGATATCCTGCGTTGTTACAGCAAACGTGACACAGGGTTCGCCAGTAACAGTCTGAACAATATCGACGAGGTCTTCACTAATGCGTAGCACGTAGCCTTCACGTACCGTTGGGGAAATGGCAATACCTTTATGGTTAATGACCCGATTCCCTTTGGTCGTATCAATGGACAGGATCGCTTCCATTTCGGGTGTCACTTCATATTTGTTCATTGTCAAAATATCTACGGGTGAATCCATAAATGGAACCGGATCATGGGGCTGAGTGGGTGCATCTGGACAAATATGTGTACAGATAATCACATCTCCATCAAGCACATCTCCTTTGGACTGCATGCTCAAAAGTTTAGCCGCCGCCGAAATTGCCGCTGCCGCACCGTCACCATCGGATACAAATCCGATCATTTCCGGCCGTGCTCCTAGTCCACCAAGTCGCCCTACTACACCCAAGGTTGGAGAATCGCCCCCCTGAATGCGACCCGTTTTACCGGCAATGACAATTTTAATAAAATCCGTAGAGCCCTTTTCACCTTGCACGGTGGTGATCGTAATCTCCGCTTGACCCAGTTGTTCCAAATAAGCTTTGACTTCTGCCCCGCTGGCGAACGGATTATCCAAAAGGTCATAAACTTCAAAAACTTGTTTCATCATACGGCAGATCCCCTTATGCTTCTTTTTGTGTTGTTTTCAGATATTTAAGCGCCGTCAAGGCGTATACTTTCGCAGATTGAATGATCTGCCATACCGGAGCTTTTTCATTAAAATTGTGAATGGTCGACAGTTCGGCAGGCCCGTATTGCAATACCGGGATATTGTATTTGCGGAATGCACGTGCATCGCTGGTTGCCCATTGCAGTACGCCATAGGCCTCTTTACCGCTGACTTCAGCGATAGATTCCACAAGCTCCTGTACAATCGGCTCGGTGGGCGGGGTCCAGTTGGCATTACCATAAAATCCGAATTGTCTGGGCTCCGCGTCAATGCCAACACTTGCAAGCAATTCTTTGGCTTTGGCCAGTACATCCCGGTGGTCTACGCCAAATGGAACACGGGAATCCACTTGCACTGTGCAACGGTCCGCAACCACATTGACTTTCGTGCCCCCCTGGATCGTACCAATGTTCACCGTTACATGATCAAACGCTTGTCCATAGCTTGGGTTCTCTCGTTCGCTTGCATAACGCTTGGAAATTTCAATGATCTCTTTGACTTCTTCCGGGATGTCCGGCTTGATGTCCCACAGTTGTTGCAGCGCTTCAATCCCTTTTGCAGCCTTCAAAATAGCACTTTCACCTGCAATTGGCTGCAAACTGCCATGACCCGGTGTGCCTTCAACAGTAAATTCAAACCAGCAGCTTCCTTTTTGCCCGATGGTCGGGTTTTGCGGGCCTGAAGGCTCGGCGATCACAGCAGCTGTTCCTTCAATCAGCTTTCTTTCCAGCACCCAAGGTACTCCAAGATGTCCCCCGGTTTCCTCGTCTGGAACTACAAGCAACGACAACGCACCTTCGAGCGGCACGCCCAATTTGGAGAACAGCGCAACGGTAAATATTAATCCACCCAGGCCGGCTTTCATGTCCGAAGCGCCGCGGCCCAGGAGATAGCCATCACGAATTTCACCACAGAACGGATCAAAATCCCAACGAGTACGATCCCCTGCCGGCACAACGTCTGTATGCCCACAGAAAATCAGTTTTTTTCCGTCCGCCGTTTCAGCGCCATAATCAGAAATGAGATTCCACATATTCGGCCCGGATTCATGCACCGTTGTTTTTATACCTGCTTCTTTAAGATAGTCCATAATGAACTGACTAATTTCGCGTGAATCACCTGGAGGATTTTCCGAAGGAAATTGAATCAACCGCGAGCATAGCTCAAGCAATTCGTCCTGCCGTTTATCTATTTCATCAAGAACTAACGTTTTCCAATCTGTCATTTCCATTCAGTCCCTTCACGTTTTCCATTTAGCCAACTACAATTTTTACGATCCATCGGGATCAGCTTCCTACTTCAGGTGTAAAATGATAGCCTTCGGCTGTAAAAACCGAAGGCATAAGGTAAGATCACAACTTACTCTTTATTCAATGAATAGAATCGGATAACCTCATCTGGGTAGTAGACATATCCAGTGACATCTTTGCTCATGCCAACAACGCGATTGTACTCATACAGGTACGCCCATGGCGAATCTTGATTTATAAGTTCTTGTGCTCTGCCATACAGCTCTTTACGTTTATTTTCATCTTGCTCTTTGCCTGCTTGTTCCCAAAGCTTATCCACTTCTGCATTAGCGTAATGCATATAATTCGATGAACCGCCGCTGTACATCAGAAACCCGAGATGGTAACCAGGGTCGTTGACGAAGGAAGTCCATTTGGAAATGTATGCTGTCAGGTTGCCTTCTCGTTGCTGTTCAAGGAACTGTGCACGAGCAACATTGACAACATTCATCTTTACGCCAATCTTGGCAAGTTCAGCTTGAATCAATACGGCATCATCTGCCCAGTCCTGGAAGCCGGAGCCCAGTGTCAGGTCAAAATTAAACCCATTAGGATAACCCGCTTCTGCAAGCAGCTGTTTTGCTTTGTCCAGGTCGTGCTTATAGCTGTAACCCGCATCGGTGTAGCCAGGCGTGTTACTCGCTACAGAACTCTTCATTTGTTTCGCTTGACCGTACATGACATCGTCGATTAATTGGTCGTAAGGAATGGCATAAGCAATTGCTTGACGCACTTTTGGATCATTAAAAGGTTTGACTTTGTTATTCATGGCGAAATACAGAATCCGGTTACTTGCATTGGATTGAACCTTTAGATCGGCGTTGGTTTCCAGCTTCGAAACATCCTTTGCAGGAATCTCAATCGCCATGTCCACATCGCCTTTATCCAGCAAAAGTACACGGTTGGAAGCTTCCTTGGTAAACTTCATCGTTACTTTGCTCAGATTTGGCGCTCCTTGCCAGTAGCTGTCATTCGCATTAAAGACAGCTTCTGTCGCAGGGTCCCATTTTTCAAGTTTGAACGGACCTGAACCTGCCGCATGTGTTTTCAAAAAGTCGCCATCGCCATTTTCTTTGACAAGCACATCATCCACAATGGAGAAGTTGTACAATGACAGGATTTGCAGAAACATATGATTGGGTTGGGACAATGTAACGACAACGGTGTGCTCATCTGGCGCTGTAGCGGTTTTAATGGAACTCATACCATACAGGAAGCTACCGGAATCGGAATTTTTAAGCCGCTCAAAGGAATACAACACGGAATTGGCGGTTAGCGGGTTGCCGCTTTGGAATTTAACGTCTTTACGCAGATGGAGCGTATAAGTCATGTTATCTGCGGACACATCCCATTTTTCAGCCAGCATGGGCTTAATGGCTTCCGTATCTGCCACTTCGCCGCTATCCGTAGACTTTTTGCCGTAGGTCACAAGCTGATCATAGAGCGCAAGCACAAGGGTGTCCGATGTAAGATCACTTGCTTCAGCAGGGTCCATGGTTGACCCTCCCTCCGAGTAAGCAAGTGTAATCGTCTTTGGTGGGGATGGGGCATCTGTGCCCTTCTCTCCAGATGAAGCGGACGGGCTGTTAGCATTGCTCGCACAACCTGCCGTCCATAGCAACGTAGACAAGACGACAATTAGAGAAAGACTTTTTTTCAACATGGCCTACGTTCTCCCCTTTAATGATCTATTTATTTTTATTTGCTAGAGCGCAGTCTAGGATCAAGAACATCCCGCAAACCGTCTCCAAGCAAATTGAAGCCCAAAATAGCTGTCGCAATTCCAAGACCCGGGAAGGTTACAATCCACCACTCACCGGAAATGATATACGCTCGCCCTTCTGAAATCATTGCGCCCCATTCAGCAATTGGGGGTTTCACACCGAGTCCCAGGAAGCTGAGACTGGCTGAGGTCAGGATGGCGAAGCCCATTCCAAGCGTTGCATTCACAAGCAGTGGGGCAAGTGCATTAGGCAAGATGTGGCGAAACAGAATCGTTCCGTTCGTTACACCAATCGCCCGGCTGGCCTCAACAAACTCCTTTTCCCGGAGAGAGATGGTTTGTCCGTGAATCAGCCTGGCGAATTCGGGTATGCCTACAATACCCACGGCGATAAGTGCACTCATCAGTCCTGGTCCCATCGCTGCAGCAATGGCCATGGCGAGTACCAGCGACGGGAAAGCCAACAGAATATCCATACAGCGCATAATAATGCTGCCCATTCGACCGCCATAGAAACCTGCGATGGCTCCAAGCGGTACGCCGATGATAAATGAGATCGACACGGCGATCATTCCGGTCCATATGCTGATTCTAGCTCCGTAAATAACACGGCTGAGAATGTCGCGTCCGTAATTATCGGTCCCAAACCAATGTTCTACACTTGGCGGCAGCAGCTTGTTCGTCGGGTCGGTTACATAAGGATCATGTGGAACGATCCATGATGAGAGGATGGCAATGAGCGTCCAGCCAACGATAAAAATGAATCCGATTAAAGCGAGTTTATTGCCAAACAGTAATCGCCAAAAGGTCTTACGTTTCGGTATAGCGGCTGCATTGGGCTGAGGTACAGCCGCTTTTGCCACCAAATCACTTGCAGTGCTCATCCGAGTACCTCCCCCTACTTTTGTGCTTCATTGTTATCACTCGTACCGGATACGTGGGTCAATCAATCCGTAAACCAAGTCGACTCCAAGATTGATAAAGCTGTAAATCAGCGCACTTACGAGGGTAAATGCTTGAATCGGTGCGTAATCAGCTGCCAAAATGGAGTCCGTCACATAACTGCCCACTCCTGGCCAGGTAAAAATGGTTTCGGTAATAACCGCTCCACCAATCAGGTAACCGACCTGCAAACCAAGTACGGTAAGCGTTGGAATAAAAGCGTTAATGAGTGCGTGCTTATAGATGACAATTCCTTCGCGCAGACCTTTGGCTCTGGCTGTGCGAACAAAATCCTGACCGATGACTTCCAGCATGCTGGAGCGCATCATCCGTGCCACAATCGCCATGGTGCCTGTGCTGAGACAGACAGCTGGTAGAACCAAATGGGATAAACTGCTTTTTAAAGCTACAAAATCACCGGTCATCAGACTATCGAGTACATAAAGTCCCGTAACGTGCGTCGGCGGATTGATGTCACCGCTAATTCGACCCATCGGCGCAGGAGCGATGCCCCATTTAGCATAGAAAATATAAATGAATAACAGTCCAATCCAGAAAATGGGCATACATGCACCGATCAAGGAAAACACGCGTGAAATGTGATCAACAATCGATTCTTTACGGGTTGCCGCCAGAATACCGATCGGGATTGCCACCAGAATCGCAATAACCAAGCTTGCCAGCGCCAACTCGATGGTTGCTGGAAACCGGGTAGCAAAGTCGCTTGCCACTGACTGTCCGGTGTGATAAGCCTGACCCAGATCACCTTGGAACAATCCAACTACATAATGAAAGAATTGAATGTACTTCGGTTGATCCAGTCCCATACTGCTGCGAATATTTTCAATCGTCTCGGGTGTAGCCTGTTCCCCCGCAAGCATCACAGCAGGATCACCTGGAAGCACTCTTGAGATCATGAATGTAATGACGACAATACCAAGCAGTGCTGGAATCATTTGTACCAATCTACGTAGTGTGTATACGGCCACAGTCCGTCCCCCCTTATCCGTAATCCCTCGTCTCTTTGTTACCTTTCTTTTCATCACTTGTTATTTTTATCATTGTACTAAGGAACAAGAACGGTTTCCACGTCCTGAATAACTAAAAATAATGACGAAATTTGTCGTCCGTGCACTAAAGTAACTCAATATGTAGTTTAAATGTTATGTATTCATCCGGTTTGAGAAATCAAAAACAGCATAATACAAAACAGGCAATCCCCTTTTAAAAGGAAATCGCTTGTTTTTTGTAAATATGGATTGTAGTATTAGGTCGATCAGGAAAGGAGAATCACAGTATTGGAAACGAACTACAGAAAGCTGTTGGAACAGATGATGACACCCTATGATGAAATGCTGCAGAGTCTAATAGGTGATCACGCCGATTTTTCGAAGGTCGACTATTTGGAGAAGCACAGTGAGAAATATGGAAAAAGTGATGCCAATTATACCAATCGCTTGAAGGTGCTTTTGGCTATGTATAATCGCGAGGATCGATATGCCCCGCATTACGAACCGATTGTTAGAAGGTTGCTCGTTAATGAGATTATAGACAGGGAGACGAACAGTTTTCAGGGGATTGGCGATGCTCTGTATTACGCCGTTTTTTTACTGCAAAAGTATGAGCGTGAGCAGGACCAAATCTTGTTCCAGCAGGCCAAGGAGGCCAATTTCGATACATATGCCGGGTTTGACCCAGAGTTGATTTTGGAAAAATATTTATTCAGCAAAGATGCAGCTAATATCGATCGTTATGGCAAACGATAAAAGAGAGTCTTCAACCTGCCGCTAACCATATGGGGACCGATCAATATCAGCTTGCTGTATCTGCCAGCAAATTTATGGGAGATACCAAATTGGAGCAGAGATTAATCAGACTTCAGAAGCAAAGGTAGTAATCCAGTTGCGATGAGGGGCCTGTCGCGTGTTCTGCAAGGAACGAGGCATTCGACTCAGCGCTCGCCGCTCGGTCGCCCCCCGAAGCAGCGGTTCAAAGGTATATCCAGTATTGTCTTTGGCTACAGCTCGAACCATTCCGCAGCACGCTCCTCTTCTTCCAGCACCCTGTACATTCCTTCCCTCCACTTCACCGCATCTTCGCCACCAATATGAAATAGACAAGCCTATGAGTTCATCAAACCACTCTTTTATTTATTTGGCCTTCTGAGATACCAGTTCACTATTCCCTTTTCTCTTTCTTATCCCCAACATAATGACGGCCATAACAGCTACCAGAACTGCTATAAGAGCAAAAGGAATATATTTATCCACCCGATATAGCGTCGTTGTCAAAATAGGAGCAATAATCGCAGAAATGCCTTGGACAGTGGCCACCAGACCAGCGGCTCCTCCTTGCTGTTCTTTACTGACAGAAAGAGAAGCCCCGGCCATAAATCCAGGCATTAGCAAGCCTGTACCTATACCAAACATAAAGAACGCAAAATAGTAAACGACCATGCTGGCTGACATGAGGAATAGCAGCATACCGACAATAAGAAACAGAGAGCCGAGCAAAATCATCGGCTTGGGTTGCCATTTAAGCCATTTCATTTGAACGATCTGTACAATCAACATCGCTGCCCCAGAAAACATAAGCCCAAAGGAAACCACTCTTGCTGTTTCTTCGGATGAAAGGCCTAATTGATCTTGAAAATAAAATCCACCTATAACCTGGATGGTCACAATACTAATCATCGTAACCAAACCTGCAAACAAATACATTCGTAGACCAGGTTGAAAAGGGTTAATCCGAGCTGGCTTTTGCTGAATAACAGGCTTGGCAGACGGAATTGCCAGCAAGGCCACTACAAATGCTACAGCCGCAATCACGATTCCAAAATACAGAGGCCACAGCAAGCCTATTAAAGTAAAGGCGCCTGCAATAGCGGGCCCAAATACTAATCCAAGTCCATTGGCCGCGCTAATGATAGCCATCCCACTACCTCGATCTTCTCCCTCGGTCACGTCTCCCATGTAAGCTTGGGAGGATGACAATACCGCCGGGATAAACCCGCCGATCAAGCCGCGTGTAACAATCAGCAGGACTAACAGCATTCCGCCGCTGAGCCAACCCTTTAATCCTGCAAAAAGAGTAAGCGTAAACAGCAAGCAGCTTACACACATCCCTATGAATCCAAGCAAAATCACAGGCTTGCGTCCCTTTGCATCACTCAGATTCCCCCAAATTGGAGCCATTAAGGCCATCGTTATGGAGCCAAGCGATATAATTAACCCAGAATGACTTTCTCTTAACCCCAGCTCACGAATAAGGGGCGGCATAATTGGAGCAATGAGCATAAGCCCTAGCATAGCCACAAATACACTGAAAAAGATGCTCCCTTTGATTCTATTCATCCTCGCACACTCCTCTGGTATAGATTCTCTCTATGCAGAAGTATACGGAGCATACCAAGAAACTACTGCCTGTATACGGATAAATTTGCGGTTAAACGGATTTAATTTAGCATATAAAACAGCGGCCAGCCTTCAGGGCAGTATAAGATGATCTTAATTCTATGATCCAATGGGTTCCGTTGATTATAGTGGCCTTGACGCATAGTTCACCTGGGGGCCGTAACATGATACGAAGTTTAGACGGTTGGAAAGATATTATCTTTCCCGAAAAGAGAAGTCTCTGAAAGGATCGGTCTCTTTTATAAAGGTCGCTCTTTCGTTGTGAAATGAACCACATCGGTCTCTTCATCGCTGACAAGATGAAAGGGCTTAACTTCCTGACATGTTATTACGATATATGATGTACAGTCTTTTTACCCTTTAGTAACTAGCGCAGTTGTGGGTTGAGTCTGTATATCGATGTCTAAGGGGGAAATGCAGTGAAAACAAAGATAGGATCAAATATGAAGGTGAGATCACTAAGAACGAAGTTAACCATAATGTGCTTAATTATTTTAATTGTACCCACATTCGTAATTGGAATCAGTTCTTATTTTGTTTCCAAGAATGAAATGAATGAATCAGGCAAAGTGGCACTTAAGAATAGTGTGCAAATGGTAATTGGTATGATTAGTTTCCTCAATGGGCAAGTCGAAGCCGGTAATTTAACATTGGAGGAAGCACAGGAAAAACTGCGCATCGAGCTGCTCGGTGTAAAAGATGCTAATAACAAAAGACCGATAAAGATTAAATATACTGTAGGTAAAACAGGTTATCCGTGGGCAGTCAACCAAGATGCCGTTTCAATGATGAACCCTTCAAATGAAGGCCAGAATTTAATGAATGCCGTGTCGGAAGACGGTGTGCATGTGGGAAAAGAGTTTGTAGAAGTCGGTACAAACGGCGGGGGATTCGTCACTTATAAATGGGCTTTACCTGGTACAGATCAAGTGGAGACGAAAATTTCTTATGTTGAAAAGGATCCTTATTGGGGATGGATCATCGGTTCTGGAGCATATTTTAACGAATTTAACAGCGGAGCGACCAAAGTCCTTTATATTGTCCTGATTATTACGACTGTTGCAGTTATTCTGGGAGCAATTATCGTAAGCGTTGTTTCGGGACGTTTTACGAAGCCTATCATCATGATTGCAAAGCGGCTTAACGCAGTTGCGGACGGTGATTTAACGGTCGAAGAAGTCAAAATTCATTCAAAAGATGAGATCGGCGAGCTTGCACAGGACTTCAATCATATGATTAAAAATATTAGATTTCTGATCGGTGAGGTAAATCTGTCCACAAAGCAGGTAGCTACTTCCTCGAAAGAATTGACCCTTGGAGCAGAGCACACTGGACAGGCAACCGAGCACATCACCATCGCGATTCAAGAATCGGCGGCCGGTGCGAAGGAGCAGCAGATGATGCTCCAGAAGACAACCAGCTCGCTTGAAGAAATTTCAATAGGTATGCAGCGGATCACGGAGAGCTCCTTGGCCATTGCTGATTCGTCTGCAGACGCGATGGAAATGGCGAGCGTTGGTGGTACTGCTGTACAACATACGGTGAAGCAAATGGACCTGATTAACCATTCCGTCAATGAAACCGATGCGGTTATGAGAATGTTGGATGAACGCACTCAACAGATCGACACGATGCTGCATGCCATTACGGATATTGCACAGCAGACCAACCTGCTTGCCTTAAATGCTTCGATTGAGGCCGCCCGTGCAGACGAAGAAGGCCGCGGTTTCTCCGTCGTTGCTGCAGAGGTGAGAAAGCTGGCCGAACAATCGAACCAGTCTTCCGGGCAGATTTCCGAGTTGATTCAGAATATGCGCAAAGATATGGAGCATTCGCTTAAGACCATGGAACGCGTAAAACAGGATGTCGACTCTGGTATTAAAATTGCCAGTGAGACGGAGCAGCAGTTTAACAAAATTGTGACGTCCACCAATCATATCGCACAGCAAACGGAAGAGCTCGCGAGCATCACGCAGCAAATAACCGCAAGTGTCCAAGAAATTTCGGCGAGCGGAGAGAACGTATCAAGTCTGGCGCTTCAAGCGGCGGACAATTCGCAGAATATTGCAGCGTCTGCAGAAGAGCAGTTGGCTTCAATGCAGCAGATCACCAGCCTGGCAACGACCTTGTCGGATATGTC
This sequence comes from Paenibacillus sp. S29, assembly GCF_049319765.1. NCBI lineage: Bacteria > Bacillati > Bacillota > Bacilli > Caryophanales > Paenibacillaceae > Paenibacillus > Paenibacillus sp. S29. Next base: position 114,959 of record NZ_JBMOUI010000005.1, on the reverse strand, counting down.
ACAGAAATTACAGGATCTAACGGTCAAATTTAAATACTAACGGAAATAAGTCTTTCCAAAACATCACGCTAAACTGTTATTCATATTATGAGGTCAACCAGTTCTTTCTGGTTGACCCTTTTTGCATTGTTCTGAGGAATTGCCGAAAAGTCTCGTAAATTGTGACCCTCTTCTATCTATTTAAATTTGACACGGTTTTAGTTGATTTTGTTCAGAATTGGTTCAGAAGCATTTAGTATAGTAATCCAGTAGTGTAAGAAATCATATTAGTAGGTTAGTCATCATGGAGAATCTTAGTAAGCTCATCGTGACACCGGAAATTTATGGAGGAAGTTTATGAGTAAATTCAAGTCTTTTTGTTTAACTTATCTTGCTGTTATCGTCTTATTTGGGACCTGGACATGGAGTTTTTCCGAGAGTGCTGTGTATGCAACCTCCTCACCAGTACCTAGTGTAACAGATGCTGTGTATGCTACTGAAACCACGGTAACGAGTTGGACAAATCCTTCTAAACAAGGTCAATCCGTAACGTTTAGCATCAAAACCATCTCAACCCCACAAATTACGAAGGATTTAACTGGCACCGTGGTTCTTATGGATGGTACGAATATATTAGATACGCTTACGATGACGCCAAATGGGATTGCAAATGGATATGCCACTGCGACCTATACCACAAGCAATTTAAGTGTGGGAAGTCACCCGATTACTGCTATATATAGTGGGGATGCTCGATTTGTCCCCAGTACATCTGAGCCATACATTCAGGTCGTAAATGCACCTGCGCCTACAACTTCACTGAGACCTACAGCAACTACAGTATTGAGTTCGCTGAATCCGTCTAAGCAAGGTCAAGAAGTAAGATTTAGCGTGAGGACAACTTCAAACCCACAGACTTCTGGCGATTTAACCGGAACGGTCATCCTTATGGACGGCACGGATGTATTAGATACGCTTACGATGGAGCCAGTGGGCATTTCGAATGGCTATGCCAATGGGTACTACACTACAAGCGACTTAAGTGTGGGAAGTCACTCGATCACTGCTATTTACAGTGGAGATGCTCGATTTGTCCCCAGTAGATCTGAAGCGTATATACAGGTTGTAAATGGAGATGCAGACACTGGTAATACTGGCGGAACTGGTGCTACTACTGGAAACGGCAGCAGTAGCAGTAAAAAAGATAAGAAGGATAGTACAGATAGTAGTGAGTCTATTTCTTCTAGCGAAACAACCACACCTTCATCACCATCGGTTTTACCGACAGATTTGCCGACGATTCTGGAAATTAAGCCAGTTGATCAACCAGAGGTTATGCATGAAAAATATATAACCGGTTATCACGATGGCACATTCCGACCGGACCAGTCGATTACACGAGCTGAAACTGCCACGATGATGGCTAGGATTATGAAGCTGGAGACAAAAGAAGGCTCAACGACATACAAAGATGTACCTAGCACGTATTGGGCAAAGGATTCAATTATAGCACTCACGACACAACACTTCATGAATGGATATGCAGATGGAACATTTCGGCCAGAGCAACCCATTACCCGTGCAGAAATGGCAGCAATACTCGCATCCTGGAAGCAGCTTAAAGGAACACAAACCGCAGCATCACCTTATACCGATATCGAAAAGCACTGGGCAAGAGATTCAATTAAAGCGCTAGCTGAGGCAGGATGGATTACTGGTTTTAACGACAGCAGCTTCCAACCCAATCAATATATAACACGAGTAGAAACCGTTACAATTTTGAACACTATCTTAAAACGAGGACCTCTGGAAGGTACGACCCAGGCTACATGGAAGGATGTACCCGCAGATTACTGGGCATTCAAAAATATTGAAGAAGCGTCTCGTACCCATACTTCAACCATCAATTCAGAGGGTACTGAAACTATCGTGAATTAAGCACCAAATAAAAGCTGGAATCCTTTCTATACAGGGTTCCAGCTTTTTATTTACCTGATATTTTTAAAAAACGGTCAAAAAATAAATTTTAAAATACCTTCTTTAAGGAGGATGGCTTCACTCCGTATTCCCGGAAAAATTGCTCTGAAAATGCACTCACATTGCTATATCCTACAGCCATCGCAGCTTCAGTCACATTGCTTTCTTGGCTTCGGAGCAGCTTCATCGCATAATCGAGACGAATTTGGCGCAAATATTCAAATACAGTAGTTCCAAAGCAGGCTTTGAATCCTTTTTTTAATTTAAAATCGTTTAATCCAACCTTTTGGGATAATGTGATCAGCGAGGGTGGATCAATCATGCTGGATTCAAGGATCTCCCGAGCCATATGTAGCTTTCTGACATCTTCTTTAGACAAACCTTCGGGCATAGGTGTTAAATCAAATAATTGAATCATAAATCGATTTAAAATCTCAAGTGCCGCTGCTTCCATTAACAAAGGCGATTTATGCACACTTTTCAAGTCTCTGATCAAATGTTCAATCATCACTATACTTCTGTGATCCAGTTCAAAACTAAAGTGATGGAATGCAGCTCCCTTAAGAATTTGATTAAATTCAATAGCTACCTGCCGACGAGCCGCTAACTGTGAAGCCGCATAATTAAACAACGAAATCGGAATGCCAAGTGCAAATGATTGGTATTGTTCGTTAACCGGAGGATGGAAACATGCTTTGAAATCCTGTAAAAAAATAAGAGCACCCTGCCCCATCGGGAGTGTATAATCCAGACCAGCCACATTCACATGACGTTGACCGGAAAGCGCAAATTGAAGTTCAATCATTTGTCCTCTGGAAGAAAAATTGGTCGGATACGGCTCGTGATATTGAATGTGCGAATATACAATCTCAATTCCGCTGTAAGTTGTAACTCGGTAGATATGCCCATGACCCGCTTCCGGCAACATCATATACGTATGCTCATTCTGTTGTCTAAACGGAGTTTTTTCCAAATAATGCTGATATATTAATGATAACGAGTTTGAATTCACAAGCGTCCACCTCAAATGTTTTCATTCATTCTGATGCTCCAAATGAGAATCGTTATCAATAATAGTAGCCGAATTTGAATGGTTTGACCAGACCTATTGGAGTAAGCTGTGGAGACATTCGGGGGTCTATTAATCCCAATCCATATAAAACGTTGCCTTCAATTTACCCTTCTCACATGCTGGGCAGCTTAAATGATGAGGAGCATTGTTTTCAATGTGTTTCTTTTCCATGACGCTCGTGCATTTAGGACAAGCATAAGAACTCCTATACTGTGATGAGTCGGATTTCATCTCTATAAACAATTCATTGCGCATAGCCTGACAGGCCGGGCACACATATAAAGCGTTATAAGCATCGTATCTCGTCGAAGGGTTGCCTATGAATTCCTCAATACGTCGTTTAAGGGCAGCATCCTGTACAAACGAAGCAATGGATTTCAAACTCATATATGCAAAACCAAATCCTACAAATATGTTCTTAGTATAAGCACAGGTATCACAGTCCAGCTTGTACGCTTCCCCCATGTATATCCCTCCACATCACTCATTCTTTTTATAATAAAAAGCCCGCCGTAAGAGGCTGGCTAGGCTAATTAGCTCTAAGGCGCGTCAGCTCTTAATTCCCTTTATTAAGCCTCTATCTATTTCTTTACGAGACTTGCTGAATGCGTGACCCGGTTTCTCCCGCCACTCTTGGAAGCATACAGTGCCAAATCCGCTTGATGAATTATCGATTGTTCCGTATCCGCTTGCGTAACCGTTGCCACACCAATACTCACAGTAATGCTGTATTCTCCCCAAACCCTTGAGGCGGCCTTTGAGCGATATCTTTCTGCCGTACGAATGGCTTCCTCTTGATCGTTGCCCGGAAGAATAATAACGAACTCCTCGCCACCATAACGAGCGACAATATCTATCTCCCGTGACATGGATTGGAGTATTTCTGCCAGATTAGTGAGCACCAGGTCGCCCACCGGATGACCGTAAGTGTCGTTAATGCTTTTGAAATGATCAATATCAATGAGCAGCAGCGAAAAAGGTATTCCAGTCTCTTGAAAGGAGGCTAGGCTAGCCAGTAACTGATCTTGAAAATATCTTCGATTTCTAAGACCGGTTAACGGGTCAGTTGACGCCATCGTTTCTAGCTGGAGATTGATCCTCACTAATTCCTGCTGCTTGATTTCATATTCTTCGTGCAATCGTTCGAGCTTCTGGTTGGCTTCATTCGTAGCTTGATATAATTCCTGAAGCTTGGTTTTGGTCTGTAGTATATCTTTCTCGTGTTCAATACGCTTACGCATCACAAGCACTACACAGTCAATAACAGATTCTCCATTTCGCTCCTGGCGAACTCCGTTTAGTAGTACAGGCACATCCTGTCGATCACTTGTGCGAAACGAAAAGTACATCTCATCGACACGCCCGTACAACTGGATGTAGGGATAAAAATAAGTATGAAAAAATAGCTTGTTAGTAACAGACATTGTCATTTCAATCGGTCGTCCGAGCAATTGATCACGTTCATACAGAAGCATGTCCAATAAAGTTTGATTTACCGATTGAATGATCCCAGCGTCCGAAATTGAAAAGTATCCACAGGGAGCTTTATCTAATTGAATATCCATTGCATGACTGCCTTTCATACGATATTACACACTGGCTAAATACTCTTTAATCAGATCGCTTGTTTCTTCAGGTTGACTTAAGTGAGGATAATGCCCCTTTGCCCTCATTTGTTGAAGCCTGCTGTTTCTAAGATGGGTGTGTAAATAATCCCCTACCTCAATCGGAGCAATGCTATCGTCCGAGCACTGGAGAATCAGTGTAGGAACTGAAGCATGCTGGAGATCGACACGGCAATCCGAAAAAAAAGTCACTTCCGCAAATTGTCGTGCAATATGAGGGTCTCTTGAGCAAAAGGTTTTCTCCAACTCTTCGGTTAATTCCTGTCGTTCAGGATTCTGCATAACAATGGGTGCCAGGTAACTAGCCCAGCCAATAAAGTTCATTTGCATCATATCCAGTAATTCATCGATGTCACTCTTATCGAAGCCTCCATAATAATGGGGGAGGTCATTTACATAACGAGGAGAGGGACCGAGCATGACGATGCGCTCAAAATATTGAGGGCTGCGGATGGAGGCGAGCATTCCGATCATACTGCTAACGGAGTGTCCGACAAATATGGTATTTCTTAAGTCTAACGCTTCCATAATATCCAGCACATCTTGGGCATACCCTTGCAAGTCACTGTATTTTTTCGAGTCATAATACTTTATTTGAGAATCTCCGGAACCTACGTAATCAAACAAGACGATTTGGTAGTTGTCGATAAAGCTAGGGACGATATAACGCCACATATCCTGGTCGCATCCAAAGCCGTGAGCAAACACAATCGTCTGGCTGCCTGTGCCTATTACTTTTACATTATTACGTCGGAGAATATCAACGGTCATTGTGAATCACCTCTCTGAGGTAGTATCTGTTCTATAGCTTCTCTTCCCTATTATATCGGAAAAGTTTCGATTATGGATAATGACTCTCATTCATAAATCCAGCGTTCAATGATCCCCTTTACTCTTTGCACATGTTGCTGTGATAAGGAACAAATAATAACCAATTCGTTTTTCCCATTCGTATCTAACCAATGGTGAACGTCATCCTCTTCATTAACCGTTTCATGAATGATTCTGATGGATTTATGACTTATTTCTGACTTAGCCGAAAAAATGGGGTTCATATCCATGATTTTCTGACCATTAGAAAAGGAGGTGTTGTAATAAGGAATCACCCAGTTCTCCTTATCCTGATCTTGTACTACATTTAGAAATACACGCACCCAATAATCCTCTAGTTCTGTGTAACTCTGTTCATTCAACCCATTCAAATTCATACATGTATCACTCCAAGTTATTCATGCAAGTTTGTCTGCTCTGAAATTTCCTTAATGTAGCCAGCCACCTCACATTTAAGGTATTGTTTTCATGTCAAAATGTAAATTCAAACAGCGCGTACCGATTAAAATGGGCACGCGCTGACCGTATGAATTTTATGAAACAGGCACTAAGATTTAATCCAGCTGCTCTCCATTGGTTTCGATCACATTCTTATACCAATAAAAGCTCTTCTTTCTGGATCTGGCAAGTGTCCCTTTGCCTTCATTATCCTTATCGACGTATATAAACCCATAACGCTTTTTCATTTCACCGGTTCCCGCGCTTACCAGATCAATACATCCCCAAGGCGTATACCCTATTAGGTCTACTCCATCAGCAATCGCTTCTTTCATTTGCTCAATGTGTTGCTTCAGATAATCAATTCGATAATCATCGTGAATGGAGCCGTCTTCTTCCATTGTATCTACGGCTCCAAGGCCATTTTCAACAACCATTAACGGGATTTCATATCGGTTATAAATGTTATTGAGGGACCATCTCAATCCCTGTGGATCGATCTGCCAATCCCAGGCACTTGCTTTCAAATGAGGATTCTTTAAGCCCATAGATAAGTTCCCTCCCACCTTCTCCTGGTTAGGATCGGCACTGACACAAGTAGAGGAATAATAGCTGAAGGTATAGAAATCTACGCAGCCTTCTTTTAAGATGTCCTCATCCTCTTCTTGCATTTTGATCTGAATATTATGATCTCTAAAATAGCGTTTGGCAAATCCCGGATAAGCTCCTCTTACTTGAACATCTGAGCATAGGAAATTGCTTAAGTTATCCTTTTGTTGAGCCAGTAGAATATCATCAGGATGACATGTAAGTGGGTAGGAACACATATAAGCAATCATACAACCGATTTTAAAGTCCTTGTTGATTTCATGGCCCAGCTTAACAGCCTTTGCACTGGCAATAAATTGATGATGCAACGCCTGATACAAAACCTGCTCATCCTTCACTGTAGCATGGGCAAGCTCTCCATTCCCCTCCGGCATTATAGCTCCAGCCATGAACGCGCCAAATGACAAGGTTAAAATATTGATTTCATTAAAGGTTAACCAGTATTTTACGACATCTTTGTATCTGTTAAAAAGTACTTCACAATATCTCACATAAAAATCTACGACTCTGCGATCTGACCAACCATTATATTTTTGGGTCAAATGAAACGGTGCTTCATAATGTGAGATCGTAACCAAAGGCTCAATATTATACTTTTTCAATTCTGCGAATACACGATCATAGAACTGCAAGCCTTGCTCATTCGGCTCTGCATCATCTCCGTTAGGAAATATTCTTGACCACGCAATGGACATTCTAAAGACCTTGAATCCCATTTCCGCAAATAAGCGGATATCCTCTTGATAGCGGTGGAAAAAATCAATAGCCTCGTGACTCGGATAGTTCACTCCTTCTTCCAGTATAGGTGTAATTCTTCGGGAAGTCGTATGCGTTCCAGCCGTAATCACATCAGCAGTGCTTAAGCCTTTACCTTCTTCATTATATCCACCTTCAAATTGGTTGGCAGCTGTTGCACCTCCCCATAAAAATCCTTGTGGAAATTCCAATTTAGTTGTATTTTTCATTGTTTAATTCCTCCTCAACATTTAATTAGGATTAGACTACGACGGTCAATAAATCCTCTTGATACTCAATCGCCTTCTTCTCTGTTTCAATGACATCCAGGTAATTCGTAGTATTGGCAACGATAACAGGTGTGGTCAAAACATAACCAGCCTCTTTTATAGCTTCCATATCAAACTCCATAAGCAGCTGGCCTTTTTTAACAGCATCTCCCTGTTTTACTTTAGGATAAAAATGTTTGCCTTTTAATTTGACCGTATCTTTGCCTACATGGATGAGGACCTCAACACCGTGGTCACTTGTAATTCCAATCGCATGACCTGACGAAAATAATGATGTTAATACACCATCTACAGGTGAAACGACCTTACCTTCAGAAGGTTCAATGGCAATCCCTTTACCCAGAGCACCTGTCGAAAAGGCTTCATCTGTTACTTCAGATAAAGACTTCACTTCACCTTTTAATGGACTCATCACCGTCTCTTGTTTTACTAAAACTTCTCCTTTGGCTGCTCCTGGTGCGCTGTCTTCCTTTTTTGCTTCTTTCACTTCATCATCTTTAAATCCGCCAAAGAACATAAGCAAGAAACCTAATACAAAGCTTACCAGGATACCGATAACAGCCCCATAAAATCCGTTGTCTATTCCTGCCGGACTGATATAGCTCGGGATAGCGAAAATACCCAATCCACCAATGATGTAGCCTTTAGTTCCCATCATTCCTATAATACCGCCGCCTACTGCAGATGCTATACAGCTTAAAATAAATGGTTGCTTACGTGGTAATGTAATCCCGTAAATCGCTGGTTCTGTCACACCAAAAATCCCGGAGATGACAGCTGGAATGGAAAGTGATCTCAGTTTTACATTTTTGGTTTTAAACAAAATCGCCAGTACGACGCCTGTCTGAGCAAAGGAAGCTCCCAGCGTAGCCGCAAGAATGGGATCGAATTTAAGCACTGCTAAGTTGTTCATAGCGATAGGAACAAGTCCCCAGTGTAATCCAAAGATAACAAACACTTGCCAGAAAGCGCCCATGATTATGCCTTCAATAATTGGACTTAAGTTATACACAAAGAGGGTTGCTGCCCCAAGCAGTTGACCTGCCCAGGTCGAGAGAGGTCCAATCACAATCAATGCTAAGGGTACAATAACTAACAATGTGAAAAACGGAACCAAAAATGTTCTCACGACGCTAGGGATTACCTTTTTAAAGAAGTTTTCTATTTTTGAGCCTACATAGGTGGATATGATAATCGGAAGAACGGTTGACGCATAACTCATCAGAATGACCGGAATACCTAAGAAAGTGATATATACCGGTGACTCAAATATAGTCCCGCTAAATAGAGTGTATAGTGGTTTGCCCGAAGCTGTTATCGTGCTAAATGTCGGGTATACAAGCGATGCACCTATAGCCATACCTATAAAAATGTTGGCATTGAACTTTTTAGCTGACGTATACCCCAGGAAAATAGGAAAGAAGTAAAACAAACAATCACCTAAAGCATTGAGAATTTGATAGGTACCCGATGTAGTGGCCAGCCAGCCCAAAGCTACAAATAAGGCAGTGAAGCCCTTAATCATACCCGTGGCACTTAAGACACCCAGCGTGGGTGTAAATACACCTGAAATGGTATCAATGAATCTATTGAACAAACTCGCTTTTTCACCTGAGGCTTCTTCTGAATCTCCTGTCTGAAAACCGCCTACAGCAGTAACTTCAGCATAAACCTCAGGTACATGGTTACCTATAACAACCTGGTATTGCCCGCCACTCTTTACCACAGTGACAACACCATCCATATTTTTCAAAACCTCTGTATTGGCTTTACTTTCATCTTTTAGTTTGAAGCGCAAGCGTGTAATACAATGAGTTAGACTATTCACATTTTCTTTGCCGCCGACATTTCTGATGATGTCTTTTGCTAATGTCTCATACTTCATTGTAACTTCCCCTTTATTTGTATTTATAAAAAAAGGCGAAACCAAATAGATCAAATTCGATCTAGGTTGGTTTCGCCTGCATTACCAGTAACAATCCAAGGGTTATTCAATTTTGTCTTTGGGTCACACGCTGAATATGAATCGTTATATACAGCTTCTCCTCATCTGACAATACCGTATCCAAGTATTTCTCAATCTTCAGCATGCACCCATAGGCCTTTTTGTACTTTGCTTTCACTTGCCTCCACAAAAAATCGTCTTCCAGTTCTACTTTTTCTTTTTTATTTAATCGCTGAAAGAAGAATCTTAAATGTGTAATAAATCGCTCATAACTGATCGAGTGTTCATCTATGGTGGTATTATAAGAGTATTTAATAATATTCAAGATGTCGTGTATTTTTTGAGTTTGCTGAGCAACGTCTGCTACCTTGTTGTAGGAGCTGTTTACTTGAGCGTTGATTAAATGAAGAGCAATATTACCTGCTTCATCTTCTGACAATCGTTTGTCTGTTTCTTCTTCAATAAACTCCAGTGCTTTTAAGCCAACCGCAAATTCTTTGGGATAAAATTTTTTAATCTCCCAAATTAACGGATTTGCATTTTTAAACCCTTCATCAAACATTTTAAATGCATTGTTCATGTGATCCGTAAGCGAAACATATATATAATCGCTCAATTGTGCTTCTAATATGCTTTTTCCATATTCAATGATGTCATAGCATAACGAAACATATTCTGATGGAACATCCTCTAACAATAACTTGAATTTCTCTGAAGCATCTTTATGTTTAAGCACAAAGACCTTTTCAATTAGATGCTCTTCTACTTGTTCGCCTGTACTCTTTTTGAATGCAATACCACGACCCATAACAACAAATTCATCTCTTTTTTGATCTTTGGCTATTATGGCGTTGTTATTAAATATCTTCGTTATGATCATCTAACTGCCCCCCTTATCCCATCAAATTTAAAAAAGGATTTAGATGCTGGGCGAAATTTCAGATAGGTCACAAGACGGTAATAGCCGATCAAATCTTCGTCGTAAATCAAATTCAAATGTATTGATTTACAACTTTATGTTATGAAAACGCATTCATAATAAGAGACAAAAGCCTTACGTTTTCCATCATTGATCTTGAGTGCTCCCAAACCGACCTGATATTCCGTTCTGAAAATGGATATAGTCGGTTAACCACGTCCCATGACATCATTTTTCGGATGTCGATTCGTTGGTCGACGTCATCATCTTTGTTGTTCAGCACTTGTAAGGCTTTATATCACTCACCTTTCTGCGTTATGGCTGGGCAGATATTCATATCATGCAGGATATCGTAAAGCTTGTATTCTAAAAAGAAAAGGCAAAACCCAACACATGGAAATTGAATTCCATGCCTCGGGTTTTGCCTTTTCAGTAACAATCCCAAAATCATAATAACATCGAATTTAAGTTTTGCCAACAAAAATGTTTGCGCTTTCTTTTCCGGAGCAACCACATCAAATACAGCACACGATCATGGTATAAAATGTCAGCCGCCAATGTAGGACATGTTAATCTTTTTTTTGTTGTTGGCTGTCTGCTCCGTACGTTCATCGGAATACCGATCTGTGCGTTGTTCCCATACTGAAGTAATCACATCGAGCAATTCCTGGTCATTCGCCCCGTTGCGAAGCATCTGGCGTAAATCAAATCCGCCTGAAGCAAACAAACATGTATAAAACTTGCCATCGCACGATAAGCGGGCACGTGTACAAGACGAACAAAACGATTCAGAAACCGAAGTAATAAAACCAATCTGTGCGTCGCTGTCTTTATAACGATAACGCTTTGCCACTTCTCCAAAGTAATCCCGATCCATCGGCTCCAGCTCGTACGCATTCTTAAGTCGTTCAACGATTTCTTTTTTGGTTAGTACCTTTTTGAAGCTCCATCCGTTGTCATTACCTACATCCATAAACTCGATAAAGCGAAGGGTTATTCCCTGCTCCTTAAAATAAGCAGCCATCGGCAAAATCTCCGAGTCATTAACGCCTTTTTGAACTACCATATTGATCTTGATTTCAAAGCCGATTTCTCTTGCATATCCGATCTGCTTCAAAATAACATCAGGCTTAATCCCCCGGCCATTCAACCGCCCAAATAGCTCAGGGTCCAGAGCGTCCAGACTGACATTAAGCCGCCGTAGCCCCGCGTCATAGAGAGGCTTAGCCTGCTGTCCTAGCAGCACACCGTTGGTGGTCAAGCCGACATCTTCCACTCCGTCAATGGACAGGATTTGGGAGACTAGGTCGGGTAGATTCCTGCGCATTAATGGTTCACCGCCCGTGAGTCGGATCTTTTTTACGCCCAGGGATACAAAGAGCTTCGTCAGCCGGTGAATCTCTTCAAACGACAGACATTCATTTTGGGGAAGAAAGGCGTAATCGTCACCGAAAATTTCTTTAGGCATGCAATAGGAACAGCGGAAATTGCAGCGGTCTGTAACCGATATACGCAAATCACGAATGGGCCGCTGCAACTTGTCTTTCAGTGGATGAAAATTCATACGCCCCCTCCTTTCTAGTTGTTTAGCATCGTTATCATTAGCCGCCGCTGACTGGGGGAATGAAGGCTGCAATGTCTCCATCCTGTAATACATCCGTAGACAACGCATACTCTTCGTTTATCGCAATTCGTACAGACTGGATTGGCATATCTGGATATTGATCTGTTATCCAATTGGATAAATCGCCTACCGTTTGGCCCGCCAAATCTGCCAATTCTTCTGTTTTTCCCGTCACCTCACGGAGTCCCGCAAAGTAGTACAGCTTAATCATGACTGATCTCCCCCGGCTTTTTCTTTTGACCTCCGACCCACTGCGTTCCATCTTCCCAAATCTCTCGTTTCCAAATAGGAACTATTTCTTTAATTCGTTCGATCGCGTATTCATTTGCCTCATACGCATCCGAACGGTGAGGTGAAGAAACGGCAATGACAACGGCGATATCACCGATTTGAAGCTCGCCAATGCGGTGCGCGATTGCTACTCGCGTCCCTTCCCATTTCTGTTCGATTTCGCGACCAATCTCTGTGAGTTTTTTTTGGGCCATGGGGACATAGGCCTCATAAGCAAGGTATAAGGTCCGTACGCCTTGAGTCCATTCTCGTACGTGCCCTGTAAAAATAGTCACCGCTCCTGCTTCCGGCCTTAGGACATAATCCGCATAAGCCTGCGGGATAATGGGCTCCGTTACGATTTCAAATACACTCATTTTTTCCACCTTCCAGCCACCGGACAAGCCACTTTCCGGTGACAGACTCTTTTAAATATTTCTGCTTTTTGTATCTACATCTCATTTAACCGAACAGCTGATGATATAGTTTTTGACCGTTGGCAACACTCCGTACACCGTGTATGAGAAGCCTTCCGTTTTTGAATAAAATCATTCGATGCTTAAAAGCATAAAATTCAACGAAATAAGGGGTTCTTTTTACACGATCTGCTATAAGCCTGCCCATTTTCTCTGCATCATCGAGCGTAATCGGACGTTGTGGGTCTGGAAGAACCTGGACCACGTTCCGTCCGCACAGAGCCGCATACGCCGAGCGGCGTGGTGCTGTCAGTGCAGGAAACGTAGGATGTTCTCCACAGGTTGGACAATCTTGGTTACGGATGCGGGAAATCCCTATGTCCATCTGCGTATTCTCCCATAGATCAAACAGATGAACCTTGCTGCGCATCTTGCCACGTCTGCCGCTCAGCCACTTCATGGCTTCTGCACATTGGAGGGCGGCTGTCACCTGGACTGCGGGCGAGATGATTCCAGCCGTATCGCAGGTCTGATTGATCGCAGGCAGCGATGGCAGAAGGCAGCGTAAACACGCTGACTCGCCCGGCACGAATGGAAAAACAACGCCTATGCTTCCAACACAGGCACCGTAAATCCACGGAATTCCAGCCTTCAGTGCAGCATCGTTGATAAGCAGACGAGTTTCGAAATTGTCCGTAGCATCCATCAGCAATATACTTTTGCTGGCAAGTTCTTGAACAAGCTCGGCATCCAAGTTATCGAGATATGTGTGCAACCGCACGTCTTCTCGTATGGCTTTCAGCCTTTTTTCGGCTGCCATGACCTTGGGCTGCATTTCCGCAGCGTCCTGCTCCGTAAACAACTGCTGACGTTGCAGATTCGACACCTCTACATAATCCCGGTCAACAAGATGCAGCTCTCCAACGCCCGCTCTTACCAATGTTTCGGCAATGGCGGAACCCAGTGCCCCGCAACCGATAATGGTGACGACAGCAGCGGATAGATTACGCTGCCCTTCGCCACCAATGGGTCTAAATAAGATCTGTCTGGAATAACGTTCATTCATTAGATTGTGTCCCTTGATAATACAGCCATATGACGAGGATCAGGCTAGCCAGCGCCACTTGGGAGAGGAGCATGAATCCAATGGAATATTGGCCAGTAGCAGCATGAATCGTCGACAACAAGATCGGAGGGAAGAAGCCACCTAGACCGCCCATCATAGATACAATTCCGTTAACTATACCTGCTTGTTTATTAAAATAAAATGGAACTAGCTTGAAAATAACGCCGTTCCCCACTCCAGCACTTACAGCGATCGCCAAGCAGCCTACTGTATACAGGGTAATCCCTGGTGAAAAAGCCAAAAGAATCGCAGCGACCGTATAAACTGTGAACGTGCCTACCAGCAGGAACAGGGGCTGAAACCGATCCGCCAGCCAGCCACCGATGGGACGGAAGAATGTGGCAATCGCAATAAAGCCTGCTGTACGCATCCCTGCATCCACTTTAGCCAGCTCAAAATTCGATACCAGGAAATTCGGCAAGTACACCGTGAACGCTACAAATGAGCCAAAAGTAATAAAATAAAAGAGCGAGAAAAACCAAAGCTTTTCATTTTTGTAAACCCCTTTGATCTGTTCCATAATAGGCGTCTTTACTTTAGCTTCATGACGATCCCCTAAGAAGAAATTCAAAACGATAAAAACAAGCAGCAGAATGAGATACAGCTTCACTGTAAGGGCCCAGCCAATTTGTGTAGCCACAATAGGGGCCGAGAAGGTAGTGACGGCTGTTCCCAAATTCCCTATACCATACATTCCATTTACAAACCCATGTTTTTCCTTTGGATAATACTTCGGTAGCGAAGTCACCCCAACCGAGAACACAGCTCCTCCAATCCCAAGGAACAAGCCACCGATAATTAAATCCGTCATCGTAGAAGCTTCACTAATGTAGTAGACGGGAAACAAAAGCAAAATAAAGCTAACGAGAAAAACGATTCTTGCTCCAACGATGTTGGCATAATAACCAAGCGGAATGCGCAGAATCGATCCAAGCACGACCGGAATCGCCGTAACCATGGCCAATTTTCCGGGTGGAATAGCAATATCCTCCGTAATGAACGGCATAAGAGAAGAAATGATAACCCATACCATGAATCCAAGAATCAAGTTCAATGTTTGTAGCGGCAACTGCATTTTTCTAATCATTTAACTCACCTTTTCAACGTTTTTTCTGTCGAATTATTGATTTGAATTTATGTCCCCATTGTAGCCGCTAGTTGATCTGTTCGAATATAGGGGACTCCCCTTTACCTGACAGGGGACTCCCTGAAAATATAAAAAGCCGCTTCTATAAGAAGCGACTTGGTCTTTTTAAGAGATAAGTGTATTTAATTTGTCACATAACTTGGTTAGATCATTCCGATTGATCTGTTGCTCTGCCATAGGAAAAAGTACGGTTTCTTCTTTTATAAAATGTACAGTCAGCACTTCGAACGCCTCTCCCGCGTTCTTGGTCGCCTCCTGAATCTCATCAAGCGTGAGCAAACTCAGATCGCCCTCCGTTTGATAAAGAAAATGATCGATATATCCCTCTATTTCACGGTGCTCCTCCTGTATACCGACGAGCGGTCCCTGCTCAAAACCAATGTAGGTTCCTAGCATAGAAAAGAAGTGTTCTTCTTCCTTTTCGGTATGTTTCTTGAGGGGTACCCTAAAGTCGATAATCTGCATTCTCAGTTTTTCCAGTTGCTTGCGGCCTTCTTCCAAATCTAGTATTCTGTGCTGCTCAAACCACAATACAATGGCATGCCATTCATCCATCAGATAGGTTAGATATCGATGCTCATTTTCAAGAATACGCATGGCAGGTTTGGAAAAGCGCAGTTTCTCATTTTCCAGCACGCGGATTTCCTCCATTCATCGGCTAAAAATCCAGCATTTTTTTCTTTAATGCATATTGGACCAGTTCAGGCCGGCTTCTTAAATTCAATTTTTCCATGATCTTCGCTTTGTTCGCTTCCACCGTCTTGACAGAGATGAACAGCTTTTCCGCAACTTCCTTGTTACCGTAACCTTTTGCGACCAGAGGCAGAATCTCCAGTTCCCGCTTGGACAGGATCTCATAAGGATCTTCTGATTGTGACGTTGTATCTTTTTTGATGAACTCACGAACGAGAGAAGTAGCCATTTTAGGATGGATATAAGTCCCACCCCCATGAATGGTTCGTATGGCAAGTAATAGCTCCTCATCTGGAGCATTTTTCAAAACATACCCTGAAGCACCATTCTTCAAAATATGAAAAAGATATTCTTCATCGTCATGCATGGTCAGAATCAGAATTTTAGTATCAGGGTGGTCCTCTTTAATCTTGCCTGTGGCGATCAATCCACTCTCGCCTGGGGGCATGCTGAGGTCCATGATCAGAATATCCGGACGATATTTAGCTACCATCGTATACGCTTCAATGCCATCCGCAGCCGTTCCGACAACCTCCATATCCGATTGGAAGTTCAAAATCATGGAAAATCCGCTCCGTACAATGGCATGGTCATCCGCTAACACAATTTTGATCACGTCTTTACTCCTCCTCATGTCCAATCGGAATTTTTAAAAATACTTTGGTTCCTTGACCAACATTTGAAAGAACGCCAAAACTTCCACCTACCAGTTCTGCTCTCTCCTGCATGCCATATAAACCAAGTCCCGTTCCAATAGGATTGCTCCCCTTTTCAAAGCCAACCCCATCGTCCTCTACAGTCAAACGAAGCGTATGATCGTGCTCAGACAAAGAAACTTTAACCATATCTACCTGGGCATACTTCAAGGCATTGAGAACAGCCTCCTGGCAGACACGGTAAATGACCGTTTCCTTTTCACTTCCATATCGCTTTTGGGGAAGATCCGACACAAATTCAACGACAAGACCAAAGCTTTGTTCAACCCTCTTAAAGTGGGAACGAAATGCCGCTTCAAGCCCAAAATCATCAAGTGTGGCGGGGCGTAGTTCCACAGACAGGTTGCGGATATCATCCAGCAATCGCGTCATGGATGCTTCAGTCTGCTTCATGTTTTTGATGAGCTGTTCATCATTCGTCATGTATTTTAACACCCGCAGCTCAACAACCGCACTCATCAATTCCTGGGCGACGCTGTCGTGCAGTTCCCTGGAAAGCCGTTTACGCTCATTTTCCTGCGCTTCAATGACATGCTTCATCATTTTGTTTTGATACAATTTTTCCTGCGTCTGAAATTGCGGAGTCAAGTCCCTCAACATCAACACCCTTGTTCCATGTTCAGAATCAATGGTGTGAAAAGAAGCGGCATAGGGGATCATTCCGTTGCTCTTTGTTTCCAGATAAACCTGAAAAGAAGCGAAATCCTTGGATTCTGGCATATTGAAATAACAATCAAGGCAGGTACGGGGCTCCGTTTCGCTTGTATAGCCCCTGCATGTTCCACACAAAGCTTTTTCCTTCCCTTCATAGAGTTGAATGAGGACGTCATCGCTCACAATCTCCTCCGCTGCCGGGTTCATAGCTAGGGTGTTCCCTTGCCCATCAAAAAAGAAAATGGCTTCTGTACTGTTCTCAAACAACTTCACCATTAGCGCATTCAAAGAGCCAGTCCCTACAGATAATGTCAATTACATCACTTCCTTCCCGTTCAACTCTCCAAATCCCCTATGCGCCAAAGCTTCCAAATCACGCATCATGGCTGCGGTCATCAGCAGTTCTTCCCGAAATCCACCAAGCAGTACGCCCGCGACGCGAGCATCATTCCATAGGGGAACAGCCCCGAGACTCTTGAGCTTCTCGGATTGAACGATCGGGTAGTTAAACAGGTTGTCTGCCCCCACATATTGATGAACAGATGGAATGAAAACGGATTTCCCAGTTTTGAACACGACTCCTGCTATGCCCTTTCCGGATTGCAGTACAATTCGCTTAAAGCGATCATTTAAATTACCGGCTGCATTTTTCCATTTAATTACGTATTGATATTCGGCCGGTTCAACCAGAGCAAGCGCCATGAAATCATAACCGAAATGTTCGCGTATTCGCTCAAGCTCCCTTTGATAATCCATCCTATTATTCATCGCTCTCTCCTAATAGAATTAGGAAAGAAGGCAGAGCCCGCTTTCCTAATTCGATTTATGTCTTCTGTAAAGGATATAACTTCTGCGCACATAATTCAACGGAACACTCCACACATGTACAAGCCGGGTAAACGGCCAGAATGCAAAAATCGCAAAGGCCATAAGGATATGAAGCTTGAAGGACATCGGTACGTCTCTCATCAGTGTCGGGTCGACACGGAATATGAATAAACCGCGGAACCAGATTGAGATCGTCTCTCGATAATCGAATTCTGGCTGTACCGCATTCGTTACGAGAGTCGCAAACATCCCCATGCATACAATGGCCAAAAGCAATACGTTTACGATCAAATCAGACGCTGTACTTAAACGGCGCACATTGCGTATTGTAAAACGGCGAGAGGTGAGAATCAACATACCGAGGAACGTCATGGCTCCGAATATACCACCAATATAAACTGCCCCAATATGATACAGATGATCATTTACACCCAGTGCATGCATCCAGGTTTTCGGTATGCCCAGACCGGACACATGCCCCATAATAACCGGGATGATACCCAGGTGGAACAAGAGGCTTCCGATCATCAATTGTTTTTTTTCAATAAACTCACTTGATTTCGCTGTCCAATTGAACTGGTCGTTTCTGTAGCGGAAAATATGGCCTACAATAAAGACGACCACGCACATATAAGGGAAAATGACCCATAAAAACTGCTCTAGCATCATCATTGCGCGGCCGCCTCCTGTTCTACGCAAGCTTTAAGCGTTTCGCGCAGTCCCTTCACCAGATGAAAATACGGGCTTTCCATTTTTTCCAGCGCTTTAAGCAAATGATATGTGCCGTCTTCCAGGATCGCGATTGGCATGCGGAAGTTTTCTGTCGTCTTCGGATCTTGCGCCCATTCGGCGGCATACAGAAATTCACACATGAGCGGAAGGTAATCTGGCAGCTCTCCATCTGGCATTTCAAGACCGTACATCTCATATAGCACCTTTAACTTGACCAACATTTGTCCCCGTTCTTTTGCATCTTCAAATTTAAAGTAAGTCATATATAGTGCACAATTCTTTTGAAAATCAAAGGTTTCCGTATACATTTCCTGAATCTCTTCCATACTGAACTCTTGCATAAGGGACCAGTAGGTGTTCGCATACGTATATGCCGGATGGTTCGGATCAAACGATGCTTCCAGAAAAGCCGGATGAAAATCCAGCTTTTCTGGGTACATGAGTTGCTGAGCGAAAAACCCGAATGATGGCTTGCATTCATACAACTTCGCTACATTAATCACGCCAAATACCCCCGTAGAAGTTTTCTTCATACATTTCTTTGCCCGTTTTCAAAGGCTCTTCCATTCCCATTGAACTTGCCATGCTACATCCGTCACATCCAGAGCCCGAACCCATATTTCCCATGGTATCGCCGTAACCCGCAGATCCTTGAGCCCGGTACGGATTCGAATATCCTTCTTTATGCGACGTTGGAATGACGAAACGATCCTCATACTTGGCAATCGCCAGAAGCCGATACATCTGCTCAGTCTGCCGCGGTGTCATGCCGATGCGCTCAAGACGGCTTTCATCGAAAGATTGTCCTGTGGATTGGGCACGCATATAGGAGCGCATCATAGCCATTCTTTGCAAGGATTCCTTCACGGTTTGCGTGTCGCCCGCCGTCAGCATATTGGCAAGATACTGAATAGGGGTACGCATCTCTTCGATAGCTGGAAAGATCATATCGGGATTCTCAATCGAGTCTTTCCCTTCAAAATAATTCATGATCGGACTAAGTGGTGGTACATACCAGACCATAGGTAATGTGCGGTATTCTGGATGAAGCGGGAATGCCAACTTGTGCTCAATGGCAAGCTTGTAGACAGGTGAGTTCTGCGCTGCTTCAATCCAGTCCTCCGAGATACCGTCTTTTCTCGCTTGAGCAATCACCGCCGGATCACTTGGATCCATGAACAGGTCGCACTGCGCTTTATAAAGCTCTTTCTCATCCTGCGTAGAAGCGGCCTCAAGCACTCGATCCGCGTCATACAGCATAACGCCGAGGTAGCGAATTCGTCCTGTACATGTCTCGGAGCAGACTGTCGGCAGGCCAGCTTCCACACGTGGGAAACAGAAGGTACATTTTTCCGCTTTGTTCGTCTGCCAGTTAAAGTACACTTTTTTGTATGGGCAGCCCGTCATGCAATACCGCCATCCACGGCAGGCTTCCTGATCCACGAGCACGATTCCGTCCTCGTCCCGCTTGTACATGGCGCCCGAAGGACATGACGCGACACAGCTTGGATTTAGGCAATGTTCGCAAAGCCGTGGGAGATAAACCATGAAAGACTTCTCAAAGTTAAATTTAATCTCTTCTTCGATTTTCTGAATATTTGGATCAAGCGGACCAGTTACATGCGCACCCGCCAGATCATCTTCCCAGTTTGGACCCCATTCCAAATCCATTTTTTCACCCGTTATCGCAGAATGCGCGCGTGCCACAGGTGAATGCTTCTGTTCGCCAGCGTTGGTCAGTTGCTCGTAATTATAAGTCCAGGGCTCATAATAATCTTTCATTTCCGGCATGTCTGGATTGTAAAAAATCTTACCCAGTGCTATCTTGGACAGCTTGTTGCCTGACTTCAGTTCCAGTTTCCCTTTGCGGAGCTGCCAGCCTCCTTTATATAATTCCTGATCTTCCCAGCGCTTCGGATAACCGATACCCGGTTTGGTTTCCACATTGTTAAACCACATATATTCCGCACCTTTGCGGTTCGTCCAGGTTGTTTTACATGTCACGCTGCACGTATGACAGCCAATACACTTATCCAGGTTCATGACCATGGCAATTTGAGCTTTAATCTTCAAGCCAGTTAACCTCCTTCATTTTACGTACCGCAACGTACACATCACGCTGGTTGCCGATTGGACCATAATAGTTGAATCCATAACTAAGCTGAGCATATCCACCGACCATCTGGGTTGGTTTGAGATGAATTCTTGTAGGTGCGTTATGACTACCGCCGCGTGTATCCGTGATTTCGGAGCCTGGCACTTGAATGTGCTTATCCTGAGCATGGTACATGAACATCGTTCCTCTTGGCATCCGGTGGCTGACAACGGTCCGGGCGGTTACGACGCCGTTACGGTTGTATACCTCTACCCAGTCATTGTCGGCAAGATCGTGTGCCTCTGCGTCTTCGTTGTTGATCCACACCGTAGGACCTCCGCGAAACAGTGTAAGCATGTGCTGGTTATCCTGGTAGGTGGAGTGAATATTCCATTTACCGTGTGGTGTCAGATAACGGAGCACGAGTGAATCTTGCCCGCCTTTTATTTCCCGATCGCGAGGGCCGAACACCATTGGCGGCAGCGTCGGTTTGTAGATCGGCAATGATTCCCCAAATTGTTGGAAAATCTCATGATCAATATAGAAATGCTGTCTTCCCGTCAAAGTACGAAACGGAACGAGACGTTCAATATTCGTTGTAAATGGTGAATAGCGGCGTCCCTTCTTGTTCGATCCAGTGAATACTGGTGTCGGTATAACTTCCCGTGGCTGTGCCGTTATACTTTGGAAAGTGATCCTTTCCGCTGCCCGATCGGCCGAGATATCTTTGAGTTCCACACCGTGAAGCTCTTCTGCCTGCTCATAAGCCTTTTGCGACACCCGTCCATTAGTCGCGGATGAAAGGTGAAGAATTGCATTGGCTACTTGGCGAGCTGTCTGGATTTTGGGCAGCCCGTCTTTAATGGATTCATCGTAATAAACTCCGTTCAACTTTTTCATTTCCTCATATTCGTCCGCTACGGAGAAGCTGACGCCATGCGCACCTGCTTTCCCACTAGTCAAATTCGGACCGAGTGAGATAAATTTATCGTGAATTTTAGTATAATCGCGTTCGATGATGCTGAAATTCGGCATGGTTTTACCCGGAGTAGCTTCAATCTCGCCCTTCGTCCAATCCTTTACAAGACCCATCGGCTGTGAAATTTCGCCTATACTATCGTGTGCAAGCGGCGCAGTCACAAGGTCTTTATATATGCCTGGCAGGTACTCTTTAGCCATATCCGAAAAGACTTCGGAAAGCTGGCGGTAAATATCCCAGTCCGCGCGGGATTCCCACAGAGGGTTAACAGCCGGATTAAACGGATGCACGAAAGGATGCATGTCTGTTGACGACAAGTCTGTTTTTTCGTACCAGGTTGCCGCCGGAAGCACGATGTCCGCGTACAATGGAGTTGTTGTCATCCGGAAATCAAGTGCAACCATCAAATCAAGTTTTCCTTCTACATCTTCTCTCCAGACAATTTCCTCAGGTTTCTGTTCTTCGTTCGGCTGGGCAAGCAGGGCATCAGATGCTCCGAGTAAATGTTTCATGAAATACTCTTGTCCCTTCGCCGAACTGGAAATCAGATTTGACCGCCAAACAAAGAGTGAACGCGGGAAGTTCTCGGCTGCCCCAGGATCTTCTACAGCGAAGCGTGTCTTACGTGATTTAATCTCTTCCACAGAATGATTGATGATGTCCTCGTTCGACTTCTTGCCTAATTGTGCAGCCTCTTCGGCGAACAGCAGACTGTTTTTATTAAACTGTGGATAAGAAGGTAGCCAACCCAGACGTGCTGCGAGCACGTTGTAGTCTGCTGGATGTCTGTAACTGACATCCCCGCCAATCGGTGACTTCAAGGTGTCTGTTCCACTTTCTTCGTAACGCCACTGCTCTGTTGCAAAGTAGAAAAACGATGTAGCATTTTGCTGCCGAGCCGCCCCTTGCCAGTCTTTTGCAAAAGCAATCGTTGACCAGCCTTCGATTGGGCGGAGCTTTTCTTGACCCACATAATGCGCCCATCCTCCACCGTTTACACCTTGGGAAGCAGTCAACACGACAAGATTCAAGATGGACCGATAGATCGTGTCACTATTGAACCAGTGGTTGATACCCGCACCCATAATAATCATGGAGCGACCTTTAGTATCGATAGCATTTTGGGCAAATTCCCGAGCAATCTGTACCACAACAGACGCCTTCACACCTGTGATCTTCTCCTGCCAGGCAGGGGTATAATGCGAAGCTTCGTCGTAATAATTTTTGGCGTTATGAGGGCTGTCATTGCGTGCGACACCATACTGGCTCATCATCAAATCGTACACAGTTGCTACGTAACGTTCCGAGCCATCTGCCAAGCGTACTTTTTTGGCCGGAATTACACGTTTGAACGTTCCATTACCAGCGTTATCAAAGTAAGGGAATACGATTTCTTCCCATTGCTCTCCATGACCTTCCACAGTGAGCGCGGGCTCAACCTTTGTTCCATCTTCCCGTTCCAGAATCAGGTTCCACTTCTTATCCTGCTCCCAGCGCTGTCCCATCGTACCGTTCGGGACCAGCATTTCCCCCGCCGCTTCGTCATATATGACCGGCTTCCAGTCCGCATGCGGCGAAGCATCCCCCAGGTCACTCGCCCGTAGAAAACGTCCACCTTTCCAAGATCCCTCGTGTGGATCAAGCAGAATCATAAACGGCATATCCGTATATTGTTTGGCATAGTTAATGAACATCGGTTCTTGGCGCTCTTTGTAAAACTCATCCAAAATAACATGCGTCATAGCCTGGGCTACGGCAGCATCTGTACCCGGATTTGGGGCAAGCCAGTTGTCAGCGAACTTCACATTCTCCGCCAAGTCGGGAGCCACTGATACGACTTTTGTTCCCTTATATCGTACTTCCGTCATAAAATGAGCGTCTGGCGTCCGGGTAAGCGGTACGTTCGATCCCCACATAATCAGGTAACCCGCATTGTACCAATCAGAAGATTCCGGTACATCCGTCTGCTCACCCCAAATTTGAGGAGATGAAGGAGGAAGGTCGGCATACCAGTCATAAAAACTCAACATCTGCCCACCCAGTAGCGAAATGAATCGAGCTCCTGAAGCGTAGCTTATCATTGACATCGCCGGGATTGGCGTAAAGCCCGCGATCCGGTCAGGACCGTATTTACGAATGGTATAGATGAGTTGTGCCGAGATCAGACGCAGGACATCGTCCCAAGTGACACGGACATGACCGCCTTTTCCGCGAGCTGATTTGTAGAGCTTGGCTTTCTCTGGATCTTCCACAATGCTTGCCCATGCTTCCACCGGATTGGCATGCTCCTGGATGGCCGCCTGCCAAAGCCGCAACAGCTTACCACGCATATAAGGATATTTCACGCGTAATGGACTGTATTCATACCAGGAAAATGTAGCCCCACGCGGGCATCCCCGCGGTTCAAATTCTGGCATATCTACACCGCAGGAAGGATAATCGATCTGTTGATTTTCCCAGGTAATGATGCCGTTTTTGACAAAAACCTTCCAACTACAGGAACCGGTGCAGTTCACTCCGTGAGTCGTCCGAACCACTTTGTCGTGAGACCAACGCTGACGATACACGTTTTCCCATTCTCTATTTTTTTCCTCAAGGATTGACCAATTTCCCGAATAGCTTTCGATCGGTTTAAAAAAGTTGAGGTTGTATTTCTTTTTCATCGATGACCAACACTCCTTTTTAGAAAGAATCATCCCAACGCAAGTTCCAAGGGAAGACTCATTCGCTTACTCTCATTATGTAATTCATTCATCTCTGTTCCCATTAGGGAATGTCCTATAGCGCTACAGGAAATCCCTCGTTCTATGGAAAGATACAAAAAAGCCTCCCCCTGCTAAAGGGAAGCTTGTATGAAGTAATTAATTGTTCTTTTGACCCGTTAACAGGAGCATGATAAAAGAAATGAGTATGATAGAGCATGTCCACGCCCACGCCATAGGAAGATGACCAGCATCCACTGCAATATAAATGGCCGTCGGAATCGTTTGTGTTTTACCCGGAATATTTCCGGCAATCATCAGCGTAGCACCAAATTCGCCCAGACCGCGGGCAAAACCGAGTATGAAGGCAGCTTTAAAAGAAGGGAAAATTAAAGGGAAGGTGATGTATCGAAAAACCTGCCATTCACTTGCACCCATCGATCGCCCCGCGTTTTCCAAGTCCTGGTCAACAGAAGACAATCCCATTCTCAGCGTCCGATAGACTAGAGGAAAAGCTACTACCACCGCTGCTATAACCCCTGCCCACCACGAGAATATAATAGGCTCGCCAAACCATTGCTCCACAAACCGTCCGAACCCGCTTTTTCGTCCAAGTAATATGAGCAGTAAAAAACCAACAACCGTCGGTGGGAGTACCAAGGGCAGCATAAGCACGGTTTCAACAACCGTTTTCCCTTTAAATAATCCCAACCGCGACATTGACCATGCCACAAGCAAGCCTAATATGATTACCAGAACGCTGGATAACAGTGCAACCTGCAACGATAATCGGATAGGAGGCCAATATTCATTCCAATCTATATCTTGCATGCTCACTTCGGTATGGTAAATCCATACTTATCCATAATATTCAGAGATTCTTGCGATTGTAAGTATGCATAAAAGTCTTCGGCTTCTTGAATGTGCTTTGTAGCTTTGACAATCCCGATTGGATACTCAACAGGTGAATAGGTTTTGGGATTCACCTCAAAGGCGATTTTTGCCTTTTGTGAAGTCAATGCATCTGTTTTATATACAAATCCGACATCTGCATTCCCAGTTTCCACATATTGCAGCACTTGTCTAACGTCTTTCGCTTGAACCAGCTTGTTCTGTAACGTGTCCCAAAGCTTCGCTTTCGTCAGCGCTTCCTGTGCGTAGTTGCCCGCAGGAACACTTTCAGGAATTCCGATTGCAACTTTCTTCACTTCTTTTTTTGTTAAATCGCTAACACTCGCGATGTTCATCGTCCCGTCTGCAGAGATAACCGCGACCAATTCGTTCGTCAGCCACGTTTTTTGTTTTTTCGTATCTATTAACTGCTGATCAACAAGGGACTTCATGTTTTTGGTCGAAGCGGACAGAAACAAATCCGACGGCGCTCCTTGCTCAATTTGTTTTTCCAACGCACCAGAGCCGCCGAAGTTAAAATTCAATTTAATGCCTGTATGGGTTGATTCGTATGAATGCTGAATTTCTTTGAGCGCATCCGTTAAACTTGCTGCTGCGGATATGGTAAGCTCAATAGTTTCAGCCGTTTTCGAAGATGTCTGGCTGGAAGATCCGTTCTGATCCGAACTGCTAACATTTGAATCTAGTTGTTGTTTCGTACCGCATCCTGATAATAATAAAATGATGGACATAACCAAAACGAAAACAGTGCTACTTTTAATTAATTTATGCATTTGGTTCGGCTCCTCATGTTAGTTCATCATCAATTAATCGGTTTCGCTATTAGCTGTGCCTGTCTCGTACGTTCGATCAGTGTACAATTTTCAAGTAGAATATGATTAAAAATATCTGCTTCCAGGTCTTCTAACCGCTTCAATACGAGTCGGTGCGTACCACAAGCTTCCTGCATCGGCTCAAAGCCGTTTGTGATCAAGCGCATTTCCTTCAGGAATTCCACCACCGTTTGATGCTCGTCTTGCAACTTGGACAAAATTGGATTCAACTCATCTGCTCGTTCCACTGTTGATTCTTGTAAAAATGCTTCAATCATCGGAAACACAAGGTCCTCCTCATTTTGAATATGTTCCGATAATTCCTGTTTAAGCAAGGTGAACAGTTCATTAACTCGCTTGAGATGCGAATAACGTTCACCGTGAACCCGCGTTAGTTTGGTTACATACGGCGTTAAGGCCGATAGTTCTTCCCGAAGCTTCGTATGATACTCATTTTGAATATAGGCGATTAGTTCTTTTGGTTCGAGTGAAGGAGGTTGCAATTGCTTATGCTGTGCCTGCTTTTCTTCCACTTCATGTATCTGCGTCAGCAGTTCACCAGCGTGGAGGCCTCGATTGGCTGCTGCTTCACGGAGCGATATTTTCCCTCCACAGCAGAAATCAATTCTCAGTTTGCGGAACAGATCTCCCGTTTTGGGTACTGCTTTCACGATATCCGCCACCCATGTTTCTTCCGTTAACTGGCTCATCTTCCATTCCTCCATTTTACTTCGATTTTATGCTCAACTTTCATTCTACGTCTCCCTTAAAGCTGAACCAATCAGGGGGTTCCCTCTTTCACTAGTGGAAAGAGCCTGATTATAACAAATCAGAAAGCAACTGTTCAGCCGCTTCTTTCCCTTGAGCGATGCAATCTGGAATTCCAACGCCCCCATAGCCGGCACCGCATAGAAAAACACCCGGTAAATACTGTGCGAAGTCCTGTCTCATCTTCGCCATATGCTCTTTGTGTCCAATCGGATATTGCGGCATCGATCGATCACACCTACTGACTTCAACGAATTCTGGTTCCGCTTCTAGGCCCATTAAATCTTTCAAATCTTTGCGCGCGGCATCCACAAGTTGATCGTCTGTCATCTGAATCCACTCCTGTGCGCCTGCATGTCCGATGTAGGTCCGTAAAAGCGTATATCCTTCAGGAGCAGTATGGCTCCACTTCGTCGAAGACCATGTACATGCCGTAATCTTTTTGCCTTCTTTGCGGGGGACTAGAAATCCCGTTCCCTCAAAAGCAAAATTAAGATCTGTGTTTTTATAAGCAAGAGCAATATTGGCTACGGAAACATAGTGAATCTTGTGTAGCCAGCTAGCGCTTGCAACGCCGGAAAATAATGTAGCCGCTTCAAAAGCTGGAACAGCGCAGATCACCGCATCCGCATCTATTTTTTGTCCGTGTTCTAAAATGACCTGATAACCGCTTTCCTTCCTTACTTCAACTACACCTTGCCCCATAACAAAACGTACGGTATCCAGCCTTTCCTTTAGCCGCTCCACGATCGTAGATAATCCTAGCCGATAAGAAAGAAACATACTTTTCTTAGCGATATCCGGCAGTTTGTCTTGTACTGCTGGCTTTTTTCCCGCCCCTTTAGACATACCCTTAATCAAACTTCCATGCTTTTGTTCCATTAGTTTAAATTGAGGGAAAGTTGACATAAGGCTCAGAGAATGAGTATCCCCAGCGTAAATTCCAGACAGCAGAGGTTCTGTAATCTGGTCCAGAACTTCTTTGCCGAGACGCCGTTTGATAAAATCACCTAGAGATTCGTCCGCATCACCTTTCTTCGCCGGAATGATTAAATCCAGGGCTGCCCGTGCTTTTCCCAGTGGAGAAATAAGTCCAGTCCGAATGAAAGGAGTCAGCTTTGTTGGGATGCCCAGAATGAAGCCCATCGGCATCGTATGAAGTTTGCCCTTATGCAAAATGCAAGCAGATTTGGCTTTCGGGTTTGTCGATACCAACTCTGCTTCCAGCCCCAACTCCATGGTCAGATCTAATATTGCCGTCTTTCTGGCCAAGAAAGCATCCGGTCCTTTTTCGATCATAAAATCGTTTTGGCGAACGGTTTGCAGCTTTCCCCCCAGACGTTCACTTTTCTCCACCAGTGTGATCTCCACTTCAAGCTGCCGATCCTCAGCCAGCTTTTTCACATAAAAGGCAGCACTTAAACCGCTTATTCCTCCACCGAGAATAACGACTTTTTTAGAACTTTTTTTCATGAAAACACTTTTCCTCTCCAACCCCGGGTATATAAGCGCAATAAGGGTCACTCTCCAAATAGTCTCCTGTTATTGCAAAAGCCCTTGCTCTGGAGCCCCCACAGATGGCCTTGAATTCACAGACTCCACATTTACCTTTAAGTAGGGACTTATCTCTAAGATTCATCATGATCGGAGAGTTGCGATAAATATCTGCCAGACTATCGTTTCGTACATTCCCGCACATAAGAGGCAGAAAACCGCTCGGGTATACTTCTCCGATATGACTAATAAAAACAAATCCATCTCCATCATTTACGCCTTTAGGAGCACGTCCTAAAACGTCTGCCCTCTTTTGTCCGTCTGCTACACTGCTCTCACCTGCATTGTGCTTTTGCTGCAGTACGACCCTCCGGTAGTGGGGAGCTTCTGTAGCCTTCACACCGTACGGCATCTGTTGCTGTATTTGATACAACCATTTCATTACGGCTTCATGCTCATCAGGAGTAATCATATCTTTCTCCATGCCACGTCCGGTTGGAACAAGGAAAAATAAACTCCATAACACGGCCTGCATTTCCTTTACCCTTTCTGCAATTTGCTCCAGATCATGGAGGTTGTACCGGGACACCGTAGTGTTCACTTGAATAGGGATATTCAGTTCCTTTAAATAACCAATTCCTCGCATGGTTGTATCGTAAGAACCCACCGTACCCCGAAAATGATCGTGAATGTCTGCACATGAACCGTCCAGACTAAAAGCCCACCGAGATAACCCAACTTGCTTTGCTTTTTCTACCGCTGCTCGTGTCACTTTAGGTGTGGCACTGGGGGTCATCGAAACCGACAGATTTTTCTCTTCAATTGCATATCGAGCCAGTTCAAACAGATCAGGACGCATCAAAGGATCTCCGCCTGTGAACACAACCAACGGATGATTCATTTCAGCGATTTGATCTATCAGCTTCTTACCTTCTTCTAGTGTCAGCTGGCGAGGATCAGGTTTGTACTGAGCTTCCGCTCTACAGTGAAGACACTTTAAAGCACAAGCTCGTGTAACCTCCCAGATGACTATAAACGGATCAGTATGATAATCACGCGGCGTTTTCAAAGATATCATTGATGTCTCTCCTTTTAGAAGTATAAAAACAACACAAAAACATAGAGCATCATTGAAAATCCAATTTCCGCCATGCCAACTTGTTTTGCCTTTAATCCGAGTTTAGGAAGCCATATGGCCCGTATCAAAAAAATCAAAAAAGGAATAAACAGAGGTAACTTTAAGCAAGTAGCAAACAACAAAATCACCAAATGATAGATGACGGAAGCATAATGGTAACGTATATTTTTTCTTTCACGAATGATCGTTTTGACATACAAAGCAGTTCCGATAAAGTAAAGCACCAAAAGTAAGAATAGCTCTGTTGCTACTCCCCAATCCTCTCCTCCCCCCATATAAATAACAGGGTATATAAAAGAACAAAAGAGTAGAATTGCAACAATGTCATTGAGTAAAGCACGTTCATTTTTCGTTTTTGCAAAATAAATATTAGCCATAAAAAAGAGCAATAGAAGAGCTCCATACCAGATCAAGGCAGTCTCAAACCATATCAGTGAAATTAACAAAGGAAGTAATATCACTCCGTATACAACGGCGGGTTTGCGGTATCTTTCACTGCTGCCTGTTTTGATCCATTGGAGGACAGGAAAACTGAATAAGTAGATAAAAAACCAGCACACAAATAGGGGGATATGAATGAGTTCCCCTCGAGAAGCAGCTAAACCGAATAAAAATGGAAGAATGAGCATGGCCCAAGCTCCATGTTGATTGGGTATGTATCTGCTCATCCCCTTCAAACCCTTGATCCTTTTTTCACAATCTTTTTTATGTCTGTTATTTCGGTTAATCGATTCATCATCCATTCCCCCAAGATTGAGTTTTATCTTCTAACTTCATTCTAAGTATTATATGAAATTGAACCAATTAGGGAGTTCCCTTTTCCTTAGGGGGGAAAATCCTAACCGGAAAAATAACGCTATTTTCTTATGCTATACTGTACTAAAAAAGGGTACAAAGAAAGGATGAACTGTTATGGGAGGACCTTCTTTACGTCAACTGCCTGCTCATCATGCCATTCATCAAGGCGGGCTATCTGGCGCTCTAGATAAGACGAGAGAAGTAGAGGAATTACTCGAAGCAAAAGAATTCAAGGTGGCGCGCCAGGCTGCCGACCACTTGATCGAATATTGGGAAACCCGCATTCTTAGCCATGCTGATGC
Organism: Paenibacillus sp. S29; assembly: GCF_049319765.1. Lineage (NCBI taxonomy): Bacteria > Bacillati > Bacillota > Bacilli > Caryophanales > Paenibacillaceae > Paenibacillus > Paenibacillus sp. S29. The sequence continues at coordinate 84,333 of NZ_JBMOUI010000005.1, read as the reverse complement.
AGAAGAGGAAGGATTCTATCAGGAAATGGCCGAGAAAAAACCGGAGCTGCAGGAGGCTGTCGTCAAACTTACACGGGATCATGATCTGCTCCGAATCATTGTAAAAGAGCTCAAAGCCATGATCCGTGAAGAAGGGCTTACGCCTGAAGTTCTTCAGCAGTTCCACGCGCTTCTGGTTGTCAATGCCATCCATAGTCGGGAAGAAGAACGTTTGTTGTTTGAGGAACCGTCATGATCGAGATGTGGCATAACGATTCACTTTCTCTATAAAAACGTACCGAAGAAATAGTCCAACGCCTCCTGCGAGTATCCGTCATCTCCTTGCCAAGCTGCTACGGAATAAAAATCATGATTGCCGTGCTGTCGTTTACGAGGCGTGTCCTGTGGAACCAGCAGTCCGGCATATCCCCACACCTCCATGACTACATCACGCTCGTTTTTGCTGGATGGAAACACATCCTTCCAGCGCTTTTCCAATTGACGTGCACTGCTTTGAGCATCACAGTTCTGAACAGCTTCGAGCATGTTATGAAGTATAGTCAGATCCTCATCGGAAATCTGAACAGCCTCTTCTTGACTGAACAATTCAAGGTCCATCCAGCAATACAGAAGGTGGTTCAGACGAATACCGCCCCATTTGATTCGTTCAAAATTCAGTACATTCAAATCTTCATTGACATATTCCTTATCAGACATCAATTTATTAAAATTACAATCCCCACAGCTACTGTAATTGGGCAAGACGACAGGCCGCTCCCCATAGGTGTGCAAAGGAAGCCCTGCGGTTAATGCCCAGCTCGATAAGGCGCTTCGTAAATGAACCTTTTTCGTGGAAAGACTGTGCAAAAACGCTACTGCCACTCGCTCTTTTGTAGCCTTTTGCTGGTGCAGCTCATGCAGCCTGTTTATAATCTCGTTATGTGTAATGGTGATCGGATCGAACATCAAGCCCTTACTTTTGGCATATTCAAAATCCTCACCCGAAAAAGATCCCCGTCCTGCTTCCAGCCGCTAGAGGACCAGAATGTGTTCATCAGTATTTTTTTCGCCTTTTTATCCACAACACATCTCCCTTACTCATCCAACACCCTCACCTCCAGCACAAAGAGCAGGGTTGTCATGTATTTTATGTAAGATCACTACTCATCTTTATACTTAAAAGCAATGGCCGTATTTCCCGACCGGGGGTCAAAATAAGAAGAGATTTTCCCCCAGTTCAGTTCATATTCCATATAGGGGTAAGGCTTTGTTTGACGATAGCTTGGCTTTACGGACAAATGTTGCTGTAACAAACGATCATGCTCCCTTTGTCGCTTTCTCTCTCCTTCCTCAGACCAATTATCCCACGAAGTTGGAAATTCATCTCCCTGGAGCGAAATCTCCACGACAATTAGGTTTGTATCCTTAAAGCATACAGACACAAAAAAATGCCGACACAGCAAAGAAACCTGATCGAAATGATACCAGATGTAGTCATTCCCTAGCTTTCTTACAGAATGAAAATATTTCGAATACCAAGTGGTCTCTAACAACTGATCTTCCGTTAAAGATGAGTAGATAGCACGCTCACCATCGACCTGAATGATTCCCGATTCCCAGTCATTCATTGCTGTCACTCCTTCAGCTATTATGCCAATCTCCTACAGTTACTCTCTGTCCTCATTTGTCCACATGATTGAAAATGGCCTGCCAGGCCCGATCTAGCACGCGCGTATGTAATTGCTTGACATAAACATTTCTAATGATGGCAAAAACGATCACACCGACGAATACAACACTGAGCAAAGTGATAGAGGGAACCCAATGGTCAAACATGGCATTCGCCAGCACTTGCAGCAAATGTCGTTCTGGTTGTAAATATTCCACCGCCGCAACGATGCCTGCTGCCAGCAATATGATCACAGATATGATCATAAGCATTACATTGATTACTTTGTATTTAGCAAGCCCTCGCTGAAAAACGCGAGTTCCCGCATATTGCTAAAACATTCATATCTTTTCACTCCATTTTCGATAGCTTCTAAACTACGAGTATATTGGGTTGCCATGCTCTACAAAACGATCGGTTCCAGACTGCTCTCTAAATGAGCCTATTAGTAAAAATCAAAGTACCCCCGCCAGACTCCTTCATTCTGATGCTTGGCAAAATAAAAGCTGCCTCCATCCACAATATTCAATTGGGCTTTGGCATCTGAGGCAATCTGAAACACAAATTCATAGCCCTCGCCAAAGTCGATGCCTGGTTGAATAAAGCTGGGATAGCCACCGATTTTGTGAACCGCATATATTTCCTCTACGATGTCCTCAAAATAGTCGGGTTCCTCCTCGTCCATCTGGTTGAGAACATCGCCGTATTCCTCAGGGATATCTTCACCGTCCCAGACCGGATAATCATTCTCTTTAAGTTCGGGGAACAGCGGAAATGCTTTGATTTGCATAAATGCCGGACCAAAATCTTTTTCAACCAAATCCTCTACCGACGTATACTCACGAATACACATATATCCTTCCATGTCCTCATGATCCAGTACATCGGGAGACAGGAAGACGGTCAACAGCTTGACACTGTGCATAGCTTCAGGGACAAAGGGCAAGGCAGGCAAATACAATTGCATGATCGGAGCCATAACATTCCCCTGTACATCAATGGGTTGTTCCTCCGTTGGCAAAGCCACTGTAACTCTACCAATCCAGCTCTGTTCAAGGGAACCCGACGGTCTGCGACCCCCTGTATGAAAAATAGTAGCTTTACGTTTTAGAATCGTTCTTAGCTTCTCAATAGAGTTGCTGGACAACGAAATCACTCCTTTCTAATCTAGAATAGAAACGCAACAACATCCTCGCCTGCTTTAAATCCAAACTCACTTAATTGATCTTCCATCTCTTGAATCTGATGTAGATAATCTTCCGGCATAGCTGGCAGACCCTGTTCATTCACTAATGTCCCGCCAAGTCTGGCGCGTGCATATTCGGCACTTTTCCACATCGCCTCAAACACAGTTTGCGGCTGCACGGTCCGTACCCCATCCATACCGAAAATCAAATCTGCAAAGCGATCCTCCGCGAGTGTACTCAACCAAAAAAAGCCAGGCTCGGTTCCCGTATGTACGCTAAATAGTTCATCATAGCCTCCCTGACCGTGATGGTGTGCATGGAAAATATCCATATCTCCCCACTCCATTCCGAGGCTCAGCATGACATCCCAGATATCCGCTCCACAGTAAGATTGACCTTGATCCGCTTCTAGCCTAAGCATGACAGCGTGTTCCCTTTCACCTTCCTGATCTGTAAATGCTTTAAGTTTCTCCGCTTTTGCACGTGCACGGGCAGCATCCTCCCGAGGAAGCACATGAACGGTGCCCTTCTCCTGAAAACGCGCTGGCAGTGTGTTCATAAAGTCTGCAACCTTGGCTTCATCTAAACGAACCTGCATCTCTACATTATCGAATATATCCATACAAATACAGATTTTATCAAAATGGCATTCGCCTGCCGGTCTGCGCCCCACACTAGTCCACATCTGCAAATCATGGACATGCCCATACACGATATATCCTTTGAGCAATTGCAAAATATCCTCATCTGACAACGTAAAACCACTGAATTCTACATCAATCAGCCAATAAATATTAGCATCAGGCTCCACTTGATGGATTCCATTTATGGTCTTCACAGGCTCATATTCCAACTTCACGGCAAGGATGCTAGATACATCCTCACTCCCATGTTCAGGTAAATTCATGAATCTCTCTCCTAACTAGCTGTTTTCACTTTACAGTTTCCTATAATTCTCAATATATATTAAACTATAAATCACCAAGCACAAAATAGTATAAAAACGGTGCTGGGTTGTTGAACATAACTTTTTAGAATTTCAAAGCTTCGAAAGGGGAGAACTCATGATGCAAAAACTTTGGCAAAAAGGGAAATATCTATCTCTGCCTATTATGGTATCCGCATCGCTGATATCTGGAGCGCTGTCTGTAAGTACACCTGTGGCGAATGCGGCTGCAACCAGGGAATTGCTTCAGCTATCTGGTCAGACGACTTACTATGGAGAGGTTGAGAATGGGCAGCCCAACGGACGTGGTACGATCAAATGGAGCCAATATAAGCAGTATTCGGGTGATTTTGTGAATGGCAAGCGTTCAGGTACTGGAAAATATATAAATCAATACACGGATGCAGATGGACAAAATCATAAAATCGTATACAACGGCACATGGAACAATGACACGATGAGCGGCAAGGGTACGCAGACTGAAAAAGTGACGCAAATGGACGGAACCGTACGTTCGAACGAGATTCAAGTAGGTACTTTTCAGAACAATGGATTACAGAACGGCTACCAAGTAATCCACGCTGTGGCCGATCCAGACTACAGCTTCACTTATAAAAATGGAAAAGAAGTGTTAAATATCTTGCACAGTAATCAAGATCTGGTCCAAAGGTGGCAAAAAGGAGAGCTCTTCTCCGTAAATTATAAAAATGGCTCTGTCCAAAAGGAATACTCCATGTTCCCTGAAGAGACTGCTACCAAAGAACGTCAAAGACAAGCGTCCATCAAGTATTTTAAAGGAATTACCGCCAAGGTCACTCCTCACTTGCAGCAGTTTGAAAAGCTGTCCAAGCAGATTCCGCTAAAATAATTAATACGACGCGAAACATGTATTAGCCTCTACGCAAGAAGACCTCTCTTTCTAATGGAAAGCTCCATTTGAAAAGAGGGGCTTTTTTCGTTTTCGTTATGAATAACTTATAAGAACTTCGGATCATAACACTCCTACTTTTCTCCCTTATGAATCCTCAGGAACTCATACAAATGACTTATTTTTCACTTAAATCCCCTCCTTTTTTTGCTAACCCCCACTAGATTCACTAAAATATAAGTAATTATTTTAATCATCCGAGGTGGACATCATGGCTAAAATTATGGTTCCTCCTGAGAAACTAGAGGCGGTTTCCAGGCAGTTCGCACAGGCACGTGAGCTGGGGGCACAAATTTGCGGACAACTGTCACAGCATATTCAGATGTTGGAAAATAGCTGGGCAGGAACAACACAACAGCGCTTTTATCAGGATTTTCATAAAGCTCGTGGACAAATGGATGCTTTCACTCAAACTGTCGGTTCTGTCAGCACAGAGCTGCGTTCCATTGCAGTAAAATTCAAGGAAACAGATACCCAAGCAGACACGGGTATTAATAAAGGAGATCACAGCGGACAGATCGGCAGCAGTGAAGGGACAACTTCCGGGAAAAAAGGACCCGATCCAGCAGATATAGCCATTAACAGCATTTCAGAAGCCAATAAATGGCGCGGGCAACTGGGATTTGCCGGAACAGCTATATATAGCGGTCTGGCTTCCACACTTGTGCTCACCAAAACAGTAGAATTCAAGAAAAGTCTGAAGAATCCCACTCGAGCAGTTATACATAATGCGGCATGGGTGAAAGGCAAGGGTAACAATGCTTTTATGCGTAATTTAGGCAAAAGCCTAAACCGCCAATTCGCCAAACCCGGTATTGTGATGAAGGGGTTAAAGGGCTTTGATCGATTAGCTGGAAAGCTTCAAATGGGTAAGCTCGGCCTCGGATTCAATAAAGCCAACAGCTTTCCTCAGTGGACGCGGAACGTCATCGCCGGGGTGGAAAAAGGCCGATATGGCATAGCCACCCGCCAAATTCCCGGCATGATTGCCAAAAAGCTGTACCCTATTAATGCCACCATGAATATTGTGGGCGAGGGTATCAGTCTGGCTGGAAAATGGAAAAGCGGGAAGCTTACCGGAACGGATGTGGCTGTATCTGCTTCTAACGTAGCGATTAAAACCGCCGCAACTTATGGCGGTGCTGTCGCTTTGGGAGCCGTAGGCGGCGCTATCGGTGGTCCGGTCGGTGCAGCCGTCGGTGCTTATGTCGGCGGTACGGTGGGAAGCTGGGCAGGTGGAAAAGTCGCCAAATTCGCCGAAAAGGGGATACGTTGGGCCAGCAAACTATTTAAATGACATACACCTAACAGATGGAGAAGGAGCCTGACTATGGATAAACAAACGGTAATTTTAACGCTTGAGGAACTAGGCTTTGCCTTGACCGCACTGGGCGCAGAAGATATGGCTTCTGGTCTGCTCCAATCTTATTACGGGGAACTAACCGAAGATCGCTGGGAACTGCTTTTTCATGCTGCAACGCATAGCCTGATATCCAAGGGTCTGATGGAACAACGGGATGACGAGCAACAACAGCTCGAATTTGATGAGTTCATTGTTGAAATGCTAGCTCATCTGGTACAAAGTCGTCAGATGCTACGTGGCTACAAGGAGCAACAGGATAAGCAAAATACATTAACGATACACCATGGAAATGAACGTTTTCTCTATCATTTCTCCAGTCACAATGAACTCCATTTCTTTCGCTGGTCTTCTCCAGAAGACTGGCATCATGACATTGATCAATTGTTCGGCCTGCTTGCTTCGAACTTCAATGCGCACAGCCGATACGTCGATCTGACCGAAGAACAGTGGAATGAGTTAACCTCATCCAACTTCAGCATGCAGCAAATGACAACGTGGAAGCTTCATGAGTCGGCTCAACAAATAATACAAGACTGGCGAGAGGATTTTGATCGTAATCAGTGTAGCCTTGATAATTTGAGCCAGATGATATACACGAATACGGATGAAGATGGTCCTTCTGTTACGAATCTGCTATTTGTTCTTAAAGGAATGAATGATGTGTGGATTGTAAGAAATACAGAACTGAACATGCAGGCCACCCCATGTCTGCGAATTGAAAGTGTGACCGAAGCTGACTGGAGAGAACGAATAACTTATTTCATTCAGGCGTTTGTTCCCGACGAGGCGGTATTCCGTGGATAAAATTGTATATCGCAGATCTTTGGCATTTTGGAAGGCCATGGGTAGCTTGATGTTTGTGCTGATTTGTCTGTTTTTGCTGCTGCTCATTTTTATCGACGAAGATATCTCGGCTCTACAAATCTTCTTCTTTATTACGTCCGCCATTGTCGGACTTCCTTTTTTCGGTAGCTATCTTATGGTTTGTTTGAGCAGAACGCTTCGTAAGGATAACTACCTGTTCATCTTTGACGAACACAGCATTTCCGATGGTATTCGAACTGTCCCGTGGGCTGCAATCACTAAAGTCGAATTCGAAGGGGCCTCCATCCGCAAATGGCTGCGCCCTCGCTTTCCCGTCTTTATTTTTCATCTGAATGACCGCAGCACCTGGGAAGTCAGCACCGATTATGTGTTGAACGATATGGAGCTGAACCAAGCCGGGAAACAACTTCGAACTCTCATTAACCAGCATGGCAAGCCAAAGAAAAAACGTTCCTGAATAGTGCCATTGAATATATCAAAGCTTGTCTCTATCATATGCAGCTACAAGAGCCACAACCACTGCTGCCGAGTTGGCCGCAGCCAAATCAAGATTGGAGTCAAAAGAATCCGCCGCTTCTACACCGGCAAGATCAGACAAAGAACGGACAGCCAAAAATGGAACACCAAACTGGTACGCAGTCTGAACGACCGCGGCCCCTTCCATATCCGTCACTTTCGCTTCAGGAAACTGGCTACGGATAAAATGGGCGCGCTCAGCCTGAGAGATAAAAGAGTCTGCCGTCGTAATCAAACCGTTGACAATCTGCCCCTCAATCCTGGTCTCCGCCAGCGCTTCTGTCGCAAAAGCAAGCAGCGCTGGATCGACAGGATAACTTGCCGGCATCTGTGGTACCTGTCCGTAGGTATAGCCGAACGCCGTTCCGTCCACATCGCTGTAAGTCAGCTCGGTCGCCACTACGACATCGCCAACATGCAGCGCTGGATCGAGCCCACCCGCAGATCCGGTATTAATGACAAGCTCCGGGCTAAATCGCTCAATCAACAGCGCCGTAGTCGAGGCTGCGTTCGCTTTGCCAATTCCTGATTGCAGCAGAATAACTTCCTTGCCCTCAAGCTGGCCCGTATAAAAAATCCCGTTCGCAATCTGGGTCATCTTTATCCCTTCGATCTGCGCTTTCAAATCTGCTATTTCTTCCTCCATAGCTCCGATAATCGCTATACTCAAAGTTCTTTTCCCGCTCCCTCCATGAATTCCTTGTATTCCAGCTTAACCTTGAAAAACACCCGTTGCTGCGATGCGCTGCACCGCCTCCAGCAGCCTTTCCTCACTGTTTACCAGACTGACCCGCACATGAGAAGCTCCTGCACGACCAAAGCCTTCTCCAGGAGCGACCGCAACATGCGCCTCGTCCAATAAAAAGTCTGCAAAGGAAGCCGATGTATACCCCTCTGGCACCTTAAACCAGGCAAAAAAAGACCCTTGGGGAGCAGCTACATCCCAGCCAATACCTCGTAACGCTGCAATGAGAATATCACGGCGTCGCTCATATAACCCCGCGAGTTCCCGTACCGGTTCCTGCGTGCCCAGCAATGCCACAGCTCCCGCATCCTGTACCGCTCCAAAAACAGTGCTGTAGGCATGCGTATGATAATGCTTGAGCGCACCAATGATGGACGAATTTCCCACTGCAAATCCGAAGCGCCATCCAGCCATGTTATACGTTTTGGAAGCCGTATACGTCTCGACGCCATACTCCTTGCCGCCGGGGATTTGCAATAAACTAATCGGCTTATGCCCGTCAAATCCAAGAGCACCGTAAGCAAAATCATTCATAACCGGAAACTGGTACCGAGCGGCATAATTCAGCGTCTTTGTCAGGAAATCTGCTGTAGCTACTGCTCCAGTCGGATTGTTCGGATAATTAATCATGAGCAATTTGACCTGCTCTGCAATTTCTTCCGGCACGGTTGTATAATCAGGCAAGAAGCCATGCTTCTCATCAAGCGGAATCGTATGAATATGGGCTCTTGCCAGCGCAGCAGCGGAATAATATTGGGGATATGCCGGATCGGTGGTCAATAACCAATCACCTGGATTCAATAGCGCCTGGGGAATCCCCATTACGCCTATGGCTGAGCCGTTGAATATGGCAATCTCCCGGTCAGGATCCAGTTCCACCTGATACTCCCGTTTATAGAACGCGGCGACAGCCTCCAGCGTGCTTTTTTTTCCATGAAAAGGCGGATAGCCCTGATTGATCGGTTGATCGACCGCTTCCTTCAAAGTGCTGATGATATGCGCCGGTGTCGGCTGATCCGGGTTGCCGGCTGCCAAATTGATTACATCTATCCCCTTACTTTTATACAGATTCACTTTGTCATCCATTGCGCTAAAATAGTTGTCAGGCAGAGCCTTGACGAGATCAGAGGATGAAAAAATCACGTTCATCTCCACCTTCTATCCATAAGATACAGGCTGACAACATCAGCCCGCAGAAGATAATACCCCATATTATTTGAAATAGCTTGGCAGCTTGTAGCCTTCATAATCAGGATTCGATTGGATGTACTTTTGGAATTCATCTGAATGATATCCTTCAATAATGTCTTTGACGAAGGGCTTATCCTTGTTCTTGCTGTCCACAGCGACCACGTTCGTGAACGGATCTGTCATATTTTCAAGCTTTAATGCCGAGGTCAGCTTTATTCCATTCGATACAGCAAAGTTCCCTTGTATAGCCGCAAAATCAACATCCTCCAGTGCACGTGGCCCCTGTGCCGGGTCGGTAGCAACAAATTGCAGATGATGCGGATTAGAGGTGATGTCGTTCACCGAGGTTTGCAATGGATCAATATTGTCCTTTAACGTAATCCAGCCTACTTCCTTCAAAATATTCAGCGCACGCAGCATATTGACTGGCTCGTTGGGCAGGTTGATTTGGGCTCCCTCACTGATCTCGTCAAGGCTAGTATGCTTGCTGGAGTACAATCCCATCGGAGGAGTCGGAACCTGCACAGCACCAATCAGATCAATATTCTCCCGCTTATTCATAGAATCCAGGTAGAGCGAGTGCTGGAACACATTAGCATCAATATCCCCCTTAGCCACGGCTACATTGGGCTGAACACCGTCTGTAAACTCTTTATATGTAATCGTATATCCTTTCTTCTCCAAATATGGAGCCACACCATTCTTAAACTGATCGCTATATGGACCGGGATTAAAGCTGATATGCAGTGTTTTCTTTTCTTCACTCGCAGCGTTGCCCGACGTATCCTTGCTGCCGCAGCCTGAAATAAAAAGCACGACTGCTCCCAGCAGCAATATAAATGAAATCCATGGTTTCTTCATTTTGATGTCTCCCCCTGCTCCTTGATATCATCTACTTTTGGTGAGTTAGAATGTTTACAATCTCACAATACCAAGTAACTTGATGTGTTTTATAGATATTACAATGATTTTTTATTCACTGTCAACAACATTTAATTACGCATCTTCTGCATAGCAAAAAAGGGGGCATAACAGGAGATCCCCTTGAAAGCAAAACACTTCACACGTTTGTCATATACTTCCGTTTTAAATATACCCCATAGGGGTACATTTAAAATATGTAATTAAAACCCTAAAGGAGCTGTAAATATGAGAATGCAATGGGCTTTGCTCGCTGGTACAATCATGATTATTTTGAGTGGGTGCGGAAACAGTAACACGCCGAACCAGGAGCACACGACAAACAGCAGTCAACAGCACGACACATCGGATATGAACCATCCCACTTCCAGTGAGCTTCCTACCGGACTAAAAGAAGCTGAAAATCCAGCCTTCAAAGTTGGTAGCCAAGCGACTATTCGAGCTGACCATATGGCAGGCATGAATGGGGCCACTGCCACGATTGTGGGTGCTTATACGACTACTGCTTATACGGTCTCATATACTCCAACCACTGGAGAAGAAAAAGTGAATAATCATAAGTGGGTTATTCATGAAGAGATTAAAGATGCAGGCAGCGAGCCCTATGCACCGGGAACGGAGGTTATCCTTACAGCAGATCATATGAAAGGGATGGATGGGGCTAAGGCTACCATTGACTCCGCAGAACCAACGACCGTATATATGGTAGATTATACGCCGACTACAGGAGGAGAGCCTGTCAAAAATCATAAATGGGTGACGGAGAGTGAGCTTTCAGCCCATTAGAACTCTTACAACACAGGCGCTTATGATAGCAAAGGGGAGCCTGACATCGGCTCCCTTTATACGGCTTTATTTGAGTTTGGACAAACCTACTTCGCTAAAATGAAGTTCATGCCATCTGATTCTTCACTTTTTAAATAATCCGACGGTGTTTCGTGGCCAAGTGCGGGGACTTTTCGATCCATCCAAGTCAGCAAATACTCCCCCATATCGGGCAGCAGCACCATCTGAATCTCCTTTGGAATTTTACTTTCGGCCACTTTTACTCTTATAGCCGGATCTACCTGATCATATCGCTCCTGATAGAGCTGAACCATGTTGGCCCAGCTCTCCAGCTTAAACTCTTTCAAATATATGTCTCTCATCTATGAGCCCTCCTTAGGGCCTCAGACAACGCTTCTCATGCTGGAGCAACCATTCTTTTCTCCATAGCCCTCCTGCATAGCCCGTTAGTTTCTGATTGGAACCGATAATTCGGTGACATGGAATCACAATGCTCAGCTTATTTTTTCCATTAGCACTACCTACGGCTCGGATCGCTTTTTCATTCCCAATAGCAAGAGCAATATCTTTATAAGCTGTCGTTTTACCGTACCCCACGGACACCAGAGCATTCCATACTTTTTGCTGAAAATCCGTACCTTCAAAGGCATAAGGAAACGTAAACTCAAAGCGCTCACCTTTAAAATACTCGTCAAGCTGGGTAGCGCATTCCGCTAATACTTGGATTGGAACCTCTTCTATAGCCCTCGTTAAGGGCTCATTCCGATTAGAGAACATAATAGAATAGACAGCCTCATTTGTGCCCTGTATCTCTATCTCTCCAATCGGCGATACATACTTCATTACGTATAGTTCGCTCATAAAAGGATACAACCTCCTTCCTTTTCTATTCCCTACTCAACTTTCTATACTCACTAGGAGAACAATGGTTCAAGCTACGAAACGCCTTATAGAAATGGGAGGGACTTTGGAAGCCCGTCTCATAGCAAATCTCAAGATTCGTAAGATTTGTACTTTTAAGAAGATAGGCTGCCTTATCTACTCTTATTTTTTCCAAATACGTGCGCGGGGTTTCGGCGGTTTCCTGTTTAAAGATCCGATCCAAGTAAAAGGAACTTATTCCGATATGATCCGCAATATCCTGCAATACAAGTTTTTCCTTGTAATGATTAACCAAGAAGGTTACCACATTCTGCACAAGTCTGATATACGGCGAATGGTCTGTATGGGGCTGGCATCTTTTGCAAGCACGAAAACCCGCCTTTTCCACTTTGTCCAAATCAAAGTAAAACTCCACATTTATTTTTTTCGGCTTTTTGGATCGACAGGAAGGTCGGCAGTATATGCGGGTTGTTTTCACAGCGGTAAAAAACAACCCGTCATACTTACGATCACATGCTATAATTTTCTCCCACATTTCTTCAAAAGAAAGATTGATGTTAGCCATGATCGAATGCTCTGTCCTTTCTATAGTTCATATTCATCTAGTTCAGGATTTTGTAAAATCCTCATATAAATGTGATGTATCTTGAAGCTCTATCAACTGTTCGGCATTCTTTTGCAAAGCAACTATTATCTTATCAGAAAATGCATTTCCAAAGCTAAACCGTTTAACACCTAACTGCTGAAGCTGGTGGACATTCGTCAGACCCGGCAGGGATAAAACATTAAGCGGAGCATGTATATGAAACACAACTTCCCTGATCTCTTCATCACTCTTTAATCCTGGAACAAAAATTCCGCTCGCACCACTATCCACATACGCTTTGGCCCGCTCTATGGTCTCTGAAAGTGGGGCATCCATCTGCAAATATGTATCCGTTCTTACGTTTATAAAAAATTTTTGAAACCCACGCGCATCCAATGCTGTTCTTATTTTGGACAACAGGTTACTGTGCAGGCCCACTTCTCGAAGTCCCTTTTGCGTTTTCAAAGAATCCTCAATATTAATCCCTGCAACTCCCACATCGGCTACCCTTAAAACATGCTCAACAATCGTTGCCATATCCTCCCCATATCCTGCTTCAATATCTGCCGACACTGGAATTTGAACATGCTCAGCAATCGTCCGAATAACGCTTACATGCTGGTCAAAATCAATAAGCTCTCCATCTGAGAATCCAAGCGTATTGGCAATTCCCCAGCTCGTCGTACCTATCGCCTTAAAGCCTGCCTTCTCCAGAGCCACCGCAGATAGCATATCCCAGGCGTTCCCTAAAAATAAAAGTTCCTCTGATGTGTGAAGTGCATGAAACTGATGAATTTTGTTCATAAATATAGCCTCCTGATATGTGATGTATCTCATTTTATCAAGAGACTATCTTTGTTTCGTCCTCATTCTTGCACTTATGGTCTATAGGAATCTAGGAACAACTAGGTCCATTTATTCACATATAAATCATAATTTTTGAAAAAAACGGTTATTTAAGCTCTATTCAATCCTATGCTTCTTATCTATACTCTTGCTAAATCAATTCGAGTTAGATGCAAATCTACGCTTTTAGTCTTTCACAATTACATTATTATAGGAGGAGTTATATGTATAAAACAAAGTTCCTTATGATCTTGCTAAGCTTTACTGTAATCGCTTCTTTCTCTAGCTTGTCCGGCCCTTCACCTAGCAAGGCTTTTGCTGAAGAGAATGGAACTCCGGTTCAGAAAACGATCGATTTAAATGAGGGCTTCGACAATTCAAATGAAGCTAGTATAGAGCCATTATCCCTTACCAGCGAAGAAGCTACTAGCCAAGCAACGGTTACAGCTATTGATCATGATGCTAATTTCTCACCTTCAACACTCCAGTTTCTGAAGGCTAATACAGGACTCGACGGTGAGCAATGGGATAATATTATGAAGCTAGTGAACAAACCAGAGCAAGATTCTTTGAAATGGACTGAATTCTATGGCTATGCTGAAGATATCGGCGATAATCGCGGATACACAATCGGTATCTTTGGAGCAACAACAGGCGGTTCAAATGATACAGGACCCGATGGTCCGGACTTATTCAAAGCTTTTGATGCTGCTAGTGGAGCTAGCAATCCTTCCATTGCAGGTGGATTAACACGTGCTGGTCTGAAGGGGAAAATGAGTGGTTCGATTCTAAAACTCAGCGATAGCGATAGTGTAATCAAGAAGAAGATCAACGCTCTCCAAAACAATGAAGCTTGGAGAGAAGCCATGTGGCGTACGTTCTATGACACCTATATCGAATATAGTGTACAGCAAGCACAGAAACGCGGATTTAATACTGCTCTGACGATTGGATCATTTGTCGACACAGCACTCAATCAAGGTGCTACTGGTGATTCAGGTAGTCTTGAAGGAATCCTCTCACGCTCAGGCAGTAGTACGAATGAGAAGAAGTTCATGACTAGCTTCTATGCTAAGCGTACATTGGTTGTCGATACCAATGATTATAACCAACCTCCCAATGGTAAGAATCGTGTGAAACAATGGAGCTCTCTCTTAGCTTCTGGCGAAACAGATCTTAAGAACGCAGATGCAGCTGTGATCAAAGCAACGAATTGGGAACTGAAGTAAATATAATATACGTCATTAGGAGGGCATATCGTATGTCCTCCTTTATCTATTTTTCATGAACATTGAGTTGGCGATGACTGCTAACAACATCCCATTCTCCCATACAGTTCCTCTCATCATTCGAGTATGTAGGTCGCGTGTACAAATAGAGAGACTGTCCCAGAAGCCCGAAAGTTGCAAGCTCCTGAAACAGTCTTGTAAAATGGTTTATGAAGTCGAAATAAGGCTGTTAGATGATTCGATAGCCAGATGGCAGTCTACCGCTACTGCGGATATTACGGATTTGCTGCAACGTCAAACGTTGATTGGTAGAGATAATAGATTCCACATCATTCCCGCGAATCAGATCATCCAGGTCGGCGATGTTGCGATTGCCTCTAAACACACGGAAGTTACCTCTAAACCGCGTGCCAGTAAAGAGTACAAGGGTAGCATTGCTGCTGGTAGAAAAGAAACGCAGACTTTCGATGCCGTCGAGAATGTTATCGGTATTACGAATGCCTAGGTTTCCTCTGAATACTCTCCTGGAACCCCGAAAATTTTCTTCGTTGTAGACTGTAAGACGTGGATACGTTTGGGATACATATGCTTTGTTGTCCATGTTGTAATTCCTCCTTTCAACTTTATCTTATGCCTCACCATCCGATTGGCGCGGGCCTCGCAGCATCCATCTAAAAATGGTTATATGATTGAATAGAGCAGACGCAGACTTGAAAAAGGAACATATGTTCTGTATAATCTAGCTTAGCAATTTGGAAAATCCTGAACTAACGGAGATGCGGACATGGACGATAAATTTATTGAGGAACTACGTGAAATTAGCAGAAACGACAAGCGAAGATCCGAATTTCTTATTAAGGGTATGAAGGAAACACTTCAGGAAAGAAAAGAAAAAAACTTTATCGAAAGATGGATTTGGCGACAAAAAAATAAGAAGCTTATAGCGCGGAAGTTTAAATCCTAGTAGATATAACAACTGGATCTTCATAGCATTTTACTTTTCATAGCACTTTACAAGTGCTTAGGTCATAGCTCATTTCTGTCCTAAATATAAAAAGCCCTTGGGCGTTGAGGGAATGATCCGACAATCCATCCCAGAGGATGTACAATTAGTTGCCCAGTTTCTAGCTGGTTTTTCAGAAGAGGCTTTAGGTAGTTCTATTGATCCGGTTAGTCAAATATCGGTTGCGGTGAAGACCATCAAGACAGGAAATTTGTACCTTTGGATAGTAATTAACATGCCCGTATCCATGGCTAATATTGCTCATTCAAATCAAACAAGGCCCGCAATGTTATCCATCGCTGGGCCTCCTCTTCACTTACCTTTACACCTTTATTCCGTAACACCCAATCCCGTGTGAACTGAGGATCTTCGTGAAAGTAAATATACAGCTACAATGGCGATGACGACACCGGTTGCTCCAAACCAAGTGATGGAAGCCAGCGAAACCTGACCAACAACTACACCGCCAATTCCGGCTCCGGCTGCCATAGCAAGCTGCATTGTAGACTGATTGAGACTCAGCATCACACCGGAAGATTCAGGCACAAGTGTGACCAGATTATATTGTTGAGTAGGTCCAGTTGTCCAGGCTGCGAACGACCAAAGGATCAATAAAGCAAATACTGCGATCAGGGAATGAGCGGCAAAAGGAAGTAAGAGTAAGGAAATACCGTGCAACACCATACCCCCTAATAATGTAAAGGGTATACCCTTTTTATCCGCACTGTACCCACCAATTTTTGATCCGATTAGACTGGCAATTCCGAAGGCGAGCAATACTGAGCTTAGCATATCCTCTCCTACACCTGATACATTCAGCAAATACGGTGAGATGTAAGTATACGCGAGTGAATAACCTCCTAGCCAAAAGAAGGTGATACCTAATCCCAAAGCAACTTCAGGCTTTTTCAGAAGAGCAAACTGTTGTAGTAAGGGGACTGGTCGATCTCCTTTTAAGCGGGGAATTGTCATAGATATAACAATTAGGGCAATAATCCCTGTCAACGCGATGCCGAGAAATACGGTTTTCCAGCCATATGCAGAAGATATCATTCTTCCAAGCGGCACCCCGATAATCAGCGAAGCTGTAAAACCCATAGTGACTGTAGCAATAGAACTGGCCTGCTTGCCGGCTGGGGCAATTTTTGCTGCAATGCTCAGTGCTGTAACCACGACCATCCCCGCCCCGAGGGCCATAAGAATACGTGCGGCGATAAACATTCCAAAACCCGGCAGAATAAAGGAGAGGACATTAGCTACTGCAAATAATCCGAGCGAACTCAAGAGCAGCTTGCGTCTGTCCCATTTAGCGGTTACTGCCATCAGAATCGGCGTGCCAATCGCGTAAGCAAGAGAAAAGACTGTAATCAGCTGGCCCGCTGCGGACACCGCAATCCCCATAGTTGTCGCAATTTGATCCAAAATGCCTGAGATGATGTACTCGGATGTGCCTACCAAAAAACTGACAATGGCCAAAATATACACTTTCCACGTACTCTGCATTTTTAAATAACGCCTCTTTTCTTTTGATATTTTTATATTTTTACAAATATCGAAATTAAGACTAAAAAAATTTATGTTATTAGGAACGGGGCATATTTCTGCGCTGCTTCCACATCCAAGCTGTAATAAATAAACGTCCCCTCTTTACGGTATGTGAGCAGCCCCGACTCTGCCATTTGCTTCAGATGGTGCGACAGTGTTGAAATAGCTACACTGTTCAGCTTCTCGCCCAGCACAGAGCAGCATTGGTCACTTTCCTCTTTTAGCAGAAGTGCTATTTTGAGACGAGTGGGTTCTCCAAGTGCTTTATATATTTTTACAGCTTGCTGCATCTCTGTTGTATCTTTCACCCTGTTCGGCTCCCTTCTGTTCCAGTCTTAATTTCGATGTTTGTCGAAATAAAGTTATCACAAACATTTGTAAAAGTAAACCTGTTTATTATAAAGGTACAGTTTTTTACACTCTGAGATGGGAATGATGGTCTTTCTCATCCGATAAATAACCCCCCATCCATAAAGGATGGAGGGAAAACTGATCTGAGTAGAGAGGGGGAATCTTGGACGCCATGGCGTTAATTCGGGCTTGCCGTGGGTCTGACAATAATTTCATTAACATCTACATCCGCTGGCTGCTCCATGGCATACAGAATGGAACGGGCTATGGCATCAGGCGAAATCGAAATACGACGGTACTCTTTCATTCCTTGCCGGGCCTCTTCATCTGAAATACTGTCAGCAAGCTCAGATTCGGTTACTCCTGGCGATACCAGCGTCACACGAATATCTCCCCCCACCTCCATACGCAACCCTTCAGAAATTGCCCGAACCGCATACTTCGTTGCGCAATACACCGCTGCAGTTGGGGTTACACTATACGCGCCAATAGAGGCGATATTAATAAACTGACCAAATCCTTGCTTTTTCATAATCGGAAGCCCTGCCGCAATCCCATGCAGAACGCCCCGTATATTTACATCAATCATGCGATCCCATTCCTCTACCTTCAGGGCTTCTAATTTTGAAAGAGGCATCACTCCCGCATTGTTCAAAATTACATCCACACGCCCAAATGTTTTTTCCGCGTACTTAATGAACGCTTCCATCTGGTCCCTCTTAGTCACATCCAGTTGCTGATAATCAGCCGATCCACCTTTCAAACGAATCTCGGATGTCAGAGCCTCTAGTCGCTCTGTGCGTCTGGCCCCTAATATTACATGAGCCCCATGGTGAGCAAGTAAACGGGCAGTAGCCTCACCGATCCCACTGCTTGCCCCCGTAATAGCTACGACTTTCCCTTTAATATCCAACATACTTATTCCTCCTTTAGTTTAAAAACGGACTGAAACAGATTACTTTTTTACTTCCCTGTAAAAAACCATCCCTGCATGATACAAAACACCATTTTTGAATACACCATCTGCCGTAAATCCGGTGTCGTCCACATATTCGATATAGTCATCTTCTATGATATAGCTGCCTGTATAGGCACTTTGTCTCTGACCCCGTGCTTCATCATAACGGCCATAAGGCAAGAGTTCTTGACGGATATTTCCGTCTTCAGTTACCCACATCCCTATATAGGGATGCTGCGAAGCGTGTACACTTTTTTCCGCTTTGTTACTCTCCATGACTCCCACTCCTTTGTCCTTCTATTTTTTTCAATTGCTCATTAGGTGTTGTATCTGCATCTTATTATGAGAGGAATGTCCATCAGCCCGGTAGAAGAATCAGAGCAAATTATTGCCTAATCCTCCAAAGACCCTTAATATGTAATAAACTACTGGAAATGAAAACGGGCTGCTTTGCAAAGAAGGGATGTGTCATGATGGGGGCAACCAAAATAGAGGGTTCTACCATGGAAAAACAAGCCGAGTTGGCAAGGCTCATAGAACGATTTTCAAATCAGGACGGAGTTCTCACTACAGCCATACCTTCGCTTCACTTCGTCCGAAGTTCAAATACAACCGTTCCGATACATCAAGTCCATGAACCTGCCTTATGTATTGTGGCACAAGGCAGAAAAGTCGTGATGCTCGCAGAGGAAAGTTACCATTACGGCACATCCGACTACCTTGTTGTGTCGGTGGATTTGCCGATCTCGGGGCAGGTTATCCAAGCGTCAGCAGAAGCTCCTTATTTGTGCCTCCGGCTCAATTTTGATCCGTATCAGGTTTTGGACCTGATCAAAGAATCTGCTCTTCCCACAAGCCCAATGCCTGATTCCAGACGAGGCCTGTATGTAAGCCAAACCAACTCTCTACTGCTGGATGCCGTGATAAGGCTAGTGCATCTTTTGGAAAACCCGCAGGATGTTCCGGTGCTGGCTCCATTAGTCATTCGTGAGATACTGTATAGGATTTTACAGGGTAATCAGGGGGAATCCTTAAAACAACTGGTCATGACCGGCAGCCATTCCAACCGGATTGCAGAAGTCATAAAGCGGATTAAGCAGGATTATGATAAGCCGTTGCGTATTGAGGAATTGTCCAAACTAGCGAATATGAGTCCTTCGTCACTACATCGACATTTTAAAGAGGTTACGGCTATGAGCCCAATGCAATATCAAAAACAATTACGCCTACAAGAGTCCCGCCGCCTGTTGTTATCCGAATCAGCGGATGCGGCAGATGTCGGTTTTCAGGTAGGTTACGAGAGCCCCTCACAATTCAGCCGCGAATACGCCCGCTTGTTCGGCCTGCCTCCAATTAGTGATATCAAACGCTTGCGCTCGGATCAGGATCACCCGACCATTTGAACCCGTTGTTAGATGAACATCTGAAACCACTGGTTCTACTAACGATTATCCCAATCATACATGGCAGAATGTAAAAAAACAGCACAAAACAGCCGCTCCTCCGGTAGAGACGCGGCTGTTCAATATATTCCTCTACGCATGTGGTCATCACTATTTGAGCATCAATACGGATTATCCAGCTTGACGAACAAGGCTCGAATGACATCCTTCTCTGCCGAAGTTAGCTTTTGTCCTGCCTGCCATTGTTGAATCTCTTTCTTGACTTCCTTGGGTTCTCTATAACTGAGAGCATACCCGATGCTTCCTATACCTTGTGTGCGGTTGGTTTTGTCCATATTTGCCAATGCTCGAGTCATCGCAGTTCTATCTCTTGTAAACAAATCTCCCATAAGACCAGCATAGCTTTCGCTTAAAGCTCCATCCAATCCGTCAGAAGCCTGGATCACATTTGCAAAGCTTTCCGATGGAATAAAAGCACGCTGCCTATATAGATATTCGATAATTTCCAGGCTTTGATGTTCATTGATTTTGTTCATCTTTCCCCATTGGATTCCTGCTAAATGGTCCGTCATATGACGGACTTTTGCTTCATCACTGAGGGATGAATCCTTATAAAAGGACAGCACTAGCTCCTCTTTACTTTGCTGGGTATGCTGCGTATTGACTGCAGTTTGCTTGGACTCCCCATTGTTTGCCCCGGACGGCGCCGCAGTTTCAGCATCCTGTCCCACTGGATGGGGAGTGCACCCTATGGTTACAGCCAGCAATAGTGCAGTACAAGCTACAGATACAAACCCATTACCTTTTAACATGAATCCACTCTCCTGTCTGAACAAACAATGGTCGTTATAATTGCCCAAAATCCACTCATACCCTACTACTCGTCACGTCCCACCGTAGGCTTACGGATCACAGAGACGCTCGATTCCCTCACGATCAGACGAGGCTCGAATTGCACACGCTCATAATCCCCAGGTGTCTGTTCTTGAATCCGCTTGAGCAGCAGCTCCGCAGCCAACCGTGCCACCTCTTCTCCCATGATGGAAACTGAGCTTATCTGAGGGGTCGTTACCGTAGCCCACAGATTGTTATCAATACCGACTACAGCAACCTCATCTGGCACCTTTACACCCAAATCCTTAAATCGATTGACGATCCCTATCGCCACCATATCATTAACCGCATAAATAGCATCCGGCATATGTTTCAGGCTGTAAAAATAATCGGCTGCACGCAGCCCTGTCTCAAAGGAGAAATCATCGCCAAAATAAACGAGTGAAGGGTCCACATGCTGGAGAGACTGCTCATAAGCGAAGTATCTCTCCTCGATTTTGTCCTTCGCAGCGCCTGCATAGGCAATTCTTGTTCTCCCGATTTTAAGTAAATGCTCCATCACAAGTCTTCCCTCTTGTCGGGCCAGACTGACGATATCCGCTTTGACATCTTCGCCCAGCTTCTTGCCATAGTTAATAATGGACACGGGAACGCTGGCTTTGTTAATCAGATCTACCAACATTTTGGGATACGCCAGCGGCATAATGATGAGCCCGTCGACATGCAGCTTCTTGACCTCACGAACTGTTTCAAGCTCCATTCTGGCATTCCCGGCGGTATTGATTTGCACGACCCGGTAACCATGCTGCTTGGCGGCCTGCTCTACGGACCAAGCGATCTCTGGAATAATCGCGTTACGAATGTCTGGCACGGCCAGTGCGATTTGTCGTGTCTGACGAACTTTCAAGCTCTGAGCCGAGGTGTTGGGCGTAAACCCCATCTCTTCAATCACTTGCAAAATCAAGGCTTTCGTTCTCGGGCTGATGCCCTCACTATCGTTAATAGCTCTGGAGACAGTCGCAATACCGACTCCTGCCCGCTTGGCTACATCCTCTATGGTTACTTTCTTTTGATCTGTCACGCCCAAAATCCTTTCAAGAACGGAATCGTTTTCTGACTTTCTAAGATAAAGTCTTAATGTTGATATTATACCACAGAATGAGTGTCTAAAAATTGAAGTCGTTTTCTTCTTGTCTTTGCTTCACCTAAAAAATTCGCAAAATCTCTTTGTATAAAAGTAAAGAGCCAAATATAGCACTGTAGTCACAAGTGATTATATTCACAAAAAAAGTCAAGTGCTTTTTGCATTAAATTGGTTTGACAATGTGTAAAAATTGTGACATATTATTTTTCGGAAACGTTTCCTAATTCATTCACTTTTATAGAGGCAATGATCATATATTCTTCAAGGAGATGACAAACATGCAAGCATTGAGATGGCATGGAGTAAAAGACTTACGTTTGGAAAACATTGAGCAGCCCGCTGCTCTGGCAGGAAAAGTAAAAATCAAGGTAGAATGGTGCGGCATTTGCGGAAGTGATCTTCACGAATATGTAGCAGGACCGATCTTCATTCCCCAAGATGCTCAGCATCCATTGACTGGCGAAAAAGCGCCGATCGTAATGGGACATGAATTTTCTGGACAAGTTGTCGAAATCGGCGAAGGTGTAACCAAGATTCAAGTTGGCGACCGTGTAGTTGTAGAACCGGTGTTTGCATGTGGAGAATGTGATGCATGTAAACAAGGCAAATATAATCTTTGCGATAAAATGGGCTTCCTCGGTCTGGCAGGCGGCGGTGGTGGATTTTCTGAATATGTCGCAGCTGACGAGCACATGGTTCACAAAATTCCAGAAAGCGTATCTTTCGAGCAAGGCGCATTGGTAGAGCCTTCGGCCGTTGCTTTGTATGCTGTTCGTCAAAGCCAACTGAAAGTCGGCGACAAAGCTGTAGTATTTGGCGCTGGCCCTATCGGATTGCTGGTTATTGAAGCGTTGAAAGCTTCGGGAGCATCTGAGATTTATGCAGTAGAGCTTTCCGAGGAGCGTAAAGCTAAAGCTGAAGAGCTGGGTGCTATCGTGATTGATCCTAAAACTTATGATGTGGTGGAAGAACTGCACAAACGGACCAACGGCGGCGTAGATGTAGCCTATGAAGTCACTGGAGTACCTCCTGTGCTGACTCAAGCTATCGAATCCACTAAGATCAGCGGACAAATCATGATCGTCAGCATTTTTGAAAAAGAAGCTCCGATCAAGCCTAACAATATCGTTATGAAGGAACGCAATCTGACTGGTATTATCGGCTACCGTGATGTATTCCCAGCTGTTATCAGCCTGATGGAAAAAGGTTATTTCCCTGCTGACAAGCTGGTTACCAAACGCATTAAACTCGAAGAAGTGATTGAGCAAGGTTTTGAAGGTCTCCTGAAAGAGAAAAATCAGGTTAAAATCCTGGTATCTCCGCAAGCCTAATTCAGAAAATAAATCAGATGTCTGCTCTTTGCAGACATCTTTTTATAAAAAAACGCTCTCCTTCCTGCGACATACTGTCGTCAAGATGAGTAGCGTTTTTTGATTACCATTTGGATTACTGAGTTACATTTTTCAAAACATCGTCGATCATTTGACTGTTTGCGATTGTACCTGTATACAACCAGCTGGAATCCTTACCAAAATCGTATACATGGCCTTCTTTAACGGCTGGAATTCCCGCCCATACAGGATCTTTTACAATATCTTCTTTACTTACGTTTTTGCTGTTCACGATAAAGATATAATCCGCATCCAGCTCGGCCAGCTTCTCCAGCGATAAATTACTCCAGTTCGCCTTAGCCGTTTTGGAAATCTCCTGTACGACTTGTGGAATCTTGAATCCCAAATCCTTATACAATACATCACCGCTGGATAGATTCTGGTTTACGACATACACATTTTTATCCGTTACCCACAATGCCGCCGCAGTTTTTTGTCCTACCGTCTGACTCAGCTTGGCTTTAGCCTCTGCTGCTTTTTTGTCGTAGTTGCTCAATGCCTGCTTCGCTTCACTGCTCTTATTCAGCACCTCACCCACGGTCAGCAGCTCTTGACGCCAATCATTGTTCATATTAGTGCCTACCACGTAGGTTGGAGCAATCTTAGAGTATTGATTATATTTGTCGCCTTCCACCATGCTCGCACTGTCCATAATGATTAAATCAGGTTTGAAGTTCAGAACCGCCTCAAACGGAAGATCTGAAGCAATGGTAGGAACGTCCTTCAGTTCTTTTTGCAGGTAACCTTGAACTGAATTTTTCCCTACCGACCATTGGGCTACAGGTTTAACCCCCAGCGCAACCAGGTGATCCTCCAGATAAGAAGCGATCACACGCTGAGGCTGAGCCGGAATTTTCACCTCATGCCCAAGTGCATCCTTCAGCACCCTTTCCTGTGATGTTGGTTCCGCTGATGTATTATTGGTCCCTTGCGAAGCGCCATCGGTTGCCGCAGGACTGGATGTGCCTGAGCACGCGCTGAGCAGCAGGGTAAAACTAAGCAATAAAATAAATGCCATGGAATGCTTTGCGTTTCTATTCATTCGTAAAATCCCTTCATCATGATTTTGATAATGATTATTATCCTCAATAACAGTATGCAGGGCGCCACTTATCGAATCAATGGAACATTCAGACATGCTTAATGGATTATCCAGACTGGTATCTCTCACAAAAGCAGATGATATAGGCTGTCCCGGTAATGAACCGGGGATACACCCGTATATTTTTTGAATGCCCGGCTAAAGAAATAGACATCCGGGTACCCCACACTGACAGCGATATCCTGCAAAGTCGCATCCGTCTTCCGCAAAAGCTCCTTCGCCTTGTCCATTCGCAGTTGAATCAAGTACATAATCGGGCTACAATCCGTTTGTTTTTTAAATAACCGGGTCAAATGTCTCGGACTGCATTCCAACAATCCGGCCAAACGTTCCAGCGTTACGGACTCCGCATAATGATCCTGCATAAATCGAATAGCCTGTGTCACGATATCCCGCGCAGAAGTTCGAGCCTTCGGTTCCTGCAATTGCCGTATACATTCATATGCAAAATCATAGAACCGACCCTGAGCCTGAATCTTGGATAGCGTCTCTTGATCCTGCCATGCTTCATCCAGTAGTTGCAGCTTTTGATACAGTATAACCGGATAAGGCGGTGCAAAACCATGAACTATCGAAGGATGATTATACACCGTATGTCCAGATAGAGAAGTCGCTTTATATAGTACAAGGATATATTCAATCCCGCATTGCGAGGGTTTCATATTCAGTTCAAAACCTTTGCTGCCATGCAGTATGTATCCTGAATGTGGCGTATCCTTCCAATCGCCATCCAAACGCACGCTACCCTGCAATACAAATACAAAAGCCTGCGCTGGAAGACGATACGGTTGAAGCAACTCTTCCGGCTCCAGTCGAATATGCCGGACATCCATGACACGGATCGACGAATGAAGCCATAGGGACAACAGTTTGTTTAACTCATCAGCTTCATATCCCTTGCTCATCCCGGTATGAGAACCTGCCTGCTTTTGTCGATCCTGCTTCACGTATCAAAGCCTCCGCTTCATAAATATCATACTTTTTTTCCAAACCAACCTCATTATATATCATCATTTACTGCGTCTACCATGAGACAAATATTCCTGCACGAAACAAGGTGTATGTACCATTTTCATGGTACAATTTGTATAAATACAAGATTTAAAATACATAGGGGGTTTGACAGCATGAGCGGTCCCAACATTGCATTGAGTACAGGAGCTAATGCACCATTCGGTAAGGAAGATACGGTGCGGGTCACCATTACATGGAAGCATGCACCTGCCGAACTGGATGTTAGCTGTTTTATGGTAGGAGCAGACGGAAAGGTTTCCTCAGATGACTATTTCATTTTTTACAATCAACCCGCTGACCCGCACGGCCATGTACGATTACAGCGTCCAAATGACAGAACCACTGAGTTTACTGTAGCGCTCCAGGAACTGGAACGAACCGGGGTGGAAAAATGTGTGTTTGCGGCCACAGTGGACGGCCCAGGTACTTTTGCCGATGTGGTCGGCTGCTCAGTTACTGCTCAAGGCAAGCAATCCCATATCACCTACAGCATCACCGAAGCCACCAGTGAGACATCGCTTGTGCTGGCAGAGGTGTATCGTCATACTTCTGGCTTTAAGCTTCGCGCAGTTGGACGTGGTTTCAACGGAGGACTAAAGCCGCTTGCCGAGGCTCACGGTGTCACCGTAGAGGAAACGGAATCGCCAGCAGCACCGTCAGCGGATAAAGCTGACATGAAAGAAACTTCTCCTGTGAGTGGAAGAATCAATCTGCACAAGCAGAATGTACAATATTCACTAAAAAAGAAACACATAGACTGTGAAAAGGCACGGGTAGCGGTTGTATTCGATGCTTCTGTTTCTATGTTCAAATTGTACACGGGTGGGACGGTGCAAAAAACCTGCGAACGTGTGTTGGCTGTAGCCGCCTGTATGGATGACAATGGTGAAATGGATGTATGGTTTTTTGCAGACAAAGCCAAGCGTGCTCCAAGCGTCACAGAGAGGAATTTCGAGAATTACATTCATATGAATTATGCTGAGCCTAGTGAAGATAGTGAGCTAGGGTGGGGAAATAACGAACCAGAAGTCATGAAGGATATCATACTAAAATATACAAAAGAAGATCCCAACGATATAATCCCGACCTACATTATCTTTTTCAGTGATGGAGGTATTTATGAACAGAAAAAAATAGAACAACTGCTGATTAAAAGCTCAAGCGCCCCGATTTTCTGGCAATTTGTAGGTCTTGGTCAAGCCGATTACGGAATCCTTCGAAAGTTGGATAAGATGCGCGGCCGCGTAGTGGATAATGCAGATTTCTTTGCCTTGGATGACTTCGACTCCGTGACAGACACAGAACTGTACGACCGTCTGCTGAATGAGTTTCCTGGTTGGCTCAAGCAAGTGCGGGCTAAAGGAATATTGCGGAGCTAATCCTTCACCGCAATGCGATACTCCTACATGATCACTTAAATATCCACCGAGCAGTGCAATAAAGGCAGAATGACCGCAGATAGAGCAATCATCAGCGCCAGCATTCTGCCTCTGTTTTCTTCAGTTTGTCCTCTATCGATTTCAATCTCCCTACCAGATCCTATTTCTTTCATTTCCTAATTGGATATTTTCATGTAGTATAAGTCTAATTGAAGTAACCCTGTTTGGGCTATGCTGAAGCTATACACTATATGAAGGAGGATTTCATATTGAAATCAAATGAAGCAACTTTGCACAAAAAGCTGCTCCCACGGCATATTACCTTTATGGCTATGGGTGGAGTCATCGGAACGGGAATTTTTAAAGGAAGTACCGAAACGATTAGCTTGGCGGGACCTGGAGTTATTTTATCCTATGTCTTCGCGGGACTCCTGCTCTTGGTCGTTATGGGCGCAATTGCCGAGATGGCTACCGTCTATCCCAACATGAATATGAAAGATTTTATTCGCAAAGCTTTTGGAGAACGACTGTCCTTTATTATCGGCTGGTTGTATTGCTTCATGTGGCTGGCCGTCTGTATCATTGAGGTCATTGCTGCGGGAAGCTTCCTGCAATATTGGTTGCCAGATGTTCCTCTATGGGTACTCAGTTTAGTGAGTGCAGCTTTCATTATTGTCGTCAACATGCTGAGTGTCGGCGGTTTTGGGGAGCTAGAATTTTGGCTTGCGGGTATTAAGATTGCCATGATTATTATCTTCATCGCCTTGGGTGGCTGTATACTGTTCGGGATTATTCCCACTGAAACTCCACCTTATCTAAGCAACTACGCGCAGCACGGCGGATTTCTACCCAATGGCTGGTTGGCTATCTTTTCAGCGCTGCTGGTCGTTACCTTTTCATACGGCGGGTCCGAGCTGATTGGACTGACGTTGACGGAGACAGAAAATCCGGAAAAGGTACTGCCTAGAGTGGTTAAAAGCTTTATTCTTCGCGTTGTTTTGTTCTATACGTTGCCCATTCTCATCATTTGTGGCTTGATTCCCTGGAACCAACTGGATGCGAATACCAGCCCGTTTGTACAGGTATTGTCTTCTGTAGGGCTTCAAGGCTCGGCTCATGTCATGAACTTTATTCTGATTACTGCTGTACTGTCTGCCGCCAATTCGGGGATTTACGGGGCTACACGTATGCTACATTCGCTGGCTATCAATGGAGAAGGTCCCAAATCACTCGCCCGCTTATCTTCAAACGGGGTTCCGGTAAATAGTCTCAAATTGTGCGCTGTAGTCCTGATTGTCGGTTCCATGGTTGCTTATATCGCTCAGGACGGACTGTTCCGTATTTTGATGGCTGTACCTGGCTTCGTCGTGCTGCTCGTCTGGAGCTGCATTTGTCTGTCCCAATTGAAACTGCGCAAATCTTATCCCGTGGAGCCTACTTTCAAGATATGGGGATTCCCTTATGTAACGGCGCTTACAGTAGGATGCCTATGGGTAATTGCGTTCCTATTCTTGCTTGACTCGCAAAATCGTATTAGCATTAGCGTGTGCCTGGCTTTCATGGCATTTCTGATCATCTGGTCTTTGGTGAAGTTCCGGAGAAAGCAGGCGTAAGCAGCACATGATTCAATCGTATCTATTTCCTGTTTCGTATGCCTTTCTTGCGTTTCCTTTTGCTGCGTTATTGTTTACACTGCCTTTTCTAATCGTGTAATATCGCAGGCATGGCTATATTCACAAGGCTAGAGCATGGCTGCTTTACTTGATGCTTTTATACTTGATGAACGCCTTCTTTCTGGTCATACTCCCGCTTCCGGCATCGCGTCATAATGCTACATTAGCCGGGGGAGCGTTGCAATTGATGCCCTTGCAGTTCGTTCAAGACATTATAAGAGAAACATCCGTCTCACCCGCTCATCCCTCCAGCTATGTTCATTTGCTGAAGGAGCGCGCTTTTCTGCAAGTCGTTTTTAACGTTGTGATGACCATGCCTTTCGGTATGTTCTTACGTTATTATTTCCGTGCACGATGGGGATGGTGTCTGATTCTGTCCTTTATCCTCTCCCTCTTCTTTGAGGTGACGCAGCTGACAGGACTGTATGGATTTTTTGACCATGCGTATCGCGTGTTCGATGTGGACGATCTATTGGCTAATACCTTGGGCGGCATGCTAGGCTTTCTATTAGGCGAATGGTTTTCACGCTTCCTGCCCCGCTTGGAACATCTGGACAAGCATGTGGACATGGCAACGAAGCGAGTGTCCTATACCCGACGGGGCGTAGCCTTTTTCGTGGATTCTATCATATGGATCGGGCTACTCGGCATCATGGAGTCTCTGCATGTTCCTGCTGCCTTCTGGGTTTCCAGTGGAGTCTACTTTATGGGGGTCCCTTACCTGACGAATGGACGAACTCCTGGGAAATGGCTGGTGCGTATTCATCTTACAGGGACGGGACAACGGATTTCCCTATGGGGGCTCATCAAGCGTTACAGTCTCTTGTATTGGTTGTATTTTGGACTTAATTACGTACTGGGTGGACCCGTGCTGTGGTCTCAAGTCTCTCCATGGGTAAGTGTTCTGATCAGCCTTTTGTTGTTGGTGATGAATGGATGGTTCTTTTTCCATCTGGTCATACGTCTAATCAAGAAAGCCCCGTTATTTTATGAGGAGCTTAGCCATACTTCGCACCAAATTATATGGCCCAAGCATTATCATCACCTTCAGAATGACACCGCTGATTCGGCAGAGACGCCGGGAGAAAATACCGTGACATGATAACCGAAAGACTGACAACGTGATAAGCACCCGCGATCTACGTTGCATCCAAGCAAATAAAAAACAGGCGAAGCAAAGGAATTTCCTTTGTCCGCCTGTTTTTTTATGTTGTGTATAGATGTTAGTTCGTTTTGCTTATTTCCACTGTGCAATTTGATCAATAGGCAATCGTGTGGACGGATGACCATCGTTGATACCTTTACCCATGGAAATGAGCATAACAGGGACATAACGATCTTTTTCCAGACCAAAGGCTTCAGCAATTTGATCCTTTTCAAAACCGCCAATAGCGTTAGTATCATAACCATGAGCGCGTGCTACCAGCATAAGCTGCATGGATACCAAACCACCGTCAATCAGGACCGTTTCTTTGTTCACAACTGGATCAAGCGCTGCAAAATGGGCTGCTACTTTTTCCTGTTGCATTTCTTTGACGTCTTTTGGCATATAGCCCAGTTCTACAGCTTCTCCGAAAATTTGTTCGAAATTATCAAAGTTGTTCAAATCTCCAAACACAGCGATCACTGCCGAAGATGTTTCTACTTGACGTTGGTTGAAACGGGCCAATGGTGCCAGTGTAGCTTTACCTTCAGGGCTGTCAATGACAAGGAAACGCCAAGGTTGCAGGTTAATGGAAGATGGTGCGCGTGTAGCTTCCGTCAAAATCTCGGTCATTTCCTCGCGGCTGATCTTCACGGACGGATCGTATACTTTTACAGAACGGCGTCCCAGGGCGATTTCTTTAAAATCATTCGTTTTTACAGTACTGGATGTGTTCGTATTATTCATTCCAATCTCTCCTTGTCCCTCTGTGGGTATAGTAATGTTAAAAAAATGTTGTCAGTCCATATCAGATATGTGACTATTCATCACTTGCAGCATATCAGCTAGTTGGTGCCGTTGGGTCTCGTCGAAGCTCTGTAGTAGCTGAGCTACAAACTGCGAGCGCTCCTGCTTAAAGATGACAATGCGTGCACGCCCATAATCGGTCAGGCTTACCAAGGTAACCCTGTTGTCCTCTGGCTTCGTGCGTCGTGTGACCATAGCTGTCGCTTCCAGTTGTTTCAAATGGCGCGTTACGGCTGCAGCGTCAATGCCAACCTCTTTTTGCAGCAGAGTTTGACTAATCTCCTCCACTTGATACAACTTGCACAATAGCTGCAATCTGGATGCGCTGACTCCTGCACAACGCTCAAACTTGGAGCTAATCTGCTTGTTCAGCAACAACAGCATGTCAAAAATATACTCAGGCTCGGATGGTGTCTGGGTGATATCAATCTCTCCTCCCTTAAGCATATCGCTGGGCTTGATGATCCGACCTTTGATCCATCAATTATTGATCTATCAAGTAATATACATCCTCTTTAAAAATAAATCAAGTCCCTGAGAAAAATAAAGTGCTCTTTGCAAATAAAAGCTGAGCGACTCACACAGAGCCACTCAGCTTTTGTTTCATTAGCTTACTTATTCAATCATCATGTAATAGCAGATAAGGGTTGGTATACCGTTAAGTTAAACAATCCCGTGGGACAGCATTGCGTCGGCCACACGCACAAATCCTGCGATATTGGCTCCGACAACCAGATTGCCCGGCACACCGTATTCCTCAGCCGCCTTCACGCTGTTAGCATAGATATTTTTCATAATATCATGCAGCTTGGCATCCACTTCCTCAAAGGTCCATGACAGGCGCATGCTGTTCTGAGACATTTCAAGCGCCGAGACTGCTACTCCGCCTGCATTGGCAGCCTTGGCTGGCCCGAACAAAACCCCATTGCCCAAAAACACTTCAATGGCCTGTAGCGAGGATGGCATATTGGCACCTTCGCCTACAGCTTTTACGCCATTGCTTACCAGCAGCTGGGCTGCTTGCTCGTCAATTTCATTCTGTGTGGCGCATGGCAGTGCAATGTCGCATGGGATCGACCAGATCCCCGAACAGCCTTCTGTATAGATTGCGCCTGGACGCTCTTTAGTATACTCGCTAATCCGCAGACGATTCACTTCTTTCAACTGCTTTACCAGCTGCAGATCGATACCGTCTGGATCATAGATGTAGCCATTCGAGTCACTACATGCCACGACTGTAGCACCGAGCTGCTGTGCTTTTTCAATTGCATAAATGGATACGTTCCCTGAGCCCGACACGACGACGCGTTTTCCTTCAAAGGACGATCCCTGAGCCTGCAACATCTCGTTTACAAAATATACACAACCGTAGCCAGTCGCTTCTGTACGCGTGAGACTGCCTCCGTAATGAATCCCTTTACCCGTCAGGACGCCACCTTCATGTCCTCCGCGAATCCGCTTGTACTGCCCGAACATGTATCCGATCTCACGTCCGCCTACACCAATATCCCCTGCCGGAACGTCGGCATCTGGACCAATATATTTATACAACTCAGTCATGAAGCTTTGTGTAAAACGCATCACTTCGTTATCTGATTTCCCTTTGGGGTCAAAATCCGAACCGCCTTTACCACCACCGATGGGAAGACCCGTCAATGCATTTTTGAAAACTTGCTCAAAACCCAAAAATTTGACGATTCCCAGATATACAGACGGATGGAAGCGAAGTCCACCTTTATAAGGCCCTATCGCACTGTTAAACTGTACGCGGAAGCCGCGGTTGACCTGTACCACCCCTGCATCATCCACCCAAGGTACACGGAAGGTAATGACTCGCTCCGGCTCCACTAGCCGTTCCAGAAGCCCCTGCTGCATATACTTAGGATGCTTAGCCAATACCGGAATTAGCGAATCCAATATTTCCTTGACGGCCTGATGGAATTCATTCTCATGAGGATTGCGCGCGATAACCTTCTCAAAAACGGACTGCACATATTCGGCTGCTGCTTGTTGACTCTGCTCTGGACGGATCATGGTCATTATTTAATACACCCCTTTTATAATTAGCCCCTCTGTTAAATGACGGAACGACGTTATGTTGCACCTTCGAGAGTGGAACTTTATGTATTCATAAAATTTAGTTAACTATACATGATTTTTTATAATAATACATCTAATTCGCCTATAAAAAATTTTTGTATCCTTCATCAAATAACTCTATGAACCTCTCATTGCCTGTTAGTTTATTAAAGATAAATCCCTTGATTCACGGACTTTTTTCACGATTTCTAAGGCCCTAACACCTTACTCCACATGGCATTATAATGTGAACAAATTGAAACTAAAACATACAGCACATCTGGAAAATATGGAAATAAAAAAGAGGCTGCGCGCAGGGCGTAGCCTCCTTTCCCATTCTTTTACACATAAAAGGCTTCAAGCTGACGCACAATTTCTGCCTCGTCATGCTCTACCACCTGTTGATGCTGCGATTTCGAGAATAATTGTTCAATTTGCGTCGGGAACTCCTGCTTGATGTCCACCAGACGAATAGCTTCATCAAATTTGGCCGGATGTGCTGTCGCAAAGGTCACACATACTTCGTCCGCGCCATTATACGCCTCATATGCGGCAATACCGCAAGCCGTATGCGGGTCGAGCAAATAATCGTACTCGGCTTTGTATTTTTTGATCAGCTCCAGACACTGCTCATTCGAAGCACCGAGCGCTTCAAAATCCTGCTGTACCCGTTTCAAATCCTCTGCACTGATCACAATCCGTCCCTCGGTTTTGAGGTTATCCATGTATTCAGATACCTTGGCTGTATCTTCTCCAAGGAAGTAATACAGGTATCTTTCGAAATTGCTCGCCACCTGAATGTCCATCGAAGGACTGTATGTGCTTTTAAAGTCGCCTGGCTTGTATTCGCCTGTCTTCACAAAGCGCTCCAAAATATTATTTTCATTGGTGGCAATAATCAGCTTATGGATCGGCAAGCCCATTTTTTTCGCAAGAAAGCCAGAAAAGATATTGCCAAAGTTGCCGGATGGCACGCTGATATTAATCTTTTTCGTACCGGCAGACTCCTGCGCCCGGAAATAAGCATAGAAGTAATATACGGTTTGCGCCAAAATACGCACAAAGTTAATCGAGTTAATTGCCCGCAAATGATGTTTAGCTTTGAAATCCAGATCGGCAAACAGATCCTTAATGACCTTCTGACAATCGTCAAAGTTCCCTTTTACGGACAGATTCAGTACATTTTCATCGTCAACTGTCGTCATTTGCAGCTCTTGTACCTTGCTCACCTTTTGGTGTGGGTGCAAAATACAGATTTTAATGCCTTCCTTGCCCCGCACGCCCTGAATCGCCGCTGCCCCGGTATCACCTGAGGTTGCACCCAAAATGTGAATGATCTCATTCTGCTTTTTGGACACGTAGGAATAAAACTCACCCATAAATTGCAGCGCCACATCCTTGAACGCGAACGTAGGCCCGTGGAACAGCTCCAAAATAGACAGGGAATCGTTGATCTTCTTCACTGGCGTAACTTCCGGGTGACGGAAGCTCGCGTAACTGCGCTCCACCAGCTGCTCCAAATCTTCACGAGGAATCTCATCATTGATATACAGCGCAAAAACTTCCAGCAGCAGCTCTCTGTAGCTCAATGTAGCCCATTGCTCTAACGTAGCTGCCGACACGGTCGGAATCTGCTCAGGTACCATCAGACCTCCATCGTCAGCTAACCCCATGAGCACGGTATCAATAAATCCCTTGGCTTCTACTCGACCTCTAGTGCTAATATATCTCATATACATCCCCCAATAAAAATTCAATTCGAACCTTTTTTCGAATATATTATTGTCTATAATACCCTGTCGCGGTGCTGTAACCAAGCCTTTTTTTCATATTTCAAAGACTTTCTCCTACTTTACCATACCCTGATGCATCAGGCATCTGTAATCGCTAGGCAATCGGAACGTCAGAAACAGGCTGTGAGTCTGAAAAAAGAAGGCTGCTCCAGACATTAGGAACCTGAAATCGAGAGTTCAGCCAGCTTGAGCGAAGGGGATGTGCAGCTTCCCGTAAAACGCAAATCGTTGCCAACTTCCTCTACCTGCTGCAACACGTCAAAGAAGTTGCCCGATACGGTGATCTGATTGACTGCTCTGACCACTTGCCCCTGCTCAATCCAGTATCCCAGACAAGCCAGCGAAAAATTACCGGACGCCGTATTCGTACCCGCATGCAGCCCTTGCAGCTCGACGA
The DNA here is from genome assembly GCF_049319765.1 of Paenibacillus sp. S29. Classification (NCBI taxonomy): domain Bacteria; kingdom Bacillati; phylum Bacillota; class Bacilli; order Caryophanales; family Paenibacillaceae; genus Paenibacillus; species Paenibacillus sp. S29. The sequence goes on along the minus strand of NZ_JBMOUI010000005.1, from coordinate 49,717 downwards.
TCATCAACCCGCGATCCGTCTTACGAATCATGTCCTCCAACGTAGACGTGCCTGGTTCCACATACAGGTTATGATACGACACACCGATTTTACCGTTATAGCCTCCCTTGGAAGCATTAGAGGTACTCTGCACCCCAGCCTTTCGGGCCGTCTTGCGGTTATGGAAATACGTCCGCAGTTCGCCGTCCTTGATGATCTCATTACGATGCGTCGCACTGCCTTCGGCATCAAACGTACTGCCTGCCGGAACATTCTCCATCAGCGGATCATCGATCAGCGTAATATGCTCACTTGCCACCTTTTGCCCCAGTTTCCCAGCTAATCGCGAAAAGCCTTTATCCACCGACTCCGCTGAAAATACCGACGTATACGCAGCCAGCAATTGCGCTGCCGCATCATGACGGAAAATGACCGGGTAGTTATCCGATTGGATCGTGTGCGCCCCCAGCTTGGAAACAGCCTCTTTTACGGCTTTACGCGCCACATCCACAATATCGATTTCCTCCACGCTCCGCAGGGAATAATCATGCCAGCCCCCAGTTACCGTCGTGTCATGGTCTGCTGCAATCACATACACATAAGCGGTCGCTAGGCTTTTGCGACGATGGCAGTGCAGTCCTTTGGTATTTACTATCAGAACCTCATTTTCACGAATGCTGACCGAGCAATGCCGAGCCATCACAATCCGTGGATCTGCGGCAAGCGCTGTGCGCTCCATTTCTAGCGCCGCTTCGATCAGAATCTCAGGAGCCGTGTCGGCCAACGCTGAGGCATAGGCAGGCTGCTCAGGATAGCTCTCAGAGCCTGCGAACAGCTCATCCTGTTCCTCGCTCTCCAATATGTCCGCATTGCTGCGTGCTTCTTCCAATAAAAAGTCGATCACGTCCGGTTCCAGCTTCTCCGTAGAGGCATAGCCCATTTTCCCGTTAATGACGCCCCGGAAGGAAAGTCCGCCATTTTCAACGATGGTATATTGATCAATTTTTCCCTTCAGTACCTTCACCGAGGTAGAACGTCCATTTACATAGTAGATTTCCATATCCGCGTAGCCAATTTCCCGACCTTTTGTGAACAACGCTTCCTGAAATTGCTGAATATCCATTTCCTATTCCCCCTTTCGTCCGCCGACAGTCATCTCGGACACTCGTATCGTAGGCTGTCCGCAGTTGACCGGAAGACTTCCGCTGACTGATCCGCACATCCCCTGACCATGATCCAGATTGTTGCCGACCCTATCAATATTTTGTAGGGTTTCAATCCCTTTGCCGATCAATGTTGCGCCTTTGACCGGCTCGGCAATTTTGCCGTTGCGAATCATGTACGCCTCTTCGACCGCAAAATTAAACTCGCTCGTCGAGGTGTTCACCGAACCACCGCCCAGCGATTTGGCATAGATCCCGTACTCCGTATTGGCAATGATCTCTTCACGGGTCGAATCCCCGTTCGCAATAAACGTATTATTCATACGGGACGCAGGCGCGAATTTATAGGACTGTCTTCGTCCCGACCCTGTCGCAGGCACACCCATCTGGCGCGAGCCCATGCGGTCGATCAGATATCCTTTTAAAATGCCGTTCTCAATTAATACATTGCGCTGTGTCGGCGCTCCTTCATCATCGATATTGAGCGAGCCCCACGCGTTCGGAATCGTTCCATCATCTATAGCTGTAACGAGCGGCGAAGCCACCTGCTGCCCGATCTTATTCGCAAACACTGAGGTTCCATGAGCCACCGCCGTAGATTCCAACCCGTGTCCACATGCTTCGTGAAAAAGAACTCCGCCGAAGCCATTCTCAATCACGACAGGCAGTCTGCCACTAGGCGCATATCCTGCTTTCACCATCGTGGACGCAATGCGAGCGGCGTGTCTCGCATTTTCTTCGATATTCAGATTCTCCAGGAATTCAGTCCCCGCATATGCTCCCGGCCCACGGAACCCGGATTGTCTATGCTCCCCATCCGTCGCAATCGCGCTTATTCTCATACGTGTATACGTACGGGTATCCTCCACCAGTAGCCCGTTGCTATTGGCGATCAGCACGTTCTGGATCGAGTTACTGATCCCTATGGAGGTTTGCGTGATGGAAGGATCGTATTGGCTTGCCGCCTCATGCGCCCGTCTCATCATGTCGATCTTAGCGCGTTTCTGTGAACCGTCAGGAATGATCGCAATCGGATGTTGGTTAGGGATAGCATGAGGATGGAGTGTAATGGTGTGTGTACCTGGCACTCCACCTCCGCGAATGGCCTTGGCGGCCGATTTGGCCAGTCTGATCAGGCTCTGTTCGCTCATATCGCTGGTGTACGCATACACCGAAAAATGCTCCTTCATGATCCGAATACCAATCCCAAAATCCCGGCCTGACAGCGCCGTATCCACGACTCCCCCGGTCATACCCAGTTGTCCATTGGTACGGTCCTCAACGAACACCTCTGCAAAATCCCCGCCCGTCTCCAGCGCGGCTTGCAGCATATCCTGAATCTGTGTTGGATGTATCATCACGTTCCTCCTCGTTTTTGCCATGTTTCTTATTGTACTGTTAAACGTTCAAGATCATATGCGGGTTCATGTTCATTTCCCATAACTTTACTATACATGATGTTGGGAGTGGGTGTAACTATCTGGGTCGCGGTGTTGGGAGGGGCGTGAAGATTTATGCGCGGGGATGAAGGGATTGAAATGAGAAAAACCGATCAGACCGTGAAGGGTCATGTCGGGTTATTGGAGCAAATTGATTACTGGTTGGGTTGAGCAAGTACGTGCATATGATGCCGCTACGTAGACGGATCATTCTTCCGATCGCTGTTGCCCCCAGATTTTTTTGATTATAGTTTAACGGTAAAAATCCGGGTTCAAAGGCGAACACTCCGCTTCTACAGAACGATTCCATCCCCTCCGCTGTTATGCTTGGGTTTGCTTCATTTTGTTTGCCAAAATACTTTTTTTCAAACGGACTTTAAACAGTTCTCTTCGTAAATCTAGTTCCATAATATGAAGATGGTCTGCTGCTTCTTTGACGGTTTCCATGTGAAGTACGCTTGCCTTTTGAGAAATAATAGCCAGCGCATCCCAAATGAGCTTTGTGCATGTTTTAAGTCTCTCTATGTGTCGTCTTCTTGCTGCACCAAGTTCTCGTATTCTTCAGCAGTATTTTCAGATGAGTTTGTATGTTCCATGCTCTTTAGTATCTTAGGTTGGGTATCCAAGTTAACCATCTCCTTTATAAAAAGTGTAGCAAAGGATGATGCTGGATGTGGTACGTGGATACGTAGCAATGAGAGAATAATAGATAAGATTATTAGAACAATTTAGTATGCAAGATAAATTAAGACTCTTTGACATTCCAAGATAAGGATTATTTCAAACTTAGAAGCTATAAAAGTACAACTAAATGAATAAATATTATTTCAATACCCTAAACCTTGCACTGTTCTTCAGTCTGTCGCTACATTATATTTTCAATTACATAAGTAAGTATCATTTCTATTCAAAATCATTAGTCCCGTAAAATAAATTACCTGATCTTTCTCACCAAATGGCTGTACCTTAAAAGAAATACCTTCTTCACAAAATAAGCTTCAATTATAATAATTGAAAAAAGAGCTGTCGAAACAGCTCATGGATACTTCATAATCACATGCTTTATGTTACTTTTTTTGAAATGGGGATCCATATTTCACTTTTGAAAGTCGGTGAGGTTATATCTTTACTCTCATTCCATAGGATTTCCGGGCCTTCTATTTGTTCATAGTTTGAGGATGGGAACCATTCGGAATAAATACGTCCCCACACATCTTGTAGCGCATCAGGAAATGATCCGATTGCTTCGAATACTGCCCACGTTGAGGCAGCAACTTTAAGTTGTGTTAGGTTATCCGGACACTCCTTTGTTGTTGCAACGCCAATATAGTGATCAAGCTCCCCTTTTTCCTCCATTCTACCTTCAGAAAAGTTCGTGGACGCACTAAGCAACCCCATAGGCTCGACATTAGAAATTCTTTTAAGATTGCTGATCGTTTCACCATCTAAACTTTCCCACATCGCAGCAATCTCTGGATTGACTCCGTTGAAAATAATGGGAACTCTTTTTTGGATACCAACGATGCAAAATGCCCCTTTTTCTTCAATTCGATAGTTCATTTCACTTCCCCCTTTAATGGATAACTGGAAGGTCATTCGTGGATATGCTTTAAGTGAACGGCCATTAATTCTGGCTTCAGACGGCGTTAATCCATGTAAATTTTGAAAAGCTCTTGTAAAAGAATCTGGTGAATTGTACCCGTATTTAATCGCGATATCAATAACCTTTACATTGCTATCTTTAAGCTCAAATGCTGCAAGAGTAAGGCGTCTGCGGCGGATGTATTCTGATAACGTAACACCTGCAAGAAAAGAAAACATCTTTTTAAAATGAAATTCAGAGCAGTAAGCCAACCTTGCTACCTCTTTAAAGTCAATATCATTAGTCAGGTTTTCTTCAATATACCTTATTGCTTCATTCATGCTCTTAAGCAAATCCACTATATGACCTCCTTCATCAATAGAATAACAGTAGTTGAATGTATCCATCCGACAATTCCTGCACAATATTGTAGGGTCTATTCTTATTCATAAGTTTAGTACACAAACTTATATAACATAACTAATTAAGTAAGAATATCTTTAATAATCAATGCCCTTTCAATAAAAGATCCACCTCACCGGATTTATTATAATTAATATATGTTCCATCAATAAAGATTTTCATTATTCGGTATAACCAATGGGTTATTCTGTAAACTAAGTCTCTCTTTTAACCGATAAATACATATGCTGGGTTGTTATTTAAATATCACCTCTCGTTCCTTTTTAGCGTACAAACCTTGTTATACATATTTATATGGACTCACTGTTGTACTCATCTGCTCCTTCTATAATCAGAAGTGAATGCAAGATGACGTGCTTTACTTGGAAATACCCATCGCATCTAGAAAGGAGTCATGAACTCACTTGAGCGTATTATCAGATGGGATCGGATATGAAAGCCTACGCTTTTATGGTCCCTTTCAGCCACTACACATCGAACAACTTCAAATAACACGCACCATTAATGATCATGCCTTTTTACATATCAGTGGCATGCTCTCCGAAGAACAAGGAGCTGTATGCATCGGACAGGATATGGAGCAAGAGCCCATTGTGATTCGTCAGTTAAATGATCAGGGACAATCGTTGAGAAGGCTGTTCCATGGGATTGTTACACGTATGTCCGTACACTGCGTGCGAGGCGTGTATACGTTTGAACTAGAGGCCGCTTCCCATTCGTACCAGATGGATATTAAGCGTAAAAGACGCTCCTATCAAGATTTTCACCGTACCTATGATGATCTGGTGACTGCAATGGTTCGAAAATATCAGTACGGAGATGCCATTGATACGGTAAGCAATTATGCCAAACTAGGGACATTTGTTTTACAATATGATGAGACCGATTGGGCGTTTTTAAAACGTCTCGCTTCTCGCTTTGGTTCCGTACTTGTGCCAGAGGTAACCGCAGCCTCACCCAAGGTTTTCTTTGGAATGCCAGAAGGCAAGCAGCATAAGGTGGAACGGGAAGTATTTTATCGTGTACGAAAAACGTTTCATGAACTGGATACGGAAAAGCCGGGAGAACGTGCTGGCTCGTATATCACCTATATGATCGAAAGCCTGCAATACTATGCGCTGGGCGACCTCATCACGTTACCCATCGGACAAGGTAAAGAACTGGTCGTGGTTCGGGCCGTGACTACACTAACGGATGGCTTACTGCGCACCCGTTATGATCTTCAAGCCGAGCAGGATATCCACTATGCCCGCTATGAAAACGATCAGGCCACCGGGATTTCGGTGACAGGAACGGTGCTGAAGGTACAGCAGGATTTTGTACAGCTTCAACTGGATATTGATCCGAAGCAAGACACTGCCAAAGCGTGCTGGTTTCCGGTGTCCACCCGTTATGTCGCCGAAGAACATAGTGGCTGGTACGATATGCCTGAAATCGGGGAACAGGTGGAACTGTATCTGCCTACACACCGCGAACAAGATGCCTATGTCACGGATTCACTGCGACAACAACGCCACACCAATGGACAGCCGAATGTGAAGGTATGGCAACATGTACAAGGTAGCGGCGTAGAAATGTCTGAGCATGAGCTGACTCTATCCACCTCCGGTGAATTTTCCATTACACTGCATGAAAGTAGCGGCATTACCATCGACAGTCCGGGGAATGTGCAGATTCAGGGTGGTCACGTGAAGCTCGATGCTGGCGAGGAACTTTCACTGGAAGCTGGAACGGCGCTGTATCTAAAAGGCGGGTCCAGCAGCATGGTACTGGATGGTGAGACGGATACCAAAGCTCCGATGATTTATCAGGAAGGTACGGTGAAAGCACCTGTTTTCGTAGCCGACCTCCCTCCTGTGCCTGAACCGCCATTAATGAGCATCAAAGCATACGAGGCGGCGCAAGCTCCATCGACAGCTAAGACATCATCAAGCAGCACTCCTACCGCCAAAGTAACAAGTCCGGCTGCACTTCAACAGGCCAACTCTTTGTTGGGTACGGTGTCCAAGCTATTAGGCTCCATTCCAGTGATGGGAAAAGTGGCTGGCGTTGTTGCGGGAGCTTTAGGTGGGCCTGCGGCGGGTGTCATTCTAAAAGCAACCGCAATGATCCCCGTTCGGAGCAAAGGAACAAGTCACGCTGGAGGTAGTGCTCCTAAAGGTGGTTTGCATCCACTGAAGCATCTGGCTAGTTTAGCACTCCAAGGGCTAATAAGCCAATACGAGCATGAGCGGGCTAAGGAAGCCTATTATAGCAAGTGGATTTTGGGGAAAGTGTATACAAGTGCTCGTCATGTGGCTCATTCCGGTGGAACACTAGAGCTGGTTCAAAACTTGCTGAAAGAGTCTAAGATGATGGTTCATGCGTATCAGCAGGTTCCTAAAAGTGTTCGTGAAAAATGGATTAGGGATTATATGAAGCAACAACCTCCTCCTAAGCCGCTTTCCCCAGAAGAAGAAAAATTACAGAGAGCAAGAAAGTATGCGCAAAGTATTCGTGACTGGGAAGCTAATCGTCCCGAACCCCCTAAAAAAAGCTTTGGCGAGGAAACCACACTCTTTTTCCAGGGCATGGAGGAAACAGTTCAAGCGAACGTTGAAGGCTTGAAACAGTTAAAAGATGCTCTTATCGAGCATCCTGTGGATACTATAAGTACTATAGTGTCGGGCCAATTTGAAGAGGCAAAGGGAGATTTGGTATTTGCTAAAAATTATATTTTGGATCAGGAAAATGCCAGAGATGAGTATCTCAAAGGTTTAAAAGAAGACGATAAACGGATGTTAGAGAAGGGCCAAAGTTACATGGAGGGTGAGACATTAGCTGGGATGCTAATTAGCTCTCTTCTGGGTAAGGGAAAAATAAAAGGTGGAAAAGGGACACATCATAATTCCAAAGATGTTTCAGAACCAAAACCCTTGAAGCCAACGAATGAGCCGAAATCGAGTCTAACTAAAACTGAGGGGACGGGTAAACCTAAAACCAGAATAGATATTATGAATACGGTTCAAGAGACATTGAGTCCTGCTGCGAAGAAAATAAAAGAATTAGACCCGGATGCTAAAGTGGGGTATAGAGGTTCTTTGGCAACAGGTCAGAAAGGCCCACATAAGGGGAACGCGCCATTTGATCCAACGGACTTTGATATTGATGCATTTATTGTCAGTGATAAGCTGGCTTCAAAATTTCGGATTGATGATACATGGAGGTCAGGGGCAAAAATTAAAGAGGTTGAACAATTACAACGGCAAGCCGATAAAATCCTTAAAGAATCTTTAGATGGTCTAAGGAGAGTGGATAAGAAAGGGAGACCAGACAAGCTTACTTTTCGTATATTTACGCAAGAAGAATATAACCAAAAAATTAAAGCAGGTACTCAAATAATTGATCATGATTAGGAGGAAATTAATATGAAAAAATACCCTTACTTTACTTGTTCCCTACCAATAGAATCTGAGGAAGATATCTTTGGTGTTGCAAAGATTATTTCAGATAAACTGGTTGGTGGTATTCCATTTGGTGGATTAGAAGATTACATTTATGAAGAAGTTCCGGCAGTATATATTAATGCAAATATATTGGGTTTTGAGTTAGTTATACAAGGGTATGGAGGAGAAGGTGGATATTTATTAGAAGTCAATCCAAGCCCATACAATGAAAGCCCAGACGATACTGAAAGAGTGACGGTAGAAATAACAAGATACATTGCCTCACTTTTAGAAGGAACGGAAAAAATAAAAATAAAATATGAACAAATTAATGAACAGAACTATATTGAAATTTCTGAATAGGTCATTTTTTTACGATTAAAAAACTACCCAAAGCTTATTCCTACTTGAATCATGAGTGGGGATGGGCTTTTTTTATGAAACAATGACTTGTCATCCCTCTCCATCAGAGTTAACATACACACTCAAACCGCAGGAGGGGAAGAGAATATGAATGAGAAAATTAATTTACTATATAAAATGCGTTTTATGGAAAACGAGGGGGACAGTATAGAGGTATTTGAGAATATTCTGAATGAAATGTCCCTTGAAGGAACGAATGATATAATTCTAGATCTCTGTACAATCTTCGAAGATGAAGTTGCTGAACCGTCAGCTAATGATTATCTTATTGAAACTATATTTTATATTGCAAAACGTAATGATTTGGAAGAGGGCTTATACAAATTGGCTTTGGGTACTTCCAAAATGTTGCCCCATGCAGAATTTTGGGCAGAGAGAATCCATCGGACACTTTTAAATTCAAAAGATTTAGTAATTTCTTACGGTAAATCTTTCGATAAACTAGAAAGTACAACCAAACAGACAATTAAAGAAATTTTAATGGTGATTAAGGATGACGATCCAGATTTATATTTAGATAAGGCTAATTCTGTATTAGAAAAATTAAGTTAAAAAGGGGGATCTGGCTGATTTATATACAAATAGTTAGCCCTATAATAGATTTTACAAAATGTTGTCGTGATCATGATCACGGTTTAGACTGTAAATTTAAGTTAAAATACAAACAATTTTAAATTTTATTTCAGCTAAAACCAAAGATACTGTGACGGATCACAAAGAAAAAACAAGGAAGTGTACAAAGATGAAAAGAACTGATTTGCCTCTTGTCTATTCATGTTCTGGATGTTCCTCCGCAGCACAAACCGCTAACATGATCGCTATACAAATGGATCGAGAAAAAGTCGCTGAAATGTCCTGTATAGCTGGTGTTGGTGGTGATGTCAAACCTCTTGTCAGAACAGCAAAATCAGGACGTGACATCATTGCAATTGATGGCTGTCCCTTGTCCTGTTGCAAGAGTTGCTTAGCAAGGCATGAAGTTCAACCCAAACACCATTTCCTGCTGTCTGACTTTGACGTACCCAAGATAATAGGAGAAGATCCTAACCCCAATCATTATAGGAATGCTTACACACAAATCTTAGAACAAATTGGACAATAATTCTTTAATCAAAATAAAAGTGTGTATCGAATTTTTACTGGTGGCTCCTAACACATCTTTAAGGGTCACCAGTATTATTTTTATACAGCAACATCTTTTTAATAAGAAGAATAATTATCGAATGTTTAAATGAATTTGTCTCACAATTTAAAATTGACAAAATTCCTATGCGTCCTTGTACAAAAGAAGATTTTTTATGTACCAGACTTAAAGAGCAATTAATTGCCCCCCCCAGAAACCTGGTACACAAATTCTCAAACCGTCGTTCTAAGGGGATATTCATTTTTATCGAAAAATAAGTGTTTGATTAAATAGCAAATCATTTCTCTTTAAGTAATTACCATTAAAAGTAATAGGGACCGAAGTTCCATTGAAGTAATCTCTCATATTGTCATGTTTTATAGCATGAACATGAAGATGCGGCTCACTACTGTAACCTGAGTTCCCTACTTTCGCAATTTCTTGTCCAACCTTGACAAAATCATTTTTCTTGACTAATAGACTATTTTTCTTCAAGTGTAACAACAGAATATTATATCCTTGGTGTTTGATGATAATCATATTTGTAGTACTACGGCCCAGGGAGTTTGGGACATTATCTTCTACTCCATCCACAACTTCGATAATTCTACCCTCAACCGGACTATATACTGAATCATTATAAATGGGATAGGATTTTAAAGATTCAGGATTATCAAATATTCCTTTTCTTGAACCTAACGGGGTGAGCTTAGTTATATCCACCGCATATTTCAGAGTACGATGCGAAAAGTGATAGTTCATAGATGAACTCATTCCACCATTCACTACCTCGTAAGCCCCTCCTTTCAAAGGGAACGCTAAATCGACTGCATCTTCGTGTTTAGGAGTGGATGTAATGTATGAAATACTAAATAAAATACATATAAAAACTTGATATATTGCTAATAAACCATAAAGAGAAAGAAATATTCGTGTTTTTCTATTTAAGCCATTAAATTTAAAAGAGCGTAAAGTAACCATTTGACGGAATAAGGAACATCCAAACAATACGATGCAAACCGGTCGTAAATAATAGCTAAGTTCTGTCCAATCATTTATGAATAAAATCATGAACGTATATGCACTTGTAAACAAAGTGTGTATATACCACGAAATACGGTTTTTAAATGGAAAGTAAGCCATGATCCAGTAAAATATAAGCGGAATCAACAGCATTTTTACAAAATAAAAAAAACATTCAATTTCTTCCCTTATCATATGATAATTTGCTTCTTACCTCTTCTTGAAATGCAGTATCCGTTAATAATTTGTAAAAAAACAAATCCATCTTCTGCTTGAGCCAAATATGATCCACCCCAGAATCATCTTGAATAAACAGGGCTAGTTGAATGTCATTTCCTTCTCGATCCGTACAATATAAAGCCTCTGTTAGAACAGAAATGGTAGATCCACCTTTGTTTCCGAACTCTATTAACTTGGAGTTATCCACTTGTCGCTGAATTAGCATTTTTAGATATGGATTTATAGTAGAAGGAACCAACTCCTCCTTGTGTATGAGCTTCATGAGATAAGCATATTCTTTAGTCGTTGAACGAGGAAGCTTGCGCGATTCCAGCACTTGAAGCTTTCGTACATAATTCTGCCTGGTGTTCCATTTCTGAATACATTCTATCCCCTGATCACGATTTAAAATCTGATGAATTTCAATAGATTTTTTCATATATTCCTCGTAGCTCATCTCACTTATCTTTTGTATCGACTCTTTAAAGCCTATGTTTTCGGTCTCTTGGATATAAGGAGACATGAATCCCGCAGATGAAAAAGGAAAGATTTTATCATGAGAAGAAAGTGAGAGCTTCATAATATTCTCATTTATCTTATCCAAACTCATTTTCGCCATTAGAAATTCTGTATTGGCATTGGAACTATATGCTAACATACCATGAGTAATATCCAATAACGTAATTTTACCTTGAACCTCTTTATGGTTTGCGCGAATGGATTTGATCCAGTTATGATGAGCGTTACCATCGGAACCAGGAATATAAAACTTATTTAATTCCTCTAAAGGAACAAGTTCCTGCTCGTCTAATATTTTCGCCACAACTTGGCGAGCAAATTCGATAGCAATGATCACTTTGGCCGTGCTGGCAAGCGGCATTTTAACTTCTGAGTTATAGCTGATTTTCTCCATACCATTTTTGATCATAAACAAAGATGCTTTACTCGGATTTTCCTTTAAAAAGCTCAGAACATCCATTTCTGTTTTCTTATTATTTTGGCGCTTCGCAATGAACAAAAACAGGATACATATGAGAACAAATATTAAAATTATAGCTACTAACAATAAAATTATTTTCATACTTTGCTCCTTAATGGACACGCTTAGGCTGAAGTTCACATAAGTCGTCACAGTTCCCTATACGGGAATCACTTTTCTTTTAGAAGCTATATAATCATACAAATAACCGCCTATACCCATTTTTTTGAAAATAATTATAAAGGGAACCGCCCACCAAAGATACGGTATTCTTGTACAAATTTGTGCAATAGAGTCAATTCAACGTTGTATTTTACTGGAATCATTCATTGAGAAACTATGCATTCACCTTTCTAATTCATTAACAAACAGGACACCAACCATCATAGAAAACCAGAATTTGTTTGTGTTGAAAGCTTACTTATCCTAATCTTCTTGTTTTTCTTCGAATTGTAATTGATATTTTCCGGAAACTGATCTTTATAAAATGGTATAACTTTTTATATTTTCAAATCGAACCCCTTTTCCAAACTTTTTCTGCTATGCATTAATCGTTATTATTGCTCTTCAAGCCTTATGTACCAGACTTGAAGAGCCTCTCTTCATTTATCAACTAGATCCTCATTGAAGAGCAAAATACCAATGCTTCCTATATTCAATCTTTCCTTAACATCATTTCAGCAGATAGTCACTTTAATACACTTTACCAAAAAAGTGATTGCATTTATTCTCCACTAAAGCTTTTAGCCCATTCAGCAACCCTACGACTACTTTCTTCTTCTGACAAATCCTCGATCCTGGTCATAATAGACCATCTTACTCCACAAGGATCCAATATACTTCCGAATCGATCACCTGAAACAAAGTTTGTAACTGGTTCCCTTACTTTTGCTCCTCTTGCTACCGCATTTTCAATGACCTGATCAACATCCACTACGTAAATTCCGAAAGAATAACACGCATTCTCTTCATCTGGCGGCAAAACCAATTGATATGCCGGATTCGCTGCTCCCAGCTGCAAAAAACCATTTCCAAAATCTAATTCCGCATGAACAATTATTTTATTGCCATTCTCATCAGGATATTCAGTAATATCCTTAACCCTTGCATTGAAAACCGTTTTATAGAACTCTATTGCTTCGGAAGGATTCTTCACTGTAATAAAAGGGGTAATAGATGTAAAGCCGTTGGGTGTTCCCTTCTTTGTATATTTACCTGACACTCCTGTATATTCTCTGCTTTCAGTCATTTTGACTCCTCCTTTAAATGATCGTAACAGTTCTATTTTGTGCTTATACCTTTATTGGATTGAATTCATCAACTCATAGTAATATTTGGATGCGCGAGTCTTATTTAGACTATACCAGGCTTCTAATGTTTTAGAAGAAAACACACCCAGAGCTTTCAAGACGTGTACGGAAAATTCCAACGGAGCTGTTCCAGATGCAGTGATCAGTTTTCCATCCGTTACAGCAGACTCCGTTTTGTAATACTTTTCGCCCGTGTAGGTGGGACAGGTCATTTTGAGATATTCCAGGTCATTGCTTGTATGCCAACGTGAATTCAGCAATCCTATCTGGGCAAGTCCCATGGTAGCACCACAAATCGCCGCCACCCATATACCTTCCTCTAAACATCTTTCAGCAATTTTTAAGATCGGTTGATGAATGGTTTCTGTCCATGTATTTCCACCGGGTAAAATCAATATATCCGTACTCTCAATGCTGCACTCATCCAGTTTGATGTCAGGCAGGATTTTCAATCCCCCCATTGTGGTTACAGGAGTCTTTTCTATTCCCACGGTAACTATTTTGGATGGAAACAGCCCCTTTTTATAATATCTCCCCGAGTTCAGTTCGGCAGTTAAGTAACCGATCTCCCAGTCTGCCATGGTGTCAAACACATAAAGATATACCGTACTATTCATTCACAAGTTCTCCTTATTTAATAATTTATCAAGTGATACCAACTCTCGGTAATCCATGATTATCCTCATTATAAAAAAGCTTCACTGACATCTGCTGTCAGTGAAGCTTTTAACGTTGATAATATTCCATTAACTCCGACGCAACAGTAACAAGCTTTTTCTTCAAACTCTGTGGTTCGATGACTTGAATGGACTTCCCGTAGGTTAGGAGTAAATAAGGGACATATGTATGAAGTGATTTTTCCTCAAGCAAAAAGATTGCCTGATTGGATACCCGCTCTTTCAGATGATGCCCCAAAAACCAATGCAGACATAAGTCATCCAATGCCTCTGACCTGCCTCCGATAGTTAAAGAAATTAAACCGTCCTTGCCTACTAAATCAGGCAACAGATTTTGCATAAAAAATTCACGGGCCGAAAAAGCTTCGGAACGCTTAAATATGATTGGAGTACGCTTGATTTGTAGAATCCGATCTGCCCGAAAGCTACGGATCTCATTTCTTAGGTGACAAAATGCAACAGTGTACCATTTGTTGTTCCAGTAAACCATTCCATAGGGGTCTATCACCCTATTCTTGGGTTGTTCTTCATGGCTTGTGCGATAATCCATTTCTACAGAGAATTCGTTGGCTACAGCTTGCTCCAATTCCGCCAATATCGGCTGAAGAGAAGGGTCTCCCATGCGATTAATAACTTCAAATCCGGCTAAATGACGGCTAAGTATACTTTCCTGCTCTTGATTCGAATACATTTTCAATTTTGATGTTGCATTGTCTAATGCCTCACTCAAAGGGTATCCAGCCTCTTTTGCAAAAATAGCAGCATGAAGGAGTGCCTTTTTTTCCTCCATATCAAATAGTAGAGGCGCTCTGATAAAATTATTCAGCAAGCTATACCCGCCATTATGACCTGTGTCGGATATTATCGGCACTCCACTGGCACATAGTGCATCAATATACCGATAGACTGTCCTTATATTTATTTCTAACTTTTCGGATATTTGTTTTGCAGTCATTTTTACGCCCGAATTCAGCATCCATAGAATGGCCAGCATATTATCGTTTTTTGGCATAACATGAATCCTCATCTCTCATTAAAGTTCAATCTTTTATAAATATCTTTTTATACTCTCTCTTACTACCTATTATATGCTTTTTTCCACCTTATACTTCCCTCTCATATCTTCTAATTCCAGATTTACACATAGTAAATACCACAATGAATGGGTCATTCTGTAAACTAAATCTCTCTTTTAACCGATAAATACATATGCTGGATTTATCAATAACCACATTACTAGCTGGGAATCTCATAATAACATTTACCAAAAACAACTATAGAAGGAGAGATCTATGGATAACATCGTGACATACGGTCATATCGAAATCATGCCTTATGAGTTCGTCCGCCTTCATGAATTTAAAATCTTAAAAACAGTCAATGACCATGCCCGAATGATCTGTACAGGTATCATTTCGGAGAAAAAGCGAGAGCTGTACGTACGTGCTTCGGATGAAGAAACTCAGGTCAAAGCTTTTGTTACGGACAAAAATGGCAATCGACAGCCCCTTTTTCGAGGCATTGCCTTGGATGTGGAGGAAAAAGTCGTTCATGGGGTCCATTACCTGACCGTCGAAGCCATATCTCATACCTACGAGTTAGATATTAAGCGGCATCAACGCTCTTTCCAGAACCCCAAGCTCACCTATACGGGTCTGATCGAAAGTATTGTATCGGACTACTCCAAAGCCGAAGCCATGGATGTTGTGTCCCATAAGAAGCCCATCGGCACCTTTATCATGCAATATGATGAGACCGATTGGCAATTTCTGAAACGTATGGCCTCCCACTTCTACTCTCCGCTCATTCCTGCGGTGGGCTATGGAGTGCCGAAGTTTTATTTTGGCCTGCCTATGGGACTCAGTAAAGGAGAAATTAAATCTACCAATTATAAGGTCACCAAACGGGTTGCGGATTTTCAAACCGCCTCAGAGAACCATATCCCTGGCGTACGTGATGCTGATTTTATCCAATATGAGGTCGAGACGGAGAAATTACTGGAACCTGGCTATGAAGTAACCTTTCAAGGTCATAAGTTGATCGTAGCTGAGGTGCTAACGGAGATGAAAGACGGGGTGCTGACCCATACCGCCAAGCTGTCACCACGAAGCGGCTTACGTCCAATTAAAGACTACAATCGCTCCATTATCGGCGCTTCCATTCATGGCAAGGTACTGAGCGTTCGTCGGGACAAAGTCCGCGCCCAGCTCGATATGGACGATCAGCAAGACCCGAACACGGATTACTGGTTTCCCTACTCTACCATTTATGCATCTGCGGATAACACGGGCTGGTATTGCATGCCTGAAGACGGAGACAGCATCCGCATCTATTTTCCCAGTTATAAGGAAGAAGAAGGGTACGCGATCAGCTCAGTTAAAAGAGAACCGCAGCCTTCCACGGGAAAATCTTCTGCGACTTCTGGACATGCCACAGCTTCTACTTTGTCTGCCGGATCAAAGTCTTCTTCAGCCTTGTCCGCAGCAGCTCCTGCCCCAGATCGAATGGCTGACCCTGCCATTAAGACGCTGCGAACCAAATACGGCAAAGAAATCATGCTCGCTCCGGATCAAATCGTTATTTCCGGGAATGGCATGTCTATTGTCATTAACGATAAAACAGGCATTGATATTGTAAGTGGAAAAAATGTGAGTATTAGCGCGGCTTCAGATATTGTTATGAGTTCCGGTAACATCCAGCTTTCCGCCGGAAAAATCGAGCTGTCTGGTAAAGGCAACACGATTACGCTGGATGACAAAACCACCTTCTCTGGCACGGAAATTAAGATGAACTAACGGAAGGTGAGAACTAGCAGATGGATAAACAAGCGGCGTTACACCATTTTAAAGAGCATCACTTTACACCTTTGCTGGACATTCAGTTGGACATGCTGGAAGCCATGTTTCATCGCTACCAAGCTCAACTGATCTTCGACTTCAAAGAATCGTTCAGGGATTTGTGTATACACATTCTGAGCATGCAGCAACAAGGTCAAAAACAACCCATTGGATATATTCACTACTCGTTCTTGCGCACTCAGATGCTGGAGCAATCCTACCTGTATATAGTCGAGGCTTACTCTGCTGAATGGTACGAAGATGATTCCGATTGCAAGTTAACCTATGACGCATCATGGGCTTACGCACCGATGAGTACCATGTTGGAAACCTTGGAGCAGGAACGAAAAATATATATGGGGACGATCACTTCAGTGGACGTTGAACGACTGATGCTGGAATCCGCTCCTTTTTTTCACCAGTTTGTGAACTCCCTCCTGCGCTTAGGGATGGCAGAAGTGGTTCAAATGCCTGAGTATCTCGCCATTCATAAAGCTGATCGTGTAGCTATACGAACGGGCGAGTACAAGGATATCAGCGAGAATCTATATGTCGAAGATCAGGAAGCACTTCTTGCAGATCATGTGAGAGAGCAATTGATACATTCCAGTGAAGAAGAACCCTATGTTTACGAAAACCTAAAGCGGCTTTCTCTTCCCCACCTTCACCTGATGCAAAAGGATTTGCGCTATAACGATTTTAGTCACAGTGACTTACGAGAAAGCCAGTTTCACAGCTGCATATTGATTGGAAGCATCTGGCAACGAGCGAATCTAGCAGGAGGCAACTTTCAGGGATGCCTACTGACCGATACGGATTTTAGATATAGCGATTTGAGAGGTGCTAACTTCAATAGTGCCAGCGGACAGCCGTATCGGGAACATGGAGTTCGGGTGCCGGGGCTATGTGGACTTCGTTTTGAACACGCCAACCTGGATGGGGCTGATTTTACAGATGTACATTCGTTTGAACATGCATATTTTGAGGGGGCTTCGATGCAAGGAACTCTTGTCCCACGAAAGTACCAACAGCATTGGAAACTAAGCGAAGCACAGCGTCAATCTATTGTGTGGACGGAATAAGGAGGAATGTGTATGCGCCATTATTATGTGCTGGTCGATGATCATCGTATTTCCCGAAACATTAAACCGATGAATTTAGACCTTTTTAAAACGCCATTTGTTGGCATGCCTCCGGCTCAGGTTTTAGATGTTCATGCGACAGAAGATGCCGAGTACACGGACTGGCTACCGTTTTCACCCTCACAACCGCTATTTTCCGATCCTATGAAACGGATTCTAGAACTATACAATACCCAAGCTCGTTTTAAGCAGTTGTATATCGTGAACCGGGAACCCAGCCGTCAGGAGCTATATTGGATTCCATCTGTTCCCTACGTGGATGGTATTTCGGAAAAGACTGAATTTTATCCGCATGATCAAACCCTAAAGCGACTTGTTCTCGATAGCAATAAGGTGAATGGACACCATTTTTTCAGACTCTCCAACGTGAGGGAACCTTATTTCATCGTTAGCTTGGAAGCTGCTGAAAGCTTGCTTCGACGAAGTTTGAGTGGTTTTCGGCTACAAAAGCTAGAACTCTTATAAGGAGGTTCAACCTTGACGGAGCATTGGGATGAATTTTTTTTGAAACTGCATCATCAACAAATATTGAAAGAGCAATTAAGTACAGCGGAAAACAATGAAGGCTGGATGATGATATCTATTGAAGAAGCGATGGAGGGAATTTCGAAAGGCTCACTAACCCTACCGAATGAACAGGAGATCCAGTTTCAGACCCTTCCTGTCTTTGAAGATCAACTCACCATTTCCCTGCCTGACTCTCTTATTCCAGAAGTTCGGGCGGGACAGACGGTAGATCCTTCGAAAAGCTTCGTTGTTCAGGACAAGCTGGGTGGAATTCTGTTCGGTCTGCACCAAAGTAGACAAGAATTGGCCCCCTCGCAAATAGAAATCTATCAACAACAAATGATTGAGCAAACGAGTCGCGCACAACCAAGTATGAAGCTCGTGGATGAAAAGGCTATTTCTATTCAAGATACCATCATTGGCTGCTATGAAGCTATTTTTCTAGTTTCCCCCTCTCCCTATTATCAGATTGTCTTTGTGCGTTCCTGGCGCGGCAAAGCTATGATCGGGAGTTGCCAATTTAAGCTGGAGGATGCTTCCCTCTGGGTCCCGTTAACCTATGCCATGCTGCACACTGCGACATGGTCGGAGCTTTCTTGATTCTATACCTTTTATTCAAGGAGGTACTTATATGTTTTTACCTTTACTTATTAAAGCTCTAGCCCAAGGTGCACTCAGCGGAGAACATTCTTATGTGGTGAGAGGCGCCAAGTTACAGTGCAGTCAAGGTACAGACCCTGGTGTGCTCAATATGATGTACAGCCACGGTGTCTTCATTAAAGATAAGCCCGTTCTGAACGTGGACGATGCCATTTGTGGAGCCAATATTAGCAAAATCAATGCTTTTGGATTGTGTAAATTGAAGCAGGGTCTTCCCTGTGAACCGGAGATTGCGTTTGGGTCCAAGTGGACAGGCGGGAAAGAAGACGTATTGATTGAGGGGGCACCTGCCCTACTCAACAATTCGACCTTAATGTGTAGCTGTCAAGGTGTACAAGAGGCCATATCCTCCTTTTTTGGTGCAGACAGCACGGGATCGGGTGGTGGAGGCATTATCTCCATTACAGATGACGGACAAGATGGCTGATTTTATCAAGCAAGGAGAGTAAGGGATGAACATCGTAGCGAAAGACCGCTTTACCTATCAGCACTTACATGTCACTTGGCCCTATGGCAAGCTGCGTCTTAGTCACGTCCATATGAGTCACGAGCTCGGAGAACATGCCAGACTGATGATCACGGGTAGTCTAGAAGTCGATCAGGCAGATACAATCATTACCAAAGCAAGCAGCGACGACAAAGTCGAACTCTGGTATTCCGATGCCAAAGACCAGAAGCATCCCTTATTTATGGGACAACTGTACTGCGTAGATGTGGAGCACAGACATCAGGAGATCGTGGTAACTCTCGACGTCATTTCTCATAGTTTTAAACTAGATACGCAGCTCAAAAACCGCTCCTTTCAGCACATAAACCAGAAATATGTTGAAATCGTCGACGCAGTGCTGGCTGATTATAAGGGCTCGGATAAGATTGATGAAGCTTTTGAGAAAAAAGCGACAGGCCAGTTCATGATGCAGTATCAAGAGACCGATTGGACTTTTTTAAAACGGCTAGCTTCGCATGTGGGAGCCCTTCTCGTCCCTAATGTCGTTTCACACCATGCGCAAATTTGGATCGGTATTCCGCAAGCCAGACAGCATATTCATTTGAAAGAGGTTCCTTTTTCGTTGCAGCGCAAGATTGCTCCCTATCTGGATCAGGAGGCTAACGGCTGGAGATCTGCCCATATTGCAGACTATACTCGGTATACCTTTGAGTGGGATCGAATGCTGCAATTGGGAGATGAAGTGGAGCGCAATCACGAAACCTACGTCATCACCAAACGTGAAGGACAGTTGATTCGCGGCTTAATGACCTGGTCATATGAATGCGCACTGTCGCAAGGCTTGAAGGTTCCCAAAATATATAATCGAACGATCATTGGCGCCGCTATTGAAGGGAAAATACTAGATGTCAGCCGGAATCAGGTTCGATTGCATTTGGATATAGACGATCAGCAGAATCCCAAGGATGCCCAATGGTTCCCCTATTCTGCTGAAGGGAATCAGGTTTGGTATCTGATGCCGGAAAAAGGTGCGCAGGTGAAGCTGTATTTTCCAAGTGCTGACGAAGACGATGCGATGGTCATACAATCGGTCCGAACGAAACCATCCAGCGTTGCTGTCCCTTCATCTCACGCAGCTCAAGGTGCCGTGGTCGAATCGCCTGCAGTACGCCACCAGCGTAAAACAGCCGATCCCGGGGTCAAATCCTTTGCGAATCCGCAGGGAAAAGAAATTTCCTTAGGGAACTCCGAACTGTCGATGAGTGCTCAGGAAGGATCACTATACATCTCCATGAATACCCATAACGGTGTCAGCCTGAACAGCACCCAACGTGTACAAATTCAAGTCACAGGCAGTCTTAGTCTTTCGGCAGGTAGCATCCTGCTGCAAGGAACCAACGGCTTACACTTGAATACAACAACCGATACGTTGGATTTGGAGCAGGAAGTCAACAGCGTCAGCTCTGAGATTCAACTTAAAGCTTCCCTCCATCAATACTACCCAGAACCGATTTTGTCTGACTTTGAGAAGCAAGTCGCTGAAAAGGGAATCCAAAGTGTGCTCGGAGCACGCGTTAAGGAAAACGTAGGCGCCACGCTCAAGGGAGAATGGGATGCGGGTATAGAGTTTTTAGGCGGTGTATGGGACTCAGTTGTCGACATAGCGGATATGGGAACCATGGTAATGACTCCTTTCGTTATGCCGGGAAATTACACTGGTAAAGGTTTTCTGGAACGCAATGAGACGCTCGAGGGTATTAAGGGCGGTGCAAAGTTTGGCTGGGACTATATTGCCGATTCATTCCAAGGAAAAAAAACAAAGAAAGATGTGGTTCACGACCTTGAAACCGTGTGGGACGGCATAAAAAGCATACCCGATCCGATTGAGCGAAAATTGAATAATTTCTTCCCTAATCCATTGACCGATACCAAACAGGAAAGTTACGACGCAGGATATGACAGTATCAAGGCCGTTGAACGTGTAGCAGATATTTATGGGTTTGTCAAAGGCGGCGCAAAGTTAGTTAGAAAGCTGGGTAAGTTGGGTAAAGAAGAAGCCTCCTTATCTAAGGGACTCAAGGAAGCTGAAGAAAAGAAAGCCGGTAAAGGAGGGACACCGGGGTTATTCGGAGATTCAGCAAAGGCCGACTCTGCTCTGGCCAAAGTTGGAGATGGAAAATTCAAAACGAATGCCATCCGTTTTCCAACCAATTTTGAATCCTTAGGGAGTTACTTGCAAAGTGTAGCAAGAAAGATGAACTTCCGTATAACTAAAAGGTTACCCATTTTCGAAACTGCTGGAGGTCATTATCGGTTTCATGATCCTGGTCCTGACGTTCCGCATTCCAAAGGTTCCGGTGCAAAAATTTCGCCTGAGAGACAAAAACAAATTGATGCGTTAAAATCAGGAGAGTATACGGGTAAGAGCACTAAAACGCTGGAGAAACACGATTACATTCCTGAAGATGTAAAAGACGTCGTTAAACAAGTTAAAACTAAAGGTACTTTAAGAGAAGGAATTGATTCCAACGGTAAAGTAGTTAAAAGGTGGATAGTTCCAAACGGATTTGAAAGTGTTGAGGATTTACTAAAAAAAGCGAGGGATGGTAAAGTGGATGTTACAAAATGGGGCTATACTAATGTGCAAAAATTAGAAGAATCAGTGAACAATCTTCAAAGTAATTATCTTAACAACCCTAAGTATAAACGTCCTAATGTTTTAAATTCAGGCAATGCAGGAGCAAAATATAAAGGCGTGGAATTTGATCCATTAGGTTTCCCTATATTCGACAAAAAATATATCAAATTTGAAATTTCCTTACTAGAGAGTCACACATCAAAACAACTACTGAATATGTCTCGTCCTAACCATTTACAAGCTTCAACAAAGTTATACTTTGAAAAGCTAAAACTGGAGGCAAAAGCAGCAAATTTGGATTTAAACACATATTTAGAGGATGTATTAAAATATGATAAGAAACAAATACGTGCCATTATAAAAGGGGATGATAAAATACCTGGCTTTACTTGGCATCACCATCAAGAAACAGGAAGAATGCAGTTGGTAGATGAGAATGTTCATGGTAAAGTAAATCATACTGGTGGAAATAAAATTTGGGGTAATGGCGACTAAACCTCTAATAAATTAAAGGGAGAATTAAAATGGGATATGAGCTAAAATGGTCTGATAATATAAATTTAGATGAAAGCAAATTGAGAGGTCTTGAGGAGCGATGGAATATCCGCTTTCCTAAAGAGTATGTAGAAATTGTGCTGAATCATGATGGATCGGTACCCTATATAATAGATCAAAATGGTGAAGAGATTACGGGCGTTGTAAAAGTACCTGGGAAATTAACATGGTCTATACAACTATTATCTCTAATAGAAAAAGAAGTTCTTGGAGAAGTAATTTCTCCAATTGAGCTGGCGTATGATACTTTGAGCGAGGCGTTACCAAAAAATATATTCCCCTTTGCTATTAATGGATCTGGAGATAAATTTTTATTTGATTTTCGGAAAGATAAAAATGAACCCCAAATTTTGTTTCAAAACCATGAAGATTTAATTTTAGAAAGTGAAATAACCGAAGAGGAATTAGAAGAAAAATCACTTGAAGACTGGCAAGACGAAACATTAGATTTTGTATGTGAATCATTCGCAGCTTTTCTTAAATTAATTTCTCCTAGAGACTAAAAGGATTACTCTTTGAAGCTACTGCCCTAAACATAGCTATAAATAAATGAACTTAATTATATAGATTGGGGAGTGAATTATTTAGAGAAATCATTATTAAATATATATTAAATGCATTTACTCTTTTTTTAAGATGGGTCACTCTAAAATTTTGAAAGTCGATTCCAATTTGAATCATAAGAGGAATGGACTTTTTCAATTTAAAGAAGAAATAAAAAATAGCAGTCCCACCAATCTCCCTGCACCAAAACAATAACTTGCCATCCCCCTATCAGAGTTACCAACCACATCATAATCTCTGATGGATTCGCAATTGGTCGGCATCATAAATATCAACATGTTTGCTCATCATTTATTTTCAGAAAAGCTTAAATCTATGGATTTTCCACTTCATTTATATATTTCCTTCAACTAAAACTAGACTCACATAAAAAAATCCCCCTAGCATTCATCGGACAAACCAAGAGGTTTGATCCAATGTCTACACTAGGGGGGGGCTTTTCTAATCAGGGAATATTTGCTTTACCCCTTAACCGATCCTGCCGCGATTCCTTCCACAATCCGGTCACTCATGATGAGGAACACTAGCAAAATGGGCAAAATGCTGATCATCAACGTAGCTCCGATAGCTCCCCAGTCGGTCGTATATTGTCCGATAAAGTTCTGGACACCAACGGTCAGTGTTTTGTTTTCGTCCGAGCTGATGAACGTATTGACGAAAATAAACTCATTCCAGTTATAGATCATGTTAATAATAGATGTCGTTGCCATGACCGGGGTAGTCATGGGTAGCACGATTCGGAAGAACATCCGGTTGACGGAGCAGCCGTCCATAACGGCCGCTTCTTCCACTTCACGGGGCAAGGCGTAATAGAAGCCCAGCAAGATCATCATCGTTGTCGGTAGATTAAAAGCAACATACGACAGGATGATGGAGAGTGAAGTGTCTGTTAAATGCAATTTGAGAAACATACTGAACAACGGAATCAAGGTGGAATGGACGGGAATCATTAGTCCGACCATAAATAGCCCGAGAACCAACTGACTTCCTTTCCACCGCATACGCGTAATGGCAAATGTTACAAAGCTGGCTAGCAGCACCGTCAGCGCCACGGATATGACCGTAATCCACACACTATTGAAAAAATACCGCCCGATATTGCCGCTGGTCCACACATTCATATAGTTCTCCCAATGCGGCTGGGACGGGAGTGCAAACGGCGGAAGGTTAAACACTTCCTGATTATTTTTAAGCGAGAACAGCATCAGCCACACCAGCGGTAAAAGCTGCGTCACCGCCAAGATGATTAAAATGATATACAAAGCGGCATAACCGACCCGAGTTAACATTTTGCCGCGGGTAGCGACTCCTAGCGGATAGTTGGCGGCTGCCTGGGTTTTCATATCCGTTCCTCCCTCTTCCTGTCCTTTGTTACCCTCATCTATTAGCAAGACTGCATTATGAATACTGGATGGTGTCACTCGTAGCCGTAACTTTGCGGATCAGCCACGTAGCGATTAGACAGATGAGCAGCAGGGCAAAGGCTGTAGCACTGCCGTATCCAAAATCAAAGCTGCGGAATGCCTGGTGGTACATGTAAGAGGCCATCACTTCACTGGCTCCATTCGGTCCACCATCCGTCATGACGTAGATGAGGTCAAAATATTTGAGCGAACCGACAATGGACAATATGATCGTAACGTTAATCACCTCGCGCAGCAGGGGCAATTTGATACGAGTCGCAATCTGCCAGGCACTGGCCCCGTCGATCCGGGCAGCCTCCATTAGCGTTTCGGGAATGTTTTTCAGCCCGGCATAATAGATCAGGATATAAAAGCCTGCATATTGCCAAATAATCGGAATGAACAAAGCAAACAGCACCAAGGACGGATTAGCTAACCATTCAGGCGGATTGTGGACTCCGACCGACGCCAGTATGGAATTGAACACTCCGTTCGTTGGATGATACATTTTGAGCCACAGCTGTGCGATCGCTACAGATGATAACAGCATGGGAATCAGATAAATTTTCCGCAGCAGATTCGCTCCCTTGATTTTTCCTGACAAAATCATCGCAATGACCAGATAACCGATCAGACTGATGCCTGAAAACAAGGCCAACAGCAGCGAATGCCAGGCACTTTGCCAGAATGCACTGTCAGTGAGCAAATGTTGATAATTGTCCAGCCCCACAAAAGTCATAGAGCCGATTCCATTCCACTGATTCAGGCCGTAATAGCCGGTCAGTACGATGGGTACATATATTACGGCGAATAACAGCAGCAGAGAAGGCAATACATATAGAGCAATGACAAGCTTATTGGACATGACCTTTTCCACGGTCGGACCTCCTTAGGTGGTCAATTTCAATTTTCTTTCTCGATGGCAGCCTTATGCCGCTCGGCAAATTGTTGCGGTGTCACCGCTTTACCAAACAACGCCTGAATCATATTCAAATGTACCTGTGCTGCATTCGGCTTCATCTGTACATCGGCGAACAAGGTAATGCTGCTGGCTTGATTCAGTCCGTTCAGCAAATCGACATACAGCTTGGGCAATTTTTCTTTGGAGGTGTCCACTTTCGTCGCCGGAATTACGCCCGCCTGTGTGACCGATTGCTCTCCCCACTTGACTACGAAGTATTCAACGAACGCTTTGGCCTCTTCTTTTACCTTGGAATTTTCCGAAACGAACAAACCTACTCCCGGACCTCCTACCCAACTGTTCTCGTTGCCCTTGCCGCCTTCAACCATCGGGAATTTAAAGAAGCCAATTTGATCTTTAAATGCTTGCGGGATTGCAGGATTGGTCGTGAAATTCGGCAATTCCCAAGTAGCCATTAAATACATAGCCGCTTTGTCGTTCATAAACTCGGATTTTCCCTCATCATTGGACAAGCCGTTAAATCCTTTGTTAAAGGCATTCATATCCACAAGCGTCTGGACTTCGGAGGCCGCCTGAATTAAACCAGGGTCATCGAAAGATCCTGAGCCGTCAATCGCTTTTTTCAGCGTTTCGTTACCTGCTATACGGTCCGCCAGATACATATACCAGAGCGAGCCGGTCCAGCGGTCTTTATTGCCCAATGCAATCGGCGCAACTCCATGATCCGTAAGTGTTTTCACAACTTGCTTAAATTCGTCAAATGTCGCAGGTACCTTCAAGTTGTATTTTTGGAATATGGCTTTGTTATAATAAATAGGTGTAATGTTCAATTCAATCGGAAGCGCATACGTTTTGCCATTCAGCGCATAAGCTTCGGTCGTTCCCGGTACGAATTTGTCCTTCAGCTTGGAACCATTCAACAGGTCATCCATTGGCGTAAATAATCCACCTTTAACGTAAGGCTCCATAAAACCCGCTGCCCAGGTGATGCCGATATCCGGCAATTCATTGGAAGCTGACAGCACTTTGAGTTTGTTTTTATATTGTTCATTTTCCAGCACTTCCTGCTGAATGACGACATTCGGATGATCCTTTTGGTATTGATCTATAATCTGAGTCACAAGCTTGCTCTGCTGTGCCGAGCTTCCCTCTGGCCACAGGTGCATCATTTTAAGTGTAACCTTTCCCCCTTCTCCACTGGAACCGCCTTGACCATCCTTACCAGCACCGCAACCGGATAGAACCAGCATGAATGACAGCAGCAGGGTCAACCCAGCAAACCACTTTTGATGTGAGCGCTTACGCAAACCATACTCGTTGGACATCGTTAGACCTCCGTTTGTTGTATTTATTTTTTGTAACCGTTATCATTTGTAAGTTTAGCACTCCATTCCTGCTTCCAACAGGGTACACTCATTGGGTATAATTCCACTTTTATTGGGTTTGATCTACCTACTGTCAGTCAATATTCTTTGGTCCTGTACGCATCTGCTGCCTGTAGCGGCTAGGACTTATCCCCTCGGTCGCTTTGAATACTTTAATAAAATATTTATCTGTCCGGTAGCCTGATCGCTCGCCGATTTGGGCAATCGTCAACTGGGTATGCAGCAGCAGCTCCTTGGCCCGTTGAATCCGCAGTCGATGCAGATATTCGCTGAAGGACAAACCACTTTGCTCCTTG
The DNA here is from genome assembly GCF_049319765.1 of Paenibacillus sp. S29. Classification (NCBI taxonomy): domain Bacteria; kingdom Bacillati; phylum Bacillota; class Bacilli; order Caryophanales; family Paenibacillaceae; genus Paenibacillus; species Paenibacillus sp. S29. Next base: position 22,595 of record NZ_JBMOUI010000005.1, on the reverse strand, counting down.
AATAAAACACTAAAATAGCTCGCATTCAGGTGTGAATGCGCGGCAGTCTGCGCCATCGTAATGGATTCGTGAAGATGCTCCGCCATATAGGTGAAGGCACGTCGTACCGGATCACTAAGAGTAGCCGCCTGGAGATCAAGCTCTAGCAGAACAGGGTCAGCCAGCTTGTCCAGCTTCTCGTACCGCTGCCGCTCCTCTTCCAGCCGAAGCGCTTCATTGACCGCATTCAGCAGCTCATGCTTATCAATCGGTTTGAGCAAATAATTGACGGCTCCCAGACGAAGAGCCTGCTGGACATAATCAAACTCCGCATAACCCGAGATGACAATGATCGCTGGTCGTCGTGAATCCCGTTCCAGAGAGCGGATTAAATCCAGACCACTGAATTCCGGCAACCGGACATCCGTAATCAACAGATGAACTGTCTCTGCTCGCAGTATATTTAATGCTTCCAAACCATTATCGAATGTCACAATCCGGTATTTCCCGGCGGCCCATTGCTCCAATGTCTGGTGTATCCCCTGACGTGTTCGCTGTTCATCGTCTACAATGACAATGGTTTTGGATGAAACACTCATTCCTACCGCCCTCCATATTCATCAGGAATTTCAAAAGCGACCACAGTTCCTTCCTGCTCAGCACTATGTATCAGCATACCGTCCGTTGGATAAGATGCGCTGTCATAATAGAGCGTGAGCCTGCGCTGCACATTCACTAGTCCCATACCGGTTCCCTTGCTCTCGCAGGCTGCTCCCCCCATCAACGCTGTACGCACAGCTGCAAGTTCTTCCATTGTCATTCCAGGTCCGTTATCTATGACCGCGATCTTGGTCCAACCCGATCTGGTCGAAGGAGTGACACTGATTTCAACGCGACCGTTGCCGATGCGATTTTCGACACCATGCAAAATGGCATTCTCTAGAATAGGCTGGATCAGCAGTTTAGGAAGCGGAATTCTGGCTGCCTCTGAAGGCATATGAATTTGCCAGCTCAGACGTTCACCCAGACGCATCTCCATCAGTTCCAGATAACGACGGATTTGCGCCATTTCTTCCCCGAGGGTCACCCAAGAGTCATGGTGAGCCGGTTCGATAACATAACGAAACAGCCGCGACATAGACACCATCAGTCCCGCAAGCTCCTCCTCTCCCTTCTCCTGTAACGACCAGTTGAAAGCATCCAGCGTATTAAAAAGAAAATGCGGATTGATCTGCGCCTGCAGAGCTTTAAGCTCGGTCTGGCTTTGTAAAACCTCCTTCTCACAAATAACACGGATCAATTCATTAATATCGACAATCATCGTATTGTACTCTGCGTTCAATTCTCGCAGCTCGACTGCTGCTGCCGGTTCTGGATTCAGGGCCAATGCCCCTTCCCGTGAACGACGCATCGCCTGAATCAAGTGACCTATCGGTCTTGTAATCAACGTAGACAACATAAAGGACATGAACAGAAATAGCACGGCACCAAGAGACGCGGAAATGATAAGTGTAGTCCGTAAAACCGTAATTCCGTCTGTGACGACGCTAACCGGAATCAGGATCAGCAGCGACCAGCCCGTCCGCTCCGACTGCTGAACCGCCTTCACATATTCCCGCTCCCCAATATGAACCGTCTGTGTCTTGCTGTGCAGTACACCTGACAAATCCGTCTGGTTCATTGGTTCACCCGACAGCAGCTGGCCTTGACGATCTACAAGCAGCATGGTTTCATCCGCTTCTTCATTGACTGTTGACGCACCATTCAGTCCAAAATAACTTCGCTCCATACGGGTAATCAAGTACCCTCCTCGTGAGAACCAGCGATCCACCAGACTTACCTGCCGAATTGCCAGCAGTGACCGAGGGTCTTCGGGATCAATACCGATCCAGACCAGTCTTCCTTTCATCTGATTCGCTTCCCGGATGTCTGCCTGTCCAATACGTTCCTCCAGACTGCCCTCTCTAATCGGAAACAACATCTTCCCTTCGGCGGTATACAGCTCCAGTGAGCCGACACTCGGCATATATGCCTGATAGCTATGCATCACTTGCAGTAGGGATTGGCGCTGTCCGAAATTTACCTTGCCCCCGTTACGCTCCTCCAGCAAAATATGCTGAACAGACGGGTGATTCGCGACCTGCTCCGTCAAGCTGTCCATCTGGCCGATTAATGCATCCAGCCTACCGCTTGCTTGTACGGCGGTCTGACCAATATGTCGCTCAGCACTGTCTTTTAACAAGTGAGACACATTGAGATAAATGAACGCCCCTGCTACACTCATCATAATGAGCATCACTAGTATAAATCCGATAAAAATCTGATTACGTAATGTGTTTAATGGCTGAAACCTTGACCTTGAACGCATATGCCTTCTCCCCCTGAACCATCGCAGAAAAAATGGGTGATGATAACGCTTTCCTTTTCCTATTCTATCGTATCATTCGTTCTTGTTGGCGTATTTTCAGCAGAGATTAATCAAAATGGACAGGAATGCTATGAAATAGAAAGATCGTAGGGTAAACGAAAAAAATGACTCCAGACAAATGCAGGAGCCATCTACTGACCAGTTAAACCGAAGCTTCTTTCAAATCACCCAAACTAAGGTACCGTCCAGGCTCCAAAGCTTGGATATAAAATAGATATCCTATTGGAGCGCAGCCAAAATGCGGTCGCACAGTTCCATCGTTTTCACGTTGTCCCGTCCACTTGAATCAGGCGTCCGTCCTTCTTGGCAGCAGTTCATGAAATGTGCGATTTCACCAACAAAACCGCGCAAGTACAAATCACGGTATCCGCCCGACATCGCGGAGGCTGACGGTGTCAGAACCGTATCGTTTTCCGCAAGGGATTTCCAAGGAAGCTCTGTATGACTCTCCGACTTGTGAATGATCAGTGTATTCACCTCATCCGCGTTCGCAAAACCGTGATCAAAGGTTACCGTGATCCCTTCACTCTCGCGTGTCCATGCTGTCATACCTGCGAAGTATACGCTGCCCACTACACCATTTTCAAATTTCAGGGCAATCGTATGGGAAATACACTCACCGTTATCGTTCGCAAATCCGGTAACCTGTACCACTTCCCCGAACAAATAACGTACCAGATCGACCATGTGGACCGCCGCCAGCTTCATGAAATCTTCGCCGGTTTTACAAAACAGGGTACTGTCCACGAGAAATTTCGCCTGAAATGAGCGTGCGGCTCCAAGCGAGCCACCCTCAATTAATTCTTTTAATTTTATGTATACAGGTGCGTAGCGCTTCATGAAGCCGACCATCAGGACAACGCCTGCTGCTTCTGCCGCATCTGCAATTTGGGCCGCTTCTTGCGCATTCCAACCCAGTGGCTTGTCTACAAAAACATGTTTTCCAGCCTTAATGCAGTCCAGTACGAGCGAAGGATGATCTGCCGCTTGTGCAATCACGACAACTCCATCACAGTCTTCCTGCTCCAGCATAGCCTTGTAATTGTCATAAGGTGTGCCGCTGCTTCCAAACCGCTGAAGTGCTGTCTTCGATCTGCTTAGATCTCTAGTCGCAATCGCCTGAATTTCAGCACCTGCCCCAATAACAGCAGGATATATATTTGTTGAAGCGTGAAAGCCCGCCCCGATAAAACACAGCTTCGCCTTGCTCATGTTAGTCCCTCCCATGTACACACTAAAATAATCCGATCCCATCGTACCATATTGCCGAAGTATATATACAGTGTCATAAAGATAAAGGGCGTGATTCTTAAGGAGAACAAGCTAAAAAAACCTTAACAAAGATAATTCCTTATCCTTGTTAAGGCTCTGTCTGCATCACCAGTAATGATCCTTAAATACACATTCAATTACAGGGTTCAGACATTATCTTGTAGATAACGAAGCCCATTTTTGCTCCAGCCACTGATCAAATTCAGCACCCTTGTCGCCTTCGTAGATGTCATAAATATCGACTCTCATCTTGTGCAGCTTCTCGCGAAAATCGTTATAGGTATGGTCGGCTGGCAGGCTTTTTTTAATCCGCACCAGAATCTTCGTCAGACCCTTAACAAGTTCACCCTCTTTGCGCACAGGCGGCTGTACATTCTCGCCCCATTCCTGAAGTCTGCGGTAAGCGGCTTCCTGAACGGCATATACCGTATCATTATTCAAACGGTGTGTCAGCAAGTCAATCGTCTGCTGATTCTTCCATGCACCCAGATCATTTACCGCGGCTAGGCGTGTTTTCCAATCGGAGGTTCGGTTTGCAGCTACTTTAAGCTGCTCATATACTTCTGCAAATTCTTGCTGAGTTTCGTTGTTTTCCAAAATCATCTCATCCTTTTCTAAAAATCACTATATTACTGTTCATCACGATTGCCGTTTGTTAAATATAACATACTTGCAGGTCTTCTTCTAAAAAAGATAAAAATGAAATGTATTGGACATGCCAGAAGGCATCATCCGCCTCAGTTGGTTGCCGCGGAAAGGCTTCGTAAATCCCTCCAGATCTCGGGGTAGATAAACCGTATTTTGTAAGGGGATTTACAGAAAATCTGCACGTGCTGGTGTAAATGCATCTAGCAGAATACCGCCATCCTCCAGTGGGATACAGCCATGAAGAGTATCGGATGGAAAATGGATGCTGTCTCCTTCTTTGACGGTCTGGACTTCCTTGGTTTCGCCATTATCGATCATGAACTTAAAACTTCCCTTTATTACATAAGTGACTTGCTCATGGACATGCTTATGCAACAGGATCTCCCCTGTTTGGGCTTTAGCAAACATCACTTTGACATACATAAGCTGGTCGCTGTGGGCCAGCACTTTCCGGGTGGTATTACTGTCAACGATGTCAATTTGAATATCTTGGTCGTTAAAAAACATGGATAATTCCTCCTCTTTTTAAGCACAAATGATTTAGATAAGTTATTTTGAAAAAACTCATAAATCGATTTAGTTTAAAACCAGCGAAAAATAAGCCAAAGTACTCCGGAAAGGGTAGTAAAGTCGGGATCGGCGAACGTTACCCCTTCGGCACCCAAAAAAGAAAAGAGCGGCAAGGTGAGAGCCGGCAGCAGACAGAGCAAGAATCCATTAAGACAACTGGAAATAACAGCTCCTCTGAAACCACCGCTGGAATTGCCGAATATCGCGGCTGCACCACCAGCAAGGAAGCAGGCCATGATCCCCGGCACAATGACAGGCAATCCGATAAACGGGAAAAGAAAGACGCAGGCAACGCCTGTGAAGAAGCTGACCAAGAAGCCTACCAACGCGGAATTGGGTGATTTATCGAACAGTACCAGAACATCCACACCAGGGATTGCTCCAGGTGCGAACACTTGGGAGAAGCCTTTGAAAGCGGGTACAATTTCAGTTGTGAACAGCTTAACACCTGCTTTTGCGATATACAAGCCGGCAGCAAAAATAGCTGACTGTTCGAGGATAAAGACGATATATTCTTTCCCATCCGATAATTTGCTGACATAATCAGAACCAGCAACCAGTCCAGATACCAGTAAAAGCACAAGCATCGTCAAGGTCGTTGCAACATTGGGGTCGCGCAAAAAACTGATGCGGTCATTAATTTTCACATTTTCGGTGTCATTTTCACGGTTGCCAAAAGCTTTCCCTAAATAGGTACCTAGAATGTAAGAGGTCATGGAAGCATGAGCAATCGTATATTCATCCGATTTAATAATGTTTTTGCTGGCATTCCGGAGGAGGTAAGGAAACACCGCCATATAGCTCCCAATTACCAAAGAACCGACGATGATCGTAGTCAGCGAACTGAGACCCAGACCTTTCATAACGGCTGTAGCGGCAAAGCTCATAAACAAAATCAAGTGAAGAGACAAATAAATGTACTTGAACTTGGTCAGGCGTGCAAGCACGATGTTAAGGATCATGGAAAAGAGCAGAATGAGCGCAGCATCCGCCCCGATCTGATCAATGGTCAGTGCCATAATGGCTTCATTGCTGGGTACGACACCTTTAAGGTTGAACGCATAAGAAAAAATTTGGCTGAAGTTAGTGAGAACGCCACCTAAAATGCCGCCGCCGACCTTGATCATGGTGAAGCCCATAAAAGAAAGGGTAGTTCCCGTAATAATTTCTGATACTTTCTTTCTCTGGAATATAAGGCCGAGTAATGTCACAATCGCGATAATGATGGATGGCTCCCTGATAATGCTCATAAACATTTCCATAGTGATCTCCGACTTTCTTTTATTTATTTTCCATTCTTACTAAATCGATTTAGTAATACACGAAAAAAATTTCCCTTCCGGGAATGTAAAAAGAAGCAGAATCATTTTTGTGAATTAAATCACAACTTACTCCATACATTATTCGTTTAAGCTCCATTCCTCCCCTCTCTACAATCGCAACATCACTAAAATCAGGACATACATAAATGAAAGGGTATTCATGACTCGAATCATAAGATCATTATAGCTCTTTATTTTCTTTTTACAATAGAATTCATAAAAACGTTTTCAAAAAGATAAAAAGGACTTATTCAATCATTCAGTTCAGTTTTTGGACAGATTCTCTGTGGTTAATGACCGGATTCATTCGGATGATTTCTGACAGTTCCTCATGATCCTGTTCTTTTTGATCAATTTTCTCCAGCAGTAGCCGGGCACTTCTTTTCCCCATTTCAAAACTCGGCTGGGAAACGGTGGTGATCGGCGGGTTATAAAAAGACGCAAAGGATACATCATCTATGCCAATCAAGGAAAAATCATTAGGTATGGTCAGATGATTATTTTTTGCATAAATCAGCACCTGCTCCAAAATCATGTCATTCGTAGCAATGATTGCAGTGGGCGGATTCTCCATGTGGAATAGTTGTCCAATCAGATTGGGCATTTCATCCGATCTGCCGCTTTTGATATAGTTTTCATTCACTGGTATGTCATGTTTGCCCAACGTATTTCGATAACCTGACAGTCGCTCACTTCGTGTAGTGATCGCTTTTTTGCCTAAGGGGAACGTGATAATCCCAATGTTGTTATGACCATGCTCAATGAGTGCTTCAACCGCAAGCTCGCTGGCCTTTTCATTATTCAATAGCACCGTATCTACGCTGATTTCATCGATTTTCCGGTCCACAAACACGAAAGGATAGCCATTCTTGACAAGGGAAACATATAATTTCTTGTTCTCTTCCGTCGGGAAAATGATAAGTCCATCCACTTGCCGAGCAATCATCGACTGGACATACTTTTTCTCTTTGAGCGAATCATCATCGGTATTGCAGACAATGACCTGGACATTTTCCAGTTGGCATTCATCTTCAATGGCACGCACGACTTCTGTAGTAAATCTCGATAAAATGGTTGAAGAAATAACTCCCACAATGAAGGTCTTCTTCTGCTTGAGACTACGTGCCACCTCATTGGGTATATAACTGAGATCCTCAATCGCTTGCTCGATCTTCTTCTTGGTGTTTTCACTCATATAGTTGTATCTCTTTTGTAGAAACTGCGAAACTGTACTCTTCGACACCCCGGCACGTTCTGCCACTTCCTTCATCGTTGTTACCATAATTACCCTCCTTTCTTTTTCTGCATGTCAGGCGTGTTATTTTATCAAATATATATTCTGCAACCTGTATGTAAAGTGAATTTCACTTTATTATATACCTTCTTTTACAGCAGGAAAATATAATAAATAAAGAGTTAGAGCGAGCCATCCAGCCCATAAACAACCGCTCCCACAAAAGCTGGACACTTAGCTTAACCATCCGTTGTTACGAATCTATTGAATTCGAACGAAATCTTAGAAAGATACGAATTTTATGAACTTGTTTGATGGAAGATTTGAACATAAAATAAAAATGTAATCGGTTACAATTTCTTTTAAATAAAGGAGGAAGCAGAATTATGAAGAAAAAAGGAATGAAAAAAACATTTTTCGTCATTGCCTCCCTCGTAATGGGCTTCACACTGTATGGCTATACTCCCGTTTCAGCAGATGCAGCCAGTGTGAAAGGATATTATCACACCCAAGGAAACAAGATTGTAGACGAATCCGGGAAAGAGGCGGCATTTAACGGTCTGAACTGGTTCGGTTTGGAAACCCCTAATTATACCTTGCATGGACTGTGGAGCCGTTCAATGGACGACATGCTAGATCAAGTGAAGAAAGAAGGCTACAATCTGATTCGTCTGCCTTACAGCAATCAGTTGTTCGATTCCAGTTCCCGTCCAGACAGTATTGATTATCACAAAAACCCTGATCTGGTCGGATTAACTCCGATTCAAATTATGGACAAGCTGATCGAAAAAGCTGGACAACGCGGTATTCAGATTATCCTTGACCGTCACCGTCCAAGCTCAGGTGGGCAATCCGAGCTGTGGTACACATCCCAGTACCCTGAGTCTCGCTGGATTAGCGACTGGAAAATGTTGGCTGATCGTTATAAAAACACCCCTACCGTCATTGGTGCGGATTTACACAATGAGCCACACGGTCAAGCAAGCTGGGGCACAGGCAATGCCTCCACAGACTGGCGTCTGGCGGCACAACGTGCAGGGAATGCGATTCTGTCCGTGAATCCGAATTGGCTGATTCTCGTAGAAGGTGTAGACCACAATGTACAAGGCAACAATAGCCAATACTGGTGGGGTGGCAACCTGACAGGTGTAGCCAACTATCCTGTCGTTCTGGACGTACCGCACCGTGTCGTATATTCTCCACATGATTACGGCCCTGGTGTGTCTTCGCAGCCATGGTTCAACGATCCGGCCTTCCCGTCCAACTTGCCAGCGATCTGGGATCAAACCTGGGGCTACATCAGTAAGCAAAACATAGCTCCGGTACTGGTCGGTGAATTCGGCGGTCGTAATGTTGATTTGTCTTCTTCTGAGGGGAAATGGCAAAATGCACTCGTAGACTATATTGGTGCCAACAACCTGTACTTTACGTACTGGTCCCTGAATCCGAATAGCGGTGACACAGGCGGTCTGCTGCTGGATGACTGGACTACCTGGAATCGTCCGAAGCAAGATATGCTGAGTCGAATTATGAAGCCTGTTGTTTTCGTAGCGGAACAAGCGAAAGCAACCGCAGAATAGGCCTGTCGCCTGCTCCACGGGTATATGACAACGGCCCATCCTTTGGGCATTTGACACAGGACAGGCTGCCCATGTTTTTTGCTAATTATCGTGAATGAGTAACTACGTAGTATACTCTCATTGTAAAAGCCGCTTTCCCTCCTTTAGGATCAGGTCATGCCAGACCTATGGAGGGGTGAAAAGCGGTTTTTTTTACGTAAACCTACATATATGTATTACAGATACCGAAGATTGACAATGAGCTATTCACTAAATTATTATTACCTTTTAATGTATTTCATAATGTAGAGGTGGTGCACACAAAATGTTTGGAATCGTAAATTATGAAGTATTTTTGCTTACTGGAATCCTCCTAAATCTAATTCCTGGTGCAGACACAATGTATATAATTGGAAAAAGTGTTGCGCAGGGGAGAAAAGCCGGTGTGTATTCTGTTTTCGGTATCATTAGTGGTTCTTTGATCCATACGCTGTTAGTTGCTTTTGGTTTGTCAATTATACTTACAAAGTCAATTATCTTGTTCAACATGATTAAAATAATTGGAGTTATTTATTTAGTTTATTTAGGAGTAAGAATGTTATTGGATAAAACAAATGCAAGTTTTAGTGCCTCTGAATCCAATAAACAACACAGTAACAGAAAAACATATTTACAAGGGATGATGACAAGTCTTACGAATCCCAAGGTTTCTTTGTTTTTCATTGCCTTTCTTCCACAATTTATTGATACAAAGGCTTCTGGTCCCATTCCATTTATCATTTTAGGACTTACATTTTCGTTCACCGGATTATTATGGTGCTTGTTTATTGCCTATTTTTCCTCTTACATTACCCAAAAAATAAAAGTCAACCAAAGGGTTGGCAGCTATTTAAACAAAATAACCGGGATAATCTTCATCGGATTAGGATTAAATCTTCTTCGAGCAAAGGCTCCTCAATAAACTTGATTAATTGTTCACAGTGTTCCACTAACAGGAACATTTTTGAATTCATCATATGACCACCTACATAGCTAAATGGTGGTCATATTTTTTTTCAAAAATCGACACAATAAAAAAATAGCAAACTAAGCTTTTTCTCCCCTTTTTGACACATCCCTTCCAGTTTTACACATTGTAAATCCCACAATGAATGGGTCATTTTGTAAACTAAATCTCTCTTTTAACCGATAAATACATATGTTGGATTTAAATTTAGGAAGGAAGATTTCATGTGATTATTTGGAAGGGTTTTGGTATTTTAAACATCGTTATTCCAGGGATCTTATTTGTTATTGTCGGGAGTTTAGTATCCGCTCTAGGGCTTGACTCCATAGATTCCCGGCTACCGATGGCTTTTGTGTTCATTGTGTCGGGGGTTATTATCTGGTACTTGGGAAAGGCGCTTAACGCCGACTCGGACAAAGTGCTAGTTGATATGGAAACGGGGCAACGTTATCGAATGGGAACCCAGCACAGCCTGTTTTTTATCCCTATGCATTATTGGGGCCCTGCCGGTCTAGCGATCGGATTTATTTTAATCGTTGCATCGATATTTATTTAACGTTGATTGCAAACATGAGCGATTCTAAACACCGCAATGCGAGCCAGTTGCTCCCATTGCGGTGTTTTTTCTTTTTGAAGGTCAATTATGATCAGATACCACCATGGTTTACCTGTAGCCAATGGATTTGGGGCAGGCAGGCGAAAACCTAGCTCATGCTTCGTCCCAGCTGCTCCACCTTGCTCAGCCAATCGTTGCGCTGCTGATCCGATAATTTATTCATGAGATCAATCGCAGTAGAATGCACTGGTTTGACACCACATAGATGCAGCGTGGAATCCTTCATCATTCGATGCCCAGGCTGTCCCTGGAAAAATCGGTAGTACCAGTGTGGACCGTCCATCGTTGTAATGAGGCGGGCCGTTCTTCCTTTTAGAAGCTTGTCAGGCAGGGGTTTTCCTTTTTGATACTTAAACGCAAATCCCGGCATAAAGGTACGGTCAATGAATCCTTTCATTAACGCAGGCAAGCTGCCCCACCAGATCGGAAAGACAAAAACGAGATGTTCTGCCCATTTAATCGACTCCTGTGCTTGAATCAAATCAGGCTCCAGCGGCAATTTATTACGATATCCACCTAATAGATTTGGATTAAAATCAAGCTCGGATAGCTGCAACAAACGAACCTCTGCCCCTGCAGCCTTCGCTCCTTTTACATAGGATTGAGCCAACGCTTCTCCATAACTGCCAGCGACAGGATTCCCTTGAATTACCAATATTTTTTTAGACATATAAACCACTTCCTACCTTCATATTATGATTTTAGTTAGAAAACACTAACTTTATATTTAAAAAGAAAAGGTCACTACTGACCTTTACTTAATAAAGCAGTTAAACGTTGTTTGACCTCTGCTGCAAATGGAACCAACTGCTGTGGAAGTTCACCTTCCAGGCTGGACACGGACAAGCGTGTAATAGCTCCAATGATGAGCACACCGGATAGCTGAGCATCCTGCTTCGGCAGTTCACCTTGTTGAATCCCCTGTTCGATGAATTCAGTCAACGCCTCCAGCGGCTGACGCACATTCTGGCTCTGGCTTGCTTCAACATACAGCTCATGATGCTGTGATAGTAGAAGCAAGCCATACTGGTCCTCATCATGCATATTCAGCACTTCATCCACCAGTTGATGGAAACGACTGACGAAGCTCCCACTCTGCTTGCGATAGAAGTCAATTAATGTGGTGTAGCTATTGCAATATTGCCCGAATACTTCCAAAGCCATCGCATCTTTACTCTTAAAATGCTTATAAATCGCGGCATCCGTCACACCGGCAGCCTCTCCAATTTCTTTGACTGAAATCCCGTCAATTCCTTTGGTTGCAAATAAGCACATCGCTGCCTGCAGAATATCTTTCTTTTTGCTGTCTATATGTGTTTTCTTATTCATAAGCTTATAGTAAGCGATAACTAACTAAAATGCAAATTATATTTATGCAGGCTCATTCCCTCTTCATACCTTCTTTTAAAATATATTGATTTTAACCTAAAATATATGTTTTATAAGTGAATGATCATAAATACCTTAAATAATACGTGTATCACCCCATTTTATTCATATAAAATAGATATGTAACCGAATAAAACGGGCGCTAGGACAGGTGGGACTAATTATGCTTGAGATGCACGCAGTCACCCAGCAGGGAAAAGACTCAGGCAATCTTGGCCTATGGAGCGACGAGCACATTTCCCCGCTGCAAAAAAGTCGTGCAAGCCATCCATGACCAAGGCTCCAAAGTCGGTCTTCAGCTTGGCATGTCGGATGCAAAGGCTCGTTGCCCCAAGAAACAGCTGTATCTGCCTCTGGGTTGCCTCACCGCAAACCGTATCATCCACTGGATCGCACACTAAATTGGACAATTTCCACAATAATAGGTGTGCCGGAGAGAATTGCCTCTCCTTCGTTTAGGCGAATCGTCAGCGATTCAGGTGTCAGGCTATACAATGTGCTTTCTTGTATCATGCCATTAATGTATAGATTGGCGTAACTGTTGCTTCCGACATTAAAACGCTGAAAGACCTCCTGTACACCATCTACAGAAAATTGATCTGCCATAATCATGATTGAAGATTCAATTGTAGCAGGGGCAAAATAAAAATACCGCTCAGCCGTAGGAACAATTTCAATATTTGAAATGTCAGCTGCCGGGCCGGTTGGGCCTGTTATACCTTGGGCTCCAGTAGGGCCAGGTGCACCTGTTGCACCTGAAATACCTTGAACTCCAGCCGGACCTGGCACTCCTGGCGCTCCCCATGTTCCTGCTGGACCCTGTATTCCTGGTATTCCTTGGACTCCCGGTGCTCCCGCAGTTCCCGGTATGCCTTGCGCTCCTGCTAAACCTGGAATGCCTTGTACTCCTGTCAAACCAGTTTCACCCTGTAACCCTGTCAAACCGGGAATGCCTTGTGCTCCTGCCGAACCCGGAACACCTCGCTTTCCTGTCTGGCCCATTCTTTTCCTCCGCTTGACAGGAATATTTCTACACCGCCGTTGCATGATTAGCTTTGGAAGCTTTTTGGCATGGAACCCCGTTTTTGTTCTACCTTTGAATGGATAACTTGTTTTACACTTTTTACGTTTGTTGATCTTGCAATGTACGGTTCTCTTTCCTTGCCTTCTTAGTGATGAATCGCGTCTCCTCATACCAGCCGTATGCACCTCCTTCTCTCATGCTATGTATTGTATGCATATCCCCCTTTAGGGTTTTAGGCATTTGCAGCATGCCGATCCCAAGTATCCGCTTCCATTTATATTTGTAGCAAAATAGGGCTTCTCCATTTACCCTATTATTAATAGAAAGGTTAATATGCCGTTTCCAAATAGGTTAAAAAATCATTTATTGATTAAGAGCCAGCAAAATGGTTCATACCACAAAGAAAGGAGATAAGAACCATGCCAATCATAAAACCTGTATATACAGCAGTAGCTACTGCTCCCGTAGCAACTGGTGGTGCCGTAACCACGACTGTAACCCCAGCCGTGACTCGTTTTTTTGCAACCATTACAGCCGGGATGATCGGCGCAACAACAACAACTGTTCCTGCCGCAAGCTTTGTTGATGACGCAGATGCTCCAGTTGTTGCTTTGCCGACATTAGCGGCTACGGATTCTTCTAATTATTATATTAACGGAGTTATTCAGCAGAGCTCCTTATTCACTCTAACCACAGCAAGTTTGGTCATTGCCTCCGTAGATATTACACCAGGTGTCCCAGTTGTTATAGAAATATCCGACTTTAGCGGCACGACCTCTACTATCACAACTCCGCCTACCATCTCTGCGCCTACGGTCACTATTATCACTTAACACTTTTCATATTTTTGATTCAAGATGGACTGAACGGTCATTTATGCTGTACATTACCCCGTATAAGCTAGAAAAGACCGATTCAGATGTCGATATCTGAATCGGTCTTTTAAATTATATAATCTTTTTCAAATGACTGGGTACTGTATGATTAAGGCAAAATAGCAAAGGAGCGCACCGGAAATCCAGGGGAATCCTGAACGCTCGGAACAATATTATATATGACCGCGCCCGTCGGGGGTAGCTTGTCCAAATTCGTCAGCACCTCAACTTGATACCGATCCTGCTCCAATATGTAATATTCCCCTACCAGCTTGCCAGCATTGCGATAAGCTACAGAGGAATCAGTATCTAGTGTTTCATGTCCAATGGCAGCTACATTCCGTTCTTCTACCAAAAAGCGTAGCGCTTCCAGCGACCAGCCCGGACAGTGTGCATCTCCAGCGTCATCCTTGTTTGAGAAGGCATCTGAATCAGGCCAACGTTTGCTCCAGTCACTGCGAAAAGCGACAAAGGACTGATCAGCAATGCGTCCATGCTCTTTCTCAAAGTCCAAAATATCCGCAACCGTAAGTTCATAGTCAGAATTGGCTGCAACGGCTGCTGAACGGTCAATGACAACTAGCGGCAATACCAGCTCCTTCAACGAAAGCTCATGCAAGTAACGTTTGCCCTTCACAAAATGAACGGGTGCGTCAATATGAGTCCCATACTGACCGGGAAAGCAGTATTGTTTTACAAAAAAGCCATCGTCGTGGGTAAACAGGGTATCCACCTGAACATTATCGAATACTGGAAAATGAGGGATTTCAGGATAAAAAGCGTGGGACAAATCTACCCACTCTTTTTGCTTCAACAACTTCAAGATATCTGCTAAATGCTCTGCCATGATGCCCATTCCTCCTCAGCTTTATTACAAGCCATTTTACCTGAGGATTCTTCAAAAATCTATAAATCGATCTGCTAAACTAATATAGATTGCAATCGTTAACATTCTGAGAAAAAAACATAAACAATTCCATATATTCATATATACATTTCCTATTCCGTGTGATTGTTAACGTTTTCATTATTACATATACGTCTTGATTGGAAAAAGAAGGGGTCTATTGAATTATATAAAAAATTCGACAAAAATTTTAGTATGTAACTTTTATTATATTAACAAATACTGGAACACGAAGTATGATAGAAAATGTAGAAACCACAGGAGCACCCGGGACTCCCTTCGTTCATCTACTCCATTAATCCAATATACGGAGGTATTTTATGAAAAAGAGATTTTCACTCGGAATCGCAGCGGCTCTACTGTTCACTACTCTGGCTCCTATAGGTGCACCTGCTCATGCAGCCAGCGATATTGGCAAGGAGACGCTCGGCAGCAAAAACGGATGGGCAGCCTTTTCTACAGGCACAACAGGTGGAGCTACGGCGACTACCTCCAATATTTTCACCGTAACGAATCGCAAGCAACTTGTCGATGCCTTAGGCAAAAGCAGCAACACAGCGCCTAAAATTATTTATGTCAAAGGCACGATCAATGCCAACGTCGATGACAATAATAAACCGTTAGGATTGGACGACTACAAGGACCCTAAATATAATTTTGACGCCTACCTCAAAGCGTATGACCCATCCACCTGGGGGAAAAAGGCTCCGTCCGGCACTTTGGAAAAGGCACGCGAGGCTTCACAAAAAAATCAAGCCAGTCGTGTCATTATTGATATTCCGTCCAATACAACCATTGTCGGGCTGGGTAGCGACGCCGTCATTAACGGCGCAAACCTCCAGCTGAAAAAAGGGACAGACAACGTTATTATCCGTAATATTGAATTCCAGGATGCCTACGATTATTTCCCTCAGTGGGACCCAACAGACGGCAGCACAGGCAATTGGAATTCGGAATATGACAGTATTACAGTTAACGGCGCCACACATGTGTGGGTAGATCACAATACCTTCAATGATGGGTCTCACCCCGATAGCCAAAACGGTACCTTTTACGGTCAAGAATACCAGCATCATGATGGACTTCTTGATGTGATTAACCAAGGCGATCTGGTTACGGTTTCTTACAATCATTTTTACGATCATGATAAATCGTCGATTATTGGCAACAGTGACAGCAAAACAGCAGATGAAGGAGCTTTACGTGTAACCTTGCATCACAACTATTATGAAAACACGGTACAACGCACACCACGTGTACGGTATGGACAAGTCCATCTGTACAACAATTACTATACAGGTGATGTAAAACGCTCCGAATATCCTTTACTGTATATATGGGGTGCAGGTAAATCCTCCAAAATCTTCGCCGAAAACAATGTCATTGACGTTGCCGGTTTATCTGCAGCTAAAATCGTGACTGTCTTTGGAGGAACTGCCCTGTCAGATACGGGCACAATCCTGAATGGACAAGCTGTTAACGCAGGCTCCAGCGCGGGTCTTAGCTCCTCTGTAGGCTGGAAACCATCGCTGAACGATAAAATTTCCCCATCCGCCAGTGTGAAGACAGAAGTCACTTCCCAAGCTGGTTCCGGTAAGCTGTAAGCACTGCCCGCTAACACCAATAACCACAGGCGCATACAACCTGCGATATTACACCAAAAAGGCTGTTTCCTCCGTAGAATGATTCCACACGGAGAGAACAGCCCTTTTTTATTTCTCATTGGTTTAGTTATAAATTACGTTGCGCATTAACTGCCGTATTGTTCTACCAAAACCGGCTTTTCAAATGCGTTATCCAGCTTGCGAAGTTTAGCCTTTACCGCTTCTGGTGGCTCAACCGCAGGCGCATCTGGATGCAGCAACCATGATTTTACAAAGTGCGTATCGGATAATTGAAAGAGTGGAGGCTCTTTCTCAAAGTCAATTTTCATAGCATAAGAACTGCGGGCTGCAAAAGCATCCCCTACAGGTGGGTGAAGCAGATCCGGAGGTGTTCCCGGAATAGCTGCCAGCTTCTGACCATGGCTGTCCAAACTTGGCATAGAAGCGAGAAGGCCCCATGTATATGGATGTTTCGGGTTGTAGAAAATTTCATTAACCGTACCTGTTTCCACGATTTGTCCTGCGTACATAACGGCAACACGGTCCGCCATCTTCGCCACAACACCGAGGTCATGCGTAATAAAGATGATGGAAGTATCGATCTTTTTCTGAAGATCTTTCATCAGCTCCAAAATTTGAGCTTGAATCGTTACGTCCAACGCAGTCGTCGGCTCATCGGCAATCAGAAGTTTCGGATTAGCAGCCAATGCCATCGCAATGACGACACGTTGACGCATACCGCCACTAAATTCATGCGGATATTGGTTAAAACGCTGTTCAGGATGTGGAATACCTACCAGATTCAGCAACTCAATACCCCGCTTGCGAGCAGCATCCTTGGATATTTTTTCATGCTTGAAAAGCACTTCCGTGATCTGCTTGCCGACTTTCATCGTCGGGTTAAGCGAAGTCATTGGGTCCTGAGAAATCAGGCCAATTTCCTTACCACGAATTTTTTGCATCTGTTTTTCTGTTTTATTAATCAGCTCTTGTCCGTCAAACATAATTTGACCCTTTTGATAGATGCCCGGAGGGGTCGGAATCAACTTCATAACAGCTTGTGAGGTTACGCTTTTGCCTGAGCCGGATTCGCCCACAATCGCCAGCGTCTCTCCTTTATTGACATGAAAGTTTACGCCACGAATGGCCTGCACTAGTCCCTGACGGGTCTTGAAAGATATCGTTAAGTCCTTCACTTCCAAAAGGCGGTTCATCTCATCACTCTTTCATTTATTATTCATCACTATTATTGACCACTATCTAAAAAAACGACGTCCAGGAGTCAAGGTATATACGATTAATTTTACTCAGTTTAGTACCTACCAGTCAAGCTATATCTAAAATATCATCAAAAACCTCTCATACTATGTTAGATAAGTGGGATATTAGGCCGAAAAAACGATCATTTTTACCCATTTTTGTACTCATTTATAACATGTGCTGGATATAGCTGAAGCGTGCTCCACCCAATGGCGAACGGGTGCAGAGTAGTTCTCCGTTCAATCGGGTAGCAATTTGACGACAAATAGCCAATCCAAGACCTGTGACACCATTCGAGCCCGCATAGAATCTTCCGAACACCTCGGCTGCCTCTTGTTCGGTCAGCCCTCCTCCATCATCATCCACATGCATAACCCATACAACCTCCGGTGTTGTCCCTATCTCCAAATAAATGACAACCTCCGTAGAGGTGTGCCGAACTGCATTTTGCAACAAATTCAACATCATACGGAACAATTGCTCGGCCGGAACGGCCACATGCAGGCCCTCTCCCTCCACTCGAAGCGAGATAGAACGTTCAGCAGCCACCGGCATCAATAGATGAACAGCATCCTCCGCCATGCTTCTTAGATCAATTAGAGATACAGGCCATTCCTCATTCAACGCTTCCAGCCTCGATAGCTGGAGCAGCTTTTCCACCATGTCAATTAACCGCTGGGACTGCACTTTGATGATACTCAGCCCCTCGTCCTGGGATACCACTTGATCCTGAATGGCATATACATAGCCTTGAATGGACATTAACGGTGTCCTTAGCTCGTGAGATACATTTTGTAGAAATTCAATTTGACCCTGGTGGTGCTGCTGAATACGGGCGGACATGGAATGAAAAGTACCGATCAGCTCGCCGATCTCACTTTTATCCGCCTGCGGAAAATCACTATCCTGTGGCTGATTCGGTTCGTAGTTGCCTACCGCCTCTTTCAATCGTTTGAGCGGACGCACCAGACGTGAGACAACCATCAGACCAATGACGAGAATCACCAAAAAACCCGCGATGATAGACAGTAATGTGGTTCTCATTAACGGTACATACAGTGCTCGCAAAGAAGATAAGGGTGAGTATACAAAAATACGAAAAGGCTGTCCGGGCAATTCTTCATTCGTAAACAGTACCTTTTTACCTTGAAGCACAGCTACCCCTTCATGTGTAGCGGTCAGATCCTGGGGAGACGGATGAACCGATGCAAAAAATCCCTGGCGGATCAAAAGCAAATGCTCGATCTTTTTGCCTTCCATTCCAGAGACGCTTGAGTCGATGATGCGGTTATCCGTGCTTAAAATAAAGTAATCGGCAGATAAAAGCACGCCCTTGATAACATAGTTCAATTCAGCATTATCCAGTCGATCAAAGCCTCCGTCGCTCATAATATGGACGGCTTTGCGCGCCTGCTCATGAAGCTTGGATTTGGCCTGATTCACCAGAATGTCGTCGATAAGCCTGATGAATAAAACGACCGTAATACAGACGGTAATAAGCATGGCGATGGACAGGGAAAGCAGTATTTTAGCTCTCATCGTACGCATGGTTACAACTCCTGAACTGTTGCTTTATATCCGAAACCCCATACGGTGTTAATGACGAGCGTAGAGTGATATTCAGCTAACTTTTTACGAATCCGTTTGACCAGATCATCCACGACTCTCACATCACCTATAAAATCATAGCTCCATACCTGCTGAATCAGATGTTCTCTGCCAAAAGGTCTCTCCAGATGATTCGCAAGAAACAGCAGCAGGTCGAATTCACGTGAGGTCAAATTTAGCTCTTGTCCGTCCACTGTGACTTTACGAAAGTCAGCAAAAATACACAGATTGCCCGCATGGCAAAGATCTGCGCTTCCTGCCGCTTGTCTATCGTCCGATGCAGACATTCCGGCCTTGCTCAGTCTCAGCATCGCTTTAACCCTTCCTACCAACTCTCTTGGATTAAAGGGCTTGGTCAAAAAATCGCTGCATCCCAGCTCCAGCCCGTGAATACGGTCGTTTTCTTCTCCACGGGCAGAGATCATAATGATCGGCATTTCTGTAAAATCACGAAGCTGAGTCAGTAGAGAAAGCCCATCAATGCCAGGCATCATAATATCAAGAACGAGACAATCCGGACGGTTCGTACGGATATGCTCTACCAGTGTTTTACCACTGGAAAAGGAAGTGACCTCGTAGGATTCTTTTTTCAAATATTCAGATATTAATTGCAAAATGAACACATCGTCATCCACTACTACTATTTTTGTCATGGCCTTAACCCCTTGCCGTTGTTCTGGATGCTTCCATCCTCTCTTTAAGCTTAACAGAAGCCCAGCAGAATAGACAAAAGACGGGTATACCGTTCCCGGTCCCGTCTTTCTTATCATGAATCGCTGCTGTATATGCCAGGCGAGCTGAAAGCTAATTACACATCAATCTTATTTCTTGGTCGTTACTACTTTAGCAGCTGTTTTTGGCGCTGTTTTCACTGTTTTTGCTGGGACTACTTTTTTTACTGGAGCCTTGTGGATCACTTTTTTAGCTACGGCATGATGTGCACGAGTTTTATGAGTTGTTGCTTTGTGTTTAACAACATTATGTTTTTTTGCATGATGTTTAACTGTACGGTGCTGCACTTTCACTGCTTTTGTTTTGTGGCTTGCCACTTTTTTCGCAACGGATTTTTTGGCAGGGGCTTTCTTCGCTTTGGTTGTTGTTTTATGAGCTGTTGCAGCTTTTTTAACGGGTGCTTTCACCACAGGTGTTTTCGTCACAGGTGCTTTCGCCGGTGTTTTGGTAGCCGGAGTCGTAAACGCAGGAGCTTTGGTCGCTGGTGCAGTGCTCGCTGGAGTCGTTGTTGCTGTAGCGGCGAATGCACTGCTTGCTCCTCCCAGTACACTTACTACGGTCAATACGGCTGCTGCATTTTTAGTCCATTTTTTCATGATTGAATCACCTCTCCTTTAAAGTATCTTTAGCTTATCAGGAGAATTCGGGATAATTGTGGAGCAAATGTGTGAAAAGTATATGAAATAGCGTGCAGACTCATGTATTTAGAAATTACATGAGTCTGTACGCTATGAGTTCTACAATAACCATCTTCACTAGCCAATGGCGATCCAGGAAATAATACCATAGTTATGCGAGGTTTCGTTCCACTTGGTTACGACGATCACTGCTCCATTCGGCGTCTGAGATTTCAGCGTCGCATGAAAGAGAGGGTGGTTCGTCATCGCTACCAACGTGTAGTCTGGGTTTACAAAAGGCTCCCCGAATACAATGGTCACTTCCGTCTCTCCTTCACTACCTTTCAAAAGAAACGGCGCTCTGCCAAACTGCTGCAATGCGGGCTGATTCGCACAAGTACGGACCGGAGTGATGCTCAAATGCTCCGGCTTCACTGCGTTCAGCTCCAACTCACGTGAGCCTACAGAGCCTTCCACCAGATGATGACCTTCAATGCTCTGCTCTGCCACATGATGACTTTGTACCGCAGCAGCCTGCAGATGCTCTGGTCCCACAGCTTCCGGGCTCAGTACCTCGCTGTCGACGGCCTGAGCTTGCAGATGGCTGCGAGATATACTGTTTGCCTGAAGTCTGTCGCCACTGACACCTTCCTCTGGCAAAAGTCCGGAGAGATGAATATCTGTGGACAGCTGAGCCAGTGTCACCGAGCCCGGCTTTAGGTGATGCGAATCAATAACTTCCTCTCCAATGTGGTGGCTTTCAATAGCTTCCTCAGCCACATGGCGGGACTGTATCGTTCCATCTGCAAGCTTGCTGGACGTCACCGCACCTTCCTGTATAGCATCCTCAGCCACCGCCTGCCAGCCTACATGCTGTGGCTGAATTGCCCCTGCTTGCAGATGTTCCGACTGGATTGAATCCAGCGCGATATGCCTGGACTGCACCACGCCCTCTGCCAGTGCGGACCCTTGGATCGCCCCATCGGCCAAATGCTGAGCGTGTACGGCATGCTCCGTCAAATGCACGGAGTTTACGCTGGCTTCTGCCAGATTCGAAGCACGCACCGCCCGAAGCGCAAGCTTCTCAGCGTTCACGCTGCCTGCCTGGAGCGCGTGAACCGATACACTCCCGGGGGCAATATGCCGGGTCATCACTGCCGAAGCCTCCAAATGGGCAGAGGTGACAGATTCAGGAGCCAGATGGCTCGACTGGACGGCCTCTTCTGCCAAATGATTGGCTTGCACTGCTTCGTCCGTAATATGCCACGGCTGGACCGAATGAGGAGATATTTTGGCAGCAGTCACGCCATCATCCGCCAGTTTGTCGGACGTAACCGACTCATCCTTCAAAGCATCAGTCGATATTGCTTGTGATGCGATATGCACACCCTGAATGGTTCCAAGGTGCAGATGGTGCGGCTGAATGGACTCCGGTGCGATATGCACGGACTTCACTGCCCCCTCTGCCAACGCTCTGTCCTGTACTGCGCCCGTTGCCAAGTGCCGGGGATGTACGGCATGCTCAGACAACTGCGAAGGGCCGACGCTGCCTTCCGCGAGATTCGTGGCTTGCACCGAGCGTGCCGCCAGCTTTTCCGAGGTGACGCTTTCTGCTTGAAGCGCACGACCTGACACACTGTCCACGGCCAGATGTCTCGCAAACACCGAAGAAGCCTGTAAATGATCAGAGGTGACGGATTCCGAGGCCAAATGGTTCGACTGGATGGACTCTTCTGCCAAATGATTGGCTTGCACCGCTTCGTCTGTAATGTGCCACGGCTGGACCGAGTGGGCAGACAGCTTAGCGGCAGTCACGCCCTCATCCGCCAATTTGTCGGACGTAACGGATTCATCCTGTAAAGCATCGTTCGATATCGCCTGTGATGCGATATGCACACCCTGAATGGTTCCAATTTGTAGATGATGCGACTGGATGGACTCTGGT